>JAGLGN010000019.1 GCA_023144005.1 bacterium
TAAAATGCATGAACTCGTTCGGAAATTTCCTCTCTCAAACAGCATGTCATTTTTCCTCGAACATTCGTTCCTGCCTCTAAAAGCTCTAACGATCGTTCACTCCTTCCGGAACTCTCGGTTGGGCGCACGGCTGCGCCGTGCTCGAGGGGGGTGAGAGACGAAGCAGAGAAAAGAAATAGAAAAAGATATTTGAACATTATTGTTATGATTCATTCCTGCCGTTAAAAATGTCAATGTCACTTAGACGGTTCAAAACTCTTTTTGGTTGGTCGCCCGGCGCTGCCGGGCTCCCGTGGAGCGGATGCGGGAAAGAAAATAAAGAAGTGGAAAGTGTCATCCAGAGGGAGTTGGCGACCGTGGGATCCAGTTTTATTTCATCCTGGGTCCCACTTTACACCTCACATTTCAGACTACGCCTTCCATAGTCATGGTATTTACGAATCAGAACACTAGCTATTAGAACGGTTCATCTTGCGGTGGCCGGAACCCTTGCCCTCTTTGCGTTTTCCAGAGGAGTGGTGATCACGGCGGGATCCCTTCTTTCTCTCTCTCTGAAGGTGCATTTTGAACTTATCGAACTGCTCCTTGTTCAGGATCTTTTCTACCTTTTTCAAATGGGCGATACGATCCTTGGCCTGCTGTAATCTCAAGGCGTTGATCTTCTCTTCCAATGTGAGCATTTTCGCGTAATCGATCTTGTCTTCAAGAAGAAGTTCCTTGATCTCCAAACGCAATTTCTGAATGCCTATGCGGGTTTTCTGAGATCTCTTCCTTTTCTCGATCTGGAGTTTTTCCATCTCTTTGGCCTGCTTATCGGAGAGGTCCAGAAACTTTTGTATCCTCTCGCCCGGCTCGAATCTTCCGTGGTCCGGCATAGCATCAGTTCTTTTCCCGGTCATTCCCTTCGCAAAGGGTGCAGCAGCCAACAGTAACAAAGCAAAAAACAGTACAAGCGTCTTTTTCATATCTACCTCCGCTTTACCAATACAACGATTGCGGGAGAACAAAGGTTACATGACACTTTCATAAATAGAGGATAGGTGCTAGAGGTTAGAGGTTGGTGCAGAAAAAAGGAACCACATCCGTGACCGAAAAATCAATATTTCGTTTAACCCATTAATTCTACTGTTACAATCGTTTCACGCCGCACCCCAACATAGTGTACTGTTCCAAGCAAAGAGTTGACAGGAAGCGAAGCGTGTAAACTCTTTGCCCCGTTAGAATCAACTGTAAAATAATATCCGCACTCTCTCAGAAGGGCACGGCAACGTGCCCCTACGATTATTCTCCTCTGCGCCAATCTTGAACTTGGAACATTTCAACTTTTGAACAATCCTCTCCCCCTCGTACTTCGTTCACTCGTGACCGATGGTCATCGTATTTATGAAACGGCACATACATTATCCCTACATATCTTTCTTTAAGCAAAGAATTATCGTAATTGCAAACTTAATAATTACTTGAATTTCTCCCCAATAAGATGTATAATATAAGAACTAATGGAAAATCTCTCTTAATAGGAGTATTTATGGAGGATTTAAAGAGAACGCCTCTTCACGATATACATAAACGGAATGGAGGACATATTGTTCCCTTCGCGGGCTGGGAAATGCCTGTCCGTTTTTCTTCCATCAAGGAAGAGCATATTGCCGTAAGGACCAATGCCGGTCTCTTTGATATTTCTCATATGGGAGAGTTCATCATTCACGGCCCTGAAGCCGTCAAATTCGTCGACATGCTTATCACCAATTCCGTTAGCTCCCTTGAAAACTATCATATCTGTTATTCTCCCATGTGCAATGACAAAGGCGGCATTGTCGATGACCTCCTGGCTTATAAATTCAATGAAAGTAAAATAATGCTTGTTGTCAATGCTTCAAATATTGAAAAGGACTTTGACTGGGTTGTGAAAAAGAGCGCCGATTATGATGTTGCCGTTGAGAACGAATCTGTGAATTTTGCCCAGATCGCCATTCAAGGCCCGAATGCGGAGAAAATACTGCAGAAAACGGTAGCTTCTGAATTGGGAAAGATCGGCTTTTTTCATTTCCGCGAATTGACATTTAATAACGGAATAACGGCTATCGTATCCAGAACCGGATATACCGGCGAGGATGGATTTGAGATATATATGGCATCGGCTTCCGCGGAGAAGATGTGGCTTGACATCATGGAGGCGGGTAAGGACTCTGCTTTGCTGCCCATCGGACTCGGCGCAAGAAACACCCTTCGTCTTGAAGCGAAATTGATGCTTTACGGCAATGAGCTTGATGACGCTATATCCCCTGTTGAGGCCGGGCTTAAGTGGGCAATGGATATCAACAAGGATTTTATAGGGAAAGACCGAGCCCTGAGAGAGATAGAGAATAAACCGGCGAGGACCCTTGTCGGATTTGAAATGGAAGAACGCGCTATTCCAAGGCATGGCTATGCGATTTTCGCCGGAGATGAAGAAGTAGGCATCGTCACCAGCGGGACCTTCGCGCCATTTCTTGAAAAATATCTTGGCCTGGGGTATGTATCCCGGTCACATAGAAAAAGAGGCACTCAGATCGAAATATCGATCAGAGGAAAAAATAAAAAGGCCGTTATTGTAAAAACGCCGTTTTACAAGAAACAATACAAAAAGAATTGAGGAGGAAACATGAAATTCACAAAATCACATGAGTGGATCAAGGAAATAGGTGATGTTTATCATGTAGGTGTAAGCAATTACGCTCAGGAACATTTGAGCGATATAGTATATGTAGAAGCGGAAGCGGAAGGAAACAGCATCGACAAGGGCGAGAGGATCGGAACATTGGAATCCGTCAAAGCGGCTGAAGATTTCGCGGCTCCCGTGGATGTTGAAATAGTCGCCTTCAATGATGCCCTGGCGGATCAGCCGGAATTGATAAATACCGATCCCGAGAATGAAGGCTGGATAGTCACGGTGAAGGTTCTCAATGAAACACAGCTTGATGAGTTGATGGACGAAGCGGCATATAAAGATTTCCTGTCCACTTTATAATATTATCCTTTTTCGGAGAGGTAGATGAAGTACACGCAATTATCAGAAGACGATATAATTTCCATGTTGAAGGTCATAGGCGTTAATTCCATAGAAGAGCTTTTCAATGACCTTCCCGCATCGTTGACCGATAATTACGGTTCAATAAATAACCATGGGATGACGGAAATGGAATTGCGCAGAAAATTCCATGAATATGAGAAGAAGAACGGCACGGGCAATGATCTAACCTGCTTTCTCGGAGGAGGATATTACGATCACTTCATCCCTTCGATCTCTTCAGCACTCTCATCCCGCAGTGAATTCTATACCGCATATACTCCCTATCAGCCCGAAGCGGCTCAGGGTTCTCTTCAGCTTATCTGGGAATTTCAATCGATGATGTCCGAGCTTACCGGACTGCCCGTCACAAACGCGTCAATGTATGATGGAGCGAGCGGATTCGCGGAGGCCTTTCTTATGGCATTTCGTCTGTTTCGGGGGAAAAAGAAAAAATTCATCTACTCTTCCACCGTCAATCCCGCGTATATTGCTGTATTGAAAACCTATTTACAATTCAAAGAAGATATCGAGATCGTTGAGATACCGGAGATCGACGGCCATACCGACATCGCCGCTCTCAAAGAACAATTGGACGAAAATACAGCCGGAGTCGGACTCTCCTATCCGAATTTCTATGGACAGATCGAGGATATGGAAGAAATGACAGAGCTCATCAAAGCTCAGGGGGCGATACCCATAGCCGCCTTCTACCCCATGGTCTCATCGGTTCTGAAAACTCCGGGAGAATTGGGATTTGAGATCGTTACAGGAAATGGACAAAGTATGGGAAACCCCATTTACTTCTCCGGACCCACTTTCGGCATCTTCTCGGTCAAGAAAGAATATATCAGACAGCTACCCGGAAGATTGGTCTCGGAAACCGTGGATCTGGAAGGGAAAAGAGGATTCGTCATGACCCTTCAGACCCGTGAACAACATATAAAAAGAGAAAGAGCGACATCAAATATATGTTCAAATCAAAGCCTGAACACCCTTCTGGCAAGTATCTATATGTCCTTTGTGGGCAGGGAAGGCTTTTATAAACTGGGACAAAGGATCATGCAATTGACAGCATATACAGTCAAAAAAGCGCAAGAAGCCGGTATAAAGATCAAATTCAGGAAGAAAAGGATATTCAATGAAATAGTATTTGATGTACCCGATCCCGCGGCGATATTATCAAAGGGCATTGATGCAGGATTGGCTCCCGGAATTCCGCTTGAGGGATTGATGCGTGAAAATGGACTGATGACGGCGATAACCGAGAAAAGAACCAAGGAAGAGATCGACACACTTGTAGAATTTCTCAAAGGAGACGGCAATGGATAAGACCAGAGAGCTGATCTTTGAAATGTCCTCCCGCGGTGTAGAGAATATCTTCCTGGGTCATGAAGAATTCAATGAGGCACCCTTGATCGAAGAAAAATTTCTTGCATCCGAAAAGGCGGATCTGCCTCAGGTTGGTGAATTGGATATAGTTCGTCATTACACCAATCTTTCCAAGCTGAATTTCTCGATCGACGCCAATTTCTACCCATTGGGTTCATGTACGATGAAATACAATCCCAAAATAAATGAGGAGATCGCATCCTTCAGAGGATTCGTCTCTCTCCATCCGATGCTTCCCGAGACAACTGTCCAGGGAATGCTGGAACTTCTTTATACAGGCGGCGAGTATCTTAAGGAGATATCCGGCCTTCCCGGAGTTTCTCTTCTGCCGGCCGCCGGAGCTCACGGTGAATTGGCGGGGAATTTTATATTCGCGAAGTATTTCAATGATCGAAATGAAATAAGGACCAAGATGCTTATCCCTGATTCCGCACACGGCACAAACCCCGCATCGGCCATCATGGCGGGCTTCCAACCCGTGGAGATCCCCTCCGACGAGAATGGAGACATCGATCTGAAAGCGCTCAGAGAAGCAATGGACGAATCGGTCGCTGGTATCATGATGACACAGCCCAATACGCTGGGTATATTTGACTCCAATTTCAAGAAAGTCGCGCAGATCGTACATGAAAGAGGCGGCCTGGTCTATATGGACGGAGCCAATATGAACGCGATGCTATGTCATGTCAAACCAGGCGAGATCGGGGTGGACATCATGCACTTCAATCTTCATAAGACCTTTTCCACACCCCACGGCATGGGAGGGCCCGGAGCGGGACCTATCTGTGTCAGCGGTGAGCTGACGGAGTATTTACCCGTACCCGTGATCGGGAAGGATCAGAGCGGCACATTCCATATGGAGGGTAATATTCCCCGTTCCGTAGGAAGGATGACAGAAGGATACGGCAATATCGGCGTCATCCTGAAAGCCCTCGTTTATATGATGGCCCTCGGAGTGGAGGGGCTCAAAGATGCCACGGATATAGCGGTTCTGAACGCCAATTATGTCAAAGTATCATTGGAGAAGCATTATCATCTCCATTTCAAGGGGCTCTGCAAACACGAATGCGTGTTCGATAACTCCTTTCAAAAAGACAAAGGGATAAGAACCCTTGATATAGCTAAGAGACTTCTGGACTACGGCCTGCACGCCCCTACCGTCTATTTCCCATTAACCGTGAAAGAGGCGATCATGGTGGAACCGACCGAGACAGAAAGTAAAAGATCGCTGGACCGTTTCATTCAAGTAATGACAAAGATCGCCGGAGAGTGTAATGATTCACCGGAGCTTCTGAAAAATGCTCCCACCAAAACACCCGTGAGGAGACTGGATGAAACACAAGCAGCGAGGAACCCGATACTAAAATGGGAAAGAGGAGAACAATGAAAATAAGAAAGATGCTGATCTTAACAGGGCTGATCGCCTTTGTATTATTTGCCGGATGTAAGACAAATTTATTTTCTCCATTTCATAATGCCGATTCAGATACCTCTCTGGATTCACTTTTATGGGACGGAAAGGCCGCGATGGAGAATTTGGATTTTGAGAAGGCCGAAGAATATTACGGCAAGGCTATGGAAGACTACCCCCATTCCGGAGCGGCGAGACTCGGACATGCCGCGGCATACATCGCGCTTAAGGAGATCAACATCCTGGACCTCTACAAGGATCTCGATCTTTCCGATGAGACCGTTGCTGATACGGAAAGTCTGTTTCCAAGAAATAGATGCGCTCTTTACAGAGACGGAGCCTTCACCGTGGACACCGACCTCAACCCCATACTCAACGGAAGCTGTGATCTCTCCCCAAGAGATGGCGAAACAAATCTTAATATAGCTTTTACTTCATTACTTTTGGGAGCACTTCAGATCTATGACATGGACGGCAATGGAAATTTCATGGAATCCCATGAGGTTCTCTATCTGGGAAAGGACATGAATGTTTACGGTTTTGAACTCTTTGCCACCGGAGGATTGACCGCGGGTGAAAAGAGCACCATCGTAAACAATCTCAACGCCCGCATTGACGATGTCACTTATTATATACACAAATCAACCACCGCTATCAATTATGCCGTTGAGGCATTGGAGATGAATGACGAAGATCCGGAGATGCTCAATGAGATCAACTCTATCGCCAATTCCGTTTCCCGGCGTATAGCTTTCTACCGCTATAAGGACGAAAAGGACAATGATGATGATTGGCTGGATGTAAATGAGGATGTCGTTGCCGACACCATGGTATGGACGGATACGGACGGAGACGGGTTCATCGACGATGCGACGGACACACCCTGGACTTGGGACAGGGTAAACGCCCTCACCTTTCCTCTTAGCGCGGGATGGTTCACATCCACGGGAGGAGAATGGGAAGGAGGAGACTGGGGTATAGACGAGGAAGACATAGACGGAAGGGATAATGACAGTGATGGCATCATTGATGAGGACTCTGGGGGCGTTATATGAGACGCGTACTTATTATCGTCCTGCTTCTTGCCGCGCCGCTTTTTTTTGCTGAAGCGGATATGCCTTCATTGGATATCTTTTCAAAAAGTATCGGTGAAGCCGCTGTCACTTACGGTTATTCTTTCGGATCATATTATTACAATCCCGCGAATATCACATACTTCAACTCCGGAGGTTTCTCAGTATTCTCCCCGGCGTTGTCATACAATGAGGAAGCATGGGACCTATACGATTTCTATTTAGAAAATAAAGACCGGTTTGAGGGAGAAGATTTTGACCCGATGACGGACCTTGAATGGGAAGAGCTCGAAGAACTTCTCAGCAAGGACCCTCTGATACAGATACAGGTGCCGCTGAATTTTCTGATGATAACAAAACCCGACCGATGGGGATTACAGACCCTCTTCGGCCTGAATATGACATTGAATCTGGCAACAGACATACAGCGCGGCGTGATGCCGCCTATTTCCTCCTCTATCTCCGCACTTGCCATGGGCGACATCCTTATACCTCTGGGGATCGCGGGTAAATTGAAGATCGGAAAGCTCCTTTTCCGGTACGGCGCAACTTTCAAGTATATTCACAGGGAAAAGGTGGAGTTGGCAAAAGAACTCGCGGCGGCCGTATTGGACTATGTTCCCGTCAGATACTCGGGAAACGGCTTCGGCGTTGATGCCGGTACGGCGGTGGAAATAAATGATCTGATAACAGTGGGAGCGGCCCTGAGAAATATCGGCGGTATGAGATTCACCTGGACAGCGGAAAAGATGGATGACGAAAACACCGCCGCGATCACGATCGACACCGCCGCGACCTTTGTAAAACCTGATCTCAGCATCGGGATCACATACTTCCCGAAGATCAAGGGAATGACAAAGATCATCGACAATAATTTTATTTCTCTGGCATTCAACGACATTTTGGCACCTCATGATTATTTCCTTAATCATATCAAGCTTGGATTCGGAACTCGGATAATGAAGGTATTCAATTTATATCTGGGGCTGAACGGCGGATATCCCACCGCCGGTGTGAATATCGATCTCTGGGTATTTCATCTTTCATATTCTTTCTATTCGATAGAACTCGGGAAATTCCCCGGACAGATCAGGGATTCCAGACAGATATTCTCTCTGTCCTTCTCCGGTATGCGAAGGCCTCAGACAAAGGAAGAAGCCCTGCGAAAGGATTTCGGGGCAAAGAAGGAAAAGAAGAAAGACAGAAAGCAGCCGGGAAACCTGACCGAGGACAAAACAGAAAAGAAAGAAGTAAAGAAGGAAAAACCGGACCCGGAAGCGGAAGCTAAGATACAGGCCAGAATAAAACAGGAACAATTGGAAGCGGAAAAGAGAAAGCTTGAGGAGAAAAAGAAGAACGACGAAGAAGCAGGACGGCTCAAAAAACTTGAAGAAGAAAAGAGACTTGCCGCTGAGAAACAAAAAGCCGAAGAATTGAGGATCAAAAAAGAGGCACAGAACGAATTAAAGAATCTCTCAAAACCCGTCACGACACCGGTCAAAAAGGAAGTCAAGAAGGTTGAAGACATTGTTGAAGAGGAAATAATCGGAGAGGAAACGATCGTCCCGAAGGAAGAAATACTTGAAGAAACGCAGGTGGAAAAAGAAAGTGTGGTAAATGAGATCAAATCCTTGAACTATTCCGATGTTGACTCGAAACAGGTCAAGGTCGTGCTCAATATCCGATTCGCGTCCGGAAGCACTCAGATACCCGAAAGCGGGAAATCAGACCTTTACACTCTTCTGAACGGGCTTCACAAGACAAAGGGAAAGATAAAGATCTATTCTTACACCGATTCATCCGGCTCCGATGCGATCAATCTCAAATATTCACAACTCAGAGCGGATGAGGTCCGGCTGTTCTTGGTCAAGAACGGTATCGACCCTGCCAGAGTAACTGCCACG
Source organism: bacterium (assembly GCA_023144005.1). Classification (GTDB taxonomy): domain Bacteria; phylum AUK180; class AUK180; order AUK180; family AUK180; genus JAGLWT01. The sequence goes on from JAGLGN010000019.1 coordinate 8,830, forward strand.
GGATACGGGGAAACTAATCCTATTGCGGATAATACCACAAAAGAAGGAAGAGCAAGGAACCGTAGAATAGAGGTGAGTTTCCAGATCAAGGAATAATATGAAATACAAATTAAAGTACGGCGTAGTAACGGATCGGGGAAAGAAAAGAGAGATCAATGAAGACAGCCTTCTTGTGCTGCCGAAGAAACATTTCTTTGCCGTCGCGGATGGAATGGGCGGACATTACGGCGGCGAGGTCGCCAGTAATCTTGCTGTTGATGTTCTGAAGGAAAAGATCAATAAGAACCACGCACTTTTCGGGGAAGATATCCCCAATGAGAATATGGAAGTTTTTGACCGTATCCTTAGCGATGTGAACCAGAAGATCCGTGACAAATCCGCGAAATCCAAAACCTACAACGACATGGGGACAACTGTAGTCGGCCTCTTATTCTTTCCGAATACCGTACTTTCATTTCATGTGGGAGATTCCCGCAATTATCTTCTCAGAGAGGGCAAATTGTTTCAGATCTCATATGATCATTCCTGGGTGAATGAGCAGCTGCGCTTCAATAGATTATCAACGCATGAGGCGAGAACCCATAAATGGAAAAATGTAATAATGCGCGCCATGGGCGGTCAGGATATAATATTTCCCGAATATTCACAAATGGATATTTCAAAGGGTGACCTTTTCGTGATATGCTCCGATGGACTTTCCGATATGGTGCCGGACAGGACATTACAGAAACTTCTGAATCGTTTCGAAGATCCCCAGGAGATAGCCAATATCCTGCTTAACGAAGCATTGAAGAAGGGTGGATTAGACAATATTACCATCGTCGTAGTGAGGGTAGTATAATGTTACGCAGATGGGAAAATTTCATTATTTTCAAGGACTATGTATTCTTGAAAAAATTGGCGACCGGTGGAATGGCGAGGGTGTATTTAGCCCGCAAGAAAGGTGCACACGGTTTTGAGAAATTCTACGCCATTAAAGAACTCCATGACCATTTGAGAGAGAATGAATCGTTTTTCTCAATGTTCGTTCAGGAAGCGAAGCTGTCATCCAAATTGGATCATCCGAATATTGTAAAGATCTTTGACCTCCTTGGAGAGGAAGAGCACTTTTTTATAGTGATGGAATATGCCAAAGGCAAGAATATTCGGGATATCCTGCGGGTTGCAGCCGGACAGAAGGAAGATCTGTACCCTATCGCATTAAAAATAACCTCCGAAATGCTGATGGGCCTGGATTTCGCGCACAACTTAAAGGATATTAACGGAAATCCTCTGAATATCATCCATAGGGATATTTCTCCCCAGAATATTATGGTCTCTTATGAAGGGTCAGTGAAGGTTACCGATTTCGGGATCGCGAAAGCCGCTGATAATGTAGAAGAAACGCGAACCGGTGTCTTGAAGGGAAAGGTTTCCTATATGTCTCCGGAGCAGGCCTTCGGAAGAAAACTTGACCGTCGTTCCGACCTATACTCCATGGGCATTATTCTATATGAGATGATCACATTGAAAAAGTGCTTCTCAGGAAAAAATTCCGTTGATATTCTTGAGAAGGTAAGAAATGGGAATTTCATAGCTGTTGATAAGATCGTTCCCGGGATCAACCCGCAGCTTAATAACATTTTAAATAAAGCATTGGCATATTCGGCTGATGAAAGATACCAGACCGCAGCCGAGTTCCAGAAGGATCTTGAGGACTTCATTTTCGAGAACAGGATACCCGTTAAGGACTTGAATGTCGCGAACCTTATGCACAAGATGTTCGAAAAAGACATCAAGGAAGAATTTGACGAATTAGCCTCTCTATCCCGAAAGATCCAAAAGATCCCCTACTTAGCAGAAAAAAGTAATGATGATATAGAAACCGGCAGGGTAGTAGGCAGTTCGAGAAGGAGAACAAAGCCCAGGAAAACAGCGGCGAAAAAACAGAAGTCGAAAGAAAAAAAGCGGATCGGTTTTGGAGCACTGTTCCTGAACATTCTTCTTATGCTCTTCATTCCCCTATTGCTTTTTGACATCTTCTTTGTTTCATACTACAGGGATTTTGTTGACGCTTTCCCTTTCAAAGCACCGGTAAAGCATACACTTAAGTACCGCCCGGGCTTTCTCCCTGATATTAATCTGGCGCCATATTACAAATATCGGGAGATCGATGTCTCCTCCCCCAGTTTGCCCGTGAAATACATCTTCCGCTCAAACCCCGCTCCGCTGCTTGTCAATATGGCAGGAAACGATACTATCATAGCTACACATGAGGAGTCCACGGGTATTTACTCAATAGATATCATGTCCTATATTGACTATAATCTGGTTTTTTCCACAAGCGGGTATCAGAATATCACAAAGAAAATATTCGTAAGGAACACCAATACCATTCCTCATTCGATCAATTTGGAGGATAAGACCTCTACGATCACTTTCAAATTCGACCCCAAGGACGCAATGCTGTACATCAATGATCAGCTTCTTTCTCAGGAATCCCCCTATATATATTCGTATAATCCGGATAAAGAGACCGCGAGCCATACGATCAAGCTTAAAAAATCGGGATATGAAGGAATAGAGAAGATCATCACATTCTCAGGTGATTCGAAAACCTATACAATAGCTCTGGAACCCAAGTTCATTAATGTCACATTCAGGATAGTTCCGTGGGGGATCGTAAGTGCAAAGGGCAAACAGATCGGTATCTGTAATAAGGAATCAAGTTTTACCAAGCGAATGCAGGCGGGTAAGTATGACTTTACTTTCCTCTACCCGGACAATGATGTTCAGCAGCAGGTTTCATATAATCTTGACAAGTCCCAAACCATTACATATAATTTTTCCAAGATCTATGCTCACGCATTCATCACCTCTTATCCCCCTCAAGCGGATATTTATGTCGATGATGTTCAAATGATGACTACACCTCAACAGGCCATGCCATTGAAAGCGGGCTATCACAAGATCGTTATTCACAAAAACGGATTCTTGCCATGCACCCGGGAGATCAATGTTTCGCCCGGAGAGGAGATTGCTATTCACTGTGACCTTGAAAAAACGATAGAATGAAAAGAAAGATCTTCCAGAGACACTTATTGACCGGTATCAAGATCCTTCTGGATGGCTTCATTGTCTATTTCGCCTATCACCTTTCATATCTACTTCGACATAATGAGATCCTGAATAGTTCGGAACTCAATTTCATGGAGTATTTTGAACTCTTCTTCATAGTGCTTTTCATTAAACTCTTCTCCTTTCTGATAACTGGAGTTTACAGGCACCGCAGAGCTTTTTTCTCCCTGGACGAACTCAAGTATGTCTTTAACGGAATCGGTGTCGCTTTCTTGATCACCATATTTTTTATCTTCTTTTCAAAGGGCTTTCTTTTTTCAAGAACAGTTCTATTGTTATGGTTCACATTCACTTTCATCTCCATTTTCTTCTTCCATTTCTTTTTCAGCCGATTTGAGATATTTCTTTATTCCAAGGGATTCGGAGTAAGGAATATCGCGATAATCGGTTTCACTGAAACCGGAAAAGACATTGAAAGCAAATTACGGAATTACCCTTCTCATGGAATGCACTTCATTGGATATATCTCATTGGACGGGAAAAAACGAAAGAAAACGCTGGGCGGATTGAAGGATCTCTCAAGGCTTATTAAACAGTATGGGATATCTGAATTAATGATCGCGGATGACCGCATTAATGATGTGGACAAGATCGATATCATCCATACCGCGATGAAGCATGGCACTCATGTAATAATCGCTTCGTCTTTATTTGAATTGTTGGCGTCTAAGATCTCTGTCACTGAAATATACGGCGTTCCCACCCTGACGATAAGCCCTTCCCCGATACAGGGTTTGAATCTCGCTATAAAGAGGGTGATGGATATCACATTTTCTTCTCTTTTCCTTCTCATCGGTTCACCGTTCTTTCTCTTACTTGCTATCGCTATTAAGATCAACTCAAAGGGACCCGTTCTTTTCTCGCAACTCCGAGTAACGAAGAACGGACGGATCTTCAAATGCTGGAAATTCCGTTCCATGGTAGCGGATGCGGAAAAGATCAAGGAAGATCTTAAGCATCTCAATGAACAGACGGACGGGCCTACTTTCAAGATAAAGAATGATCCCAGAATAACCATAGTCGGGAAATTTATACGGAAGTTCTCTATCGACGAAATACCGCAATTTCTAAATGTCTTCAAGGGTGAGATGTCTATCGTCGGACCCAGGCCTCCGGTACCATCGGAAGTAGAGGAATACCTGCCCTGGCATAATGAACGCCTTAGTGTTAAGCAAGGCATCACCGGATTATGGCAGGTTTCCGGAAGAAGCGAATTAAGCTTTGACGATATGGTAAAATTAGACATCTTTTATGTTGAACATTGGTCAATGTGGCTTGATATTAAAATAATTTTGAAAACAATACCCGCAATACTCAGCTCCAAGGGGGCATATTAAGGGTTAAAATATTTTGGAGGAATGTATGAAGATAACGGTCATTGGTACAGGCTATGTCGGCCTGATCACGGCTACATGTTTCGCTGAATTGGGAAATCATGTTGTTGGAGTCGATGTTGATGTTGAAAAACTCAAGAAATTGAGAAATGGGGAATCCCCTATATATGAACCAGGCTTGACAGAGCTTCTGAAGAAGAATATCAAAGAAGGCCGATTGACCTTCACCGAAGATTCCAAAGAAGCAGTAAAGGAAAGCTCAATAATCTACATAGCGGTAGGAACACCTCAGGCCGATGACGGGTCAGCGGACCTGAGCTACCTCGTGAGCGCGATCAAACACTTTGCCCCGGCTATCGATCATAAAGTGATCATAGTAAATAAGTCAACCGTTCCTGTAGGGACAGGGAATTATGTAAAACAATTGCTTATTGAGGAAAATATTTCTGAGGATCTTTTCGCTGTTGTGTCAAATCCTGAATTTCTCAAGGAAGGAAGTGCTGTAAACGATTTCATGTATCCTGAAAGGGTGGTAGTGGGCTCTGACAAGAAAGAAGCGGTCGAGGTCATCGCAAAGCTGTACGGCCCTCTCACAGATAAGATCATAAAAACTAATATCCTTTCGGCGGAGCTGATAAAATACGCGTCCAATGGATTTTTGGCCACCAAGATCTCTTTTATCAATGAGATCTCCAATATTTGCGACAAGGTCGGCGCCAATGTTCGCGAGGTGGCATACGGAATGGGACTTGACACCAGGATCGGCGGCAAATTTTTAAACGCCGGAATAGGCTACGGCGGTTCATGTTTCCCCAAGGATACGCTCGCGCTAATTGATATTGCCGATAAACTCAATTATGAATTCAAGATACTCAAGAAAGTCGTCGAGGTCAATCACGAGCAAAGAAAGGTTTACTATGCCAAGGTCAAGAAAGAGCTCGGAGACCTAAAGGGAAAGAAGATAGCCGTATGGGGTCTCGCCTTCAAGGATAATACCGATGATGTGCGTGAATCACCCGCATTGGACATAATACCCTGGCTTTTGAATGACGGCGCGGAGGTGTTTGCTTATGATCCCATAGCGCAGGAGAATGCCGCGGTACTTCTCCCTGAGAGCGTAAATTATGTAAAGGATGCTTACGATACACTCAACGACGCGGACGCGCTGCTGATTATTACCGATTGGAAGGAATTCAGACAGGTTAATCTGAGCGAGATCAAGAAACGCTTGAAAACTCCGCTGATCATTGACGGTAGAAATATGTACTCAAGAGATGATATGGACGAGAACGGGCTGACATATATCGGAATGGGTATATGAGAATAATTATTACGGGGGGGGCCGGATTTATCGGCTCCCATCTGTCCCGGACATTGCTTGATCAGGGGCATGATGTAATTGTGATCGATAATCTGATCACCGGTAATATTGAGAACATTCGCCTTTTGCTACCCAGAAAAAATTTCAATTTCATTCAACACGATGTTTCAAAACCCATCTTTCTTTCGGATACGATCGATCAGATCTATCACCTTGCGTCCCCTGCCTCGCCCATCGATTACCTGAAGCTTCCCATTCAAACGCTTAAGGTCGGAGCATTGGGCACATATACCGCCCTGGGAATGGCAATGAGACACAATGCCGCTCTTTTGATGGCTTCAACCTCCGAAGTTTACGGAGATCCGCTTGTTCATCCTCAAAAAGAGGATTACTGGGGAAATGTGAACCCGATCGGCCCGAGAGGTGTTTATGATGAAGCAAAGCGCTATGCGGAATCAATGGTGGAAGCGTACCGCAGATTTCATGGCGTTAATACACATATCGTTAGGATCTTCAATACTTACGGCCCTAATATGCGGCCCTATGATGGGAGAGTAGTTCCCGCCTTCTGCATAGGCGCCTTGAAAAACGAACCGCTGCCCGTATTCGGAGATGGAGAACAGACTAGATCATTCTGCTATGTTTCCGATCTTGTTCGCGGGCTCATCGCAATGATGAATTCAAATGATCCGGGCCCGATCAATCTTGGCAATCCTCATGAAATGACGATAAAGGAATTCGGGGAGATCGTTAACTCGCTAACCAAAAATACCGCGGGATTCGAATATAAGGAACTCCCTGTAGATGACCCGAAGATAAGACAGCCGGATATTTCAAAGGCGATAAAAATATTGAAATGGGAGCCGGAGATCGCGATCGAACAAGGACTTCAGGAAGCCATAGAATATTTTAAGAGGTTTGTATAACTCATTCGCTATACCTTAATCTCGGGGTTTCCTTACTCGGCATTTACCTTCTTCTTCGGATAAGCGGATCTCTCCCCGCAAAGGAAGGTGAACCTCCAGGAATGCTGGGGTTGGTATTTCTGATACCGCTTGCCTTCATTTCTTATACCAGCGGGGACATAAAATTCGGGCTCATCGGTGCTTTCGTCCTTCTCATCGGAATCCTGGATGATATCTTTGATCTATCGGCAATATTTAAACTGATACTACAGATATCCGCGGCTGGACTCTACTTTCTCCTTTTCCCTTCAACAACTATTTTTCAGCTCTTTCTCCTTGTTTTCATTTTCAATGCTTTTAATCTTTCCGACGGTATTGACGGCCTCCTTCTATCTCTTACATTCATTTCGATCTCTTGCGTATTCTTCTTTTACAGAGATCCTTCCCTTCTATTTCTTTTTTCGACCATGCTGCTTCTTACATTGGTAAACTTTCCCAAAGCCAAGATATACCTCGGAGATACGGGTTCACACTTTCTGGGATTGATCTTCTTTCACTTCTTCAGAGCGGCATTTACCGGTGTGTCGGACTTCTATCTTCTTCCCATTTTTATCATGATATGTTTTTATCCCTTCTTCGATACTGCCTTCGCGCTAATACGCAGATCCATTCAAAAGAAAAACCCGATGCAGGGGGACCTGAAACACATTCACCATGTTCTGAGAGGAAAATTCGGCGCTATACGTTCTTTGATATTACTCATCTCATTGAATCTTATAAATAATGTGATATTTATCACCATTTACAAATATGTAGGTTTGAAAATAATTCCTGTAAGTAGTATAATTATAATGGCAATTGAAGGATTTTTATTAATTTATGCGTGGAAAAGTAAAAGACTATGAAATAATCGAAAAAATCGCCTCCGGCGGTATGGCGGATGTCTTTAAAGCAAAAAAACTCGGCGCTCGAGGATTTTCCAAGATCTTCGCTATAAAGGTCATCAAAGAAGATATCTCCAAGGATACAAAACTAAAGGATATGTTCGTCAAAGAGGCCGAATTGTCAGCCCGTTTGGTTCACCCTAATATTGTCCAGATATTCGAATTGGGCGAAGAGGAGGGCGTGCTTTACATCGTTATGGAATATATCCACGGAAAGAATCTTCGCGAGATCGACAAATTGATCGGCTTCAGAAAAATCTCATGGAAAAAATCCGCATATATCGCCTATAAAAGCGCGCTGGGACTGGATTTCGCCCATGGCGCCAAGGACCATTACGGAAGGCCCCTTGAGATCGTTCACCGTGATATATCTCCGCAGAATATAATGGTTACCTTCTCCGGCGAGGTCAAGGTCGCGGACTTCGGAATTGCCAAGGTGGCAAAGGACGGTATTAAAGAAGAAAAGGTCCTCGCGGGGAAATATCCATTCATGTCGCCCGAACAAACAAAGGGCGATGTTCTTGACAAACGCTCTGATCTCTTTTCTCTGGGAATAGTATTTTATCAAATGCTCACCGGCAGGCCGCCCTTCACCGGAAAGAACGGACTGGAAATAATAAAGAGTATTCGAAACGACGCGCCAACTCCCCCGTATAAAGTTAATCCTGATATTCCTGTCAATGTTTCAAACATCGTTATGAAGTGCCTGGAAAAGGAGCCCGATTTCCGTTACAATACCGGTTTGGAAGTTGCCAAGGACATCGAGAAATATCTTCCCAATTTGATAGACATTTCAAATAAATTAGGGGAATTCCTTCTTGAAAAATATACGGTCAATCTGTCAAATAACATGACAAAGACCTCTCTTGATCAATCAATGGAATCAACGGAAACTCAGATATCAAAAACCATAAGCTCTATTATGGAGATGTTGAGGGAAGAACCCGAGAATGTTGAATATCTTGAAAAGATCGGCTCAATTTATCTTATTCAGAAGAAATTCGATAAGGCATCGGAGTATTTCACCAGAGGGCTAGCGCTAGACGATTCTAACTTTCTCATCAGATTCAGGCTGGCTCAGATATTTCTACGAAAAAAGGATAAGTACAGTTTCTCCCATCAATACACCATTTTGAAGAAATTGGACCCGAAAAATCCTCATATTGATCTTCTCCACCTCCAGTATTTGATCATTTTCAAGAAATGGAAAGAGGCAGCGAAAGAGTTGAAAAGACTTGCCAAGATTGAAGATTTCCATGATAATATCGATTTCCTTGTCCTTCAAGCAGAATATTATTCATTCAAAAAAGAGTATTCTAAGGTGATCAATAATTATCTCAAGATCTCTGAGATCGAACCGGAATTCTATTTCTTCAAAGAAGAGGTCAGACTCCTTGTTGAGGACCTATATGTATCCATCTTCGGAGAGGAAAAGATCATTGGCGAGATGACTTCCAACGGCGAGAAGGAAGCCGAGAAAGCACACGCTAAAACCTATGAAGGGAAGAAAGCGCTTGTGATCGAAGACGATAAGAACACGCGGATCCTTCTGAAAATAATCCTTTCTGACGAGGGCTTTTCAGTTGATATGGCAAAAAGCGCGTTCAATGTTGAGAAATTACTCGAAATGCATGATTATGATCTCATCATTATGGATGTCCTGATGCCCGGAAAGAACGGCTTCAAACTCCTCGAGCAGCTGCAAAAGAGTAATCTGATCGTTGAACATACAAAGGTCTTCATGATATCCGGAATATATAAATCGGCTAAATTTAAAAATATGGCAAGCGATCTGGGGGTGCTGGTGTATCTGGAGAAACCGTTTACAGCCAAACAGATCTCCCGGCATATTCACAAGCATGTACATGGAAAAGTCAGTTAAGGACTTTGAGGAATACCTAAGCGTCCAAAGGAATTATTCACCAAATACTATTCGTGCGTATAGTGCGGATCTGCAGGATTTCTACACATTTATCGGCGAGAAATATAATGCAAAGGGCTTGGATGAAACCACTCATTACTGGGTAAGGTCGTATATAACATATCTTGTCCGCAAGGGCCTTAAAAAGACCTCGATCCTGAGACATCTTTCCACACTACGAAGCTATTTCAGATTCCGTATCAGAGAAGGCAGTGTACTCCGCAATCCGGTAAGCGGTGTACTATCACCCAAAAGGCCTAAGCGCCTTCCTAAGTTCTTCAATGTTTCTGAGATCGCTCAGATAATAGAGGCCATTGATGATTCTGATATCCTTGGCGCACGGGACAGGGCTATATTCGAACTCTTTTACTCTACGGGAATGAGAATATCTGAAATGAGCACATTATCGCATCGAAACCTTGATTTCCTTTCCGAGATCGTGCGGGTATTCGGAAAGGGTTCGAAAGAGCGAATAATTCCTCTGGGGGGATTCGCGATCAACTCTCTTAAAAAATATTTCGATTTCAAGATACAAAAAGGCTACACATTTATGGACAACTCTCCGGTGTTTCTCAATGTCAGGGGAAGCGGCATTTCATCAAGGGGGATTAGAATGATCGTTGACAAGAGGCTCAACCTGCTGGCAAAGAAGAATGGCCGGACTCCGCATACCTTAAGACACAGTTTCGCGACACATCTCCTCAATGGGGGCGCGGATATCAAGATCGTACAGGAATTACTGGGGCATGCATCACTGTCCACAACTCAGATATATACACATCTCTCCACCGCAAAACTAAAGGAAGTGTATAAACACTCACATCCTCTGGAGAAGGATCGGGAATGAGAAAAGTCTTCTTCATCGCGCCCTCATGGCATTCTGATAGGAAAGAACTTCTGAGAGCGCGTGAGCTGCTTTCCGCGGATTTTAACTGTGAGATCGATGAAGATATATTCAAACAAGAGCGAATGCTCGCGGGGTCTGACGAAAGACGCATTAGAGAATTCAACAAGGCCTTGAATTCCGACTCGGATATCATCTGGGCAGTACGCGGCGGTTACGGAGCGTCCCGCATTATTTCCGATCTTATCTTCAACGGGACGGCAAAGAAGACCTGGATCGGATTTTCTGATTTTTCAATGATAGGATACTCTGCCTATCAAGCCGGACATAACTATATTTATGGGCCGATGCCGCATACATTTGAATATCAGAAGACCGGCTTGAAGCAGACGATTACTATATTAAAGAGCAAAAATGACACTACTCGTGTAATTATACATCACGGCAGTATCGCCAATAAGATAAACGGCAGAGTTGCGGTATTCTGTTTAAAATTATTGGTAAACTCAATGGGTACGCCGCTTCAGCCCGCATTTGATAAGGACACCGTTCTTTTTCTTGAGGATGTTGATGAAAGAAGCTACGCTCTTGAAAGGGATCTCATTCAATTACATAAATGCGGAATATTTAACAATATCAAAGCTATTGTTGTGAATTTCACAAATACGCTCAAACCAGAGGAAGCCGAGCCCGTTGAATGGCTCAGGAGAAATATCTCTCTGCCCGTCCTCGAGGGCATACCGTTCGGGCACTCTGCAGATGCTATACCGCTGATCTACGGCCAGGAGGTTGATCTTGAAAAAGACCGCATTGTTCTTTCTGATCATTGCCTTTAGTATCGCAGGGTATTGCAGCATTCTTATTCCCATGAACTCAACACAGAACGATCACTTGAAGGCCTACGGGATCGTATATAATCACCTCAAGGAATATGGAGGGAAAGTAGCCTGGCTCCTGAATTACAAGGGTGGAAGCTTTGTGATACCCTCGAATACGAGCGAGATCGCGTTGGCGGCAGCCGGTGTTTCATATACGAAGATCACCGAAGAGCAGCTTGAGGCCATTATGGCTACAGTATCAAGCGAGAATATGGAGCGTGTTTGGCTGGAAAAAGCACCGAAGATCGCAGTTTTTACACCATTGGTCGAGAATTCTCACAATAATATGGACACCGAGCCCTGGGACGATGCCGTGATCCTGGTATTAGATTATGCCGGCATACCCTATGATAAGATCTATATCGATGAGGTTCTTGAAGGGAAATTGGCGGATTATGAGTGGGTCCACCTTCATCATGAAGATTTCACCGGCCAATTCGGGAAGTTCTACGCATCCTTTAAGACCGCTGCCTGGTATATCTCCCACAAAAACTGGTTAAGCGATAAGGCGAAGCAATACCGCATGGCGAGCGTTTCGCAGCTGATGAGATCGGTCTCGGTAAAGATAGCTGAATACACATCAAAGGGAGGATTCCTCTTTGCGATGTGCTCTGCCACCGACTCAATAGATGTCGCTCTCGCGGCGCTTAATACCGATATTGTCCCCTCTGAATTCGACGGGACCCCGGTCGCGGCGGATCATTTGGCAAAGTTGGATTATTCGCTCACCTTCGCTTTTTCTGGATTCATCCCCGAGTTGTCACCGGATGTATACGAATTTTCTGATATCGATGTTTCGCCCTACGGAGCACGGCCCGAGTCCGGCACAGAGGATTTCATATTATTTGATTTCTCAGCGAAGCAGGATCCTATACCGACAATGCTCTGTCAAAGTCATGAAAAGCTCATACACGGTTTCATGGGTCAGACATCGACATTCACGATGAAGCGCATCAAGAAGACCACTGTTATAATGGGGTTCTTGAAAGATATGCAGCGTGCGAAATACATTTACGGCGGATACGGAAAGGGATTTTTTACCTTTTACGGAGGACATGATCCCGAGGATTTCGCTCATCGTATCGGAGATCCGCCAACCGATGTTTCTATATATAAGAACTCTTCGGGCTATAGACTGATCCTGAACAATGTACTTTTTCCCGCGATGAGGAAAAAGAAACAGAAGACGTAACACGTATGACGTGAAATACAAAAAACAGGTGTGAAGAATGTTTCCGTTTGATTCTAACGGGGCAAAGAGTTTACACGCTTCGCTTCCTGTCAACTCTTTGCTTGGAACTTTTACATCGGGACAGACGAACTCCTGCGGAGTACGACATGTCCCATATCTTGTTTGGGGTGCGGCATGATATGATTGTAACAGTAAAATTAATGGGTTAATCGAAATAGTGATTTCTCGTCTGCGGATGTGTTTCTTCTTACATTTAAACCTTGAACTTTAATCGGTTTTCTAAATTAATTCCCGGATCATCTCGATCCATTCTTCGATGATAGTGAAACTGCCCTGCCAGAATTCCGGGGAGTTAATGTCTATGCCCACTTCCTTCAGCATCAAGGTGGGTTTCTGCGAACCGCCGGCTGCCAGTATCTTCTCTATTGATGGAATAAAGCTCTTGCCCTTCTGCTTGTACAGAGAATACAATGCCATTGACAGAAGTTCTCCGAAATTATACGCATAGCAATAGAATGGGGTTACAAAGATATGGGGAATATACGACCACTCATAGCGAAATTCCTTGGGAATTGAAACCGCATTCCCGAATTGTTCTTTTAATATCTCATAATACTTGTCGCTCAATTCCTCTCCGTTCGTCCCCTTCTGCACCATCTCATGCGCTGCTTTTTCAAATTTGACGAAATAATTCTGCCTGATAATGGTAGCAAAGGAAGAGTCCACTTTTTCAAAGAGCATGGCCTTCTTTTCTTTTTTATCTTTGATCGTTTTTAAAAGGTGATCGAACATCAGCATCTCGGAAAATGTGGAGGCGGTCTCCGCTAGCGGCAGCGTGGAATGTGCGACCAGGTCCGATAACTTATTAGAATACAAGGAGTGTATCCCGTGGCCGATCTCATGCGCCATCGTCATCATCGCATCCGCATTGCCGTTAAAATTCAAGAGGACATAGGGAGTGATCTTTGTGGATACGGTAGAGCAAAATGCGCCGGATCTCTTGTTCTGACGGGGATGGGAATCCACATGCCTCTCATCAAAGATCAATTTTCCACGCTCATAGAATCCCTTGTCGAAATTCTTCAGAACCTTTAAAACCTCTTTTTTTGCGCTTTCATAGGTATATTTTTTTGACGAACTGCCGACGGGTGCGTAAAGATCATACCGCGAGAGTTTCTTTATTTTCTGCGCCTTGGCTTTCAATTTGAAGTAGCGCTGGAATACTTTTCTATTCTCAACACATACTTCCATAAGGGTCTCAACGGTCTTGTCATCCAGATAATTAGTAAAGTTCCTTATCGAAATAGGCTGCTTATGACCCCTTACCGCGACTCCGTCATACCAATCCTTGAGCAATGCTTCATATATGGTATAGAAGATGTTGATGTTCTTCTTGAATGGGGTGAAGAGGGCTTTGTAGGCGGCCTTTCTCATTTCAGGGTCCTTATGTCTTACCAAAGCGGTCAATTTCCCCTGCGTGTTTATCTTGATCGGCTTTTTGCCCTTGAGTTTAACCTCATATTCAAAATCATTCGTTATCATCCCCCTCAGCCGCATTATCGGTGATTTCAGATTGGAATTCTTTCGTGAAACGATCTTCTCCTCAGCCAGCGAAAGGGAATATTTCCTGCTCTCAACAAGATGTTCGAAGTAGAACTCGAGATCTGGACGCTCTTTAAAGAGGCGCTTGGAATTTTTAGGGTCTAATTTTTTCATCCCCGGAAGGGCAAGCCCTTTCAGCCAATGACTCATAAATATTGACATCTCACTAAGTGATAGTGCCAGTTGATTGGACTTCGACAGCAGGTAAAAGGTGCGATTATCATTCATATTCGTTGACTGATAGAGATGCGAATATGAGAGCACACCGTCAGCATCAATCAGGAGTTTTTCAAATTCCTTCACCATCTGCTTGAACTTCTTTCCCGGTATATCGGGAGATAGCTCTTTTTTGCATTTGGAAAAGAATTTCTTGATCGCCTTCGACGATGCTTCCAGCTTCGAATCGAATTCCTCATCTTTCAGTATCGAGCCCAGGTTCCACCTGACTCCCGCTTTCTTATTCATAAATACTCCTTAAATATTGTCATAACCGTAATCACCGCCGAAATATTTCGTACTTATATCGACCGTGATATTACTGTAAGTGAATGTGGCTTTCTTTCCTTTAATATGGTTCATAAGTTCATTTGAAGCGATCTTTATGATCTCCTTATTGCCGCTGAAGATACGGAAATACAGGTTTGTCTGAATTATATACACCACAGAGATATTATAACTTAACTTGGATTTGAATGCTGCCGCGACTGATGACCGTTCCCACATAATCCCCTCAGCGGAAAGCTCATCGTAATTTCTGGGCTTTCTCCCAAGCCCCATAATAGCTACCAGAAACACCACGAGGAGTATCATGAAAAGGAAACTTCCGCCAAGCGTCAGCATAAGCGTCATAAGGGAGGCAAGGCCATATTTCTTCGCGACACGCGCCTTGATCGAGGCGATCTGCTCATCGGTTAGATGCTCTGAAGATGGCTGTACGGTGCGCAGGGCTACATCTATCCACTCGGAGACATTAGAATTGGCTTTGAACTGAACAATGAATATCTTTCCTTCACTCTCTACCCATGCGGCCGAGTAAATTGTCTTGTTTACACAATAGAAATAATATTCCCCGTCCCCGATATCCTCAATGACCTGATAATTCTGGAATACATTCTCAGCAATAAATCCCTCGCTGGGGCGAGAGTTGAAATAAAATTTATAGAACATGCCTTTGTAATTGAAAGTATCTTTATTATCCTCTATCCGCGGTATAAGAGAAGGCCGTTGAATATCGAATCCCCACTTGGTCTCAGGATGATATTTCAATGAGGCAAGAGGCCCGAGGAAATAGAAAAGAGCCCCTGTAATGAGCACAAATATCAGTACAATGATCTTTACAATAGTTTTCATCCGTTAATTTTACCCTTTTTACTAGCGTATTTCAAATTTGATGCCGTCGCATAGCTCAGTAAAGCAAAAGCAGCGGTCTCAGCTCTCATGATATAAGGTGATAAATTCAATGGTATGCATTTGCTTTGCAGTATTTGTTTTTCCCTGCTGGAAAATCCGCCTTCCGGCCCCCAGATAACCGATTCAATCTCGCCACAGGGCCCCGCTTCTCCGGCAAGCGCATCGCAGCTTCCCCAAACAACTACCCCGCTCAACTCCAAGCCGATTAATTCATGCGGACCGGAAAGGATCGGCATCCAGGGATTCTTGCTTTGCTTCATACCTTCACGCAAAAGCTTTCTGTCCCGCTCCTCCCATCTGCGTTTAACAACAGTATTATCCGTACTGATGAGGCAGAGCTCTACTATGGGAAATGATAGAATGCTTCTCAGTACCTGTGAATGCGGAGAGGATTTAATCATCGGAATATAGGCCTTCAGTGTCGGCCTCGGCATCTCACTGCTCCCCTGTATGGAAAAGGTATCGCGAGAGGTCATTGTAGCCTCGTAGAATATACCCTTGCCGTTCACAATACCGATCGGGTCACCTACGCATACACGGTTTACCTTGATATGCGCAAGTTCATCTTTCGGGATCTTACCGTCAAGAGGTTCCGCGATAAAGATATTAGTGTGCTGTCTCATAAATACGATGACAATGGAATGTTTAGATTTGAGTCAATTCCAACGATAAATGCAGTTTGAAGTGTGAAGTGTGAGGTGTAAAGTGAGGATAAGAAAGAAGATGGATTTCCGCTCCTCGATGTAATCGGAGTTCCCAAGGTCATGTACCTGGGAATGACAGAGGACAGGTCAAGTCCTGTCCCTACGGGGGAATTAATCCCCCAACCTTTAACCTTTGAACATTTCAACTTTTGAACATTCTTCTCCCTGTCAGCCATTATTAATGCATTTATAGAACAGTACACTAGTTCTTTTCTTTTTCTGAACGGAAACCAATATTTGTGCCCTCTTCGCCCTTTGGCAGGCGAACGTTTCCATGTGCTTTTTCGTAATCCGAAACCCTTTGTTTCAAAATGAGTGAAAGCAATTTCGCATTCTTCGGACTTAAAATAATTCGGGATTTCACCTCAGCTGCCGGCATTCCCGGAATCATTCTCGCGAAATCAATGAT
Organism: bacterium; assembly: GCA_023144005.1. GTDB lineage: Bacteria > AUK180 > AUK180 > AUK180 > AUK180 > JAGLWT01. The sequence continues at coordinate 25,411 of JAGLGN010000019.1, forward strand.
GAATTCAGAATCACTGAAAATGATATTCGCAAGATTCGCATATTCACCGCTGGAGGTGTTCTCATCGATCTTAAATTCCACTTTTCTTCTTTTCTCAGCCATATATTTCCTCTTTACTCCCAATAAAATATGATCCCGTTCTCAGGGAAGATAAACTCATTCGGTTCTATTGTGATCTTCATTGAATCCTTGTTCCGACTTTGTGTGATACGAAGGTCCTTTGTGGAGAAAAAGGGAAAATGCTTTAGATCAACATCTGCCAGCTTGAACTCAACTTCTGCTCCCTTCGTGAAATCTGAAAAATACACCGGGAATACCCGGCTGTCCGCCGGATAATATGTCTCCATCTTAATTGAAAATTCACTTAGATTGCGGCCTGAAATGTCTGTGCGGTAATGAAAACAATACCCGCCGTCAAGTTCGCTTTCCGAGACCTTTTCAACATCCTTTCCACCAATGGTAAATGATCCGATCAGGAGGTCTTCATTATTTATTTCCGGCCGATCAAGAAGCCATCTATAGATATATTTACGGTCGTGGATCATTTTGTCCAGAAGATCGGAATTATTGGCGATCCCGATATACAGATCTGTCTGATTGATCCATTTTTTGAAAGTGATCGAGGTGAGTACCTTAAAATACTCCCCTTCAAGCGGCAGCAGCTCAATATGATATCTAAGGTCCTCCCGGATAAGGTCCCAGGAGTCACCGAAGAGTTTTTTTACAATATCATTTTTGATCTTGGACTGAAAATCAGTGTTGAGGTCAATGCCGTAAACCTTTTTCAGCAGATCGGGAAACTTGATCTCCCTGATCAGAGAAGGTAATGCCGAAGAATTCGATCTCGTGTCTTTTTCAATATTATATATCTTCACAGCGCGCCGGCCGGCATTAGTAAGTATCTCATAATTTATCGTATTCGAGGCCTTTGACAGATCATCCGCGCTTTGTGTTAATGCGCCGTCGCGGCCCATTATTGTAACATTATCTCCTTTGCCGATCTCAGATACCGCATCCGTAACATCAGCCATGACCATATCCATTGACACTCTTCCCACCAGTGGGAAGCGCTGACCGTTAATAAGGACAAGAGCGCTATGTGATGCCTGGCGGAATAAACCGTCAGCGTAGCCTATCGGAATGACTGCGATCTTGGTGTCCCTCTGCGTAATGAAGGTTCTCCCGTAAGATATGCTTTCCCCTTTCTCATATTCCTTTATCAAGGTAACCTTGCTCTTGAACGACATTATCGGTTCGACCGGAAAACTTCCCCTTTCCCCGTTCGGAAAATATCCATAAGAGAGAAGCCCGATGCGGATCATCGTGAAGAACGATTCCTTGTAATTGAGAAAGCCGCCTGAATTTGCCATATGTATCAGCGGAGCGGAATATCCTTTCGATCCCAGAGTTTTCACGAATTCCTTGAATTCAGCGCCTTGGGACAGTGAGAACTCATTTTTTTCCTCTGATATGGGAAAATGCGAGAAGATGCCTTCGACGCGGAGATTTGATAATTGGAATATATTTTCTATCTGTGATCGATTTACCGCGGTAAATCCGCCGCGGCCCATTCCGGTATCCACCTCTATATGGATCGGGATAATTTTGCTTGACCTTTCTGAAAGCATCTGTCCGAATTCTAATGACGATACCGACGGGGTCAGATCGTAACTCAGAATATCTTCGATCTCTTCCTCTAATGACGGCCCGAGAATTATAATGGGGACATCAATGCCGCTTTCTCTTAAAAGGACACCTTCCACCGCATTGGCAACACCCAGATACTGTATATTCATTCCCAGGGCCGCTTTTGATATTTCGACCGCGCCATGGCCGTAGGCATCTGCCTTTACAACCTGAAGATACTTTACATCAGATGGCAACTTGCTTAAAATATTGGAGAGATTTTGCTTGAAACGAATAAGGTCGATCTCGATCCAGCTTCTGTAAAATGAGGTTTTATTCATACTTGTTATGGCAATAAAATTCTTTAAGATCCTTACGGGGGCGTGACTCCGGGGCCTCATCAGCATATCCAAGCGTAAGGATCTGTATCACTTCCATCTCCGTAGGTATCGAAAGAAGCCTCTTGACCTGATCATTGAAGAACGAGCCGATGTAGCATGTGCCCAGCCCTTCTTTCTCTGCCTGAAGCACCATGTTCTGCAAAACGATCGTTGTGTCAACGGTACCGGCATTTACCCCGCATCTCATCGTATAGGAAGTGTCGGTCGAGACAGCAACAAGAAGCGCGGCAGCTGTCTTGACAAAGGCCTGTCCGTTGCAGGCATCTACCATCTTCATCTTCAATTCCGGATCGGTAACAATGATCACCTTCCATTCCTGCCGATTACGGGCAGTGGGAGCCAAACGGCCGGCTTCCAGAATATTCAGTAATTTGGATTCTTCGATAGGAGTGTCTTTATACTTTCTAATACTTCGTCTTTTTGAAATCTCTTCTAAAACCATAGTTTTGATCACCTTTCAGTTCGTTTCTTAATCTTTGTCCTTATCTTTTCCTTTGCCTTTCTTCCCTTTCTTTTTCTTTATCTTGTCTTTAGCTGAATCCTTTTTGTTCTCCTTAGCCTTTTTACCGGTTTTTATGCGTGCTTTGGCCTTGTTCGCCATAAATTTCCGGGCTTTCAGCAATCCCGGAGGGAGACCCTTTTTGACATGAACCCACGGGCCTTTCCAGAACTGAGACGCATACCAGTACCCCTGATCGAGTATAAACCATCTGCCGTCAAAGAAAAACGCCACCGAAGGGTGTCCCTTGACATAATAAACCGCAGTAAAACCCGGAACTACAATGATCTCCGGAGCAGAATAGAACATCAATTTGGGTTTTGGCGGTACATGCCTGACATAGACCCTGCACGAAATAAATGCTGTGATGATCAACAAAAAGAGAGCAATGCGTTTCATATCAACCTCCACTAAGAAATGGAATGAGTTTAAGATTCCCTCCCTCAGGTATAATAGCTCCCCTTTTCAAGGGAGTTCCGTTAAGAATAAAGTATCCGATAATATCAGGTTCAAGTCCCAATTCGATCAGCAATTGCTCCAATACCGTCCCTTCGGGAACAGAAACGGTCTTTTCGTCGGGAGCTGTCGCATTAAAGTAGCGGAATCCTGATATCTTTAACTTCATCTATAGAGTATCTGCATAAATTATGCCTTTTTCTCTTCATTAGCGTCCACATCATCGTAACTGTAATAGTAGGTCTGGCCGTAATAGTAATAATAATACCCATAGCCGCCCCTGAGAGGGATGCCGTTGAGGATAAGGCCAAGAATATTGCCTCCGCTCTTTTTGATATTTTCTAATGCTATCTGTACCCTGTGCCTCCCTATCTGATTGGATCTGATGACAAAGAGAACACCGTCCAGTTTATTTGAGAGGACGACGGCATCGGTAAGCGCATTCACCGGGGGCGTGTCAAAAATGATATATTCATATCCCAATGCCGAAAGCTTATCAATAAGCTCAAATACCTTAGGAGAATCGAGATATTCGCTTGAATTATGTGTATGCGGTCCGCAAGTAATAAGGTCATGATAGGGATTCACGCCTGCTTGAATGATCTTTTTTACATCAGTGATGCTCGATTCGAAATAATCGGTCAAGCCAACATTATTTACCCTTTCAAAGATCCTGTGCTGTGCGGGTTTTCTCATATCGGCATCGATCAGAACGGTCTTCTTTCTGTTCAAGGAAAGGATTATTGAAAGGTTGGCTCCGGTGATCGACTTACCTTCCTTTGTTTCAGAACTGGTGACCAACATGGTTTTGGCACCTTCCTTATTTTTGAATTCTTTACTGTAGGATAAAAGAGTTCTCAATTCTTTATAGGATTCATTGATAGTAGATTTCTTGCTGATATTGGTGATAAGATTCTCCTTGAAGGAACGCGTAATATATTTCGCGCGCTGGCCGGTAATAATCGCCCATTTACTCAATTTTTCATCACCTTTATATATTTCAGGGATCTTCCCGATCAGATTCGCGTCGAATATCTTCTCAATATTATCAGAGGGTTTTACCGTAGTGTCAATATATTCGATAAGAAAAGCAAAGCCCACAGAAACAATGAGGGCGAGCAATGTGATGAAGAGAAGGTATCTGACCTTACTGGTAGTTATGGGCCTGGAGGGTTGGATCGCTCTGTCCACGACCCTTATAGTACTTCCTTGAGTGATCTTTGCCAATTCCAGTTCTTTCTCCTGCTCAAGGAGAATATTATACAATTTCTCATTGATGGTCAGATCAGCCATCAGGTCCTGATATTCCATTTCCTTTTCAGGAATGCTTTTATGCTGCTGCTCCATGCTCTGCAGAATAAAATCGGTCTTAACGATCTCGTAGTTCAACTCCACAAGTCGCTGCTCTAAAAGAGTTTTCTGCGAGTATAAAGAGAGTAGAGAAACATTAGAATCAGTTGATGATATTCGGTTAAAGAGCTTATTCTTAAGATCATCAAGCTTTATCTTCACTGCCTTTATATACGAGGACCCTTCTTTATATACCATGGATGCTTCTTCATATTCCTGCTGCAATTTCTTGTATGCTGCATACTCGGGAGAGGTTTCGATATCATTGATGATCTTGGCTTCTCCGGAATCCTTTATCTTACTTAATTCGCGATTGACCTTGGCAAGTGTCTCATTTACCGACTTCCTTTCCATAATGGATGTTGTTTTAGATAAGCGCAGCGCCGAAAATCGCTCTACCAGGTTCTGCATCTCTGTTTTCACATCCACGATCCCGTTCTTCTCTTTGAAATCCCTGATCTTCTCCTGAATACACTTTCTGTCAGCGCCGACCACCTGAAGCTGTTCTTGAATATAATTCTTTGCCTTAACCGAATCCTCGGTCATAAAGCCGGTCTGAAGAATAATATACTGATCAATAAGTGTATTTATGAATAGAGCCACATGCTCTTTATCTGGGAGTGTCCCTGATACCTTGATCAGATTTGTCCCCTCCTCGGTCTCAACAAAGAGATGCGAGCGGAGATACCCGATCGAATAGGGCAGGTCCAGAATTTTTCTTGTCTTTTCCAAGACCTGATTGGAAACGATCGTCAAGGAGTATGTTTTCACAAGATACCTTATGGTGCCGGACATAAAATACCTGGACATATCGTTCGTTCCACTCATCTGATAATTTACCAGTATCTTTGTTTGCGCCGCGTACATCTCTTGACTCTTCATAACCACGAACATTCCCGAAATAAATAAGATCAGAAACAGTAGAAGAACCAACCACTTATACTTGAACACAATGCTCAAGTAACGATATAAATTCATGCTGCCTTCATTATCCATCAATTTTCTCCTTTTCTCCGAAGAGATAAAGAACACCGCCCGGGATACACATGAGAATATACAATCCCACATATAAAAGGGCCAATGCCAATGCCGGAATCTTTCCGATCCCGTAAAGTGCGAGCAGAGAAACAAATGCCTGCTCTCTTACTCCGAAACCGCCAACAGATATAGGTATCATTGATACCACGAATATTATCGGCATGACTATAAAATATTGCTCAACAGCTAAAGTGACACCCTCCAGGCCGGTCCCCAAAAGGGATACCGCCAGAATAAGAGCCAATTGGGCCGCGAAGGAATATGCCAGCGCTATGTAATACAGCTTTTTCTGATCCTTGGTCTTCAGAAAGAATCTGTAGCTTTCTTTGATCCGATGAAGAAATTTGATCTTATCTTCAAAGGGTTTAAAGAAGATACGGTAAACCATTCCGGAAAGCCGGGTGGAGAAGATCATTATCGTAAGAACGATGCAGATCGCACCGAAACCGCCGAGAAGGTAAAGCGAATTGCCCTTCAGATAGGATGCGCCTCCGATAAGGATCGCCACAAAAAGGTACACGAGCATGGTCAATAAGCCCAACAGGCGGTCTATAAAGGTTATCAATAACCCGGAAGGGACATCATTCACGGCCTTGCCTAATTTGTATCCCTTGACAGCGTCGCCGCCGACAGCGGTGGGAAGTGCCTGATTGAAAAACAGGCCGATAAGATAATATCTGAGTACCTTTAAAAAAGATAGTTTCTGAGGAAATACCTTAAAAAGCGTAGATATTCTCAAGGTCATCAAAACGGTATTAACCATGAAGAGGATAAATGCCCAGACAACCATCATCTTATCAGAACTGATGAACGCGTCCTTCAAAAGAGAAAATTCGATCTTTCTGAAAACAAAATATAAAAAGAGCAGAGTTAAAACAATGCGGACAATATTAAATAACTTCTTTCCCATTTACTCCACATTGAAATACTTAAAGATCACGATGAGAGAACTTACAAGAGACACTATCTGAACCGTCGTTTGAAGGTCCAGGTATAAGAATTTTTTCGGTACATATACAATGTCACCGGTATTAAGAATTGCGGACTTTCTTAAAACAGGATCACCTGTTTTTATAAGTTTGTTCACATTGATCTTTACCACCGTCCCGTCAGCGCGGATGATCTTCACCCTGCTGAGAGAAGCTTTTCTCAGATTCACACCACCGGCAGCAAGAGCTTCCACCACAGTGCTCCCCTGAGGCAAAGAAACGAGTTCGCCACCGTCCTGCGAAAACGCCATTACCCCGACACTTATGGGTGCTTTCTCGATAATAATGGATAGGATCTCAGGGTTATTAAAGATCACATTGTATTTCTCGGAAATGATCTCATTGAATTCTTCCATTGTTAAGCCGGAGGCGCGGATCTCACCAATATAAGGCAATGAGAGCGTTCCATCAGCTTGAATAACGAAAGGAATATTGGAAAAATCCTTGACGCCCTGAATAACGATCTTCAGCCTGTCTCCTTGTTTCAATTCATAAGAATATACAGGCAAAGAAATAAGCAATATAACTAATAAAATTAAAAATCGCTTTATCATATGCCGGACTAGCGGGGTATTCTAAATACCTGTTTTGGGAAAATAAGATCGGGGTCCCTTATCTGATCTTTGTTCTCTTTGTAGATCTTCGGCCATTGGAAAGGATCTCCGTATATCTTTTCTTTTTTGGCGATATTCCAAAGGCAGTCACCTTTAATGACGGTATATGCAGTAGGTTTATTTTTCTTGATCTCTAAACCCTTATTGAATGTATCCATTGCCATGGTCAGGGTCTCAAGGGCCTTGTCATATTCACCCGCTTCGTATTCCGCCTTGGCCTGTTCGATCAGATCAAGTGTTTTCTGATAGACCTCTTTTTCCGTTTTGATCTCATCGACCGCAGCGGTAAGGTCGGCAAGTTTAGTTTCATATTCGTCCTTTACGACAATTACTCTCTCGGCTTCTTTCTTTGCCGCGATGGCATCGGCTTTCGCTTTATTTGCCAGCTCTATTGTCTTGTTGGCGTAGATTTCGACATCGTCACCCTTTTTCCCTTCATAAGCCTCTTGTGCGCTCTTGAACGCGGCCTCGGCTTCCTTGAGCTGCTCATCTTCTGCGCCTTCTGTCTGTTTTGCAGATTCCAGGGCAGCTTTCGCATCGTTCATCAAGGGATCATATTTCTTCATATTCTTACATCCGGTAAGTGCAATCACTGCTATAAGTACAATTATCAGCCACGATCGTCTGTTCATCGCAATCCTCCTGCGTCTCAAATTCTTAACATTGATATTATAATACATTATACCTGAAATTTCAACTAAATCCGAACCTTATTTGGGATCAGGTCAAACTCTGGCTCTGCTTCCGGGATTTGAAGTACAAGGTGGAAGAATATAACACCACAATAGTCACACCCGTAACCGGAAAACCGGTATTTCGCTTAACACAATAGATCTTCTTTTACAATCATTCCCTTGGGGAACGGAGTGCGACGAACGACCGTCTATCCCGATGTAAAAGTTCCAAGCAAAGAGTTGGCAGGAAGCAGAGCGTGAAAACTCCTTGCCATGCGGATAATGTCGGGAAGATACTAGATATTTCAGAGAAATCCGGTATAATGGAAGAGCAGGAGAGTGTTATGAATGTTGTCGGGACGATATTATTGAAAAAAGAAAGGAGTGTTCCTCTTTATATCGGTATCATATTGATTGGCAATTTACTAATGATCCTATCGGCTTATACTTCGTTTTACTTACCGGCAACACCAGTGCCAATCACACTTCAAACCCTTACAATACTTGCCTGGAGTATTGCTTTCGGCAGGAAGATCGGCTTTGCCGCTGTTTCACTCTATATCTTTGAAGGCATAGCCGGACTACCGGTTTTTGCTAGCGGAAAGGCGGGAGTCGCCGCTATCCTTGGTCCGACAGGCGGTTATATTATTGGCTTTCTGGTCGCTTCTTATGTTGTATCACTATTAGCAGAAAAAATAAATACAAGGAAAATCAGCATCGTCTTTTTCCTTATGCTACTTGGGAACTTATTGATCTATCTTTTCGGAGTAGGCCACTTAACACTGCTATATACACATTCTTTTGGAAAAAGTATTCATTTGGGACTCCTCCCATTTCTCGTCGGAGATTTATATAAAATATTTGCTGGATGTTTACTTCTTCCGTCACTGTGGCGGTTCCAGAAGAAATAGAGTATCGCAAATAGGTATCTGCAATATTGTGAGCCACAACCTCTTATTTATCCCAATTTGAAAATCTTGGCAGCAGTGAATTTGCTTTTGAAATGCTGAAGTGCGGGAACGGGCTCTTCTCCGCATGGCGCTTTCACCATTAACTCGTAGAAGTAGATATTGTTTATTTTTTTCAGGACAGCGGGCATGGGGCCGAAAACTGTCAATTCCTCTGAAGCGGAGAGCATTTCGGCGGCGGCATCCGCCTTTTTCACAACACTTTCTTCTTTTTTTCCGCTGAAAGTGATACGGTACAGCCGCATGAAGGGCGGGAATTTGAGTTTTTTGCGCAATTTGATCTCATGTTCATAGAAGAGACGGTAATTATGCTCCAGCGAATACTCGATGATCTCATTATTCGGATTATAGGTCTGGACCAGCACTTCCCCTTTTTTCACCCCGCGGCCCGCACGGCCGGATACCTGCATGAGCAATGAAAATCCCCTTTCCGAGGTAGAATAATCGGGAAAGGAGAACAGAACTTCCGCGGAAAGCACACCGACAAGCGTAACATTGCTGAAATCCATTCCCTTCGCGATCAATTGAGTTCCCAGAAGTATATCAATGTCATGTGTCCTGAATCTGCTTAACACATCCTGCATCTTGACAATATTTCTTGAGACATCCTGATCCAGGCGGGCGATCTCCGCATCCGGAAAAAGGTTCTCGATGATGTCCTGAATGCGTTGTATCCCGATGCCGCGGAAATCAAGGTGGAAAGAGCCGCATTCAGAGCATTTTTTCGGAAGGCCGGTTTCCTTACCGCAATAGTGACAGCTCATTTTATTGGTGTCATTGTGGTATATGAGAGGAACATCACAGTTCGCACACTTGAAGATATATCCGCATTTTTTACATTTCGCCGAACGGTAGAATCCCCTCCGATTGTAAAAGAGCATTATTTGTTCTTTTTTTTCAAGGGTTGACCGGATCTTCTCCTTAAGTTCGTGTGAAATTATGTGATCAGACTCAAGCGACATATTAATGATCCTGATCTCCGGCAATACGGAGTTCTTCACTGCTCTTTCAGGCAGTTCGTGGAATTCCTTTTCGCCGTAAAGGGTGTGATGATAATATGATACGGGTGGAGTCGCGGAGGCCAAAAGGAGCAAGGCCTTATTGATCCTGCAGATCTCTCTGGCAAGCAATAGCCCGTCATACAGCGGGTCACCCTGATTCTGTTTGAAGGAGTCATCCTGAAATTCATCCATCACCAGGAGGCCGAGGTCTTTCAAGGGAAGAAGCATTACCGACCGGGGGCCGATGAGTATTTCATATTTATTATTCAGGATACCGCTATGAACGGCGCGTTTCTCCGCCGCGGTCTGCTTAGAATGATAGATCATTACCTTTTCACCGAAACGGGATTTGAATTGAGCGGCCACCTGGGGAGTAAGAGAAATTTCAGGGACCAGTATCATCGCCCTCTTTCCCCTGGACAGGACTTCCGCGGCGGCATTTAAATAGACCTCTGTCTTTCCGCTGCCGGTAACACCGGATATAAGGTGCTCAGAAAATCTGCCGCTTGAGATCTTTTCCTTCAATACCTTTACAGCTTTTTTCTGATGAGCTGTTAATGTTTTTTCCGAATATCCGCCCATCTCGGGTGTAATATAACTATCCACGGCATCTTTGAATGTCTTGAAGACGATGCTACCGGACTTCTCCAATGGCTTTAATTTGGCCTTTGTAACTCCGAAACGCCTTCTCAGATCCTTGAAGGGGCACCAGAAACCGTACCTGAAAAGAAATTGCTGCATTTCATCGAAGGGCTCCTGAATGTCTTCGTATTTCAATTCCCCGAGGCGTACATACAAACTCTCCCGATGGCTCCTTTCTTTTTCTATTTCTTCGAATTTTTTAATATAGCCCGCCTTCGCGAGCCAATTGAGGCCGTAATCAAGTTTTGCCACACCCTTCAGCGAGCGCTTTATGCCCTGCTTGGTCGATTTGCCCTTTTCCTTCAGATAAGTATAAACCGCAAGCCGCTCCGCCGCAATTTCCTTCCTGCCGAAATTGTCGCCGTGCTTATCCGTGACCGTATAGAAAGTCTTTACGGGATTGCCCCTTCCAGGCGGTTTAAGAATAAAATATGACGGACCGGGATTATTGTAGAATTTCTCCTGAATAAGTCCTCCCAGAGACAACTGAGCGGAGGATAAAGGCGGGATCTTATCAAGCTTGAAAGAGATGGATTTAAGTTCTGTGAAAGAGGCATCGCTTTTGACTGAAACCACAATGCCCTCAACTCTTCTGGGACCGACAGGGACCACAACGAAATCACCTGGAGATACCACAGCATCTTCCGGGATCAGATAATCATAGATGGAATTAATAGGAAGATTGACTGCTACTTCAGCTATTCTCAATTTCGATTCCGAGCGCTTTTATTTTTTTTAGTAGATTTGACCTGTCCATACCAAGTAATCTGGCGGAAGATGCCACATTGCCTTTGGAAGCGGTCAGGGCATTCATTATATATTCCTTTTCGAATTGAATTCTGGCATCGGATAATTTCTTGAAATCCGCCTTGTCACCCTGTGAGGTAGTGAAAATATTCATTCTTCCCAGAGAGATCACTCCTTCTCGGGAAAAGATCACTGCCCTTTCAGCAAAGTTCTTCAACTCTCTCACATTTCCCGGCCATTGGCAGTCAATGATATATGCGTAGATATCATCATCGATCTCCCGCACCGGCTTGCCGTACTCCGCCGAAAAATACCCGATGTAATGATCAAAAAGCGGCGTGATATCACGAGTACGCTCCCGCAATGGCAGAATATCAACGGTAACCACATTTAATCTGTAATAAAGGTCTTCCCGGAAAGTACCGGAAGACGCCATCTCGGCAATGGCCTTATTCGTCGCGGCGATGATCCTGACATTCACATTAAGATGGGACTCACTTCCCACACGCTCAATGGTCTTTTCCTGAATAGCGCGGAGTATTTTGGATTGTGTCTTTAAACTCATATCGCCGATCTCGTCCAGAAAGAGAGTTCCGCCGTCTGCGAGCTCGAATTTCCCCCGCTTCAATTTCATCGCGTTCGTAAAAGCCCCTTTCTCATGCCCGAAGAGTTCAGACTCCACCAATTCTTCCGGAATGGCGGCGGAATTGATTACAACGAACGGGCCTTCCTTTCTCTTTGAGTTCAGATGGATCGATCTTGCGATCAATTCCTTTCCGACACCGCTCTCACCGGTCACCAATACGCTGCCGTCGGTCGGAGCGACCGAGTGAACAATATCCATTATTTTCTTTAATTGAGAGGATTCGCCTATGATCGGAGTAGTCTCCTCTTTAATGTAGAGATTCTTTCTTATGGAACGGATCCAGTCATAAGCATGGGAAGTCGCAAGGAGCAGGCGCTCCATCGACGGCGGTTTCTCAATAAAATCATACGCCCCATCACGCAGGGCTTCCACGGCCATTTCAATGGAGCCGTGTCCTGTGATCATTATTACTTCCGGTGGAAATTCATATGTGGTACGCACCTTTTTAAGGAAATCCAGGCCCTGCCTTTCATGTTGAAGGAAAACATCTAAAAGCATGACATCGATAAATTCCCTTTGCAAAATTCTATCGGCCTCTTGCACATCGCCCGCAACAAAAGTAGCCCAACCATTATCCTTCAGAATATCCGAAAGGAGTTTCTGTATATTCTTTTCATCATCAACTATTAGTATCTTCATATTAAACCACATTATGCTCCTGAGAAAAATCACCCTTCTCGATCCTTTCCATCGTCAAATGAGAAATGTCTGTAGTCAGCGGTTTTCCTTTGACTATCCATTCCGCTATCGCTTCACCCGTTGCGGGAGCCAGCATAAATCCGTGACCGGAATAGCCGACAGCGAGAAAATAATTGGGATCATCCGCGGAGATGGGGCCGAGTATGGGCTGCGCGTCCGGAGAAACACAATAAGAACCGGCCCACTGCCTTAGAATCTTCACATTCGAAAATCGAGGAAATAAATATGTAAATTTTTTACTGATGGATTCCACAAATTTCCAATGAGATGAGGTCTTGTAGGATGCAGGCTCCGAAGGATCACTTTCTCCCATCACAAAGCCGCCTCGCTTCTCTTGAGAACCGTAAAAGCCATTGTAGAAATCAACGACCATAGGACCGACCATTCTTTCCAGGGGCTCTGTTACCAGGATCTGATGTCTTTCGGGCTCCACAGGTATGTCATATCCTATCATCTTTGCCGCTTCCTGTGCCCACGGCCCGGCAGCATTAACGATATATTTTACCGTACAATCGCCTTTATCGGTTCTGATCCTGTATGAGCCGCCTTTCCTTTCAATGGAATTGACCCTGGTTTTGCGCAATATCGTCATTCCCGCTTCGGAGGCGCGCTCGGCATAACCGAATGTTGTGAGAAACGGATTTGCCAGGCCGTCGGTCGGACAGTAAGTTGCCGCCAGAACATCATTTGTATTCAGGAAAGGAACTATCTTCTTCGCTTGCCGGGGAGAGATCAGATCGACCTTCAGGCCGTGTTTTTTCTGCATCGCGACATTCTTTTTAAAATCCCTCACCTCGTCATCCGTAAAAGCAAGTATCAGATAACCCTGCTGTATATATTCAAAATCGAAATCCAATTCGTCCTCATACTTCTCGAATAACTCTACCGATCGTTTCGCCAATTTCACATTATCAGAAGTGGACCATTGCTGGCGTATGCCCCCGCCGCAGCGGCCTGTGCAGCCGGAGGTCAGATAATCCTTTTCAAAAAGGACTATGTCTTTAAGGCCCATTTTAGTCAGATAATAGCCGATCGCCGAACCGATTATTCCGCCGCCGATTATTCCTACATCCGCTGCTGCCTTCACTTCTTCCCCCCTTTTGTGAATGCACTGAATGGAAGTGCAGATTCAGGAGGGCGCGGTGTACCGGTAGAATGCGAAGATACATCCTCGCCGGTTTTAGCCCTGATCATATTCATGATCAATTGGCGGCACCCGCGTCCCTGACAAGGCCCGGTCGTGACCCTGAGGTATCTCTTCAACTCTTCAAAATCGGTATATCCGCGGTCAAGCGCGTCATTGATCTCATCAGCGGTGATATCCAGACAACGGCAGATCAGCACATCTCCTGAAGCTCCCGGGTAGAAATGACGGACATTTTCAGCATATTCATTCTCAACAGAAATAGTGATCAGATGAGTTTTATTCTTATTTTTTCTTACTGCTTCAACCCTTGCGCTGCAAATGATCTTTCCGTCCCGGTCCGCGCCCCAGACGGTATCTCCCTTTTCAGGAAGAGGCAGAAGCTCATATGGAATGGTTATCCCGGTTCTCCCGGGAGCAAGATCCTTATTAATACCGAAGATCGCCAAGCCCGGGCATTGCGTGAGGCATGACATACAGCCCGTACACTTATCCAGATCAAGCATGGGAAGGTCAGTGATATTCGGCCCGACCGTTATAGCTTTGAAATGACAGGAGATCTCGCAGGGATTACATGGAATATCCTCATAACATTCAATACTCACATAGGCCTTTGTCCTGCCTTTCGGTATTTTTATCGTATTATCCTTCTTTTCAAAGGTCTCCATCGAAGTGTCCCAAGGCTTATTCCAAAGCTCGTACTTACCCTTCTTAACCTTGATCCCGGTGTTGCCGTCCCTTAATTTCTCAATATAATCGACATGCTCTTTATAGACTTTTTCGGCATTCTTTTCCTTCCCTAAGGACGCGGAAGCTGAAATTCCGGCAAGCCGGCCCTCTATAATGGCGGATGTAGCCTCGCCGATCCCAGCCGCATCGCCGGCGACAAAGTAATCGGTGGAAGAGGTCTGCATGAACTCATTATGCACAGGCACATACCCTCCAAGAGAAGGTGAAAATGTCATCTTTATGCCTGTCTGCATAAGTATTTCAGAAGAAGGTGTCAATCCGACCGCTAAACAAATGGTATCACATTCAAGCTGCATTTGTGTACCGTTCAAATGCTTCCACCTATTATCGATCTGAACTATTAAAGCGCCTTCGACGCTATCCTGCCCAAAGGCCTCAACTATCGTGTGTTTAAAGAAAACAGGTACGCCCATACGCCTGATCTTCGCGAGATGTACATCATATCCGCCTGCTTTAGGCAATGCCTCAACGATGCCGACAACATCCGCGCCGGCCTGTATAAGCTGATATGAAACGATAAGACCTATATTTCCCGCACCGATCATCAATATCTTCTTTCCGGGAAGTACACCGTAAACATTCATCAATGTCTGCACTCCGCCCGCGCCGTAAATACCGGGAAGATCATTGTTCTTGAATGGTATGGTCTTCTCCGAAGCACCTGTAGCGACAATTACTTTCTTAGCGCTTACTTTCTTGAATCTGTTCTTCTCGGAATCGTAAATGCCGATCACGCCGTCATCATATATACCCACAGCGGAGTGGCCCGGCAGCATGGAAAAGTGCTCTTTCTTTATCTCTTTTAACAACTCGTCCTGTATGTAAATACCTCTTGTTCCGGCAAAATGGGAATGAGATCCAAAGAACTTATGCGTCTGCTTGATCAATTGGCCGCCATATATCGGATTTTCTTCCACAAGGAGGGTTTTCAGGCCCCGGTTCGTAGTTTCGATCGCGGCGCCTAAGCCGGCCGGCCCGCCGCCGATGATCAAGACATCTGTTCTGATCATTTATAACTCCCCTTTCCCTTCTGGCACTCTATATGCATTCCGGTCTTCAATTCCGTAACACAGGTCTTTATATTCGGAATTCCGTCCACCTTCATCATACACGAGGAACACTTACCGATGGCGCAGAAAAAACCGCGTTTTCTGCTTTTGTCCGTGACACGATAGACCATTATCCCATTGTCATGAAGAGCGGAGGCGATGGTGTCTCCGGTCATACCGAATATTTTTTCACCATTATAATAAAAAGGGATCCGCTTCTGCTTTTTAAAGTCCAAAATAGGATGCTTCGCGATTCTCATTGGAAAACTCCTCATTCATATTGTAAGTATTGTACTCAATATATCTTTTTTTTCAATATTCACCGATGATTTGGCAGATCCATCAGATCTTCTTCTCGTAAATTCTATATTTCTTATAAATCCTGCCGCCGATGCCTTTATCGAATGTGTTTATCTTGACATTATCCTCTAAATTCCAGGACATCTCGCACCATTTATACCCTTTTCTTCTTGCTTCATCCTCTGTTTTCATAAGTAATAAAGCGGGGATACCGAAGCCCTGAGCATGCCGTTTGAGGCCAAAAAGGATCGCTCTCGTTCCTTTGATCTTTTTCTTGGCAGCAAGAAATTTCAAGATCTCAATAGGACCCAATTTACCGTTCAAGCTCTTTGTAGCTTCATTCAGATTTGGAAGTACAATTGATATTCCTATCGGCTCGATCTTCCCGTCTTCATGCGTTTTTTCCGCGAACCACACAAGGTCCGTATCAGCGTATTCCAGAAGAACCTTGGATGTTTCCTCCAATTCCCTCTCGGTCATCGGCACAAACCCCCAATTGGGTTCCCACGCCGCGTCATACACTTCTTTTATGTATTCCATTTCTCTTTTGAAATTCTTTTTCTCAAATTTTCTGACATGTATCGTCGGGTCTTCCGCGATCCTCTTGGCGTGTTTCTCCATTCTGGGGTCCATTGGATCTTCTGTACTCTTATAGAAGGCCAGAAGGTCCTTTGCCTTTACAAATCCTTCGCCCTCTGTGAGTTCTAAATAATACTTCGGACTATAGGTCATCATAACAGCGGGATCAGAATCAAAACCCTCTAAGAGGAAAGCACACTCATCGTTCGTGCCGAAACTCATAGGCCCGCGGAGGACATTCATATCTCTGTCTCTTCCCCATTTTTCCGCCGTCTCATATAATTTTGCTGCTATCCTGCTATCATTAAGCGTCTCGAAAAACCCGAAGAATGCCGCCTTCTCCTTATGAAACTCATTATGCAGTTTATCAATATGACAGGCGATCCTGCCGACAATATCACCACCCATAAGGGCAATGTACAATTCTACTTCAGCGTGATCGTAATAGGGATTTTTATTCTCATCAAAGCGATGCTTCATTTCAGAGATCAGCGGAGGAACCCAATTCGGCATATCTTCATAGATCTTCCACGGCAATTTGATAAATTCCATGAGATCTTTCTTAGAAACAACTTTCTTTATAGAAATATCCACATCTTCCTCACTTCTCATTCAGCTTTTTCTTTAATGCCGAGAGCAGTTTCAATGCGTCAATGGGAGCGATCGCGTCCGGATCCAGTTCTCTTAGGTCGCGTAGAACTTCCGTCTCATTCTCATCGGGCATCTCGGTTGAAAAGAGGGAAGGCTGCAAAAATCTTCTTTGGGCCTGGCTGATGCTTTTAGCCGAACCGCCTTCTTCGAGCTGGGCGAGTATCTGGCCGGCACGTTCGATAACATCTTCGGGAATTCCGGCTAATTTAGCCACATATATACCATAACTCTTATCGGCACTGCCCTTTATTAATTTCCTCAAGAAGATGATCTTCTCGCCGTATTCCTTAACATCCACCTTATATATCTCTACCCTGTCCAGATAATCGCCGATACGTGTGATCTCGTGATAATGTGTCGCGAAAAGTGTCTTTGCCTGCTGGCCTTCCTTCCTGTGCAGGAATTCTATCACCGCCCAGGCGATAGAGAGGCCGTCATAAGTGGAAGTCCCTCTTCCTACTTCATCAAGGATTATCAGACTCCTGTCGGTAGCTGAGGATAGGATATTCGCGACCTCATTCATCTCCACCATGAAGGTTGACTGGCCCAATGCCAGATTGTCACTGGCGCCGATGCGGGTGAATATCCTGTCAACAACGCCGATATGGGCCTCATCCGCGGGGATAAACATACCTACCTGTGCCATCAGGACAATAACGGCTATCTGCCTCAGAAATGTAGATTTTCCAGCCATATTGGGACCGGTAATGATGTGGATTTGAGAATCTGAATTATTCATCTCCAGATCATTCGGAATGAATGGCTCTCCTAAGTCCTGCTGCTCTATCACCGGATGACGGCCGCCTTTGATCTTTATACTGTCCCCGTCATTTATCCCGGGACGGGAAAAATAATACTTCTGCGCGCAGTTTTTCAAAGCCGTATATAGATCGATCCTCCCTACAACGGAACAATACTTGGAAAGCTCATCATAATAGGGTTCAAAGAAAGACAGCGCCTCAGCCCAAAGAGTTCGCTCGCGTGATTTGATCTTCTCATCTACTGTCAATATTTCCTCTTCACGCTCTTTAAGTTCGGGAGTAATAAATCTTTCGCTGTTCACCAGGGTCTGCTTTCTGATTATCTCCGGCGGAAGTTCGATCTCATTCAATTTCAATTTACTTAACTCAAAGTAATATCCATGTATCCTATTGTATCCCAATTTGATCCCGGGAACATTCAATTTTGCCTTAAGTTCTTCAAGGATGCCCTTGATTATTCCTTTCCCATTTTTTGAAATATCTCTCAGATGGTCAAGTTCGGCATCATATCCTTCTCTGAAGATCCCGGTGTCATTGGAAACCACGGGCGGAGAATCCGAAATAGCGGAGAGAAGAAATTCACTGGTCTTCTCTATATGGCTTTTTGAAGCTTCCATATCAGCCGCCATCGCCTTTCCCAGAACGGAGTCCAATACTCCGACAAATGAAAATACCTGCGGAAAGACCTCCAATCCGGCCCTCAGAACAAGTAATTCAGGGGGTTTTACTACACCTAAAGAGATCTTTGAGAGTATCCTCTCGATGTCCTTGATCCTCTTCAAGGTCTCTTCCAGTTCCAGCGTATCATAATTGGTCAATTCTTCAACTATATCAAGGCGCGCCTGTATCGCTTCCACATCAAGAAGAGGCCTCATCAAACGCTTTTTTAGCAGCCTTGAACCCATCGGGGTCTGATTCAGGTCTAATATATCAAAAAGATTCGGGCCGCCCCGCGCAGGAAGAATATCCAGATTCAATTGTGTGTACAGATCAAGGAACATATGTTCCAGTTCTCTCTGAGGAGTCATCCTCCTGATGTGAAGCAGGCTGCTCTTTTGGGTTTCCTTCAGATATGAAAGCAATATTCCGGCGGCCCTGATCTCTCCTTCATTTTCAAAACCGCTGGCTTTCAAAGTATTTATACCCAAATGGGAAAGTAATTGATCTTCACAATACCTGGAATCCCCTTTCCAATCGTCAATATGATTGAATGCGAGTTCGGGGAGCAAGCGCTTCACTGAAGAAAGAAGTTCGGCTCCGCCTTCCAGATAACTCCCGTACGACGAGGATTCCACGATCACTTCGCTGGGGGAGATCTTAATGATATGAGAGATCACTCCCCGCATGAATTCATCCTTTTTCATAGTACAGAAGTGAAATTCACCGGTGGAAATATCACAAAACGCCGTATAGGCGGAATCATCTGTCTCCACTATCGAAAGTATATTGTTATTTGATTTAATGTCCACGACCTTATCGTCAATTATAGTCCCGGGTGTAACGATCCTGACAACATCCCGTTTGACAACGCCTTCGGCTAATTTGGGATCCTCGACTTGCTCGCAAACAGCGGCATTATGCCCTGCTTTGACAAGTTTATACAGATAAGAATCCAAAGCGTGATATGGAATCCCTGCCAATGGGATAGATTCTCCATTGGACGATTTCCCCCGTGATGTAAGCGCGATATTCAACACTCTGGAAGCGGTACGGGCGTCTTCAAAGAATGTCTCATAGAAATCACCAACCCTGTACAGCAGGATCGTATCAGGATACTTCTCCTTGATCTTCAGGAATTGGCGGATCATTGGAGTCTCGTTCGGTTTATTTTTCCCTTTTGATGATCCTGCCTTCATATCCCTTTTCTTTTATTTTCTTAAGTTTTTTCTTGGCATCACTACGGTTCTTAAAGCGGCCTGAATACACCTTATAATATTTGCCGCTTTTGAGAACAAATACATCTTTAATACCGGCTTCCTTCATTTCAGATTTATATGTTTCCGCACCCGTCTCCTTCGAGAACGCTCCTAATTGTATCGTCCAGAATATATTCTCCACTATTTCTTCGATCATTACCATGGGCGGGTACTTGCCCTTCAATATTTCTTCGGCATCCCTCACTTTTTCATCTATGCCCCTTGAGCGGTAATAAATACTCAGGTGAAAGATAGAGGGAAGATAAAAAGAGCTATCGGGCTGATGTGAAAGAGAAGACATCTTAGAGAAGTACAGATCATTTTCCCCTGTCTTCATCGCGATGACCCCCAAGTAGAAATTCACCTTATCCGCATATTTACCACCGGGATAATTCCAGAGGTACTGTTCCAGGTAATAGCGGGAATTATTAAAATTGGATGAAATGTAATAATTCATTGACAGAAAATAATAAGCATCCTCGGCAAATTTTGAATGCGGGAACATTTCAAGAAAATCCTTGAATTCCACTATCTGCTGAAAGATATCCTGTGCGAAATAGGCCGCGTAATACCTTGCGGATTCCGCGTATTCCGACCGGGGGCTTTTAAGATAGATCGACCGGAGAAAGAGAATGCCCTCTTCATACTGTTCCGATGCGATCGCCTCAAGGCCTTTTCTATGAAGTTCTGCGAGGGTTTCAGCTGCGGGAATAGAAGCCATAATGATCACTAATAAGATGATAGGAATTGCTTTATTCATTTTCGGGCCTCCCAAAAAGAGTGAATGAGTTACCATCATAAATTTTCATTCTCACCACCTTTCCAATATAGTCGTCCGGAAAATCCGCCACCACGATCATATCATGAGTGTCCCTTCCCGAGATCTTCTTCCCGGTCTTGTCCTTGCCGTCAAAAAGAACTTCTTGTGTTGTCCCTATATAATCCGACGCGATTTCCCTTGTGATCTCTTTTTGTATATCGATCGCGTAATTCAAGCGGCGTAGTTTTTCTTCGACCGGAATATTATCCTCATATTCTGCTGCTGCCGTACCTGCCCGGGGCGTATATTTAAAAAGAAAACCCGTTTTATACCTGATATCTTTCAAGAGGTCGACAGATCTTAGAAAATCCGCTTCACTTTCCCCGGGAAAACCGAATATCATATCGGTTGATAATGCGATGTCCGGAAGTTTTTCCCTTAGAGATACGATCTTGCCCACATATTCCTCCCTGGTGTATTTTCGGTTCATTCTCTTCAATACTTCATTCGAACCTGATTGAACAGGAAGGTGCAAACTGTGTGCCATCTTGGGTTCTTCGGCAATAATATCAGCAAGCTCATCATTAAAATCCTTGGGGTGCGAGGTAATGAACCTTAATCTGAAAAGATCAGAGAATTTCAATATTTTCTTCAATAGCTCCGGAAAATCTATCTCCCGCTGAATCCCGTCAGTAAATGGGATGCCGTAGGAATTGACATTCTGCCCGAGGAGGATGATCTCTCTGAAGCCCCTGTTTAAGAGATCTTGGATCTCCGCTAAGACCCGCTCAGGAGTATTGGATAATTCGCCGCCGCGCGCAAATGGAACGATACAATAGGAACAGTAATTATTACAGCCCTTCATTATCTCAACGAAAGCGGTATATTCGGAGTCGCGAGAAGCATTTAACGCATACTCCAGGTCCTCGTCTTCAAAGGAAAGGTCTATCACTCTTTGAGAATCTGATATTTGCTCCAATTGCCGGGCAATATTATGTTTATTACGGCTTCCAAAGATGAGAGGCACATATGTATATTTCTCATAAAGCTCTTCACCCTTGACTTGGGTAACACATCCGCCTAAAGCGATCTGAACTCCCTCTTTTCCCTTTTTATGTATCTGCCCCATCTTGCCGTATATCTTCCGTTCCGCTGTTTCCCTTACCATACAGGTATTGAAGATGACGATATCTGCATCGAACTCGGATGAGGATTCCTCATAGCCCTGAGAAAGAAGACGGCCTTTCATTTTCTGCGCCTCCAACACATTCATTTGACATCCGTAATTCAAGATAAAAAAGGTTTTTGAGCTCATTTCATGATCTTATATATTTCGGCCTTCATATCTTCCGATTGAGCATTTACTATGGCTTTCTTGAAATAGGAGCTGGAAAGGACCTTTTCACCCTTCGCTTTGTAAAAGTGTCCGAGGCGTTTATATATAAAATACCTGTCGGATCTGGAGGAGTATTTTATAACCTCGCTGGCAATTTCGATAAATTTTTTCTCATCTGTAATGTAGTAGAGGTCAAAGAGCCTCTTGTTCACATCATACTTACTTCCGGGGAATCTATCCTTCAGAGCGAGCAGGATATCTTCCGCGAGAGGGTATTCCGAGTGATCCTGGCACCATAGAGCATATGCAATACTGTCCTCTTGATTGAACACCCCGTAATTTGATATCACGTGCGCCTTGATATCTACAAATATCCCTGATAACGGGAAATTCCCTAATTTTTCCGCCTGCCATACCGCCATAGAGACGAGGGCGAGCAAAATGAATAAAAAGAGAATGATCCCCCGGAAGATATTAAAGAAGGAAACTTTCTTTTTCTTCTTCTTGACGGGTTCGACCGGGAATTCTTCAACCGCATATACCTTTTTTACAATGAGTTCATCACCTGCATGATAGTCGCTATAACTCTGATCTGTAATGGAATAGGATTTCAGGCTATCCATCTCTTCAATTACCTCATCAACGGTCTTATATCTGTCATTTGGATCCGTCCTCAGCATTCTCATACAAACACTTGAAATATACTCGGGCACTAGATGCCTTCTGCTTGATAACGGTTCGGGCGGCTCCGTGGTCTTGGCCTTCACGATCTCTTCATTTTCTCCAAGAAACGGCGCTTCTCCGGCATAAAGCTCATAAAGGATTATTCCCAATTGATAAATATCGGTATGGTAACCGACCTTATCTCCCTTGATCTGTTCCGGAGCGATATACTTGATCGTGCCTATAAGTGTATCTTTTTTTAGTATATCCTTATCGATATCCACTCCGATGCCGAAATCCGTGATCTTTATCTTCCCGGAATTTTCGATCATAATATTGGAGGGCTTAAGGTCCATGTGAAGGATCTTCTTCTCATGAATATATGAGAGCGCTCGAAGTATCTCCTTGAAGATCACTTCGTTCTCATCAAAGGACATACCCCTCTCCATAAGCTGTTTCAATGTCTTGCCGTTGATATACTCCATTACATAGAAGAAGAAATCGTTATATTTGGCGTTCTCATAGACCTTAACTATATGAGGGTCATCCAATTGGGCCATGATCTGGCCTTCACGGATAAACATTTTCACAACATCAACATTTTTCTTGAACTTCGGCAATAGCGCTTTGATAGCGATGTCGCGCTTAAGGGTCGGGTCATAGGCATGATACACAATGGCCATGCCGCCCTGGCCTAACTTCCCTTTTATCAGATATTTACCAAAAAGGAGCTTCTCTTCCATTATTTCCTTAATTTCTTGTATTCTTTATAGGCATTGTTACCCACACGGGAGCCTTTGTAATTTTCCATGAGGAATCTGTAGAGCTTCATTGCCCTTTTCTTTTCATTGATCTCAGCATAGAACTGGGCCTTCGAAAAGATCGTTGTCGGGTAAAGAAGCTTATCTCCTTTGAGTATACCTTCCAGCGTATTATATGTCTTGAGAATGTCGGAATACCGTTTTTCTGCTCTATAATAATCGATCATTTTGAAATAAATCCGATGAAGGCTGTAGGCATCCATTGAAGGATTGGCGATCAATTTTTCCAAAACAGCGTATGCCTTGCTCATATGTTCCGGGTCATTTTCATTACCGCTGTAAAAATCGGCCAGTCTCAATCCCAGATCAACCTTATCATTTACCGTTACTGCTTTCTTGATCTGCTTTTTGATCGCTTTTATCTCTTTAGTGTCATAGGACTTCTTGCTTGAAAGGACTATGGCAAATATAAGCACAGGGATCAGGATCACCGGTATCAGGATAAAGAGCGGCAATTTCCTTTTTTTCTTTTTTTCGCTGCTCAGGAGATTCGGATTTGTAATATCTTCTGTAATCGTGGGAGCCATTTCTTCAAATTCATTTGCGCGGGAGGATCGTGCGGGTTCCGTGACATAACTGTCATCACTGTATGTTTCAGGCGGAGGGCCGAATTCGTCAACAACACTATCCTCTTGAGAAGCCTCTTGTACGGAAACGGCAGCCATTTGCTCCCTCTCCTTTTTGTGCTCTTCAAATAACTTTCGGGCTTTCTCCTTTTCCACACGCTTTCTCTCGTCGTAGGCACATGAAGGGCAGAAGATCTTACCGTCTATATTCTCCGCGCAATCTTCACAGATATCACAAGAACAACTGACACATTTGTGAGCAGCGGGGCGTTTGGGATGATATTTACAAAGAGCTTCTTTTTTCTCGGCCTTGACCTCTGCTTCTCCTCCGGAAAGTTCTTCGATACATTTCTGGCAGAAATGATCGCTTCCGATCACCCGGGCATCGGACAGGAGAATGGGTTTGTTGCATCTTGTACATTCCCCGTCAGCAATCTTATTATTATCGTAATATGCGAATCGTATGGGCAGATTATTCTCCAAAAGCGCTTCATACACAGTATCGGAAGCTATTCTATCACCGGATTCCGGCAACATCATTTTCTCAAGAAGCCCCTTGTAGTCGGATAGCTCGGATGGGATATCGATCTGAGCTTCTTTGATCTGCTGGGGAGAAAATGTTTTGCCCGTCTGATAAAATATAATAAAAAGCGCCAGGGAAAATACATCAGACGCGGGCGTGATCGGCTGTCCCTTGAGATGTTCGGGGGAAAGAAAAGATAATTCCTCATCGTAGAATCTGCCGATCTTCTTGATTAATGTAATATCGTCCCATCCCATCATAATGTCCAGATAATACGGTGTACCTGAATCACTGATCATAAAAAGCGTGGGGGACGAATTGCCCACACTTACGCCTTCCTGATGGAAATCTCTGAATATCTTGACCAAGGCGACCATAAGATTATGTTTCATATCCGGTTTATTTTTCAAAACCGGTATCACCTGATCCAATGTCTTTCCGAAGGTCTTGAAAACATATCCAAACGAAATATATGGGAAATTTGAATGTATGCCCTTATCCATATCAAGTATCTGCGGAAGGTTGATCGATCCTAATTGCTCTTTGCGTTTCTTAAAATACACCGCATATTCCTTTGTTTTGAAGAAGGGGTCCTGAAGAAGCAGCATCAAACGATCTTCGCCCTTGATATTGGCCTTAAATAAGGAAACATGCTTTCTACTGAAAAGGTTATCTGTAATTTGTATTATATTATCCATACTATCATTTTACCACAATTGCTCTGCGATTTCAATATAAGAACGAGTGAGCCTCGTTATAATCACATGAAAGCATTCTCTGCATCCGTAACCGGAAAATCGATATTTCGCTTAAGCCATTAGATTTTCTGCTACAATCGTTTCACGCCGCAACCAAACCAAGATATGGGACAAGCTTCGCAGTACACCAGTGGACCCAGGGACAAGTGCACCAATGGAGAATGAATATTGGGAGACCTCGGGGAAAGTGGTTGCATTATTCACTGTTCATTGTTCACTATTTTTCGCCCCAGCGCCGCATAAGCTATCATGCCCGAGATGCAGATCAGTCCGGCGATAATTATCGAAAGAGTATAAGACGCACTTAAGTCAAACTGCCATCCGGCGAATGCGGGGCCGGTTATTCCGGCGATGCCGTAAGACAGGAAAATATACGGATACACACTTCCCAATTTTTCGATGCCGTAAACACCGGAAATACGCGCGGCGAAGAGAACGAAATTCGCGCCGAAGCCAAAGCCGATCAATAAGGCAAGTATCAGGAACATAATCTTGCCGGCCGCCAGCAAAGGCACAAGGAAAATGACGAGAGAAAGCATGAACAGAGCTGCGATTATAGAAAGCCGGGTTCCAATGAAGTCAGAGATCGTACCCCAGACAACACGGCCCAAAGAATTGCCGATAGCAAGGAAACTTATCCCCAATGATGCTGTCGCTGAGCTCAGGCCGTAACTGAGTCCGATCGGCTTCAGATTACCCGTAATGAGAAGGCCTGCGAATGTGCCGGCGAACATACCGATGAAGAGTCCCCAATTCGCCCGGGAACGGATCACTTCACCCAAAGGAACATTGATCCTGCTGCTCTCTTTTTTGCTGTCAACTTCAGGTGTAAATATGAGAAAGGAAGAAAGGAGAATAAGAACTCCGTATGATAAGCCGATGATCAGAAATATCTTGAGGATATCGACGTTATTTCCGATCATTGTTTCCGCGATAAAGGAAAGAAGCATCGCGCCACCGCCGAAGCCGGCAACCGATAAACCTGTAATCATTCCCTTCTTGTCGGGGAACCATTTGATGGGTGTAGTGATCGCGATCAAATATCCGAAGCCGGTGCCGATTCCTGCGAATACCCCGATACCCAGAATAATTACGACAGGATTTCCTTTGGAAAGAAAAGCCATCGCATATCCTATGAGAAAAAATACACCGCTCAAAAGCGAGAGCATTCTCGGCCCAATGATCTTCTCAAGCTTCCCGCCCGCTATCATAGCGAGGGTAAAGACCGCGATCAGCAGTCCGAATGTGAACTGTGTCTGGGAGGCGGTCAAGCCGTACTCAGATATCAATCCGGGTACAAATACGCTCCATGCATACACTCCGCCGAGGCATACCATAGTTATGATCGCGGAAACAAGTGTCATATATTTTTTTATTTTCATAATTTTAATTTTTATTCAACCCGGAATATTATAAAGGAATATGTTCGATATTGCAAGATTGAGAATACAATTATCCGGGAATATCTCATTCGGATGAGTATTCTCAGGAGAGAAAAGGCAATTGAGAATCGCAATAATGTGGTTCTTCTCCCAAAAAGTTGGTCTTTTTTTCTCCTTCTACTCACTTTTTTCCATTTTCCTTTATCTGCTTTGTCCTCTCCAACTCACTCGAGCACGGCGCAGCCGTGCG
>JAGLGN010000002.1 GCA_023144005.1 bacterium
CTCGAACATTCGTTCCTGCCTCTAACCTCACTTATGGATCAGAGCACTTACACAGAAAATAGCTTCGAAAGGCCTGTTTCAGACGGGGAAAGTTCCTCCAGGGCTTTTGAATAATTGTCGCGGGAGATCGGCGCATCAGAGAAGTTCACTTCTGTAAAATCCCTCACAATATTCAAGATTCCGTGTTTCTTCAATATTGAGACCTCAGATCTGAAATTACCATAATCCGGTCCCATTAGGACCTTTGACCCGAAACTTGCGGGCTCCACGGGGTTATGCCCGCCCACCTCTTGCTTAAAGCTACCGCCTATGAAAGTGATATAAGACCTTGGATAAAGATCATTGAGACGGCCCATTGTGGTAACTATATACAATGTGGATGATCTTAATTTTTCCGGATCCTTGAATATCTCCGGAGAAAAAGAAGCGAATCTCTTAAAAACTTCCGGACAGCGGCCTATATGACGGGGGGCGATAATTACGATCTTCCCCGCAAGAAATTCTTTGGAAAGAAACCGCGATATCATTTCCTCGTCTGATAAATGTGTCGAGGCAAACAATAAGACATCCCGTCGAAGATCTTTTTTACTCAAACACAGGCCGGTGTATTTCGTATTTCCTATCACGGAAGACCGGATCCGCAATCGCTCCGCCTTTGCTTGCTCATATACATCTTTTGTAAAGGAAGCGTTAAGGAAGTTGAAAAGACGACGGTAGAAAAAGGAGGCCATCTGATAATATTTCATCTTCTTCTCTGAAAAACGAAGATTTAAGATACACTGTTTCTTTCCCAGTAAATAAGCGAGGAAAATGAGATTGGGGTTTAATTCGCTTTCGGTATAAAATAATTGCCTGAATCTTGACGCAAGGATCAATGAAAGTGGAAGCAGGTCCCAAGGCATAAATATGGCCTGAACTCCATTGCCTCTCAATTTCTTCAAGCCCGTGGATGTATTCACGCTGAATACCGGCTCATTGAAGCGATCTTTTAATGGCAATGTTCCCGAGTGCTCACCGACCGAAGCGCCGTGCACCAGCGTACTGCCGGTCAAACGAGGCATGGAAAATCTATTAAAATAGTCCCGGGTGCGGGAATTGAAAAGAAAGATACAGCAGAGGGGAAAAGAAATTAGAAAAAATACAAATAGTGCAAAATTATACAGGATCAGCGTGATCGCAAAAAATAAAATATTGATCAAAACTTGACTCTAGTGTACTGTTTCATAAATAACTTGACAATAGGTGATAGGAGCACAAGTGACAAGAACACAAGTTGAGAATAATTATCCGAAATAAAATACTTTTTGTGCTCTATCTTATAATTGTCAATTGTCAATTGTCCATTGTCCATTTCTCTATAGGCCTCTATTTATCAAACAGTACACGGGGTACCTCTTTGGCCGCTTCGGGAGCTTTGAAATAATCCTCCTTGATCTGAAAATTGAAGAATCGTGCGATCATAACACCGGGAAAGGTGCGTACTGAAATATTATACTTTTCGAGCGAGCCATTGTATCTTTTTCTTGCCACCGCAATACGGTTCTCCGTACCCGAAAGCTCATCCATCAAATTCAAAAAGGTTTCATTGGCCTTAAGATCGGGATAGTTCTCCGCGATCGCAAAAAGCCGGCCTAAGGCGCTTTGCAATTGTCCGTTGGCCTGAATTTTCTCCCCCATGGACTTTGCGCTGATCATCATCTGTCTGGCATCCGCGATGCTGATGAAGATATCCTTCTCATGCTCCATATACCCCTTGACCGTGCTAATGAGATTAGGGATCAGATCGGCGCGGCGCTGAAGTTGATTATCGATCTCTGAAACTGTTTTATTCACTGATTCGTCAAGGGAAACTATTTTATTGTAAATGCCTGCTACCCAAAGAACTCCCAGAAGCACAATAACGATCAATACGATGATCACCCAAAGAGCATTACCTTTTCTTATTTTCATATTTTCTCCTTATCAATAAATTCTACCAGCCGCGCCCATTCATCTATCACCTCAATAAATGACTTGTCGTCGATCTCTATTTTTTTGTTATTGTATTTCAAGTCATAGAACGATGATAGTTTTACAAGATCGAGACCATTGTTCAATTTCAAAAATTCATACATCTTTTTTCCCGAAAATTCCCGGATAACAGTTTGCGGGTCCTTTCCGGACAGCAAGCCGTTAAAGGCCTTCGGGTCCTTATTGAGTTGTATGTAAACCATCGCTTTTAATAGTATATTCAAGGAGGAGAGCGCTTTAGAAAGGACTCTTTTCAAAAGTGTTTTGCTGTGGGGGGAAAGAAAAATCTCTCTCATTCTGACATACTTGGCGCGAAGCTCCTCTTCAAGCCGAAGCCGGATATTGGACAGGTCAAGCTCCAGATCTCCAAGAACGTCCTTGCCGTATAATTTGAAATGTCTTAACTTCATATCCAGATATTCGATCGGGAACACGTCTGAAGAACCGAGAAATTCCGAAACAGGCATCAGCAGGGGCATTGTCTTGCCCCTTTTCACCATATACCTTATTGTCTTCTGCCATTTCTTCAGATCGGCACCGGAAAGGTGAGTAACGATTATTCCGACATTGATATTGGGGACATACTCCACTCCCGATGTGGTGGAGCCGTAGGTGAAGATGAATTCCACTTCTTCCAAAAGGCCGTCTTTTTCTATCCTTTCAATAAAATTCTGCAGGTAAATATTTACTTTCTGTTTTGAGATCATTGTATGCTCCTACCAACTGCCCGAGGCACCGCCGCCACCGCTGGATCCGCCGCCGAAACCGCCGAAACCACCACTGGACCCGCCAAAACCGCTATCGTAATTTGAATAAAAATGACCCCTTCTTCCAGTATTATTGCCGCCTTCCGCTAATGCCGCCAAAGCGATCACCGCGCTGATGATCAGCCGTATAAAGATGGGTCCACCGATGAAAAATGAAAAAAAGAATATAACAACGAAATTAATGAGAAATCTTATCCCGGGTTTAAATTTTGCGAAGATGCCGTTCAATACCATGAGAATAAAGATAAAGATAAAGATCGCAAAACTGGAGAATCTGAGGGGTTTGCTTTCTTTCCCGTCGGCAACCTGGATATTCTCATCGTATGGCTCTCCTTTTATCCGATCATATATTGTGTTGATCAGGGCGTAAACGCCTTCGTAATAATTCCCCGAACGGAAATTCTCAGAAAATAATTCCCTCATAATGCGGCCGGAGTAGGAATCGTTTATCTGGCCTTCAAGGCCGTATCCTATTTCCATCCCGTATTTTCTATCCTGCTCTGAGATGACCAGAAGCAGGCCGTTGTCAGTGCCTTTTTTGCCTATTCCCCAACTGTTAAAAACATCGTGACGGAAGGTATCTATATCTTCTTCGTTAAGAGATTCAACGGTTAGAACAGCGAACTCAATACCCGTTTCCGATTCCAGCTCAACCAACGCCTTTGCCAGACTTGAGATCTCGCGAGGCGTGAAAAGCGAGGCGTTGTCTGTGACAAAACCTATGTATTGCGGGATATCTCCGGCGAAGATACCTATTGTCAAAATCATTGAAACAAGTAAGAATATCGCTTTCTTCTTCACGGTTTATTTTACCTTTTTGCTTTGAGAAAGTAAAGACAGATAGATCGTTTCAAGCTCATCTGAGTACCTCTGCGGAGAAAGGCGGGAATAATCCAGTTTAAGTTCTTTCGCGGCCTTCTGAAAACTGATATTCTCTTCAAAGAGCCTTTTCAATGCCGCGGCAGCGGCATCAACATCCGGATCGCCGCCAGGTACAACCCTAGAGTTTATGACATTCCAGAATCTGAATGAGCTCTCAGTGGTTTTCGCGTAAAGGATGCCATTGGACCCATCCCTTACCAGCTCTATATAATTGTCGCATCGGGGCGCGGCAATAGGAAGTCCGAGCGCAAGCATCTCCGCTGCACCATTGCCGAAGCTTTCCGTAAGATTCAGAAATATTCCCGCATGAGCTTCAGAATAATACTCCCATGGTTCATCTACATTGCCCAGGAAGTTCACATAAGAAGCAACTTCAGCGGCTTTTATCTCACTCTCTATCGTACATCTTAATGATCCGTCCCCTAATACGATCAATTTGTAATCACCAAGAAGCTCCTTCAGACAGGCGGCAAGTGCGGGAAGAAGATGCGCTCCTCTTTTCCACTCCAATCGTCCTGTCCATACAAATGTAGGAATTCTCGCTTTCAGTTCTGAAATATCGGTTCTCGGAATATCAATAAAATTTCTGATGACCTTTGTATTATTTATCTTTACACGCTCATGTGTCAATATCTCAGATGTCTCGGAATTGCAGAGACGGATTTTTTCCCTGAAAGATAAAAGGCGGTCAAGGGCGTTTAAAAGTTTTCCATGCACCGCGGCAGTTCCCCTTTCATATGTAATTAACGGATAATTATTGAAAAGATTACCGATACGCGCCCACATATTACCGACCAGCGCATAGCCCTGTATGATATCCGGCTTAAACAATGTGCACTTACGGGCGATCTTGGCAGGTAGAAAGAGATCGAACTTACCCCTGCGGAAAACATCTTGCATCCAGATATCCAGGGAAGCGAGATCGTCCCAGTGGCGGCCTTTTTTATTGATGATGAGAATGCCGTGATCGAATCGCCCGCGTGAATTTACAATAAGGCGCTTGAGCATCGTTTCAACGCCGCCGCCGTCCAAGGAGGAAAGTATGTGTAGAACTCTTAATTTCATTTGAGAGCCCGGTCCAAGATCTCGGCATATTCACCGGCGATCTTTCCCGCGTCAAAATCACGGGCACGCTGCATTGCCTGTTTGGAAAGCTTTTGTCTCAATTGAACATCGTCATAAAGAGCAGAGATCGCTTCGGAAAAAGCGTTAAGAGAACTTTCACAGACCAATCCGGAACCGCAGATCTTATAGTCACTATTTGAAGCACGCGCGCATTCACCGCCCAGCAGCTCTTGTGCGGCGCCGCTCAGAGGCGTTGAGATAACCGGCACGCCCAGTGCCATTGATTCGAGCATCACATTGGGACACCCTTCATAATCGCTCGTAAGTAAGGTAAAGAGACTTCCTCTGATCAGAGAAAACGGGTCTTTTGCCCACCCGGGGAATTCAACTCTATCGGCGATACCCAAGGTTTTCGCAAGAGTTTTCAATCGTTTTTCCAGAGGGCCCTTTCCGGCAATAATAAGTTTAAGTCCTGATTTATTTATCCGGGCAAATGATCGTAATAAGAGTTCGTGATTCTTCTGCCCGGTCAAACTACCAAGTGTCATTATATATCTTTTCTCATCCGTAGGGGCAGGAGTTTTTCTCATTTGCTCAAGGTCGATCGGATTATGGATCACGGAGATCAGATCTCCTTGAATCGAGTATTTATTGATCAGGTCCTCTTTCATCGAGCGTGAAAGGCAGATTATCTGCTTTGCCATCGGATAACTTTTTCGGATAATATAATTTTTCAGAAGGCCTGTTATGCCCATACTACGGTTCTTTACGCTCATATGATTTCTTACACTGAGGACTGTCGGAAGGCCGCTTAATGCTGCCACGGTATTCGCCGGTTCGCCGAATGAGAGAATGATATCGCAGGAATTCTTTTTGAACAATTCGCGCAGTTCCTTGATACGCCGCTCTCTGACGAACGGTTTCATCAGCGGATTTCTTGTATATCCGCCGATCACCGAAGGCGAAAGCTCATTGAAAACGCCGTAATCATCATCGTGTGAAAATACCGCCACAGAAACATCCATTCCGAGTTTGCTGAACTCTCGCGACAATCTTATCAATACCCTTTCCGTGCCGCCTCCGCCTAAGGAAAATGTCAACAGCATCACGCTGAAACCTTTGCTCATACGAAATTATAACATATGTGCTTGAAGAGTCAAAATATTGACGAGTGCACAAGAGCACTTGCGCCATTCTTTGCATTTTTGCGGCAAATATATTAAAATAATCCGTGAATACACAATCTATCAACAGAAAGATATTTAGCGCGTTTTCCGCGGTCGGGGCAATGGCTCTGATAGTAAAACTTATCTCTTTGGCAAAGGAGATGGTGTTGGCCAGGGTTTTCGGCGCGGGAGAACTCATTGACGCCTTCTTGATCGCCATGATCATACCGTCGCTTTTCGTAAATGTTATAGGCGGTTCATTCGGGGCCGCGCTTATCCCCACTTATATCAGGGTTCGGGAAAAAGAAGGCGATGAAAGCGCTGATATCCTTTTTTCTTCTGTGATCCGGGCTTCATTAGTGCTGATGCTTATCATTTCACTTATTCTATATGCCTTCTCACCGCTTTTCCTGCGGCTTGCCGCATGGGGATTCGAGGCAGAGCAATTCGAGCTGACCCTCGGACTTATGAGAATACTGATCCCGCTCATTGTCCTGTCCGGCCTGATCAATATTTTCTCATCCGTATTGAATTCTCACGGCAAATTCGCTTTTGCCGCATTGGTGCCTGGTACCGTCCCTGTTTTTGCGCTGGCGGTCTTATTTCTTTTCCATGAAAAAGCCGGGATCGCGGCTTTGGCGTGGGGTACACTTGCGGGTACATTGATGAATTTTATTCTGCTTTTGATCGCGCTGAAAAAGAGAAATATCTCACTGCGTCTTCTGCCGGTCAAAAAAGGCAATGGAGAGTTCAACACTGTTATCAGGCAATTCTGGCCCATGGTAGGAGCGGGAATACTCACAAGCGGTGCATTGGTCATCGACAATTCCATGGCTTCAACACTTCATACCGGTGCGGTTTCCGCCCTTGGATTCGGCGGAAGGCCGGTATTCTTTTTAATATCTTTTGTCGCCGGAGCATTGGGTACTGCTGTGATACCGTTCTTTGCCCAGATGATGGCAAGGGATGAAAGTAAAGAATTAAAGGGTTCTTTTACGAGGTTCTTTGCTTTCGCTTTCTCGATCTCCATGATCTTTTTACTGCTCTTTTATCTTTTTCCTAATCTTATAATCAGGATACTGTATCAGGGCGGACAATTCAGCATCTCCGACACATTGACCGTTTCCAGAGTGCTTCGTTTCTATTCTCTGATGATTCCGGGATATATTGTAGGGATGTTTTGCGTCAGAATCGTCTCCTCCTTACGCAAGAACTTATACATTTTTCTCATCTCTTTGTTCAATCTGAGCTTCAATGTCGTTCTGAACCTGATCTTCATGAAAAGAATGGGGGTATCGGGCATCGCGCTTTCTACCGCATTCGTCTATTTCTTTTCCACACTGCTTCTGCTCTGGGTACTCAACAGCAAAGGGCAGCTGCTCTCATGGAGGGTGGCGGCATCAATACTGGTCTGGCTGCCGGGAGTATTACTTCTTTTCGCTCTGAGGCCGTCGGGTATCCTTTGGAGCGGGATCGGCTTGATCATTGTCTCAATAGGAAGTTCTTACGCATCATTGCGTGTTGGCGGATCCGATCCGGTATTATTTATCAAAGGGGGCCCAAATGGATCAGAATAAGATCTGGGAATATTATCAGGGAAACGATGATATTTTTTTTTCAAGAAATTATAAACGAATAAATTGGCTGGTAAAACGATCTCTGCAAATAACCTCGAGCAATGACAGCATACTCAATATAGGCACCGGAAACGGTTTATTTGAACTCTCGATCCAAAGTCATAGAAATAATATATATTCCCTGGACCCGGACATAAACACGCTTGAGCGGCTAAAAGAAAAAGCGCCGATACATACGATATCAGGGAAGATCGAAGAAGCGCAGATCACTGACGACGGCTTTGACCTGATCGTCGCATCCGAAATATTTGAACATCTGGATCTTAAGACCCTTAATATTGCGCTGGAAAAGATACACAAGGCATTAAAAAAAGGCGGGACACTTTTAGGGACCGTTCCTTTTGCTGAGCAATTGGCCGAGAATATGGTGATATGTCCCAAGTGTTCCGAGACATTTCACCGCTGGGGGCATAATACTACCTTTACCAAAGAAGGTTTGGCTCAGTTGATCAAAGCTTATTTTCCCACTGTAAACATCAAGCTTAAAATATTCACTCCATGGAAAAAGTTGAATTGGAGAGGAAAAACAGCGTCATTTTTCAGAAATATTCTGTTTTCGCTCGGATTAACCGTTACGGGAATAAAATTGGTTTTCAGAGCAGAAAAATGAAAATACTCTTTGTGATACATTCTCTTAATGCCGGCGGTGCTCAAAGGGTGATGACAATATTGGCAAATTCACTCCTGTACCGCGGACACAATGTACATATTGTGACCATATCCGCTGATATGAACCGGGCATTTACTTTGAAAGACGGTATCGGAGTTCTCGCTCTACCTGAGACATCAGGATCGCAGCTGCGCAAGACAAGCAAGCGGATCAAAGCACTTAATCGTATATTCCGGTCAGAAAGCCCCGATGTTATAATCAGTTTTGTCGATAAGACGAATATACTCACCCTGATGGCATCAAAGAAGATCAAAGCAAAGATGATCATATCGGAAAGGGTCGATCCCGCATTATATTCCATCGCCCGGATATGGAGGATATTGAGGCGGCTTTATTACCCGAAAGCGGATAAATTGATAATACAGACCAAGCGGGCAAGGGACAGTTTTAAATACATGGCTGAAGATAAGATATCAATTATCCCGAACCCCGTGATCATGGAAGACACCTCGGGCACGGATAATTTTATTCCTCCGGCTGGGCCTTATATATGTGCCGCGGGGCGATTGACCAAGCAGAAGGGTTTTGACCTTCTGATAAAGGCGTTCTCGCAGCTCTCCTCTGACTTTTCTCATTGGAATTGTGTTATAATGGGAGAGGGTGAAGAAAGAAAACGATTAGAAGGCCTTGCAAAAGAGCTTAAGGTGACTAAAAAAGTATTTCTTCCAGGGAATGTTTCGACGCCCCAGGCGATCATGGGAAGCTGCCGGATATTTATCCTGTCCTCCAGATTTGAAGGATTTCCGAATGTCCTTCTTGAGGCCATGGCAGCGGGAGCTCCGGTCATAGCATTTGACTGCCCCTCTGGGCCGAGGGAGATCATAGAAGACGGGCACAACGGAATGCTTGTTCCACAAGAAGATGTTGGACGATTGACCAGAGCAATGAACAGCCTTGCGGGGAACGAGGGAAGAAGCAGAGCATTGGGAGAAGAAGCGAAAAAAAGCATTCTCAATAGGTACGATCTTGAAAAGGTCACCAATATATGGGAGAAGATGCTATGCAGCATCATCGGAGGATAGATTGAGCTACCGAAAAGATATTGAAGAAGGCAGGAGATTTACTTTTGGAAAGAATTGGACCAGATTCCTGAAGGATCTCGACGAAGAAAGGATAATGCAGGCGGAGATCTCATTGAAGCAGATGCTGGGCATAGAAACTCTGGATGGAAAGACATTTCTGGACTGCGGTTCGGGAAGCGGAATTTTTTCCCTTGCCGCGAAAAGACTGGGCGCGAAAGAGGTACACTCCTTTGACTTTGATCCATACAGTGTGGCATGTACCGGAGAATTAAAAAACAGATTTTATTCCAATGATACATCCTGGACGGTGGAAGAGGCCAGTGTATTGGATGCGGGATACATGAAAGACCTTGAGAAATGGGATATCGTTTATTCCTGGGGAGTCCTTCATCACACAGGCGACATGAAAAAGGCGTTGCAAAATGTCGTTTTCCCGGTTAGGAAAAACGGAATGCTCTTTATTGCCATATATAATGACCAGGGTGGAAAAAGCAGACGGTGGACTTTTGTGAAAAAATTGTACAATAGATGTCCGGGATTTCTACGCTTTTTGATCTGGCTTCCGCTGATCTTCTTCATGGAGACAAAGGCATTGTTAATTCGGCTGGTGAAGCTGCAAAACCCTCTGCCATTCAAATACTGGAAAAAATACAAAGAGAGCAGGGGTATGAGCAAATTCACAGATTACATTGATTGGATCGGAGGGTATCCTTTTGAAGTCGCTCGACCGGAAGAGATATTTGAATTTTACAGAATACTTGGATTCAAATTGGAAAAGCTTATCACCGCCGGCGGCGGCCACGGAAATAATCAATTTGTTTTTCTTAATACCGGAGATGGCAGCTGATGTGCGGCATCACAGGGTTCTTTACCAGGAATTACAAAGAGGATCAAAGCGCGAATTTGAGGCAGATGACGCGGGCGATCGCGCATAGAGGGCCGGATGCCGAGGGTAGCTTCACGAACAAAGACACCGGGATCTATCTCGGGCACAGGCGGCTTTCGATCCTTGATATCTCTATAAAAGGCGCACAGCCCATGTCATCCGAAAGTGAAAGATACACCATTTCCTTCAACGGAGAAATCTACAATTATATCGATTTGCGAGAGGAATTGATACGGGAATTTTCTTTGACATTCAAGTCAGATTCAGATACTGAAGTTCTGATCAACGGTATCGAAAAATGGGGAATTGAAAAGACTTTGAAAAAACTGAACGGTATGTTCGCATTTGCTCTCTGGGACGCAGAGAAGTGTAAATTAACCCTGGCAAGGGACAGGATCGGCATAAAGCCTCTTTACTACTCCATACAGAACAATTCACTGATATTCGGGTCTCAATTACGACCCATGACGCTCTTTCGTGGATTTGAAAAGCGTATTTCAAAGGAGGCCTTGGGGCTTTTTTTCAGACATAATTATATACCCGCTCCCCATTCTATATATGAGAATACGAAAAAATTAATGCCGGGCACCTTTTTGACCTTTAACAAGGACCTGTCCTTTGAACAGATCGTTTATTGGTCCCCGCGGAAAGCCTGTTATGACATCGGTGAATTCCCGGGCTCTTACGACCAGGCGAAGGAACATCTTTCCGGCCTCTTGAAAGACAGCGTTGCGAAAAGAATGATCTCCCATGTTCCATTAGGTGCCTTCTTGTCGGGAGGTATCGATTCGTCTCTTATAACCGCAATGATGAAAGAGGCCACGGCAAAAAGCGTTAAAACATTTACTATTGGCTTCAAAGAAGACAGCCACAATGAAGCCGAGTACGCAAAAAGGATCGCGGAATATCTAGATACCGATCATACTGAACTCTACATCACACCAAAAGAGGCATTCGATGTGATCTATGAATTGCCGAAAATTTACGATGAGCCTTTTTCCGATTCATCCCAGATCCCTACATTCCTCGTATCCAGATTAACACGGCAAAAGGTCACCGTATCCCTATCAGGAGACGGCGGTGATGAGCTCTTCATGGGATATCACCGGTACAGGATCGCGGCAAAGGCCAGAAGGCAATTATCCGTCATACCGGGATTTCTGCGGGAGCACACCGCATCCATTCTAAACGGTATCAGCGGGACAAAGGGAGATCATATTCCGGGTAATCGCGTATCCACTGCGGCACGGCTGCTGTCAAACTGGAATGAGGCTGAGTTCTACGAACATTTTATATCGCACAATAAAGACCCTTATAAAATGATCCACGGGCTGGACCGCGATTCTGACAGGACATTCAAGACAAGATTTCCATGCCTTTTGAAAAATAATTTCATTAGGAATGCATCCTTTATGGATCTGAATACATATCTCCCCGATGATGTATTGGTCAAAGTCGACAGAGCTTCAATGGCGGTCGGACTGGAAGCCCGCGTACCCATTCTGGACCATCGAATTGTTGAATTTGCCTATTCCCTGCCGACTGAGATGAAGTACCGTAGAGGTCAGCAAAAATATATCCTAAAAGACATCCTCTTTGATATGATCCCTTCAAAACTATTGAAACGAAAGAAAATGGGATTCGGTGTACCCGTCATACAATGGATGAAGGGTCCGATGAAGGATTGGGCACAAGAATTGATCTACTCTAATACCTTGAAAGACGATGAGCTCCTAAATGATGTTAAAGTGAAGAAGATCTGGAAAGGATTCATTGAAAAAGATATCGCTTGGGGATATCTGATCTGGGATATCGTATCGTATCTGGCATGGAAACGAGCAGCGGACACGGGGCAGTAGCACATAAGGGAGACGCTGCGCAGTGCATTGCGAAGCACCGTATTATAATCGGCGCAGAGCATCTTTGAGCAGATTGAAATCCTTCAGAAAGACGCCGCCGTCGCCCAGAGATACATCTGGTTTAATTGATCTGCCGTGAAAATCCGAACCACCGAACATTAGAAGACCATGTTTTGAGCATATCTCCTCTAAATACCTTATTTGCTGTTCAGTATGGCCTGAGTAATGCACCTCGATACCATCAATACCGAGTTCGACACATTTATTGATCAATTCTTTTATCCTGGCGGGATCGCCGTCAATCAGGTATGGATGCGCAAGGCCGATGATTATATTAAATTCATTTTTTGCCAAGTCGATGATCCGGGCAAACGGGTATCTTTTCTTTCTCACATAAAGCGGGCGGTTTTTGCCAAGATACCGCACAAAGGCATCGGGAACCGTTTCTGCATGGCCTTTATCCACAAGGTATTTAGCAATATGGGGCCTGCCAACAGGAGAATCCTTCGCATAATCCTTTACAAGCACATCCCAATCGAGCGCAATGCCGAGGCTCAGAGCCCTTTTCAATGTTTCCTCAGCGGCAGCAGTACGGGCGGCTCTCTGCTCTTTTAGAAAACCCATAAGGGAAGAATTATTCCAATCCTTCATATACGCGACAAGGTGCATATTGGCTATATCCGTGGCAAATTCGATACCGGGAATGATGTCCAAAGGAGAATTATTAACGACTTCCATCTGCTCTCTACTGCCTACTGCATCATGATCGGTGATCGCAATCCCCTTCAAACCGCAGTCAATTGCATGTTCAGTGAGCGCTTCAAGCGAAAGCTCGCCATCAGAATTGGTCGTATGTATATGAAGGTCATATTCAAATATAGGGTTCTGATTCATACAATACCATGACAATGACGCTTCGCAGAGCACAAGTGCACAATGGACAAGTGGAACAGGATGAAAAATTGTTTAAAAGTTGAAGAGAGAGGAAGAAGTTTACCGCCGGACCATTGTACCATAAGAAGATACGAGCCCTTCAGTCCTCTGTCGAACGTTCTGCGGATATTTGATATTGCCATAAAAAAGAGTTCGGGGGGCAAAATGCCCCCCGTAGATGTCTTAGTATTTGTTCTCTTCTTTGGAATCTTTCCAGGCAAAGTGACTGAGAAGATGACGCATTTCTTCCAGATTCCTATTAGTCGGTGAATCCATTACTTCCGATCTGAAGCCGGTTCCGGCAGGAATAAGATTTCCGATAATAATGTTTTCCTTCAATCCGCGGATATGATCTACACGCCCTTCCAGCGCGGCAAGGGAAAGCACTTTGATAGTCTCTTGGAATGATGCGGCGGAAAGCCACGAGTCGGTTTGAATGGCAACCTTGGATATACCCAGAAGCGTTTGCTCTGATTCCGGTTTTCTTCCACCCGACTTCTCTAATCTCACCATCTCTTTCTGGAATAGTGTTTTGTCAACGATTTGCTCCGGCAGGAATTTCGAGTCGCCGATCTTAGTGATGCTGACCTTTGAAAGCATCTTGTTCACGATGATCTCAATATGTTTGTCATGAATAGTAATGCCCTGCAATTTGTAGATGGATTTTACCTCATCGACAATATAGCGGCGTACAAAATCTGCACCTTTGATCCTGAGAAGGTCAAAGAGGTTAATAACACCTGTAGTTAAAGGTTCTCCCTGCTCAACACGGTCACCGTCTTTCACGATGATCTGCTGATTGAAGTTTATCTTGTACTTCTTTTCTCCGCCGGTAGGTTCAGTGATCTTGATATATACAGGATATGCGCCTCTGATCTTTTTGGTCTTGTCCTGATATATCTCAACTGTACCGGTGATCTCGGACAGGATCGCGTTCTCCGCAGATTTTCTGTGGCGTGCTTCAAAAAGTTCTTCGACTTTCATAAGACCGCCGGTAATATCTGTTTTTTCACTCTTCTTGATAACGACCTTTCCGAGGAAATCTCCGCGCTTCACTTCGTTACCCTTGGCAACGGTAATGTGCGTGGTATGTATCTCTTTTTCACCTTTTCCTACACCCTTCACGATCCTGGAAACCTCGATCTGATGCTCTTTCCCATTAATAATAATTCTGGGCTGAAGCCTGCTCGAAGTGACCATGGCGGGCTGAATAACGATCTTATCCGACTTCGTTTTTGTATCAGGAGAGAAGTCGATATTATGATACTCCACCTTTCCGGATTCCTCCGCAATAATGGGTTCAAAGTACATCGGCTTGACAGCAATAGGTGTTTTCTTCTTCAGCATCATTCCGTTCTTAATGAGCAATTCCGAACCGAACGGCACAGCATATCTTTCCAGCTCACGATACAATTTGACATTGTCAAGGTCGCTCATAAGGATCTTCGAAGTCCTGTTACCATCGATAATATGGCCCTCCGGGCAAATAATTTCTTTGGTCTTGGGATTCTTAATATCCTCGGCAGCGGTTTTGAAGATAATATTTGTGCCATGTTCAT
This sequence comes from bacterium, assembly GCA_023144005.1. Lineage (GTDB taxonomy): Bacteria > AUK180 > AUK180 > AUK180 > AUK180 > JAGLWT01. Next base: position 14,457 of record JAGLGN010000002.1, read on the forward strand.
CCTTCACGATGCGAACCTCTTCCTTGATATCTGAAAGAATAACCAATTCACCGTCACGAGAAAGATTCAGATGCTTACCCTCAGAGTTCTTTTCCTTATTGTATTTCAGGCGGTACTTCATCTTCCCCTGAATGATTGAGATCTCATCGTATTTTTTGCCTTTATTGTCTTTGATATCGACGATCGTGCCTTGTTCGCTGAAAGTGATCGTAAATTTCTTGCCTGGGTAATTTGGAGAATTAATGATCAGATTGAAGCGGTCAATGGTATATTGTTTTGTTTTTTCAACCTTTTTCACATTCTTGAAATCAGCATCGAGAAGTTTCTTCTCTATCTCGAACTGTTTGTAGCTCTCACCCTTTTCAAGAAGAAGAAGTTCGGCATGAATGATCTCCTCTTCACTCTTTCTGGAGGTAACACCGCCAATATGGAAGGTTCTCATCGTAAGCTGAGTGCCTGGTTCGCCAATGGACTGCGCGGCTATGATACCGACAGGAGAACCCATTTCCACGATCTTTTTCTTGGAAAGGTCCATTCCGTAGCAAAGCTGACAAATACCTCTTTCGGTCTGACATGTAAGCGGTGATCTCACTCTGATGCTCTCAATACCCGCATTCTCGATCTTAAAGGCTGCTTCTTTTGATATTATCTCATTCTGGCCTACGATCTTTTCACCGGTCTTTGAATTGATGACATCCTCGAATGCAACTCGGCCGTAGATCCTATGCGCTAATTGTTCTTTGACGAACGGCGGACGGTTAAGAGGCATCACCTCGATCCCCAATGTGGTTCCACAATCATGTTCTTTAACGATAATATCATGTGATACATCCACCAAACGGCGGGTGAGGTAGCCCGATTCAGATGTCTTCAAAGCCGTATCGGCAAGACCCTTGCGGGCACCGTGAGCGGATATGAAGAATTCAAGAACATTAAGACCCTCCATAAAGTTGGATTTGATCGGGATCTCAATGATCTCGCCGGACGGGTTTTCCATAAGTCCGCGAAGAGAGGCCAACTGTTTGATCTGCGTCTGCGAACCTCTGGCGCCGGAGTCCAGCATAATGAAAATGGGATTGAAGTGGGTTTTCTTATCTTTCGGATTACCCTTTTCCATCTTTTTGATCATCATTTCTTTCAATCTTTCATCCACCGAGGTCCATATATTGATTATGTTCTTTGATCTTTCAACATCCGTGATCTCATGTCTGGCAAAACTGTCATTTAGAGCGTTAACACCATCTTGGGCCTTCGCGAGAATGTCATTCTTCTGATCGGGAATAATGATATCCCACAATCCGAATGTTATCCCGCCTCTTGTAGAATAGAAGAAGCCGGTCTCCTTAAGATAATCAAGGAATTGTATAACATCATCTCTTTCAAGAATATCCCATGCATTGTTGATGAACTCTCTGATGTTCTTCTTGTTAATGGTCTTATTGAAGTATGGGAGCTCCTCATGCAGTCCGTAGTTGAACACTGCCCTACCGACAGTCGTACTGTGCCATTTCCCCTTGTAGAACAGCTCCACAGGCGTGTGCAGGCTCATTCGCTTGCTTACCTTGTCATTGTTGATCATGTCATATTCATATTGATAGAAAAGATCTTCAATGGAGTAGAATTTTCTTATGGCAACACCGGAGAATTTTTTTTCTGCGGTCAGATAATACAGCCCAAGGATCATATCCTGTGAAGGAACGACTACCGGCTCTCCGTTCGAGGGAGAAAGAATGTTATTTATTGACCATATCAGCATTCTGGATTCAAGCTGAGCGATTGGGGTCAAAGGAAGATGAACACCCATCTGATCACCGTCGAAATCAGCATTAAAAGCCGAACATACCAAAGGATGCAGCTGAATGGCAGAACCCTGTATCAATCTGGGCTTGAAGGCCTGAATACTCATGCGGTGAAGCGTGGGTGCTCGGTTAAGGAGTATGAGGTTCTTATCGTATTCATTCTCCAGCATTTTCTCGATCTCAACCGGATCGATATCCTTCGCTACGACACCCTCTGCCGCGACAAGCTGCTTGCTTCTTTTATTCTTCTCTCTTTCAATAAAGGTTTTGAAGAGTTCTCTCCCTATCTTGACGGGAAGCCCGCATTCGGAAAGTTTCAATTTCGGGTTGATGACAATAACTGCCCGGCCCGAGAAATCAACTCTCTTTCCCAGAAGGTTCTGACGGAATCGGCCTTGCTTGCTTCGGAGAAGCTCTGCGAGCGATTTCAACGGACTGCCGTTGGAACCCACTATGGCATTGCCTCTACGGCCGTTGTCTATCAGGACATCTACTGATTCCTGAAGCATTCTTTTCTCGTTTTTGAGAATGATCTCGGGGACATCGTCTTCCAGGAACTTCTTCAATCTGTTATTGCGATTCAACACTTTCCTGTAAAGATCATTGAGGTCTGCCGATGCGAATTTAGATCCTTCCAACGGTACCAACGGACGAAGGTCCGGAGGCAGTACCGGTACGGAATGCCAGATAACCCATTCAGGGAGATTTCCCGATTTTTTGATCTTCTCAAGAAGCAGAAGACTTTTCAACTGCTTAAGGTCATTTCCCTTAATCTTCTTGGAATCCCTGAATTTGCCTACACTGACCTGAAGTTCCTTGATCTTGTTTTCAATGTCAAGGCTCTTCAATTTTAAATAAATGGCCTCTGCGCCGGAAACCGCTTTGAAGCTGTCCCAGCCGCATTCCCTCATCAGATTTCTATATTCGATCTCATTAATAACATCCCATTGTCTGATCTTCGTGAGTTTTTCATCCATGACCTCGGTGACCACATAGGACTCATAGTAAATGATATTTTCGATCTGTTTGGTCTTGAGATCAAGTATTGTAGCAAGCAGGGAAGCCAAAGATCCCTGGAAGTACAGAATGTTCGCGATCGGGGCAACCAATTTGATAATGCCCATATATCTTCTTCTCACATTCTTCTCAGTGATCTCGACACCGCATCGCTCACAGACCTGGCCTGCGTATTTTCTTCCCTTGTACTTTCCGCAAGAACATTTCCAGTCCCGTGTTGGGCCAAAGATTTTTTCACAGAAAAGACCTTCTTTTTCCGGTTTGAAGCTCTTGTAATTAATGGTATCCGCTTTCTTCACCTCACCCACATAGCTGTTCTTTCTTGTAGCCCATTCCAGCATCTTTTCATTTGGGGCAAGACGAAGCTGTATATTGGCAATCTTCTTTGTTTTCGGATCTATTTCCCTGATAACATCAAAGCCCATGGCCTGCATTTCTTTTACAAGCACATTAAAGGCCTCTGGAACATTTGGAGTCATTGGGAATTTGTCCTTGATGATCGCTTCGTGGACCTTATTTCTACCGATAACATCATCGGATTTGAAGGTGAACATCTCCTGAAGGGTATAGGCGGCGCCGTAGGCCTCCAATGCCCAAACTTCCATTTCACCGAGTCTCTGACCGCCCTTCTGAGCTTTTCCGCCCAATGGCTGCTGAGTTACCAGTGAATATGGGCCGGTTGCCCTTGCATGGAGTTTATCTTTTCCAAGGTGATTCAATTTCAATATGTACATCACACCGACGGTAACTGGCTGATCGAAGAACTCGCCCGACACACCGTCCTTCAAGAACATTTTACCCAGACCGTCATCGCCGATCTTTTTCAGATATTCGGAAATATCCTTTTCCGTGGCACCGTCAAATACAGGAGTAGTGAATTTCACACCCAACTGTTCCCCGACAAGACCAAGAAGTGTTTCATAGATCTGGCCTATATTCATACGTGAAGGCACACCAAGAGGGTTCAGGATGATATCTACCGGAGTGCCGTCGGCCATGAAGGGCATATCCTCGGCGGGGGCGATCTTTGAGATCACGCCTTTATTACCGTGGCGGCCTGCCAACTTATCTCCGATATCGATCTTTCTGATCTGGGCAATATAAACTACAACACTCTTTATTACACCGGAAGGCAGATCGTCACTTTTTATAATGGAACTTCTTTCCTTATCATAGGAATCCAACGACCGTTCCTTTGCAAATTCAAATTTTTCCTTCAGAATGGAAAGGTCCTGTGTCAAGACAAAATCTTCAAGGAAAATATCAAAGAGAGAGATCTTATTGTTCAGAAGTTTTGCGTAAACCTTCTTGTTGATCTTTGTCCCCTTTTCAATATTTCCGCCATTGAGATTCTTAATGGTCTTTGAGATCTCTTTTCCTTTGACCTTTTCATAAACGGTTTCCTTATAATTTTCTTCCATTTTATGAAGTTCAAGGTTGACCGCTCTTTCCAGTCGGGAAAGCTTCCAGTCCGTCTCTTTCTTGGTGATATCATCTTCCTCGATCTTCTTTCTTGAGAAGACCCTGACACCAATAACTGTTCCGTATGTCTTTTCGTCGGCATAGAGGGAGGTGTTCTTAACATTACTTGCTTTCTTTCCGAAGATGATCGAAAGAAGCCTGTCTTCACCTGAAAGTTCGGTTTCACCCTGTGGTGTGATCTTACCGACCAGAATATCCCCTGGTTTGATCTTTGTCCCGATCCGGATAATACCTCTTTCATCTAGATGAGCGATCTTTCTAAGATCGATATTAGGGATATCCCCTGTTATTTCTTCACGGCCCAGCTTCGTAATGATCGCGTCCACCTTCGATTCGGAAACATGTACCGAGGTCAGAACATCTTCTTTAACTAAACGGTCTGAAACGATGATCGCATCTTCGTAATTATAACCCTGCCAGGGCATGAATGCAACTTTAAGATTCTTGCCCAATGCAAGTGATCCGTGAGAAATAGACATTCCATCGGTAAGGAATTCGCCGACTTTGACGGCCTGTCCGACCTTGACGATCGGAACCTGATTCTTTGTCGTATCCTGATTTGATCTTCTGAATTTCTGTATCCTGAATTCTATATGTGAAATACCGTCGGAAATATCGGATTTTTTCAAAACGATACGTTCAGCGTCCACATATTCTATGACGCCGTCATGAGCGGCTATGAGCGCCGAATGTGAATCCTTTGCGACCTGTATTTCCATTCCGGAATTAACGATCGGGGGCTCCGGATATAATAGAGGGACCGATTGTCTCTGCATGTTCGAACCCATGAGAGCACGATTTGCGTCATCATGCTCAAGGAAAGGTATCAGGCTTGAAGATAGTGAGACCATCTGCATTGGTGATACATCGATAAATTCAACCTCTTCGGCTTTTCTGTAACCCACATCATATTTCAAGTGACAATAAACATATTTGTCCTGGATCACCTGTTTATCATTCAATGTAACATCCGCGGAAGCGATGATCGAAGATTCTGACTCATCGGCGGTCTGATAAACTATCTCATCCGTGATCCTTCTATTTACCACCTTTGCCACCGGCGTTTCGATGAAACCCTTATTGTTAAATCTGGCATAAGTGGAAAGATGTGTAATAAGGCCGATATTCGGGCCTTCCGGCGTTTCGATAGGACAGATCCTTCCGAAATGTGTCGGGTGAATATCCCTGACCTTGAAACCTGCGCGCTTACGATTCAGACCACCCGGCCCCAATGCGGAAAGACGCCTGAGATGCGTCATCGTCGCCAGAGGATTTATCTCATCCATGAATTGGCTCAACTGACTTCTGGCAAAGAAATCATTTATACTGGCCTCAATATGTCTGGTATGAAAAATATCAAGCACCGAATTTCCTTCGATGTCGTTACTCCCCAATTTCTCGACAACATTTCTCTTCTGCTTGAGCATTGAAGAACGGATAACTACATCAAGCTGTTCATGCACCATCCTGACCCTTCTATTGGCCAGATTATCAATATCATCCGTAATGTCAAGACTCTCTCTGATATCAAGAAGCTCATTGATCGTGTTGATAACATCACTTTCGGTAAGAGTTAAGATGTCTTCGGAGACCTGCTCCTGCTGTTTCAATCTCTTATTGATCTGATATCTTCCCACATATGAGAATGAATACTTCTCGGCGTTGAAGTAGAGGGCTTCAAAATAATTATCCGCCATCTGCTTGGAATATGAATAGCCCGGGCGCAATTTATTATATATGACCTTTCTGGCTTCATCTGTGTTTTTTGTAACATCCTTCTTCAGTGTATCTATGATGGTCGTCTGTGTGATCTTATCGGGATCTACGATCTCGATCTTCTTAACATCTTCGGGGAATGATATCTCGAAATCATTCAAGTCATCGCCCGCATTAAGGATCACATCTCCTTTGGAGGTGATAACATCATCCACGACGATCATCGGGACACCTACTTTTCTCTTGAAGGTCTTGGCATTCACCTTCTTCGTTGCGTAGAACTTTCTCAAAATATCCGCGGTGGACATTCCGAATGCTCTAAGAAGAATTGTCCCGGGGGCTTTTTTCTTTCTGTCCAGAAGAACATAAAGAACCCTGAGGGTATCCATTGTGAATTCAAGCCATGAACCGTAATAAGGGATTATTGTGGTAGTAAAGAGCTTCTGGCCATTTATATCCAGTATGCCTTCCTGCTCGGTAAATGTAACGCCGGGGCTACGGTGAAGCTGACTGACCACGATCCTTTCGGCACCATTAATAATGAATGTTCCCCTCTGAGTGATCATAGGGAAATTCATCAAGAAGATCTCATCTTCTTTCGACTGATAAGGTTTCATTTCACCGGAAACATCGTCCTTATCGAGGAATGTTAATCTGAATTTCAACCTCAACGGACGGGAGTAGGTGAGTTTTTTATCCCTGCACTCCTCCTCCGTATAAATGGGACGTCCTAAAGAAAATCCCGCATATTCCAAGTGAACATTTCCCTTTACCGAAGTGAAAGGAAATAGCTCCTTCAATGTCTTATGCAGGGATATTTCAAATATATCTCTGGTTTGATAATCAGCATCTATATCTACTTTGAACATATGATCATTGTCGACAATGCTCATATATCTGTTGAAATACTTAAACTGGTTCTCGAGAAGATTGCTTAAGGGAAGCTTTTCCCTGAACTTGCCAAAGCTGAATTCCTTAAATTCTTCAACTTTTAATCTGGTTTTTATCATCTGCACCTTCCTAAATTACTAACGAAAAAGACAAAAACCTGCCTGTGCCTATAAGGTCAGGCAGGTTTAGCGATTATAGCGTACTGTCTCATAAATACCATAACAATGGCTGATGCTATTTTCAATCCGTATTCAAGACGCGAGGAGCGCCGCATACCCACTGCGGTATGTAAGCAACAAGCAACGCAGAAGACGGAAAAAGAGCTTCAGCCCGAAGGGAATCTCATCTTTGGTCAATTTCTTCATCTCTCTTCGCTTACGGACCACAAAGGGTACGCCGCGCTCATCGTTCGTTGAAATTGACTTAAATCCAAGCATTCCATTGTCGTGGTATTTATGGACAGTACACTAGAAAACAAACCCTTAAGAAACTTACTGAATCTCAACTAATGCGCCGGCTTCTTCCAATTTCGCGGCGATCTCAGAAGCCTCTGACTTGGAGATCTTTTCTTTTACGGGTTTTGGTGATTCGTCGACCAATGCTTTCGCACTCTTAAGATCCAAACCTGTAATGTCCTTTACGATCTTGATCACGGGGATCTTCTTGTCGCCCGGCTCTTTAAGGATAACATCGAATTCTGTCTGCTCAGCTTCTTCTGCTTCCGGTGCAGCACCTGCGGGTGCCGCTGCTACGGCCATTGAGGCCATTGCGGTAACATCGAATTTTTCTTCGAGTTCCTTTACTAGATCGTTCAATTCCATAACCGTCATTTTCTCGATAAATTCAATGACCTGTTCTTTTGTGATAGTTGCCATTTTATCCTCCTAATTATTTCTTTTTTTCCGAAACTTGCTTCAATACTGCAACGAGATCTCTCTGATTTGCCTTCAACACACCAATAAATCTTGTTAGAGGTGAGTTAAGAACATACAGGAGTCTGCCCAGTAATTCGTCTTTGCTCGGTATTTTTGAAAGTTCTGCAATTTCTTCTTCGCCAAGGATGCGGTCAATATAGAATCCGCCCTTGATCTTGAAGGTTTCATTTTCCTTTTCCCATTTCTTCAAAGCCTTTGCAACACCGGTGGGATCTTCGCCGATAAAAACGAATCCGGTGGTGAGTCTGGTAAATTCCTCGATCTCGGTAGGCATATTATTATCTTTTGCGGCGATCTTGAAAAGACGGTTCTTGAAAACCTTGTAAATTCCGCCCTTTTCTCTGATCTCTCTTCTGAACAGGATGGTCTTGTTCGCATCCAATCCCGTAAAATCAACAAAAAAGACGTTCCCTTTTTCGCCGAGGATCTCACTGATGAGTTTTACATCTTCTATTTTCTTTGCATTTGCCATCACTGCCCCCTAAAGAATAACATTACTGGGGTCCACCTTGATGCCGGGGCCCATAGTAGAACTAAGATAAAGGGATCTCAAATACACTCCCTTCAATGTAGCAGGCTTTGCCTTAACGATCTCCTTGTGAGCAGCGATAAAGTTTTCTTTGATCTTATCATTGTCGAAAGAGATCTTTCCGAGGGGTAGATGCATATTGCCCAATTTGTCGACCTTATACTCGATCTTCCCGGCTTTGAACTCTGTGACTGCTTTGGAGATATCCTTGGTCACCGTTCCCAATTTGGGATTAGGCATCAGGCCTCTGGGGCCCAGGATCCTGGCTACTTTACTGATATTGCGCATCATATCCGGCGAAGCGACAACAATATCAAATTCCAGAAAGTTCTCCTTCTGGATCTTCTCGATGATATCATCTCCACCTACAATATCAGCACCTGCGTCTTCTGCTATTTTTACATTTTCACCGGATGTGATAACACAGACCTTAACGACCTTTCCGGTACCGGCGGGTAAACTCAGGGTTCCCCTCACCATTTGCTCCGCGTATTTAGGGTCTACGCCCAGATTCGCGTGGTATTCCACGGTTTCATCGAATTTTACCTGGTGGAATTTCTTCAAAAGCTCAATTGCCTCATCAAGCGGGTATGCCTTCTCACTGTCGATCTCGCTTTTGTAGGTCTTTACTCTTTTTGACATTCTCTTCATAAGATACTCCTACACCTTCTCCACAATTTCGATACCCATGCTTCTTGCCGTTCCCATGATGATCTTCATCGCAGCGTCAATGTCATTGGCATTAAGGTCTACCATCTTTCTCTCTGCGATCTGTCTAACATCATCCAAAGTAACCTGGCCTATCTTGACGAGATTGGGCTCACCGGATGCTTTTACGATACCGGCGGCTTTCTTCAACAATACTGATGCGGGCGGCGTCTTCAAAATAAAATCAAACGAGCGGTCTCTGTAAACACTGATAACCGCTGGAATGATCAAGCCTGCCTGGTCCTTCGTTCTTTCGTTGAAGGCATTACAGAATTGCGGAAGAGGTACCCCGTGAGGACTCAATGAAGGTCCGATAGGCGGTGCCGGCGTAGCTTTTCCGGCGGGAATGTGCAATTTAATTACTGCTACTACCTCTTTTCTTGCCATCTAATACTCCTTAGATCTTTTCTACTTCTTCAAAGGCGATCGTAACGGGGGTCAATCTACCGAAGATGGAGATCATTATCTTCAATTGAAGCTTCTCTTCATATACATCCGAGATCTCTCCAATAAAATCGGTAAAAGGCCCTTTAACAACCTTTACTTTATCGCCAAGAGAAAAGGAGAAACTCCTCTTCTCTTTGCTTCTCTTCTTCACTTTGAAAATCCTCAAAAGTTCAGAAGGTAAAACTGGGATTGGAATATGTCCCTGCTTCGTCCCTACAAAGTCGATCACACCGTTTACCTGCCGCATCTGATACCAAAGAGAGAGATTTGTCTCTTCTCCGTCCTCAGAGGACATGATGGTCTTGATCTTTATAAGGAGATAGCCGGGATAGAGCTTGCGGCTCTTTTCTTCCTTAATCCCTTTATTAATCTCATAATAATTTACTTCCGGCAGAAGGATATGATAAATTTCATTTTCCAGGTGATTATCTTCTACGTATTGCACGATACGGTCTCTCACCTTCTCTTCCTGAGTGGTAAGTACATTAAGAAAATACCAGGAGAAGCCCTCGTCTTCCTTCAGGAAGATCTGACGAAGCGCTTCTAATTCTTCAAGTTCCCGCTTTTCGGCTTCTTCGGGTGTAACTTCAATGTTGTTGTTCTTTACTTCTTCGTTCATACTACAATGTTTTTATCAGCCATGTTACAAGAATCTGGAAGCCCTGATCGACTACGGCGAATATTATCGCTAATATCAAACTCACCACAAGGATCAAAATACTGTGACTTCCCAGCTCTTTGCGCGAAGGCCAGGTAATCCTCTTTGCTTCTGCCTTTTCAATTTTGTAAAAATTCTTTATCTTTTCAATCATTCCCATAAACTATTCCTTCATACTGGCAGGGGCGGAGGGAATCGAACCCCCAACCTGCGGTTTTGGAGACCGCTGCTCTACCAATTGAGCCACACCCCTAACCTCTACTTTATCTCTTTGTGCTTGGTGTGCTTACGCTCAACCGGACAATACTTATTCAGTACCAGCTTGTCCTTGTTGATCTTTTTATTCTTGATCACCGTGTAATTTCTGGACTTACAACTGGTACATTCCAATGTTATATAATGTTGCATAACTGAGACCCTCTTTACTCGTGGATCTTGCCAACAACGCCGGCACCAACGGTCCTGCCGCCTTCACGAACGGCGAATCGCTGACCTATCTCCATTCCGATAGGCTTGATCAACTCGACCATAATGGTGAGGTTGTCGCCGGGCTTGACGATCTGAACATTCTCAGGAAGCGTGATCGATCCCGTAACATCTGTAGTTCTGAAAAAGAACTGAGGACGATATCCCGTAACAAACGGTTTATGTCGTCCGCCTTCCTTTGCGGTCAGAACATAGATATTCGCGTCGAACTTCGTGTGAGGTGTGATGCTCTTGGGCTTGGCCAAAACCTGGCCGCGCTCTACATCAACCTTGTTTACGCCTCTTAACAATACTCCGACATTCTCGCCGGCACGGCCTTCGTCAAGAAGCTTTCTGAACATCTCAACACCGGTCGCCACAGTCTTCCTCGTCTCGCGGAGGCCAACTATCTCAACATCCTCTCCGACCTTGATAACGCCTCTCTCAACACGGCCGGTTACAACCGTACCTCTTCCCGTGATCGAGAAAACATCTTCGATCGGCATCAGGAAAGGTTTATCCAATGGCCTCTCGGGATCAGGTATGGAGTTATCCATAGCATCCAGAAGTTCCTGTATGCATTTATAAGCGTCTGAATCAGCATCGTCGGATTCGCCGGCCTTCAAAGCGCTGCCCTGTATAACAGGAACATCGTCGCCGGGAAACTCATACTGGTTCAGAAGATCTCTTACATCCATCTCCGACAGCTCGATCATCTCAGGATCATCGACCATGTCGACCTTGTTCAGGAAAACGACAATGTAGGGTACGTTGACCTGGCGGGCCAGCAAAATGTGCTCTCTCGTCTGGGGCATGGGGCCGTCAGCTGCTGAAACAACAACGACAGCACCGTCCATCTGAGCGGCACCGGTGATCATATTCTTGATATAATCAGCATGTCCGGGACAGTCAACATGAGCATAATGACGCTTCTCTGTCGAATACTCAACATGAGCTGTATTGATCGTAATTCCCCTTGCTTTCTCTTCCGGGGCCTTATCGATCGCATCAAACGGCGTAAAATCCGCCATCCCTTTGAGATGCAGATATTTAGTGATCGCCGCAGTTAACGTGGTCTTTCCATGATCAACGTGGCCTATTGTGCCGACATTGACATGTGGCTTAGTTCGTTCAAATTTCTCCTTTGCCATATGTTCCTCCGTATATTATATTTCGAGTAAAAGCCCACGACCGGATTTGAACCGGTGACCCCATCCTTACCAAGGATGTGCTCTACCTGCTGAGCTACGCGGGCGGTATGGAGCGGGAAACGGGACTCGAACCCGCAACAACCACCTTGGAAGGGTGGAGCTCTTCCATTGAGCTATTCCCGCTAAAATACAATGGTGGGAGATGGATTCGAACCACCGCAGGCGCTACCGCCGCCAGATTTACAGTCTGGTGCCATTAACCACTCGGCCATCCCACCACATTGACTTATTAGATTTATCTGATAAGTCCTTCAATATAGGTAATTAAGTTAAGTAAGCTGGAGGAGGGAATTGAACCCACGACCTGCTGATTACAAATCAGCTGCTCTGCCATCTGAGCTACTCCAGCGAAAACAGCACACTACCCTTAAAAAAAATGGGCAGTAAATAACAATTATACGCGATTTTTGAAAAATGTCAAGGGGTAAGTGCTCTGATTCTTAAATAAGTTGACAATGGATGATTGGGGCACAAGTGACAAAAGCACAAGTTACAAGTTGAAAAAGAGGGATTTTGTTTCTAATAACCAGCGATGGCGAACACTCAGGTTCGCCTCTACCACCACTTCGTACTTAGAACCTCGCGCGTCATCCTGTTTTTATAACCTCGAATCTCTATCCTCTATTTATGAATCATAACACTAGAGTGTTTTATTTTATTTTGTCTTTTTCAGTTCTACAGAAACATTCAAACCCTTGGTGTTGAGTATCTCCCCGATAAGGATGCTGTCAACATCATTACGATCAATTACATCAGCGAGATCATTCACTGTATCATTGATTATCCTGATCAGGGTAATATGGTTCTCCCCATGGAGTTCAATCCCCTTGATCTTTCCTCCATGTCCAAGTATATACGCCTCGATATTCAAAATAACAAAGCGTAATTTGTCCACATCGCCAAAGAAGTTATGTGCTCCTGTCACCTTGATCTGATCTCCATCCAAGTCAATTTCTTTCAGGACCTCTGTGTAGTCAAATGAAGAGAAGTTCAATTTAATATGGTCATCGGTGATAAAATCCCTCAGTATTCCTACGCGGAGCAAAATATTTCCTACCTTATCCTCCATATTGGAAAGCACTTTCTTCTGTTTAGCCGTGACCGGTCCCAATTTGCCGGTCGAAAAAAGTGTGGCATAGCCAAATATTGAGGTGAGTGAGTTTCTGATCTTGTCATCGATGAGTACAGCATTTCTTTCATTCAGTTTCTTCTGATTAACAACCTTGGCATTCATTTCCTTTAATTGACCATTATACTCATCCAGCTCCTGGATCATCTTATTTCTTTCGAACATCAGGACAATAGTCTCCGCGACGGAATTGAAGTAAGCATGTCCCGAAATATGGTCATTCCCTCCAAGGATCAAAAAATAAAAATGGTTCTTTGTACTAACGCTTTTTAATGTATATTTAGGAAATTTATAATTCAGGAAAATATTTTCAGGCAGCAAATCCTTTTTAAATGCTCCCATCTCAGGGTTCAATTCAAAACCGGAGGGATTAAATACGAATTTGAACCGCACACTGCCCTTCTCCAGAATGGTCAGATCATCGCACTTTCCCCGCGAGGATAATTCCTGCTGAATTTTTTGGAGCATCGTGATCGTGTCCTTGTTCTTCAATCCGATCTCATTGATCCGGTTCAATACTTCTATTCGTTCCTTCGCCCAATTGAGCTTATCTCTCTTGTCAGAAAGTAAAAAAAGCGAGTAATTTGCCACGATTACCAGAATGAACATGATAATGACAGGAAATAAAAGCGAAAGGGACATGAAGTATGCTGCAAGGTAGCCGGACAATGTCATAAGCATCCAGAAAAGTGCGGACAACGGCAGGAGGCTGATAACCTTTGAAAATTTCAGGCGGACGATCACAACAGATAGGAGATTGGACGCACTGGCAAGGAATGCGGCACCTGCAACAAAGAGCAATTCCATGAGAGAAAAATCCAATGCCAGTCCATTTTTAGACCAGAGAGCGAATAAAATTCCAAGAACAGAGATGTCGATCGTGCGGAAAATAACGCTCACCAGGATCTGATTCGCCCGATCGGTGGAATTCTTGATTTCATTTTTTCCTATGTGATAAAGATGCAGCCATTTATACAAGGCAGAGAAGGGTATCGCAAAGATAAGGGTATTATACGGGCCGTACATTATTACAGAAAATGCCATAAAAAAATGCACCAGGGAGTAGTTGACCTTTTTTGCGATGGAAAACTGCATGCCGCCGACCAGAGCATAACAGCAAAAGGTAAAAAAAAGCACTCCGTAGGACCCCAAAGGAAGAGATAGCACGGAAGAACCATCGCAAAAAAGAAAAAGCCCTAGAAGCAGCACGACCATATAAAGAATTAATATTAAATGTTTTCTCATACCTTCCTCTGGTTTATTATAATATTTTTTCTTCTCTTTTTCAAATAGTAGGTGAGAATGCCCTGGAAAAGACACGCTCGAAAAAGTCGTTTCGCGTGAAGATATTTATCACTTTACCACTTTCATCGGTGAAGCCGACCATCGAATTATCTCTCTTTGATACTTCCAATAAAGCCTTGCCCAGTGGCTCTTTCCCGCTGAGCAAAAGCGGTTTTTCCAGAGCTGCTTTGATATTGTCGCAAAAAAGCAGTGATCTCAAAGAGGCGCTGTAAAATTCATTTTTAATATTAAGGTATCCGCATTCCGAACCGGCATTTGTGATGATCTTCGCCGCTTCGCGGGTCGAAAGCCTCAGCGAAAGCAGCGGAGGGGCACAACGGGCAAAGAACTCAACGGATGGGATCTCGATCATATTAGTCAATCCCTCATTGAATCTGATCATCTTATCCCCGCCGTAGGTCTTGATCAATTCGAATGTAGCGACGCGGAGCTCCTCATTGTCTATATCTTTTCCTCCGGCCGACATACCGAATATCCTTTGCAGAAATTTGACAGAATAGCTGAAGACCTGCACAAGAGGGTAAAGGATAATGTAAGAGAACTGAAGCAGATAACTGAAGAAAAATGTAAGGCGGTAATTATACTTCTTGAAGGTCAGTTTCGGAAGGGATTCACCAAAAATGGTCAGTATCGGCAAAAGGATAATGGGGGTCCAGAGTTCGAAATTCTCAATTCCCATGCGATGCAGATATCCGCCGAAAAGAGTCGCCATAGCAACCGAAACAAGGTTTACTCCCACAAGGATCGTGGAGAAAAATGTATGGGGATTGGAATTGAAACGATTCAATATCTTTGCGGCGCGATCTCCGTTCACAAGGCGGTAAAGCAATTTTGATCTGAAAAGTGAAACAAATCCGATCTCAATTCCCGAGAAGAACGCCTGCGTCAGAATAAGAAAGATCATCACTCCCAGCTCAAGCATTCTTCACCTTCACTTTAAATGACCTCACCGCGAAATTCTCAACCCTATCCACCAGAACGGTTATCTTTCCAAAATCCACGGCATCGTTCTTCTTCGGCATTCGGCGCAAACGGTCCAGAAATAATTCCAGAATAGTACACGAACCATCCTCTTTGAATATGTCCATCTCAAAAAATATCTCCATTTCAAAAACGGAAGTCTGTGGATTTATTCTAAATGTATTATGCGTCAATTCCCTAATATAGGTCTCGTCAGAAAGTGAGACCATGTCCATTATATGTTCCGCGGTCAGCATTCCCTCGATACCCCCGTACTCGTCCACCAGAAAAATGGGCTTTCCATAAGAACTCAAGTGCCTTAAAAGTTTTTCAACATTGGAGTACAGCGGGATATATTCGCCCGGTATGAGATTCTTCTTAATATGGGAAAGCAGGTCATCGCCTGCCTTATCAAAGAGAGAGTAAAGGTCGAAAAGTCCAACAATATTATCCATATTCCCTTCATAGACGGGGATATAATGTTGATCGGAAGCCCTCAGCGCCAATTTGATATCCTCGGGGTCATCCTCAAGGTCAATGCCGTGCATATCGCTTCGGTGGATCACAATGGAATCAGCATCTTTTTCCAGAAGGCGGAGGAAATTTCGATTTATGGTCCTTTCTTCTCTGCTCAGTCCACCTTCCAGCTTCGAAAGTACAGAAAATAACTCGCCCTTTTCCAGATCGGGCTCAACCGGGCCCATGAAGAGGGAAAAGATCTTCAGGAAAAAACCATTTATGAGGTTTATTATAAAAATGAACGGATAAAATAATCTGGATAAAATAAAAAGCATATGGCGGACCCAGGAAATGAATTTGATATTATTTTCCAGGGCAATGGTCTTTGGCAATACCTCACCAAAGATTATTACCAGAAAAGACATGATCAGAAAGTTGTACATCTCATAATTAGCCAATCCCGAATCGAGAAAGAGTTTCAGAGAAATGGATGCTGCGGTAACATTTACCAATGTATTTCCGATCAATATCGTTGAGAGATAATCCGCGCCCTTTTTCTGCATGTATACAATATTATCATGCAGTTTTTTGTCGGTCGAGCTTAGATCTCTTAATTGGGCTTTTCTTATGGAAAACAATGCGGTCTCACTGCCTGAAAAGGAAAAGGAGAATATAAGAAGCACTACTAAGAATACGATTTCTAGGATCATGGGATATTGTACCTGTATCCGATGATTTTGTCAACAGGACGCGGCGCGGCGCACGTTTTTTGCCCATGCTATTGACATTCGTATATTATTATATTATAATATTATAAAACGAGGTGGCAATGAAAATAAAAGAAGAGACCTTCGCGCGGCTGGAAGAGATCATGAAGGCAATGTCCAATGCAAGCAGGTTGAAAATACTTTTTACTATCTTTAAGAACGAAAGGTGCGTGAACGATATCGTTAAGCTCAGCGGTATTTCACAGTCGATCGTATCTCAGAGCCTGTGCAAATTCCAGATATTGGGATTGGTCGAATTGAAAAAAAGGGGCAATCGTCATATATATTGCATCAAAGATGAAAAACTTTTTGAGATCCTTAAGCAGTTGAAGGAGTATGCGAATGGGAAGTAGGGTCTTTATAATTATCTCATTGTTAGCTATTTCCTTCTTCGGAATTAATTCCGCGGCGCCTCAGACACCGGTTCAAATAAATCCAGGATCTGATATGAAGATCAGAGATGTTTCAGGAGAAAAATTCAGCATAGAACCCATCGAGGGAAAATTGCTGATCATTGATTTCTGGGCAACATGGTGCGGGCCCTGCAGAAAAGCCATCCCTAAATTAGTTGAGATCCAGAAGACTTTCCCTGAAGAAGTACAGGTCGTCGGTATCTCGGTTGACAGAGAAATTTCATTTGAAGAGCTTCAGGATTTTTATCAGACATACCGTATAAATTATCCGGTAGGATTCGCCACTGAGAAAATAATGAAAATGTTTCCGAGGATAAGAGCTATACCCACGATCAAAATATTGGACTCCAACGGAACGGAGATCGATGAGATCATAGGGAATGACCCGAATATGAAAGCCAGAGTGAAGGGTCTGCTGATCAAACACGGTCTCTTGGAGAAGTGACATGCTAAATAAAGATGTAGTTATCATCGGGGGAGGCCCCGCAGGATTGACCGCCGGCATTTATCTCAGCCGTGCAATGTTCGATGTCATCTTGATCGAAAAAATGGCTCATGGCGGGCAAATCGTTTTAACCGATGAAATCGAGAATTACCCTGGATTTCCCGATGGGATCAAGGGACAGGAGCTGGCTGAAAAAATGGTCAAGCAGGCGAAAAGGTTCGGAACACAATTATTATTTGACGAGGTGACTCAAATAGAAAAACACAAAGAAGGATACCTGATAAGAACATGGGGAGAGGAGATACTTGCCAAGGGCATCATTTTGGCTTCTGGGGCAGTCCCCAGAAAGATCGGAGTGGAAGGAGAGGAGAAATTCACCGGACGGGGAGTATCCTACTGCGCAACTTGTGACGGACCGTTTTTCAAGGACAAGGTCGTCACTGTGATCGGTGGCGGTGATGCCGCCGTTGAAGAGGGTATTTACCTGACAAAACATGCGTCCAGGGTGTTCATTATGCACAGAAGAGATCAGTTGAGGGCTTCCAAACTCATACAGGAACGGGCCTTCAGCAATGAGAAAATCGAGATCATTTGGAACGCATTGCCTGAAGAGATCATGGGTGAGAAGAAGGTGTCCGCAATTAAATACAAAGATAAATTATCAGGCGAAGTGAAGATACACGATACTGAAGGTGTTTTTATATTCGTCGGATATACTCCGGCTTCATCATTCATCGATGGAGAAGCATTGGGAATAAATATGACCGAGAATGGATATATTACTACCGAGAAAAACGGACAGACCACCGCAGAAGGTATATTTGCGGCAGGTGATGTTGTTGAAAAGAATCTTTATCAAGTGGCCACCGCCGTTGGTGACGGCGCCATGGCCGCATTTAATATTCAAAAATATTTAGAGGAGAAGAACAATGAGTGAGATCGTATTGAACGACAATAACTTTGGAGAAGAGATCGAAAGCCACAGCGGCGTTGCTTTAGTTGATTTTTGGGCTGTATGGTGTATGCCCTGTAAAATGGTCGCGCCGACAGTTGAGCAGATCGCAGAAGAGTATGCGGGCCGTGTAAAGGTCGGAAAGGTCAATGTTGACGAGAACCGTGCGGTCGCGGGAAAATACGGCATCATGTCCATTCCCACTCTCTTGGTATTCAAAGACGGAGAGGTAGTGGACCAGATCGTAGGCGCAGTTCCCAAATCCGTCATCGAATCAAAATTAAAAGCACATCTGTGAGTAATGCGGAGCGCGCGGAGCCAGCATGCTCCGCAGTGGCTCCAGTGGACCCAGTGTCCCAGGGACAAGTGGATAAGGGATGAGAATTAAAAACAGTCGGAAATATCGTAGGAACAGGGCTTGACTTGGCTTACGTCATTCTCGCGAAAGCAGGAATCCATCTTTCTCCACCTATAGAACCATCCAATATTTCTCTTAATCTACAACTTTTTAAGAGTACGATATGCAGTTTTTTCAGTTTTTATTCTTTTCCAAACACTTTATTAATTTTTCAATGAACATGCCGGTCTGCATTTTGATCTGATCAAAAGTCAGATCCGGTAGAAATTTTTCTGATATCCGTATTCCATCATACTGATCTCTTTCAATAAATAACTCTTTAAAATTACTCATTGCGCTTATGATCCAAGAAGCGGGCACTCCTTTGGAAACATTTAAAATCTCTCCGATAAGGTCGTCAGTTTCTATAAAGTAGAGATTTAGTACATCAACAATATAAGCGATATCCTTATGGAGCTCCTCCCTACTATCCCTCTTTTTGTATGAAAGCGTTTTTTGAAGAATATATCTTCCCGGATGAGGAATCATTATCTTGGGGCCATTTCGCAGCTTAAATCTCTTTGGATTCTTTAAAAGAATATCTGTATAGCGAAGTGGCTGACCAACTACATTTTTAGCCGCATATACCTTCCTACCTGAAGTCTCTTTCCCTTTCAACGGAACAAGTATCTCTATCTCAAAATATACATCAGTTGATTTTCTCCATTCAATATTCCTAAATTTCACTTCCTGATTCTTTCCTATTACCGTAGAAAAACCCAAAGGTTCTAGTTTCTCATCCAGGTTGAACGTCCTCTTTCTATTCACTTCAGTAAGCAAATCTATATCAAATGTTGTAAGGGAAGAATCACTGCCTTTTACCAAATGGTAAATATAATTTGCCATTCCTCCGATTACAACAAAATCCTTCATATTTTCACCAAGAGCATTTGAAACGGCGGTAAGGTATTTTAGTATGATGTTCTCACTCATTATTAAATATCAGCTCCTCCTTAATGATACCTGCTTGTTCGTATCCCCTTTCCCGAAGATGATAGCAATCCAGACAAAGCTGCAAAGGATCTACAACTGTTTTTTCTACGGAATATTTCAGACCTCTCCAAATACTTTCGGGATATTTAGATAGCACAATGCGAATATCGGTAACGGAATTTGAAGGGATTAGATTAAGGTCCCGGGCAATTTCACCCAAATCAGAGGTATTTGAATATATATGAATTTGTTTCGCATTACTGTATTTGATCTTGTAGAAATCAGTTGCCGAATGACCGGTAATGATATATTTACTCTCTCTTTGTGAAATACGGGAGAGCTCTCCTAAAATAATCTCTTTATTTATATTTGTGGAAATCGGCTTAAAGTGCATTATTTCATTATCCCCCATGCGGTATTTCCCGATCCACAGATTCAGATAAAAATCTACCCAGAGATCAAGTCCTTTGATCCGATCTTTGGAAATCAGCTCCTCGGATAGCATTGCGCTCACCCAATTATTCGCCGTTCGTCTTGAGACGCCTGCCTCTTTGCTTAATTGAAAGGCGTTCATTATTTTATTACCCAAATCCTTTTTATTGTGAAAGAAAAGTACCTTGAACATCCAGAGTTCGAGGTCGCTGAAAGACAGTTTATGGTTATCCTTTTCGGATTCTTGCGGTACCGAATTGTTCCAGAACAATAGATTTGTACTTTCATCTCCTTTTAACTTATATGCAAAGCAGTTCTCATTTCTGATGACCAGCCAGGAAAGTCCCGGAGAGTAAAGTAGAAATCTGTCTTCCAGTCTCTGAATATCCTTTTCATCGGCGGTTTGGACAATGAATACAGCGAGACCTTCCATATGATACTGGCCAATCATTGCATTCAATACAGTGGAACTGCGATAAAAGAGAGTTGAGAGTACGGTATTCATTCTGTTTGCAGTTCTGATATCCACAGCATAGTTTCGGCCGCTCATATCGACAAGAAAATCCGGAGTAAGCGTTTTACCGGATTTGAATAAAGATTTAATGTTGCCGGTATCAAAGCCAGCCTTCGCTAAAACCTTTTTTGTAAGAATAAGTTTTTCTGTATTCACTCTTGCCATAATAGTTCGTCTTCCTAAAATAATTATAACATATATTATTATAATGTCAAGTATAATTTATACTATCAAATATAAATCCTCGAAGGTGATGGAGGAAATAAAATAAATATGTCGGACGGATCTTCGCACTTCCGTATTTAACCAAATACGAAACAACAGTACTCCCACTATCTCATTCTCAATCTTTAATTATTGTTTCTTGAATTCTTCACGTCACACGCTACTGCTCTTCTGCCTAATCTCTTAATTCTTCATTCTTTCTTGTCTATTGTTCCACTGGGTCCACTGGTGCACTTACTATTCATTGTTCATTGTCAATTGTACATTGTTCATTGTATTTAGCGTGGTGCCGGGAGTCGGACTTGAACCGACACGGGACATAAGTCCCGAGGGATTTTAAGTCCCTTGCGTCTGCCAATTTCGCCATCCCGGCTAGATGTAAGAATGGAGGCGGCAACCCGATTTGAACGGGTGAATAGCGATTTTGCAGACCGCCGCCTTACCACTTGGCTATGCCGCCTCTAAATAAAAATGGTGGGCGATACTGGACTCGAACCAGTGACCCCTACGATGTCAACGTAGTACTCTAACCAGCTGAGCTAATCGCCCATTGAAAGGAAAAGTGGCGGGAGCCGGAATTGAACCAGCGACACAAGGATTTTCAGTCCTCTGCTCTACCGACTGAGCTACCCCGCCATATTACTGGAGCGGGTGACCGGACTTGAACCGGCGACAGTCTGCTTGGCAAGCAGATACTCTACCACTGAGTTACACCCGCGAGTAAAAGTGAATTATAACAAAGGAACTAAGATTTGTCAAGATGTTTTTTGGGTTTTTCCACCGCTCCCGCGGAGATGATCAACTTCAAAGCCTCATCGACTTTCAAGTCCATTTCTTTCACATCTTCTTTACGGTACATCAGGAAAAATCCGGAGGTAGGGTTCGGGGTAGTGGGGATAAAAACTGAGACATAATCATTGTCCTTTTCATCCAGCATAGTGGTCTCATTTGTCATGAATCCAATAGATTTAATTCCTTTAGAGGGATAGTCTATCAAGACCACTTTTTTGAAGAGTTTCATCTCACTTGTCCCGAGAAAAGCATTTGAAATATCCTTTATCGATTGATATATCTTATTAACAATGGGAACCCTGTCAATTATCCATTCCATAAGCAGGAAAAGCTTCTTGCCAAGGAAATTTTTAGCGATGACACCGATGATAAAGATGAGAAGTATTATCACCACTAGGCCGACGCCCGGAATTATTGGCCATCCGTATTGCCTGTTCAATAAATTCATTATCGGCCGGATCAGTTTATCTCCGAGGCTGACGATCTGAAAAAATACCCACAGAGTAATCGAAATAGGGACCACTACAAAGAGGCCCGCCAAAAATATACTATTCAGTTTTTTCATTTTTCACCTTTTGACGTACATTTATCAAGAGCCAGTTGATCTTTCTCTCATCAGAATCCAATATCCTGAAGTGAAGGTTCTTGTATTCAAATGTCTCACCCTTCTTGGGTATCCTTTCCAATAAAGTCAGAACAAATCCGCCTACAGTTTCCACATCTTCCTTGGGGAGTTCGATATTCAATTTCTCTTCTATTACTTCGATCTCCACGGATGCTTTGATCTTGTAGGTATTCTTCTCGATCTTCTCGATATCTTTATGATGCTTGTCATACTCATCCTCGATCTCGCCTATGATCTCTTCGATGATATCCTCCATAGCCACCATGCCGGCAGTGCCGCCCCATTCATCAAGAATTATCATCATCTGCATCTTTTTCTCTATCATCAATTTCAGCAATTCATCCAATTTAACCGTTTCCGGCATAAAGATGGGTTTGCGCATAAGCTCTTCAAGATTAAATTTCTCAGGGGTCAGCCCTATCAGATCCTTGATATAAAGGATACCGACAATATTATCGGGATTTTCCCTATAAACAGGTAATCTCGAAAAACCCTTGTTCTTGAATGTTTTGAGCACTTCCGCCATGGTGGTATCATGTTCGACCGCTTCTAAAGCGGTTCTGGGGATCATGATCTCACTTGCTTTGATATTTGAAAATCCGATTATAGAGGTGAGCATATCCTTCTCTTCCTCCTCCAACTCCGAATCCTTTTCAATAATATTTTTAAGCTGGTTCTCCGTCAGGTATATCGGATAATCCCTAGAGACGATCTTACTTTTACTGCTCTTCAGAATGACGGAAATAGCTATGCTGAGCGGGAAGAAGGGAAAGTAATACATGAGATTTCCGAAATTGAGCAAGGTCTTCACATTCTTGCCGGTTAGATTATGTGAAAATTTATTAAGAAATACCGATATCAGCGCCGCGTAAAGAAGGAAAAAGCCCATGAGGATAAATTCCCAGAAAATCGGGTTCAATACTTGAGGCAATGAGTAAATATATACAAGAACCCCCAATGATGTGATATTCAAAAGCATCAAACCGATGATAGCGCGGAATTTCTTATCGGCAGATATTTCCTCACCCGGGGAAAGATAGACCATCACCTTTGAAAGAAAGGAGATGACCAGCACAATATTAAGCCAAACAAAAAATATCAGATTGAGTACTAGGGGGTGCATGTCAGCGTTTCACCTCTTCGTCCATTTTTTTATTCCACTCGATCCAGGAATTATCAATGTCTTCTTCGGTCAAGTCGCGGACCGTGGTCGTACCGTCCTTTGAAATGGTTATCCGCTGCATATTCTTAATGATCTCAAGCCATTCTTCCTTGCTAACTCTCTTAAAGGGCTTATCGATACGCCTGAAAGGTCTTTTCATCTTGTTCGGGTTTCCCTGGTTCTGCAAATAGAATTCCCGGGGATCTTCGATATTATTGGAATAGACCCACACCTCGCCTTTGATAACATCAAGCTGAACAACATCCTTCTGATTACAATCGATCTGAAAGATAGTGCCGCGGATGGTTGCGGATGCCAATGGGGTCTCTATTTCCAGAGATTCCATTTCTCCAAGAGCGTCTATCTTGGAATAGATCTGACCCTCTTTGATCTTTATCTTTATATCACTTTTCTTTTTGCCCTTCTCATCAACCTCTTTGTAGAGCTTCAGCACATCTACCTCAGTGAGTGGCGCCATGCGGATGATCTTACCCAGATCGAGCTCCAATTCGGCTCGGGATTCATTAAGGGTCTTCACCTTTTCACCACCGATCACTTCTTCCTTCTCTTGCATGAAACTCCACTTTTCGGCATCAAGTTGAGCCTTTTGGGCATTGCCTTCAAGATAGGAAACTACTCCCGAAACATCGGTTCCCTTCTTCTTTTCATTGTCCCCTGCGGAGATAAGCAGGAATGCCACCAGTAGCAAGCAAGTAATTACGATTATGCGCTTCATTTTTCTACCTCTTTTTTAAATCTGTATATAACATAGACTGTATTATTGCTTTGATCAAAATACTCACCCTCAAAGGTCAGAAAATCAACATACTCACCCCGTAGATCGAGATCCTCGTCGCCCTTCAGGAGGAACTTCATAAATATGGCTCCCCAGCGTTTTGCATCCGTTTTCGCGGCCAGTTTTTTCATCGGTAATTTTCCGGGAGCGTCAGAAATTCCGATCACCTGATAATAATCTCCATTTACAAATTCTTCGATAACATCACGAATACTTTTCTCGCCTGATAGGATGCTTCTTTCCAGAGAAGCCAGATTTCTGATCTCCACCGGCGTCAGTTTCCTGGTCAGCTCCAATACGGGTTTAGACACCGGCTCTTTCGGAGGAGGTGTTTTTGTACAGCCCGCGAATCCCGCCAATACTATAATGATCAAAAAAAGACGGAGTAACTTATTCATCAACTGCCTTAACTATTTGACCTTTGTCAAATCCGCTTCCCGTAAGTACCTCGCAAATGGCATATTTTTCTTTCACGTCAACTACCCGGATAGTGCCTTTGAATTCATTCTCGGAACCCAGGGAAAGACCTGTGTCGGGATCGATCAGCTCCTCGCCTATCGCCTCCACTTGAAACACAGTGTCCATTTCAATACCGTAATTGCTGCCGCCGTTGATATAGACCATTCCATCGGAAGAGACCTTCATCGTCTTGCCTTCCCATGCTTTATTGGCAACCTTTTGTGTAATGAAATATACGGCCTGCTGTATGGCCTGCCTGACCGCCTTGCCGAGAGGGGATTTCTGCATCTTCGAAGTACGGAAATCAATTCCTCTACTGCTGGCACCAAGATCAAACCCCATGCCTTTGCTCTCGCCGACGGCATGCTGTGCGGCGATGATCTCGCCGGTATTTACATCGTATACCCTTATATCGATCCCTACTTTGGCGTAAAATGCTTTTCCGCCGATGCGGATACCTTTAACCCTGACGCCACTGCCGCCTGAAGATGATCTATTAATAAATTCCGTGACGGAGCCCGTTATCAGATATTGAACTCCGAGCAATTTACCGGCCTGTGCCGAGGTCTGCCCCGTGATTGCTCCGCTCAGGGACAATTTCTGTTCTTCAAGAATTTTATTAAGCTGTGATCGTTCCATTACCGAATATTTTTCCGTTTGCACAAGTTCTGTTATCAGCATATCGCTTATTCCACTGCCGATCTCCCAATGCCCGTAGGAATTTGTCTTGTCCTCAAAACTCGATACGGCGACACGCATTTTAGGACCTGCCGCGAAGACCGTACCTGAGATCAGGATAACGATAGCAAGGGATAATAATATCTTTTTCATACTCACCTCTTGAGAATTCTAATATTTTTTATATGCTTTGTCAAATATAGGGCTCTCCCAATGCAGATACCCGTATTCGCTTTGCAGTAGATAAGTGTATTCATGATACAGTACGCTAGTAAACTGTCCTCTATGTTCCACTCCTGCTACCTTTGAAGACAATTCGTTTTTACCGGGAACAACGCCTTCAACGCTGGATGCAGTTCTTAAAGGGACCGGAGCTACAGTAAGATCGAACAATTTTCCTTCTCTCATGCCGTTATATAAACAATAATCATACCATATTGAATTGGCAATGTGAAATTGACAATTGAATAAAGATTATTTGATGGAGCTTTGACCCATCTTTTCATTATTAACATATGC
>JAGLGN010000020.1 GCA_023144005.1 bacterium
TCATCTTTGGTCAATTTCTTCCTCTCTCTTCGCTTCCGGACCACAAAGGGTACGCCGCAATCATCGTTTGTTGGAATTGACTCAAATCTAAACATTCCATTGACATAGTATTTATGGAACAGGACACTGGAAATGGGACATGTCGTTCGCCACGCGAACGACCGGCTGTCATGGTGCAGAAGTTCAAAGCAAAGAGTTGACAGAACCTGAACACAAAACGCTGTGCCTCGTAAGTTAATTCAAAATAATTTTCTCAACAAAGACAGTTTACGTCTTAATGGGGGAGGATTTATTTATTACTTCCAGGAATATATCCAGTATCTCGGGATCAAAGAATTGCTCGGATTTATCCTTCATCATGGCTATTGTCCTCTCTACCGAAAATGCAGGTCTGTACACCCTGTCGGTCGACAAAGCATCAAAGAAATCAGCGATCCTGATAATCCTGGATTCCGCAGGGATTTTATCTCCTTTCAGCTTATCCGGGTATCCGGTTCCGTCAAAATTCTCGTGATGATGCTTGATAAAGCCCGCCAGATGTTTGAGAGATGAAACCGATCCGATGATATCTCCGCCGATGTTCGCGTGATTCTCGATCACTCTCTTCTTTTTATCATCCAGGCGACTCGGATATTTTAATATGGAATCGGTGATGCCGATCTTACCGATATCGTGCAAATAGCCAGCGATCTTCAAGTCAGCTACTTGATCATGATTCATTCCCATATATGAAGCGATGATAAGAGACAGTTTTGATACATTCATTGAGTGATTTCTTGTGTACACATCTCTGACTTCCAATGTCTTCAATAGTACTTGGATCAGATCCTCGGAAAGATTCCTCAATTTTCTATTGGTATCCCTCAATTCCATGACCTTCTCAAGAATTATTCCTTCCTTATCCGCGATCTCCTTGGACAAGGTATCCAGATTATCTTTAATAACCTTGATCTTTTCCTGCTTCGCTATCAGTTTATCCACCCATAATTCCAATTCCTCGAGCTTTGTATCTTTTGACAGGAAACACTCGGCTCCCAGTTTCAGGCCCTGCATCTCATTCTCGAACTCATCGTGTGTCGTAAATAAAATAACAGGAATATTATTGAAACTCTGATTCAATTTCAATTTACAGAGTATATCGAAACCATCTTCATCCGGGAGTATCTTATCAAGAATTATCAGGTCCGGAATGGTTTCACTGATGAACTTAAAGAAGTTCGCGCCATCCTCAACCGTAGATACCTTATAGCCAGATTTCTGAAGATACTCCTCCAGGGTTTTTCTGATCACAAGAGAATCATCAACTACTAATACATGTTTCATAGAATTCCTTTAAATTAATAATATACACATCTTGCTCCTCATGGGAATAGAATGTTTTAATAAAGTTAAAATCGGAGTTAGATATCGATTTTATCGCATTCTCGGAAATAAATACAAGATCATCGACAGCATCGTACACCAGGGCAATGAAATATTTCTTTAAAAAGATCAGATGTTTCTTATTGGATTGATCGCTTTGATTCAGAAGTAATTTGATATCAGCGACATTGAAGATCGTACCCTTAAAATTTACGATCCCGATGAAAGGCGAGCTCACTTTTGGAAGTATCCGTATCTCGCGGTTCTGCCCGATAAAAATGATCTCTTCATAGCGGATAGCAAAGTGCTTCTTCTCCACACGGATCACGATAAAACGTTTTTTACCTTCGTGTACAGATTTTTTGGATTCTTTGGAGATCTTAAGCGCTCTTGCTTTTAGAATGTTTTTTTCTTCCATCTTTTATTTTCTCCAGTATCTTAGAGATCTCATATATGGGATAACTCTCATCAACATAAACCTTTGCTATCATTTCGCCATTAGGCAACTTATGATCGGAAGGGTCCTCCATCTGTTCATCGGGTAGATCGTAGATATTGTCTATGTGATCCACCAGAAAAGCAAACGACTTGTCCTTAATGACAATGATAAATCTGTCCACATACTCCCTGTTGTACTTCCATTTCAATATATGCGCAAGGTTCAGCAATTGAATTTCACGCCCGCGATAATTAAAAAAACCGACCGTCTGTTTCTTCTGGCCGGGAAATTGACGTGTCTCCACGGCTTCGATCACTTCCTCGATCTCTCTTTTTAATTCAAATCCGAATGATGTTTCTCCTATAGCGCATTTAAGCACTTTCATTCATTACCTCAATGATCGTCTTGTAAAGATCATCCATATTGTATGGTTTTTCCACAAAACCGTCAGCGCCTACCTTCTGAGCTGTAATGGTGGCCGATTTCGCATTTCTCGTAGAGGTAAGGACGATCGGGATATCCTTCAACTTTGGGTCCTTCTTCACCTCTCTTACGAGGATATACCCGGTTTTGAAAGTACCTCTCAGGATTATATCCGCAAGGATGAAATCTATCTGCTCATTATCCAATATTTCAATGGCTTCGTCGACATTATCACAACTGAAGACCTCGATCCCTTTTTGTTCGAGATAGAATTTTACCATCTTCACGAGTGTGGTGCTGTCTTCCACATATAGTAATTTCATAAAGTTGCCTCCTTAATTTTCAAAGCTGTATATTTCTTCTGGGCAAGGTCCCTTAATTGTTTCGCGCTCAGATGCGGCATGATCTTCTGAACACTATCCTTAATAAAGAGACTTTTATTCCGTATCGTCTCTGTGTAATACTTCAGAGAAATGCGGTAATATCTTTTCTCTTCGTGAATAAATCCTAAAAAGAAATTTGATATCAAGCATGTCGGATTCTCCACCAATGCCAATTTAAAGAATTTGATACTCATAGAAAAGTCCCCTGTTTCTGAAAAAAGGATGCCCTTCAGAAAGAAAATGTAATACTTCGTTTCGGGGACCTTCACAATCGAATCAATAAGCTTCAACGCCTCATCATGTTTCTGATCGAATAAGAGCAGTGTCGCGGATAAGATGCTTGCATGAAGGGAAGTTGGATAATTCTCCAGATACTTATTTACCATTTCCTTGGCATCTGCGTACGACTCCTCTGAGATCTTCTCTCTGATCTTTTCAAGTCTCATTTCATTTTCTTCAACCGCCACTGAGGTCAGGGTCTTTGATTTGGGTCTTTCCGTTCTCTTATCGGCTTTTTTCGGCGGCTTACTCTCTATTATCAAGTCATTTTCAGAAGCGGGGGATTTCTCAACGGCTTTTTGAAAAACAAAGCTATTTCTCAGCAGAAGCGGTTGAAATTCCGTTGATATCTGATTGATCATCTCAGAATGCCCTACAAAAAGATAACTGTTCTCATGCATTATATCGTAGTAACGGTTAAGCGCTTTCAAAATGTGGTCCGTATCAAAATAAATAAAAACATTTCGACAGAGAATAATGTCATATTGTTTCGTCCAGCAGGAATAATCATAATCCAGAAGATTACCCTGTTTGAAAATAACTTTACCTCTTATCTCATCGGAAAGCCGGTATTCATAGGGTGACAGCCGCTTTATATGCTTCTTGCCAATTCCCATCATATCGTTCCTGATGGAGGATTTGGTATAAACACCATGCTTCGCCTTTTCAATGGATTTCGGATTGAGGTCGATGCCATAGATCATGGAGTTCTCGTAAAGATGCGGAAATTTCTCTTTAAGAAGTATGGCTAAGGTATAGGCCTCTTCACCTGTAGAGCAGCCGGCGGATAAGAACATGAGGCTTTTCCTGCCCATGAATTCCTTGGTCAGAATATCTATGAGTATAAGGATGTGTTCGATATTGCGGAAGAAATAGGTCTCGGGAACCACTATCTTGTTTATCAGATCGTATAAGAGGATAGAATCCGTATTGATCGCAGCAATTAAATTGTCTTCAGATAATCCCTTTGTCTCCTTCAAAAAGCTCAGTACCGCTTCTGTTTTTTCAGGATTCAGATTGATCCCGAAGCGATTCAGAACAAATGAGGACAAAGCTGAGGGTATATTCATATTAATTCATTGATCCTATCGATCATCTCCGATACGCCAAGAACTTCATTAACACATCCGAGCTCAACTGCGCTCTTGGGCATTCCCCATACCACAGAAGATTCCTTGTCCTGAACTATGGTATATCCCCCGTTCATATAGAGCTCTCTAAGTCCTTTCGAGCCGTCACTTCCCATTCCCGTAAGGATTATTCCCATTCCGCGGTCTCCAAGAAAGGACATTGATCTCAATAGGTAATCTCCAGCGGGACGCAGGCCGAAGATCGGCTCTTTCTGGTTCAGAACAGCCCTGAGGTTGTGAGAGATCTCCAGATGATGATCGTCAGGCGGAAAGTAAATATGGCCTTTTTTCAATTTTTCATTATTAGTAATAGTAGAAACAGGCAGAACGGAAAACGCGTCCATCCATTTGATCAGTCCGGAACCGAAGCCCTTGGATATATGCTGGACACATAAGATGGGAACACGGAGCTCAGGTTTCAATGACGAGAAGATATCCTTTAGGACCTTCGGGCCGCCGGTAGAAGAGACTATTGCCAGTAATTTGATCTCCGACGCGATATATTTTCTTTCTCTTTTGACCTTCTTCATTCTGTCTTTAAGAAAGGACAATTCATGCAATTTCTCGAAAAATCTCTTTTTCAGAGCCGGATTTTTTTCCCACTCCGTGATATCGGGCTTCTCAAATATATCAACAATGCCGTATTTCAATACCTGGAAGATCGATACCTCATCGGAAATGCCTGCTGAAGCTGTCAGGATAAGTATGGGAGTAGGATCATCTCTCATGATCTTCTCAATAGCCATAAAGCCGTTGCCGCCGGGCATATGTATATCCATTGTGATCACATCGGGATTGAACTTCTTCGCAAAGTACACGGCCTCATTCCCATTTTGCGCTTCCGCTATAACCTCGATATTATCATCGTCCATAAAGATCTCGCGAAGAGTTCTTCTGACGACAACCGAATCATCTACGATCAAAACGCGTATCATAATAATTCCCTCAACAATCCCTCAAGCTTTTTAACCGTGAAGTCCCTTTTCTTAATAAAGGATTGATATGATTTTACGGGAACATCGAGAATAGAACTATCCACGGTTGATACGAATACGAACGGTATCGTTTTACTCTTCTTTCTTCTTCTTATAGCCATTAGAAATTCCGCACCGTCCATAACAGGCATTTGAACATCAGAGAATATCAGGTCATAATGATTTTTTAAAACCAATTCCAGGGCGGCAGCCCCGTCGGCGGCCTCGTCGACCTCATAACCGAGTTCTACCAGAAGGTTCTTTTCAATGGTCCTCGTAGTGATCGAGTCATCAACAACTAAGATCCGGTAACTAACCCTGTCGTCAATGCGAAGACCCTTATTGTCCATTAAGAATTTCGCAGCGTCCTGTGAAAAATATTCGGGATCAAGAATAGGGGTCAATTTGCCGTTTCCCAGAATTATGGATCCCAGATACAAACTGTTATCTGAAATGGGAGGATTGAGTTTTTTGATCACGGCTGAGATCTTCTCCACAATATTTTCAACTGTAAAAGCGAATTTGATAAAATTGAATTCCCCGATAAGAATGAAATCCTCATCATACGGGCTTACTTGGCCTACTACCTGAGAAAAGGAATATAACGGGATCAAAGAACCTTCAAACTCAATATAATTGCGCTTTTTAACGGTTTTGACCCTGATCCTCGAACGATGGAAGATCCCGCGGATATAATCAATGGGAATACCGAATAGGTCATCTGTCCCTTCGAAAAGCAGAACATTCAGTATGGACAATGTCAATGGAATGTAAAGAATGAATTCTACACCTTCACCGGGGCGATTGTCTATCTCAATACGGCCTTTCAGTTCATCTACGATGATTGTTTTAACAACATTCATACCGATTCCGCGTCCTGACAATTCCGACAATTTTTCCTTGGTGGAAAATCCCATGGAGAAGATGAAGTAGAAGATATCGCTATCGGTGAGGTTTTTCGCCTCTTTTTCCGTTACAACACCATTATCAATGGCTTTTTTCAGAAGTTTCTCCCTTGAAAGCCCTTTGCCGTCATCACGGCAGCGAATGATAATATTGTCCGAGGTTTGCTCGAAGGAAACATGAATAATACCAATAGGTGGTTTGTCCAATTTATCACGCTCCTCAGAGGATTCTATACCGTGATCAATAGAATTGCGTATCATATGCAGCAGCGGATCGGTCAATTTATCAAAGACCTCTGCCTCGATCTCAGCATTGTTCCCGACTATATCAAAGGATATCCTTTTGTTTAATTCCTGCGAGATCTCGTATACCATTCTGGGGAATTTCGCGGTCAATTTCTGAACAGGGATCATCTTCAATGAAAGAACATCCTGTTTGAGTTCTCTTGTAAAGTATTTATTGCTCTGAACCTCACGGGATACCATCTTAATGGTCTCTTTGAGATCGATAGACAAGTCCTTTTGATTCTTATTGGTGTCAAGGAGACGCTGGAGGTAGATCAGCCGTTTTTCGATATTCGCCAGGAAATTATCCTTGATTATGATCTGGCCAAGGGAATCGATAAGAGAATTGATCTTCTTAACGGGAACGGTAATATTGGTTTCCGCTACCTTAGATTTTTTACCTTCCTGCCCAATTGTTGATTTCGACGCTGCTGTTTTCGCTATCCTTTCAGTTTTCTTCTTCTTTTTCTCTTCTGGAGCTTTTTTTTCGGGTGCGGCTTTATCCTCGCTCTTTTTCCCTTCCTCTTCTTTCTCATTTTTCTTTTCCGGAGCGGGTACGCTTCTCAATCTCTCGATCTCTCCGAGTATGTCATTATAGGAAGCAGGAGGAGATTCGTCGGAGATCTGTTTCTCTACATCTTCAGCGATCGAATCGATTATAAGCAGCGAAAGGTTGAGCATTTCATCACTGAATGCTACCTGGTCATTAGAGATATCTTTGAAAAGGTCCTCCCATTTGTGCACCAGTTGGGCTACTTCTGTAAGGCCGACCATCTTAGAGGATCCCTTCAAGCCATGCACTTCTCTTAATATGGTCTTTAGGAATTTGCTGTTATCCTTCCCAGCTTCCAATTCAAGAAGATTATTCGTGATAACCGTTGAACGGTCATCGAACTCCTGTTGGAAAAATCCGAAGAGCTGTGTTTTGGATAATTTGTCTTCCATCAATTACACCTTGTAATAATCCGCCATATCTGTCAAAGAACGTGATATCGCATTAAGATTTTCAACGAGAGAAACAAGCTCTTTTGTGGATGTCGCTGTCTGATTCGCGACTCCCGCGATATCCTTCATCGCTTCCAAAAGCTGGTCACCGGCAGATTTCTGCTGCATTGTTGAGACCTTTATCTGCTTGGAAGCATCATTCGTTTTCTGCATAACTGCTTTGAGCCGCTTGGTGAATTCCTTCACACCTTCAAGTTTCTCCACACCGAAATTCACATCCTTGATCTGAGATTCGGATGAAATAACCGACTCTTCAATGGATGTTTTAATGGTTTCGATGATCTCCTTGATCTTCTTCGTCGAATCATTGACCGATTCCGCGAGGTTCTTTATCTCTTCAGCGACAACACCGAATCTTTTACCGGCCTCGCCCGCGCCGACGGCTTCAATAGACGC
This sequence comes from bacterium, assembly GCA_023144005.1. Lineage (GTDB taxonomy): Bacteria > AUK180 > AUK180 > AUK180 > AUK180 > JAGLWT01. The sequence goes on from JAGLGN010000020.1 coordinate 7,582, forward strand.
ATTAAGGGCTAGGAGTTTGGTCTGTACAGATATTTCCTCAATTATGGAAAGGATATCGGAGATCTCTTTGGAATGCTCGCCCAGTTTCATGATCCTGTTAGTGGTGCTCATCGTCGAATCCTTTATCTCCACCATTGATGTGATGAGGCCGTCTATCCTCTCTTCAAGCTCAAGGCCGCTAGTCAATGTATCTTCGGCATAACTTGAAACTATGTTCGCGTTCTCCGTGATCTGCCTGGATGTGGTGGTGAATTCCTCGACCGTAGAAGTGGTTTCTTCAATGGATGCGGCGGATTCGGTAGCACCCGTATTGAGCTCTTCCGCAGAAGCGAGGATCTCCGTAGATGAGCCCGAGAGTTTCATAGAAGAGTCCTTCATTTCACCAATAACTTCCTTGGTTTTCAGCATATTATTATAGACGGCACCGCCAAGGTCGCCTTGCACCTGCTCTTTATTGATTTTGATACTCAGGTCTCCGTCTTTTATCTTATTCATATATTCCGAAAGGGAAATAAATCTCTCCACCATGCTTCTGAACGCGCCGGAAAGTGTCCCTTCGCTTGACAGGTCGCCCATGTTTATCGCGGACAGATCATCATTCTCCAGATGTTTCGCGACTTGGGAGAGCTTCAAGAGTGTCGTTTTCATGCGTTGGAAAGCCACTCCGAAATCACCTTCGAACTCATGGCTGATTATTTCAGCATCAAGCATATCGTCAGAGATCGCTTCCGCCTGCATCTTTGCCAGCGTCAGACTCTTCATCATATTATTGAAGCTGATCGCGAGAAAACCCGCTTCGTCCTTATGTGTCACCTCTATCTCAATATCTATTCGGCCGTTCTCGACCTTATGCATCGCCTCTCTCAAGAGACGGAGCTTATTGATCTTTTTCTCTCCCAATACCGCGCATACCATTCCTATATACAGAATAAGTCCGATTCTCATGACATGGATGAACCAGTGATCAGCATTGATATGAATAGGGAAATGATTGAAGACCAGCGCACCACCGGTATAAACGACTGCATATACACAGGCAACATATAAAGCGACCTTCAGGCCGAAATCATCTCCGTTATGTATGATTGAAATGAACGGGGCCAGAATAAACGGGCTGAGGGCAAATCCCGTGAAATAGATGACCCACATCCCCGCGACAAGGTCAATGACGGGAAGCACATATTTAATGATCTGATGGAATTTACCGGTCTTTAACATCCATATCAGAATGAGATTTTCCACCAATAGAATACACGGGGCTATAAATATTATTATCCAGTCGAACTCAAATACCTTAAATACGAATTTTCCCAAAATGAGAACTATCGTGGAAAGTATCAGGATCCCCCAACGATCCGTCGCACCGAAGAGAAGCAGTTCCTTCTCTTTTTCGTGTACTTCCTTTTGAAATGTTATTTTATACTCAGCATTGCTTTGTAACATATTTTCCCTCATTACCACAACTTAATATTGATTCCTGCAAACAATAAAATTGTCAAACTTAATCTACCTCAAAATAATCAGCCATATCGGTCAAAGAACGCGATATCGCATTAAGGTTTTCAACTAGAGAGACAAGCTCCCTTGTTGATGTCGCCGTCTGATTTGCGACTCCGGTTATATCCTTCATCGCCTCCAGTAGCTGATCTCCTGCTGTCTTCTGCTGCATCGTCGAGATCTTGATCTGTTTGGAAGCATCGTTTGTCTTCTGCATAACTCCTTTGAGCCGCTCTGTGAATTCCTTCACTCCTTCGAGTTTTTCCACACCGAAATTCACATCCTTGATCTGAGATTCGGATGAAATAACCGACTCTTCAATGGATGTTTTAATGGTTTCGATGATCTCCTTGATCTTCTTCGTCGAATCATTGACCGATTCCGCGAGGTTCTTTATCTCTTCAGCGACAACACCGAATCTTTTACCGGCCTCGCCCGCGCCCACGGCTTCAATAGATGCATTAAGGGCAAGGAGTTTGGTCTGTACGGATATTTCCTCAATTATGGCAAGGATATCGGAGATCTCTTTGGAATGTTCGCCCAGCTTCATGATCCTGTTAGTGGTACTCATCGTCGAATCCTTTATCTCCACCATTGATGTGATGAGGCCGTCTATCCTCTCTTCAAGCTCAAGGCCGTTATTCAGGGTATCTTCGGCATAACTTGAAACTATATCCGCATTCTCCGTGATCTGCCTTGATGTGGTGGTGAATTCTTCGACAGTTGAAGTGGTCTCCTCGATCGAGGCCGCGGATTCCGTCGCGCCGGTATTGAGCTCCTCTGAAGAAGCGAGGATCTCTGTAGATGAACCCGACAGTTTTATCGAAGAATCCTTCATTTCACCTATGACCTCTTTGATCTTCTCCATATTCGAATAAAGGGCATTTCCGACATCGCCGCTCTTGAATTCATCGCTTATGTCCACATTCAAACGGCCGGCCTTAATCTGATTCATGTATTCCGCAATATTTATCAGGCGCTCGATCATCTTATGGAAGGCGCTCGTAAGAGAACCCTCTCCGTCCAATTCCCCCATATCGATCTTCGACAGGTCATCTGCGGCGACCTGACTGGCGATACTCGACACCATATGCATCCTTTCCGACATCGCGCGGAAGGCCTCGCCGAAATCGCCGGAATGCTCCACGGTCAATATTTCATCATCAAGCCGGTCATCGGCGATGGCCAATGCCTGATCCTTAGCGATATTCAAACTTTCCATCATTTCATTGAAGGATACGGAAAGGAAGCCGAATTCATCCTTCTCCTTGGTCTCTTCCATGAAGGCGCTGAGATCTCCCTTTGATACCTGGAACATGGCTTTTCTTATGTTTCGCACCTTCTCAAGGGCTCTTTTACCTAGTGTTCCTGAGAGGAAGGCTATGTAAATAATGAAGATGCCGCGGACCAGCTCTGTAAACCAGTGGAGTTCCAAGGCGGGATTGTATGCATGCGCAATAAATATAGTACCCCAATATGCGAGCGCGCTTGAGATGCCTATATACATGGTCATGAAAAATCCCATATCATAACTATTGTGAATCAATCCCAGAAAATATGCCACAAAGAAAGGACTGGCGTTCACGCCGGTAAAATTAAGAACGATACAGGCAGCCATAATATCCACCATCGGAAACATGAATTTCATCCACCTCCGGTACAAATTCTTTGCGGAAACAAAATGAATGAAAAGATTCTGACCGATTTCCGTAGTTGGAAGAAAAAGGTAGATGATGATTGGAACATTGTAGATCTTCAGGACAAATTGTCCGAAAAGCAAGGCGGCAAGGCCAAGCACCGTGAAAAGGTATCTGTCAACCGTACCGAACTTGGCAAGTTCTTTTTCTTTCTCAAGGACTTCGCCCGCAAATTTCTCGTCGTATCTCATAAAGAGCCCCCTTTATGTTTAAGTATAAAACTTTTAAGTGAATAAATCAAACTTCACTATATTTATATTTTCTACCATAAACGACTTTAATGCTGGAGAAGTACTATAACTTCGCCAACATTGGGGGTGATCGACCCTCACTCTATTTGAATGCTTCCATGACATTCAAAGAGCACTGGCTTTGTTGCATATACATTTCTTCCAATAAGGAAGGTATATCAGTGATCATCCCTGAGTGCGCCGAAAAAGAACGGTTTCTTATCTCTATCCGGGGTCGAGCTGCTCTTGAAGAATTTACCGCCTTCAAGAGACCTCTTTCTCAGATAGCAGGCCAAAGTAAATAAAAAGAAATGGAAAAAGGTCAATACCAAAAGGATACTGATCTCGTACACAGCTATTTCCCTATACCGAAAAAATTCAATACACGCTTCATGCGGGATTTCCTGACATTTTTATATGGAAAAGGATAGATGATCTCACCCGCAAGCATCCTTTTTGGGTATGTTTCAAGGATGATATCTTTCAATTCGGGATTTACACAATCCTCAAATACCTCAAGCGCATCTTTGATATAATTGCCTCTCTTCCCGTCACAGTGACAATCCGTCCCGATGAAATGTATCATATCCGATTGCAGCAGATGCTTTGCCGTATGCTGTATCCTTCCGCCGAATTGCCCGGCAAGACTGCCGAGGTTCATCTGCGTAAGGACATCCAGATCAATATAAGTTTTCAATATTTCGGGATTCTCACATATCTTGGTATTCCTCTCCGGATGAGCCCAGATAAGCATGTATCCATTGTGCTGAAGGACCTTTATCATTTCCTCGAGATTAGGCAGAATAAATGAAAAATCCGTTTCAAATAATATGTATCTGCCATTATTGTTCATGGTCAGAACCTTCTTCTGCAGTATCAGGTCTAGCGTTTCCTCTGAAAGGTAAACCTCGGTTCCCGGGAAAAATTCCATCGAATCCTGAAAGTATTTCTTCATATAAGAAGCGATCTCTTTGGTCAATTTAAGTGTTTTTTCAGGTGATGTTTCAAAAAAACCAGGATAAAAATGCGGCGTAAGGACCACGCCTTTGAAACCCAATTGCTTAAAAGTTTTCAGGTATTTAAAGCTCTCGCCCAGACTCTTAGACCCATCATCAATACCGGGAATAATGTGGGAATGAATGTCTATCATCTCTTCACATACTCTTTATTTGTCCTATTATACTTCTTATCCTTATAAAATTCAATTGTTTTCGGCCTTTCTTTCACAAGGTCGATGGCATCGAAACGGCATACATCATAACATTTCAGACAGCCGATGCACTGCTCTTCCTTTATCACATGCTTTTCTTTGGGTTTACCCCCGATTATAGCATCTACCGGACATTTCCTGTAACAAAGGGTACAGCCGTTACATTTCTCCTCATTGATCACCGGGATCTTTCTCTCTTGTGACCTTTTATCCGTGATACTGTTCTTGGGACAGACCTGAGCGCATATTCCGCAATCGACACATTCCTCATAATGCATTATCGCCAGATTGTCTTCCATTGTGATCGCGCCGTCGATCGGGCATGCTCGGAAACACATCGAACAGGAGATACAGCCGACCTTACATTCCTTCATCACATCCTTGGCGGGCTCATGATTGACACAGCGGATCAGGACCTCTTTACCCAATGGCTGAAGTATCAATACATTCTGAGGACAGGCGACAATACATTTTCCACAGGCCGTACACTTCTGCTCATCCACCTCGGGAAGGCCGTTTTCCATGATATGAATGGCATCGAACGGGCAGACATCTTCGCAGTCACCGTAACCGAAGCACCCGTAAGAACATGATTTATCGCCACCGCCGACAAGTTTAACCTCTGCGCACGACTTAACACCCGTATATTCTGACCTGCGTGGTGCGAGTTCGCGATCTCCCTGACATATAAGATACGCGATCCTGCGGGTCTTTTGTTTACCGGCTTTCTTGCCCATGACCTCGCTTAGAGCAGCAATAGCGTCCTTACCTCCGGGAGTACATTTATCGATTTCCTCTCCCTTGATAACTGCTTCCGCATAGGCGGCGCATCCGGGATATCCGCACGCTCCGCAATTGGCTCCCGGAAGGGACTCCTCTATCTTCGCGATGCGGGGGTCTTCCTTTACATAAAATACCTTGTTCGCGACACCGAGAGCAATTCCGAAGAGCACTCCCAGCGAAACAAGTACCACTATGGATATTAGTATAAGTGTCATTTTCTACTCCGCGATCAGACCGGAAAAACCGGTGAAGGACAGCGACATAAGCGCCGCGACTATCAGAGCGATGGCAATGCCCTTGAATACCTTAGGCACCTTCGCCGACTCAAGCCTTTCACGAATGCTCGCCATCATCAAGAGCGCTAATGTAAAACCGACTCCAGCGGAAATACCGAATACGATCGATTCTATCAGATTGTAATCGTTCTTGATATTCAGCAAAGTCACGCCGAGTATCGCGCAATTGGTCGTAATAAGCGGAAGATAGATACCCAATGCCTTATAAAGGTCCGGCATCGCTTTTTTCATAACTATCTCAACGAATTGCACCAATGCGGCTATGGTAAGAATGAAAGCAATGGTCTGAAGAATATCTGTGAGATCATACTTCCCGGATGGCGGGGCAAGCAGAAAATGCTGAACTATCCAGGTAATGAAGGAAGCAAGCGTCATAACAAATATTACGGCAATTCCCATTCCCAAAGCTGAATCCCACTTCTTTGAAACACCAAGATACGGACAAATACCAAGGAATCTGGCCAGAACAAAGTTGTTCACAAAAATTGCGGATATGGCGATAACGAATAATCTTCCAAAATCCATTTATGCCTCCTTTTTCCTTGATGAGATCCAATTGAAAAATGCCAGAAGAACTCCCATGGTAAAGAAGCCCCCAGGTGAAAGAATGAAGAACAACATGGGTTTATAGCTCTGCGGCAGAACAAGATATCCGAAGAAGGTGTTCGAGCCGAGAATTTCTCTGACACCGCCGATCAATGTGAGAGCAAGTGTAAATCCGATACCCATCGCTATGCCATCAACCGCAGCAAGGAAGGTGTTATTCTTGCTGGCAAAGGCCTCTGCGCGGCCCATAATGATACAGTTGACAACTATGAGCGGAATAAACAGGCCCAGACTCTTGTTGAGTTCGGGAAGAAATCCAGCCATAACAAATTGAACGATAGTAACAAATGTCGCTATTACAACGATGAACGCTGGTATGCGCACCTTCGCGGGAATGAATCCCTTGATCATTGAAACGATGACATTCGACATGACAAGAACAAATGTTGTGGCAAGCCCCATACCGATGGCATTATTTGCCGAAGTAGTTACAGCAAGCGTGGGACAAAGTCCCAGCAGCAGACGGAAAACCGGGTTTTCCGATAATATTCCATTCTGTATTATCTTTAAGACCTTCATTTGCTTCCCTCCCTTTCGAGAAGTTTCCCGATACCGGCCTTAATTGCGTCCACCGCGGCCTGAGAGGAGATCGTAGCGCCGGTCAGCGTTTCGATCTCTCCACTCCCCTCCTTGGGGGGTTCTTTTACTACTCTTAATTCACCATAGGATTTCCCGAAGAACTGCTCCTGGAAAAAGGGAATAGGTGAAACAGCTTCTCTCTTTTTGCCTGTTATAAAATCCCATATGTATTTATTGGTCTGGACAACTTCCATATTCGCGCCCAATCCCGGGGTTTCCGCCTGGTCGATGACCTTTATCTTAATGATCCGGCCGTCTTCGGTGCATCCCGCGATGATCTTAATAGTGCTGGAAAAACCGGGTGCCTCACAGAGAACGGCGTATCCGGAAAAAACACCTTTATCATCAGTGCCCTTCCAGTATTTCAGGCCGTCTTCTTCAAATTTCTCGATCTCAGCGGGATCATCGAGAACGAAATTAATAGCGTCATTCTCCGCCGCTTTTTTCTGTGCTTCTATCTTATCCTGTACCTTGGAATAAAGAAATGACAGCACAAAGGCGGAGATCAGTGTTACCAAAAGCAAAGTGATCACAAATTTCATGGTATCTTTCATTTGCTCACCTCCTTCACATAACCAAAGGGTTTGGGTTTCGTAAATCTATCAATTATAGGAACGAACGCATTCATTATCAAAATGGAATAGCAGACGCCCTCGGGGTATCCGCCGTATCTTCTTATCATTACCACAAGCACACCTGCAAGAAATGCGTATATCATCTTGCCATTGCTGTACATCGGGGATGTAACGAGGTCTGTCGCCATAAAGAAAGCGCCGAGAAATACACCGCCGGCAAAAATACTAAAGAGGAAACTCCCATCCATCAGTCCTTTTCCGCCGAAAACCCAGCTTAAAAGACCTATTGTGAGAATATACACAACGGGAATATGCCAAGTAATGATCTTCTTCCAAAGAAGGTAAAGGCCGCCTATAAGCAGAAGCAATGCGGATATTTCACCCAGGGAACCGCCGATATTTCCAAGAAAGAGATCCAGTATGCTTTCCTTTGAAGATAGCGCACCCGTCACGGCATCCAATTGAGCGCCGTCGATAACTCCCTGAGTATTGAGACTGAAGGCCTGACCCAAAGCACCCAGCGGGGTCGCGCTTGTGATCGTATCAACGGCTTCCGCTGGAATAGTAGAGGTCAGGGTACCCGCGGCTTCCGCGGAAATTGACGAAAGAGCGCCGACCGTGGGCTCTTTCCATGTAATGACGGCAACAGGCCATGAAGCCGCCAGAAAAGCCCGGCCTATAAGCGCGGGGTTGAATGGATTGTATCCCAGTCCCCCGAATACCGCTTTTCCGAAGCCGATAGCAAAAAACGCACCTACGATCAGGAAGATTATCGGCATTCCCGGAGGCAATGTCATTGACATCAAAAGTCCGGTCAAAAAAGCCGAACCGTCCCAGAGACGGATCTTCTGTTTAAACAATTTAGCAAAAAGCCATTCTGCGAGAACAGCAGCGGTAATGGCGACGAGCATCGAAATGAACGCATCCATTCCAAATCTGAGGATCGCCCAGACAGCTGCAGGAAGAAGGGCAAGATTAACATTCCACATGACCTTTTTGACAGAATCCCGGGAGAATACATGAGGAGAGGTCGACATATAGAACTTTTTCATTTGGCCGCCTCCTTTCTTCTCTGCTCAGTGATCTTTGCTTTTTCCGCCTTTATGAATTGTATCATCGGGCGTTTGGAAGGGCATGTATAAACGCAGGAGCCGCATTCTATGCAGTCCATCACATTCCATTGCTCTGCCTCTGTGTACAGTTTCTGCTCGCCCAATTCAATGTATTTGTATGGCGAGAGGTACATGGGACATACATCGATACATTTACCGCATCTTATACATACATCGTAATCTTCCTTCATCACCTCATTTTCAGTTAGGACCAAGATCCCTGAAGTACCTTTATTTACTGCGATCTTCAGATTATCGACTGAGAATCCCATCATCGGGCCTCCCATTATGACCTTCGCCGCGTCATCTGTCAATCCGCCTGCCTGTTCGATGGCGAATTCTAATGTGGCGCCGACCGGGAAAATAAAATTGCCGGGCTCTTTGACACCGTTTCCGGTTACGGTCACTACCCTTTCAAACAGGGGCTTCCCTTCCGAAAAGAGTTCATCCACAGCAGCGGCAGTACCGGAATTCTGAACAACGACTCCGACATCCATCGGGAGTCCGCCGGCGGGAACCACACGTTTCAAGATCGCGTATATAAGCTGTTTTTCAGCACCCTGGGGATATTTGGTCTGAAGTAAAGAAACTTCCATGTCATCCCTGTCTTTCAAGAGCTCCGAAAATATACCGTGAACATCTTTCTTATTGGCTTCAATACCAATATAGCCCTTCTTGGCGGAAACAGCTTTCATAAATATTTCAAGGCCCGCGACTACTTTTTCAGGGGTTTCCAGCATAAGCCGGTAATCACTTGTAAGATAGGGTTCGCATTCCGCCCCGTTTATGATAATGGTATCTATCGGTTTATCCGCTGGCGGAGAAAGTTTCACATGGGTCGGGAAGGTGGCGCCGCCCATTCCCACGATACCGCCGGCAAGAATACCGGGTACGATCGTTTCAACTGCGGATGGTTTCACCGGGTCAAGATAGGCCTTTTCATTCTTTCCGTCATTCTCTATTACAACCGTCTGCACCTTTGTTCCGAATACGGTGGGATGATCTATTACCGCTTTCACAATGCCCGATACAGGAGAATGGATATTTGTGGAAACAAATCCGCCTTTTTCTCCGATCAGCGATCCTGCTTTCACCTCATCTCCCTTGTTTACGACGCATTTTGCCGGTGCTCCTATGTGCTGACTCATAGGCACATATAGCTCCTTTGGTGCTTCAATGCGCCGGATCTTTTTTTCCTTTGCCAGGAATTTCATATCCGGGGGATGTATTCCCTTTTTAAAAGTTAAGAGTCCCATAAACGCTCCTTTTCCCTATTAATATTTGAAAAATTACCGAATAATTATAACCTATTAATATGGGAAAATCAACAGATCAACTGCCTCAAATTGGGGACGGTGATTGCAAGAGTCGCACCTTCACCAGCACTCTCCTCATACTGCCCCTTCATTGACACATTTAACACCTTTTTAAGTTTAACATTGAGATATTGCTCCATGTAGCTAATACCACCTTGTACTACATTCAATACCATACATATTCAAGCCAATATAATATGAATTATATCATCCTAAATCCAAATAATTTTAGGCCGTGCAACTTTCGCAACCTCCGTCCCTTTTTTCTCCCTATTACCTTCATATTCTTATTGCTCCTCTTACACCAAATTTAGTTCCTTGCCAAAAAGGTTCTATCACAAGCCTCTTGTATGAGAAATAAAATGACATTTCCACTAATTGTTCGCCATAATAAGGAATCATAGGCACCAAATATCCAGAAAGAGAAATTCCAAAACAATCAAATATCAAATAACTAACCTTTATAGATGTGAATACTAAGGGAAATGTAAAGCCCAAATGTATTTTTATATTTTGAAAATCGAAATTGAGATTGATCAATTCTGCTTGAATGTATTTAAGATCCATACTTCCATCATCGAAATATTGACGAGAAGGGAAGTATCTCATTTTGTATCGTAATCCTAAAGAAATGATTCTATTGATATTCCAGGTAATCGATGGAGTGAATCCAAAAAAGTGATCTTCACCAGATTCTTGATAATTTTCATAAGAAAAATACTTGCCGTTCAATTCAAGTTTTAGATTGAGTTTCTGCTCTATATTATGTGATAGAGTAAGTGTTATATCGGTATATGACTTGAACTCGACATAGCCTCTTAACCCATTGTCTCTTAAATGTTCTTCGAAACCAACAAAATCATATTCTGAATTATCTAAATATCCAAGATCTAATTGGATATCAATACAGGTTGAAGAAATTGCTAGTAGCAATAACAGAATAATTCCTACTTTCTTCATAGTTCTCCTCCGTCCCCTTTTCACTTTTCAGAGAGATAAATGCTTCAATGCGAGACGGTATCTATAGGCTGAATGAGCCTTGTTCAGCTTGGTATAAATGCGTATAGCCGCCTTTCTGCTCTTGTCATCGGCAGCTATTTCCCAGATCAGCTTATAAACGCTTGCAAGGTCTTCCTGATCCGTAGTCTCGTCCAGAAATTTTGTTGCTCTTTTTACAGCATCGGAGACCTTTCCCTGGGTGGCCTCCAGACGCAATCTCAGCATATTGATCTGGAATATCATTCCTGATTGAGAAAGCTCTTTCGCAATAGAGCCACCCTCATTAATATCTTTCAATACCTCGTCATACTTTTTCAGATGTATGAGGCTCTCCCCGCGATGGCAATAAAGCGTCGGCAGCACTCCCCTGGCTCCCGCAATAGTTGCCATTTCAACGGCCTTGTCACAATATGCCGCCGCCTTTGTAAACTCACCAGCCTCTTTGAAGAGATTAGCCAGATTATCAAAGCTGATGATCTGCGCCATTTTATTGCCTATTTTCTTTGCGATGGATATTACCCTTAGAAAATGCTCTTTTGCGGCGGGAATGTCATCCGACTCGATGCAGGCTATCCCGAGATTGCCGAGAGCATATGCGATCTGGCCCGGGTCTTTGAGCTTTTCCGCGATACGCAGTTTTTCCTTGAGATACCCCACTGCTTTCTCATAATTGCCCCTTTGGAGATTTATCACGCCAAGATTGCCTATGGATATGCTTTCACCGTTCAGATCACCCAATTCCTTGGCGACCGTATGATATTTCTGAAATGACCGCTCCGCCTGATCCAATTGCCCAAGCTCCCAATAGGCATTGCCCAGATGACCGACCGCACTGCTGATCCTGGAACGGTCACCTATGCGCTTTGAGAACTTGAGTTGTTTTTTGAATTGCGTCATTGCACCTTGAATATCACCTTGATCTAAAAGGACCAGGCCAAGATTGCCGATCGCGGAAACACTGCCTGACAGATCACCCGACCTCTCATCCAAATGGATCTTTCGGCTGAAATTCTTATGCGCTTTGTCCAGATCTCCCTTCTTATAGAACACCAGTCCCAGATTTCCCAGAGCGGTTGAAATGACGGCCTTATTATTCAATTTCTTCGCAATATCATATTCCTTCTCATAGGAAATGATCGCTTGCGCGTATTTACCCTTCTTATAATGAATTATACCAAGATTGCCTTCTGCTACCGCCTCCGCTAAGGGATCCTTACCGGTTTTCGCGTTCTTTAAGACCTTTTCATAAAGCGTCTCCGCTCTATCATACTCCCCCTTTGCTCGCAGCAGAGAACCTAGGTCGCTTCTCGCTTTATCGATAATCAAGAGTACATCATGTTTTTCTGCCAGCAAAAGGTTATCCTCAAAGATCTCTTGCGCTCTTTTCCAATGTCCAAGTGTCTGATTGATATCACCTATCTTGGAGCGGATACCCAATTCTTCCCCGCGGTCTGCGACAAGCGGCAGAAGGTCGGAATAATGACCGAGCGCATCCTCGTTCTTGTATTTTGAAAGCGCATCATCAGCGGCCAGCAGTAAATACTTACGCGCCTTATTATCATCTTCTCCCCTTTGATAGTGAAAAGCAAGAACAGAGTAGTATTCAGGCAGACGGGCTTTGTACTTTCTCTCAATGGAATGAGCGGCGAGCAGATGAAGCTGCTTCAAGGTTTTTTTCAATTGCATTTGATAGGCGGCATCACGGAAAAGAATGGACCTGAAAATGTAATTCAATTCATTAAGTGGCACCCATATACCGTACTGTTCGCCTCGTTCAAGGGAATCATCGTCAAATTCACCCCTGAGCATCAGAGAGAGTATATCCACCGGGAATTCTCTTCCCAATACAGCGGCGGTATGCACCATATGTCTTATCTCATGCTCCAGGCGGTCCATTCGGGAAATAAGGATTGAGCTTATCTTATCGGGGATCTCAAGGTTTTTCTGCTTCAGGTACCATACACTGCCGCGTTTTTCGATCGCATCAGTTTCCTGAATAAAGAGCGCGGTTTGCTCAAAGTAAAATGTATTTCCGGAGCTTCTTTCCTTAATCGATTTAAAGAGACGGTCGTCAACCTTTCCGCCGAGGCGGTCTTCCACTATTTTTCGGGCTTGAGACGCAGGCAAGCTTTCAAGAGACATCCGCTCGACCTGAGTATCTCCCAGGTCAAAATCCATTGCCTGACCCTTCTCATCATACCTGCATTCCGAAATAACTCCCAGGGAGTTCTTTTGAGATGCCCTGAAAAGTTCTTTAAAGAAGTTCACAGTATCGGAATCTACCCATTGCCCGTCATCTAACTCTATAATGAGCGGCCTCATCCAGCTTATCGCCCTGAAGAGGCATTTCAAACCCGTAATTGTGTTTTCACGGCGCGCTTTCGCGTCAATCTTCTCATAAAGCGTGCCTTTTGTGCTGATACCCAATAATGCGGCGACGAAGCTCTTTGTCCTTATCAGCTCTCTTCTCAATTCACCATCTTTTATTGAATCCGCGATCTGATGGAAGCGGTTTGAAAAATTACGGCCGGACGCGGCGGATGAGAGCGAACTCCTCAAGGAAAAATAATCCTTCAACCCGGATATGATCGGATTGTACCCATCTCTTATCATCTCATCGCACGGCATCTTGATCCACTGAATACCCTCTCCGTTCAATTGCCTGAATCGATGGACTAAACGGCTCTTTCCTAAGCCGCCGGCGCCGTCCACATATAAGAAGCCCGGATCACTTCCTTCAATGACCCGTTTAAGCCATTGCTCCAATTGTTGAAGATGTGTCTCCCGGCCAAAGAAATTTCCCAGGAACGATCTGTCGGATGAAACCTTTTTCTCGAGTATCCGGCGAACCGTAACAGGCTCTGAAAACCCCTTGAATACGGTTTTACCCAGATCATCGGTAGAAAATTCTCCCTCGGATCTGCTATAGGCGTTTTCTCCGATCAGTATTTCACCGGCCTTGGCTGAGGCCATCAGACGGGCAGAGAGGTTTACTACTTTGCCAAGACAGGTATATTCACTTCTATCTTTACCGCCGACAAAGCCCGCATAAGCCTTGCCGAATGTAATACCCATCTTGATCGAAGGCATACGCGAGCGCAGCCTCAAAGCGAGATCAAACGCATGAGGGACAGGCTCCTCCACCGCGGTGGGTGCACCGAAAAACACCAGTATGGATATCCCCTTATTATCTATCAGAGCTTTGTTTAAGTATCCGCCGAATGCTTCTGTTTGTGATTGGATCTCCTTCAGGACCTCTTTCAGATCAATCCCCTTTTTCTCGGCTGAAATGAAGATCGAGACCACATTCCGGAATTCGCCCTGAGTAGTGAGCGTCATTACCGATGGTTCAATGAACTTCGATATTATCGGCAACGGCAAAGGAGGTTTTCTTTCTTGCTTGATCTTCACGGTGGAATTTCTGTATTTTTCAGCGACCGCGATCTCTACTTGCCCCGGTGCGCATCGATTCTGTGCTTTAAAACTCTCCAAGGCGGCCTTGCCTTTGAAATAATAATGATGACGCTTTGTACCGGGAATTATACCCCAATACAATCTGCCGCGGGAGATACCAATTCGAACCTGCAGAGAGATATTCTCTCCGGAAACCCGTATCATTTCGATCTTATTGAAATAATCCCTTATCCTGGAAGCCGCTGAATGTGCTGATGTAAATTTTTCTCCCGGAAACACGGCCATGAAAGCATCGCCGGCAAAACCGGCAACCCAGCCGCCGCAGGAATATATTATTGAGACCGCATCGCCCAATTTTACATTTAAAATGTCGGAAAGCACCTCTGCGCCGGATGATCCTGAAGCCATTAATTTTTCAGTAAGCGCCGTAAAACCGGATATATCGACCGATACTATGATACCACTGAAATATCCCTTCTCTTTCCCTTTAAGGAATTGTTCTCCGATAAATTGAGGTAAAAGATTTTTCTCATTCCTATATTTATTCAAAATGATCGAGCACATCACCATCCTTGGCTAAGGACCGCATTCTTGCTACCGCTCCCGGTATTGATTGTAATTGATTTTTGCTATTATTGCAAGAGGCTGAGGCGTGCAACATTGCGAGAAATGAATAATTAAAGAGGGTGAGGATTGGGGAAAAAGGGGTGTGTGGAGTGGTAATAGGAGGGGATCCGTGTTCCCACATCCACACGCCACATTGTACCATTATTTTTTATAATGTCAAATTATTTGCATGAACCGGCAAATTCTGGCGAATCAATGCGAGAATTAGAGGCTAGAGGCCTATGGAGAAGTGAATAGTGAACAATGAATAGTGAATATTGGGGAGGGGAATAAATACAATTGAAAGTTGACAATTAAAAGATGGAGCACAAAGAAATTCTTTTCTCAGACGGTTTTCCGGTTACGGATGTGTTTACTTTTCCTTTACACACTTGTGCCTTGTGCACTTGTCACTTGTTTCTTGTTTGCTATTTTCCCCATAGGTGATATAATGCAGAAGGCAATACAAATGAAAATACTCTCATATAAAAATCCTCATAGCTTTCTTAAAGCTTCGGAAGGGATACTCCTTGCTGATGAAGCTCTGAACAGCTTGATGATCGGCATCACCATGCGCCTTCAGAAAGATCCTTCGGCATATGAGAACCCCTATTTCACATGTGGGATTATTGACGGTATCGTGACCACACCTGCATTAATGACCCCTCCTCATCCATTGATACTTGCAGGCAAAGCAGACCCCAAGATACTTTCTGCCATTGCAGAAGATCTATTGGACAAAGACAGGAAAGTAAATGGCGTTGTGGCTTCACGGGCTTTATCAGATAGCTTTTCCACGATATGGAAGAAGCGGACGGGATGCAGCATTGTAACATCTATGGAACAAGGAGTTTTTCAATTGACTCATCTTAATACGATCAATATATCTCCGGGATCTCTGCGAGTTGCTGAAGAAAAAGACAGGGAACTTTTGAATAGGTGGGGAAAGAATTTTCAGATCGACATCTACGGCGAAGAAAAAGGAGCCGGACTGGAAGCGAAAAAAATAGTAGATAAAGGGCTGCGGGAGAAAAGGATACACCTGTGGACAATTGACGGCAATCTAGGTGATCTAATTCATAAAGACGGTAACAATGGAATGTTTAGATTTGAGTCAATTCCAACGAACAATGAGTGCTGTGTACCCTTCGTGGTACATAAGCGAAGAGAGAGGAATAAATTGACCAAAGATGATATTCCCTTCGGGCTGAAGCCATTTTTCTGTCTTCTGCGTTGCTCGTCCCTTACATACCGCTACGGGTATGCGGCGCTCCTCGCGCCTTGAATACGGAACAAAGTAGCATCAGCCATTGTTACCGTATTTATGAATCAGAACACTTGCATCAATGGCCGCATCGGCGAGGCCCACAATGAACGGCGTAGCGGTGAATTTTGTCTATACCCCGCCGGAATTCCGTAAGAATGGTTACGCCTCTTCCTGTGTATGGGCATTAAGCAAGAAATTACTACGGTCGGATCATAGTTTTTGTACTCTTTTCACGGATCTTTCAAACCCGACATCGAATGCCATCTATAAGAATATCGGTTATCAGCAAATAGACGAATTTGTTATGTACAAATTTCTCTGAACTAAAACTCTCTTATCTTAGTGTTCCGGGTTCACAAGTTGAGAATATTTGTTGGAGATCAGAATTCTCTGTGTTATATTTTTAAATTGTCAACTGTCAATTATCCATTGTCAATTTCTCTTTTTCACTTCTCTACATCAACATTCCTACAGAGAGTCTATGCCAATTAACAATCTCGCCGCCGTAAGAGTAATTGTAGTCCACTTTGATTATTTTACGGCTTTTCAACTTGAAGGTATATCCGAGGCCGCCATTGAGCTGAATACCTGAATTTATTCCTATTCTGATCATAAGGTTGTCATATACGCAATATTCCGTTCCTGTAAAGAACTTGAAATTCATTCCTTCGTTCTCATTGACATCATCTTTAATGGAAATATCGATCAGGAAATTACCATTAAACTTGCCTTTTACCTTGTGATATTTATACGCAAAGCCCAACTTATATATCTCATCTATTTTTTCATCCTTAACGCCCGCAGCAATGTTCTGGGCCGTTATTCCGAGAAACAGCGGTTTCTTAAAAAGATATCTCCACTGGACACCAATATCCATACCGAAGCCGGAACCGCTGCCCACTGTAGAATTAATGCTGAATCCCTTAAGGTTCAAGCCTAGAGCTATTTTTCCCGGGACAAGATACAGGCCAAATGACAATCTGTATTCATTCTCGCTGAATGTACTGGTTGCTTCATCAGCACCTTCTGATAATTGGACGGATTTTCTCAACCAGCTCAATCCGATAGAGCTATTGAGATTCTTAAAGGATCGCATAACAGCAATATAATCCACAAAATAGTTGCTCAAACCGGGCATTAATTGATGCATCAAAGTATATTCGGTCTTATTCATATTCTGGGCTAATCCGGCGGGATTATAATAACCGGCGTAAATGTCATCGGCAAGCCCAACAAACGCTCCCCCCATGCCCTGAACCCTGGCGCCTATGTTCATATCGATCGATGCTCCGTAGGTACTTGTGACGAATACAAAAGCAAGTATAAGCAAAGTGATTCTCATTACATTTTTAAATTTCATATCATTCTCCCCTATTTAACCACACCAATTGGCTCTTTTATTATCTCCACATCACCTGCGGAATTCGTTAATTCCAGTATATAAATGTATATTCCGCTGCCGACATAACCTCCAAAGTCATTCGTACCGTCCCATCTGGCTGAATTCTTTCCCTCTTCGAAAGATACATCCTTAATAACATTACGCACCAGATCCCCTGTAACATCATATATTGAGAGATTTACCGTTCCTTTTTCAGGCAGATCAAATACGAATGAGGTGCCGCTCTCAGGAGTAAACGGGTTTGAAGTAAGATACGCCGTCAGATCAGACCCTGATGAGTCGGAATCAAGTCCCAGACAGAAGAGACCAAAATGGTTTACATTGAAAGAGATTTTATTATTGATCAGGTCTCTTTGCTCACCACCGACTCTAACCCATTCAAAGCCGGTCCAGTGGAATGCAATAAGTTGCGTTTCATCCCATTCATCCACCTGGTCCTGATCCGGATCAAGCTCTGCGTCTGTATAAGCCAAAGTAATTGTGATCTGTTCGTGGAAAGTCAGGTGATCTGGTGAGAATTCATGAGCAGCGCCCATCAAAATATAATCAGCATTCAATGGCTTATAGAGATCCTCTTTGGAAACTGACACGATACAGAGATTCTGCTTATCGATTAGCGCATCTTCAGGAATTACAGCACCGGATCCGTCTGGAGATGAAACCGCCCCGCCATCCGCATTTACCACGGCGCATCCCTGAGGTACAATATAAGTAAGAGTAAATGTTTCTGAGATAGTATTGTCCAGCACATCAATTGCCGTAACCGTAATATCGTTGTTGCCTTCGATCAAGCTAACAATGTGGCTGAATGAATTATCATCATTAAGGATTCCGATCGGACTGTTATTAACATGATCTCCGTTTTCATTCCGCACTTCAATAATGATATTCTCAACGCCGTTGGGATTCGGAAGATCGGACACGGTGCCTGAAATTATTACTTCATTTACATATACTTCTCCATCAAGAGGCCCTGCGATCGGCGCGGGACTGACCACAACGGCGATCCCTGGGGAAGTATTGTCTATCAAAAGGCCTGTAACCGTATCCTCGGAAATGAACACTCCCATTTCATCATAGGCCTGAACACGGATCATGAAGCCTGTTGAGTCCGCTAAACCATCTGCTGTCGTATCCCAGTCCTGTTCCCAACCGTCGGCACCATTGATATCGCTTGTTACGCCGATAACACCAACCAGATCATACCAGGTAATACCGTCAGGTGAAATAGAGAAATCCACTCTCGATGTATCATCCGGGGCAATTGCTTCGATCTTAATAATGTCATTCATGGAATAATCCGATAACGGTTGAATAATTGTTGTAGGTTCGGGTGTATTATCAAGCTCTACACTTGTATTTGCGCTTGAAATATTTCCCGCTGAATCCTCCGCAGCAACCTCAAGCGAATATGAGCCGTCAGGTATTGTATTAGCCGCATTGATGGTATATGTGATGGTATATGTCGTATCGGTATTATCCAATACCACCTCATCACCCGCATTATACTCACTGTCAATCGTACTGAAATCGGCAGTCACGGCCAGACCTGCTGCGTCCAGATCAGCGGTGATCGTGATAATATCACCGTCAGCATATGCACTTTGATCAGCACCGACCGAAGTAAATATCGGAGCTGTATTATCTAAAGTTATGCCGAAGTTAGAATTCACAGGGCCGTTTCCAATCTCATCCAGCGCGCTGATCACAATAATTTTCGCGCCGTCTACATTTGCATTTCCTTTAGAGATCGTATATTCTATTGTGTAAGTCGTATCGCCGTTGTCGGTTACTGTTTCCGAACCAGATACATAATTTGAGTCCACATTAATAAAGTTGGCGGTGATCAGATACCCGATACCGTCCCAATCCGTAACCAATGTGATGGTCTCTTCATTTCTGTAGATCGTATCACTATCCGCTTGAAGAGTGGAAGTATGGGCGGGCGCGGCATTGTCCAATTCAATTCCTGCTTCAGGATTGAAGATATTCCCGACGCCATCTGTAACTACTGCAGTTAACGTCTTGAGGCCATCAGCAATCGTATTTGCTGGAGAAATAATATAATTCGCCGTGTAAATACTGTCATTGGCCGTTATATCGGGAGCAACGCCATTATCAAGAAGACTCAGATCTCCGGCTGCTGTATCGTCAAGCAGCAGGAGCTGAGCAAGAGGCATGACTACCGATAGTCCATTCTCGTACCCATAATATTTGAATTGAACCGTATCGGAATCCTTAAGTTTTGAAGGTGATGCAATTAATTCGCCAAGGGCATTTGTGTTGTCCAACCCGATACTGGTGGCTAAATTGGAAGAATTGCCTGCTGTGTCCTCTGCACCTATCAAAATTGAATATGAGCCGTCAGGTATTGTATTGGCCGCATTGATAGTATACGTGATGGTATATGTCGTATCGGCATTATCCAATACCGCCTCATCACTTGTATTATATTCACTGTCGATCGTACTGAAATCGGCAGTCACGGCAAGACCTGCTTCGTCCAGATCCACTATGATCGTGATGAGGTCACCATCAGCATATACGCTCTGATCTGCATCAACCGATGTAAACACAGGCGCAGTATTATCGACTATAATTGCATTATTCTCAATAGATGGTATTGGTGTGTTATCGCTCTCATCGGTAACTGTCACTCTGATCTCATATTGAAGTTCAGCGGCAGAACCCGCGATCGAGATAATATCTGTTCGGGATACAGCGGCGCCGCCGGTAAGTCCGCTGGAGATCGTCTTTTTACCTATCTCAGTTGCGCCATCGTAGATCTCGATCAGAATAACTCCAGGATTTAATTCCGTATATGTGTAGTTTACAGAAACAGTAGAACCCGCTTTTACCGTGATCGGTGCAACTCCAGTCGGAGAGTTGATCGAAGTTACCTGCGGCGCAGTATTATCGGTAGTGATCTTGTCATTTACATCTTCTGCGATCAGGGCACCATATGCATCGTAAGCCCGGGCACGGACCTGATAGGCTGCACCATCGGCTAAACCGTCATTTACACTGTCCCAGTCATACTTCCAACCGTCGGACGGAGTATTATCTGTAGTAACCAGTCCCAGAACGGCCGGAGTAGCAAGATCATACCAATTAGCACCACCGTCGGGAGAAATTTCGAAAGTTACTTCCGCCGTATTATCAGGAGCCACCGCTTCGATCGATTCTGTTCCCGAAATTGTTGTGATAGGGAGAGGAGTAATGATTGTCACGGTAGTGCTGTTATCAATATAGAAAAGTCTCAGATCGGAAACGCCTACATTGCCATTTTCATCTACTGCTTTCACCTGGACAATGTGCGATCCGTCACTCAATAAGGTAGTGTCCAGAGAGTAGTCTCCGGCACCGCCGGTAATCGGTGGCTGTGTATCGACAGGAAGCCATACACTTCCGTCAACGGATATTTCGCAACTGTCAGTATTGAGATCCGCGCCACCCTGGGGCGTCGCAGTAAATTGAAACAGGACTGTGCCGCTGATGATCTGGGCAATTGTAGGTGAAACCATCGCAACTACCGGATCATTAGCGCTACCGCCAACATTGACTACGGTAACTGTAATTATCTGTGTTGTATCTCTCGCAGGAATGTTGTCATCCGTGGCGCGTATGCGTATTTCATAGACACCATCAGCTTTCAGAGTAGAATTCCAATTACCGAACCACCATTCTGTGTCTGCTACCTGAGTCATGGCAGTCCATCCCGCCTCGCCTTCAATCTGATATTCTACAGAATCAATATTCGCTCCACCAGCTGGAACTACCCATGCATCAATCGGAACAGTCCCCTGAACGGTGGTACCGTTCTCCGGATGGATCACCTGTACATAAGGTGCTCCCAAGCGAAGTAATGGCCAACCGATGGAAAGGTTGATATTACCGGTTGCATCAACATATTCTACATCAGTATTGGTACCATATTCCCAATAGAAATCTCGGCCGGTAGCATCATCATAATATTTGATCAGAAAACCGATCAGTGAATCGGGGCCAAGCTGGTCGAGATCATAAGGATCCGGACCACCTGAGTTATATGATACCTGAAATTCATAATCCCAGTAAGTACCAATGTAAGTGGAATCTCCAATAGCATCATTAGCATCTGCAGCGGATGTATCGTCAGCCCATATCCCACCGCCGCCGGGGTTGTCAAAATACCAATCGGTAGCAACACCACTTGTTATTCTGATCGCATTTTCCTGATTGTCATCCAGTACGTAGTCTCTGATAGAAGTAGGCCCTGGATTTTGCTGCTCTTGATATATTTGACAGTAATCCGCTGCATCTTGAACCAGGTCATGAACCCGTATGCCGAAATAGAAATCATCGGCAGCAGAATCATTTATTGAATATATAGTGGCATCAATAGTATTTCCCTGAAAATCGGTAAAGATAATATCCCTTTCATAACTACCACGCCAGGCATCTTCTGAAATATCACCGTCAATCGTGGGATTTCCGTTTGCATTGGTCGTTGCGGAAAATGTCATGAATTCTTTTGGCTTTCCCAGTATGATATCGGCCCAGCCTACTCCGGTACCGGGATCGATTGGTTTCGGCTCATCGGATGCTCCGGCACCCGGATCATTCAGACCATTTAGTTCATCCCAATATCTCCATTGGTCACCATTATTGAATACTGCTAAAAAAAAACCCAGCTCATCTCCGGTGAATATGCTGTCTCCGCCGTCAACCAACAGGTCAAATCCACCCAGCGTGATGGGTATCCTGAACTCCCATGTGTATATATTGGTGGCATAAGTTTCAAGCACATCGAAATCCGTATCTCCTGCCACTGCGTCATCGTCATCGCCGCTTGCATATCCAGCTCCGTCCTTCCAGCCGGTACCCGTCCAATAAAGGTCCCAGGGAGCTGCTGCTGCACGGTTTGAGGATACTGCATTCTCTTCACCGGCAGTTAGTATATCGTCATGCGTTCCCCCGCCGACACCTTCGTCAAAGTACATGATAACCCTGTTATTCGCCGAATTGTTTCCTGCAAGGCCATAAACGACACTGATATACAGATTAGATGCATCATTCATAATGTAAAGATAGGCAGGACTTCCATTGTCCAGATATATCTCTCTACAGAAGGCGTCATCCCATTCAGCAGGGTTGCCTGTAATGTCACCGTCGATCGTCGGTGGACTATCACACCATGCGCTATGAAGCTGTAATGCTTCTCCGTTGCCTTCCGGGACATGACCCCACATTTGACTTGGTATAAAAACAATTGCCGTTAATACCAGAAGCAAGAGAAACTTAGCAATTCCTAATTTCGAACACGCCTTTCTTTCCATGAGAATATACCTCCTCGTTCATTTAATAATAGTTTTCAGATCATTATAATTTTTGAAGATTAAATCTGTAAAATAATGTTGTGAATGATAATATTTCATCCCCCCCCTTATGGCAAGATTTGTGCCGCAAAGCGAATTGCTTTGATATTGGAAAAAGTCTAAAACAGCAGAACAGAAATTACATAATTTTACATTATTTTACCTATAAATATATAATATTCGATGGTAAGTTGATAGGATGGTAGGTGCACAAGCGCACAAGCGCACAAGGCACAAGTGTGTAAGGGAAAAGGAAACACATCCGTAACCGGAAAATTGTTTAGGATAAGAATCTCTTTGTGTTCTATCTTTTAATTGTCAATTGTCCATTGTCAATTATGTTTAGTCCCTTGTCCCTTGAGCCTTGAAACTTGTCCCCTGTCCACTTGTGCCTTGTACCTTGTGCCTTGTCTTACTGTCCATTCTTTGGAATGAAACTATAAGAATTGAATTTCTTATCGACGATCAATCCCTCTTTAGGGATTTCTTTATGCAGGTCATGAGGATAGACAACGATATCGTAATCGTCGTATTTGAGTTTTGAAGCCTTCCACATTGAAAAATACGAGTCAAACTGGTTCAGAGCAGCCGGATCACCCCAGTGAATTATCTTATTGCCCTGAATTAACACTATCCCAAAAGGCAGCGTCTTTTTCCAAATTCCGTACCCATCACTTACATCTTCATCATCAGAAACGAAGTAGATCGCCTCCTTGGCAAGGAGGGATAGGTAATACTTAAAGGAATTTCGTTCAGTTCTCGATAGCTTAATAAATTCATTGGTCAGATTCTCGACCGGCTGTGCTTTTTTAACAAGCGCGGTGAGAGAATGTATATTTTTCTTATAATCCGCTTTGATCGCATCCAATCCGGTAAATGTAAGAAAACGAACGGGCAAGAGCGGTTTCCCGACTAGTCTATCTCCACGCTTTACAAATCTGCATAGCATCTCGAGTCCTCTTGTGAGAAGCGGTATAATAATAGTTCCACCATCCTGTAATTGATCAAACCATGGAATGTCAGGAGTAGCACAGGTAACGATTATCGCTTTGTAGGGGGCATAAGGCGAAAATCCCATTCCACCGTCCCCGGTAATAACTGCGATCTCTTTGCCTGCCCTTTCAAGGTTCTTTTTAGCTATTTCCGCTACTTCACTCTCAATCTCAATGCTCGCGATATTCCCTTCCCCTACGATCTCGGAGATGATCGCCGAATTGTATCCGCTTCCGGTACCGATCTCAAGAACATGATCACCTTCTGCGATATCTGCAATATCTATCATGTAGAGGATCAAACATGGCTGAGAACAGGTTGTCAATAGTTTATTGTCCCTGATCGCGACGACGAGTGCTGAATCAGTGTAGATCGCCTTTAACATTTCCTCATCCGGTGCACTGTAGTTCAACTTAGAGGAAAACCATTTACCCGTTCCTTCATCATAACTCCATCGGAAAGGAATGAAATCCGCTCTGAATACTCTTGAATACGCCGTTATGGTCGCAGGTTTCAACGCCTTGTGGCAGATCTCCTGCACTTTCTCTTCTATTTTTACTAATAATTCCTTTTGATAACTCTCGATCATCATCTTAGACATATCTTATCCTTCTTGTATCAAACATGCTTTCTCCTGTCTCTTCTGTACAGGTATTCCGTTTTTCAATGAACTTGGAAATACCGTGATTTGAAAAGACAGCATCGGTATGAGAAAACCTTCTTTATAGCAGTATGGTACCACACAAAACAAATATTTTCAATTCCTTGACAGTGGTCAAACAGTTGTTTAAATGTTTTATTATTACTTCCATCCCCAATTTATCACATAAAGGATATTGACCAGGTACCTCATATTACTAATTCCTGAATCTTTTGATCTTGTAGCCCTTGGTCGCTAGCATTTTAAGCAGACCGTCATCTCCCATAATATGACCACCGCCAACTATAACAAAGCGGGTTTTATCCTCTTCCAGGTAGCCTTCCATTTTATCCAGCATTGCAAGAGTTCTCGTACCATAGAGGGTTGCCATCAGATCCTCTACTTCGAATCCTGCTCCTTCTTTCATAAACAGCTTATAAATTCTGTCAACATCGCCGTTATCCCAGCTTTTAAAAAGTTCCTCAAGATCATCTTCTAATTCATTGATATTTTTATACGAATCCTGAAGAAATGTCATTTGCTCTTCTTTTGAAAGGGAATCCAGCAATTCGAACAGGAATTTATAACCTTCCAATACTTCAAGCTCCTTATTATCTCTTTTCGCTTTAAAGTAGAAGTAGGTTTCTATCTCAAAACCGGGGGGATATCCTATGTTTGAGATCTTCTTTTCGGTTATCATAATTGCAATAACCCAGGGCTTAAGGGTCTTATGCTGTTCATAATCAAGGCCGATCTCACCCATCTCTTCTTTTAATTGCCATAGTTTCTTATATGAAAGTACATCTTGAAGGGTTTTTCCTTTTTCAAACCTTCCGATATAGGAATACCGTCGTATATTTTCGGAATCAATATCCGCTTCAAGAACAAGGGAATCGGCATCATCATAGGCTTTTATTATACTTTCTGCAAGCGGGTACATTTCTTTTCTGCCAACATGTGTGGAACCCAGCAAATACACCTTTCCCGTACCCTCAATTTCCCATAATAGAGGCTCATTCCCGAAAGCGCTGCTGCAAAGCAGAAAACCCAATGCAAATACTACACTCTTAATACTCATTTTCATTTTCAAATCCTTTCCTCTACCCATTATTTTGTTATCCTTCAATCCGGAACTTGCGAGTTTTCCAAGGCTCTTTTATATTTCGCTTTACCTGCTAATCCCGCGATCATATCAATTACTCCAAAGAGTACGGCTCCCCAGGCGAATACATAAGTTCCGCCCTCCGAGGTGTTCACATAAGTGATCACCGTGACGGCGGTTCCAAGAACTGCCCAGATGATTCCGGTTATGATCTTTTTAGAGTTTTTCTTCACCATTTCCTTCAAATATTCGGGAGAGCTTTTATACTCTATCAATCGGCGTTCGGTTTCCTCTACAAATGGAAATGCTTCGCTCTCTTCAATACCGCGTTTCATCAGGAATTTAACTATACTTTTCTTTTTTTTCTTCTTTTCCAGTCGCTCTACTACTGCAGCAGTTATTGCTTTCCACGCTTCATCATATTTACCGGGATCAGTCGATTTCCCCTGCTTCTCGATCATAATATTCCCTCCGTATTCTATTGTTCACTTCACTTATCATTGCTCATTATTGATTTTAATTTAGCAGCAAGGTCCTGGATCTTGTATGGCTTTGGCAGGAACTCCATAAACCCCAGATCTTTGTAATTAGAAATAGCGGGGTCATTTGTATACCCGGTAGAGACTATTGCTTTGACATTAGGATCAATCTCCTGAAGGCGCGTCATAGTTTCTTTACCGCCCATGCCGTCGGGGATAGTAAGGTCCAGTATCACCCCATCAAACGGTTCTCCGGCAGAAAGGGATTTCTTATATTCCTCAAGTACTCGTTCACCGTTACATGTCATCATGGTTTCATACCCCAGGCGTTTCAACAGACGCGCCAGAAGGTCACGGATAGGTTTTTCATCATCCATAATAAGTATTTTACCTGAACCGATGGGAAGTGTGAACTCTTCCTGTATCTGATCCGATTCTGAGAGATTTGAAGCAATGGGAATAATTATTCTGAATTCCGTACCTTCTTCGGGAACGGAATCGACCGCGATATACCCGCTATGCCGTCTTATGATGGAAAATGAGGTGGCCAAACCAAGGCCGCTGCCTTTTTGCTTGGTGGTAAAAAACGGATCGAATACGCTTTTCAGATGTTCTTTTGAAATTCCATGCCCGCTATCTTTTATTGATATCTGAACATACTCCCCGTCTTTCAGAGGATAAAGTGACTGCAATCCGATCTCGATATTTGAGATCGCTATTTTAAGTTTTCCGCCTCCCGGCATCGCCTGAATCGAGTTAATGATAATATTATTGATCACCTGATTTATCTGCCCGGGATCCACTTCAACATGCAGTATGTCATTTGGAATATCATATTGGCATTTTACTTTCGTTCCTCTCAATACAAAATCAGCCGATTCCCTTACAAGAGCGGTGATATCAGAGCTCTCTTTTACAGGAACGCCACCCTTGGAAAAGGTCAAAAGCTGCTGTGTCAGATTACTTGCATTGAGAATCGCATTATTAGCCTCTTGCAGGATATCATAAGAATTATTATCTCTTCCGAGATTCATCTCAACCAATTGGAGATTGCCGAAAATAACCGTTAGGAGATTGTTAAAATCGTGGGCAATACCGCCGGCCAGGATGCCGAGGGACTCCAATTTCTGCACCTTGAGAAGTTCGGCCTGCATCTTTTTCTCATCTGTGATATCGCTCATAGTTCCTATTATTCCAGAAGGTTTTCCGTCTTTCCCTTTGATCAATGTATTATGCATCTGCGAGGGGAAAGTACTTCCATCCTTTCTCATATGCCACACTTCACCCATGAATTCACCCGTATCAAATATCTGTTTATTTGCTTTTTGCACCAGAGGTAATTGCTCTTTTGTGTGAAATATACTCAGGTTTTCTCCATATATATCTTCAGGTTCATAGCCGTGCATATTGGCAAATGCCCGATTGATATAAATGACATCTCCCTTAAGATCCACAAGGCATAGGCCTTCGTGACTCTGATCAACAGTGGTCTTTAAAAGGCGGAGCGTCTCCTCCGATACTCGAATATCAGTGATATCAAGTGACACCACTATCATTCCAACAATATCCCCTTTCTCATTCTTCAGTGGTACCTTGTCCGTTTTCCACCATTTCTTCCCGCTTGGAGTGTCTAACTCCCTGATAATGTTCAATTGGGATTTTCCCGTATTAAGGACCTTCATGTCGCTTTCAAATATTTCTTTCCCATGATTGGGAAATGTGTCAAAGGGCGTTGAACCTATGAGCTCCTCTTCAGTTTTCCCGATATTCCGGCATAGTGCGCGGTTAACTCTGACGATCTTGTCCTCGGTATCCTTGTAAGAGATCATCGTGGGTACGGTGTCAAGAATGTTTTGCAGTTCATCCTTCTGTTGTTTTAACTTCTTCTCGAAACTGTTTCGGCTTTGAAGGGTTTCGAAGAACCTTAATCCATATCCTATTTCCTCTCCGAGAGCGACCAGAAGGGAGAGCTCCTCCTCATGGAATTTCCCTGTAGCTTCGGAATAAATATTCAGGGCGCCGAATATTTTATTTGCATATCTTATGGGGATCGCTATAGAAGAACGGAAGCCGCAATTACGGGCCTGTTCGCGCCATATATTGTAAGAATCCCCCTTTTCAATATCCGCTTGAACTACCGGCCTGTTTTCCCTGATCGCTGTTCCAGTCGGGCACATCCCGGATTCCGATTCATCCCATGTAATCTTGATTGAAGAAAGGTGCTCTGTATCACAACCGAATTGAACCTCGGGTTCAACGTCCATGCACGGAGGCGGCTTTTTCAGGCCAACCCATGCCATTTTATAGTCACCCTGCTCTACAAGGAGACGGCAGATCCCCATAAGGAATTTTTTCCTGCCCTCCATGTTAAGAAGTGTTTTCATGGAAAGGCTCATAACCTTCCAGCCCCTGTTTAAGCGGGCCAAACGCCTTTTGAGTTCTTCATTTTCTTTGATAAGCTCCGAGTTGCGGATATCGATATTTTTCTGATTTCCCATTCGTAATTTTAACACTTTTGCAGTTTTCGTACAAATTTGTTGGAAATTACTTGTAAACACTTAAGAATCTTTTTGAATTCTAATTTTTAATTGTCAATTTCTCTATAATCACTGCGAAGCGTCATTCTTCATTGTATTTTCCCACTTTACACTTCACACTTTCTTTTACACTTGTCCCTTGTACACTTGTGCCTTGTGCCTTGTGTTCTACTTTGCTTTCTCTACAATAGTACTATAGTATTCCAAGCCCCATACATAAGAGTATTCAATGATCTGATTAATGATCTTCTGTGCTTCGCCGTCCAATTCCTTGCTGAATTTCTCATTCGGTTTAGGGTTTGCATCACTGATCACGACCTGCAAGTAATATGTTTCCATCGATTGCCCCCGTTCATCAAGCGCTAAACTCGCCGAGCCTTTTCTGAGTCCTTGGAACGGCAAATAGCCTTCAGCCTTAACACCTACGGATATGACTATATTTGTCTTGTCGTCTTTTTTGAAATAATACGGCCCAAGAGAGCGTGTATTGCGGATCTTATATCCGTTCTTGCATGCCCATAAATAAAAGCTGCGCTCAATTATCGTAGCTAAATGTTCAACATGATCTAGTTTCTTTGCTTTTATTTCGGCAATTTCGATCTTTGCTTCGGCTACTATGGAAGAAAGATTCCATTTCTTTGTTTGATACTTAATTACCAGCGCCTCGGCTTCCTGCTTGGCTGTACTGTCATGTATGCAGGGGTCTTCAATAAGCGGTACCTTTCCGCCATGCCTAAGCTCGATGTATTCAACATCAGCTTCCGGTTTGACATTCTCCGCATTCAGATAAACCAAAGTGCTTACAAGTAGTAAGAGCACACTTAATTTCAACGCTGCAAGTAATACGCTTTTCTTCATAACAACCTCCTGTAATTAAAATATAGTTATCTCATTCCTCTTTTTCTCTTCTCTAATTCTTCATTTCTTAATTCTTCATTGTTCATTATTCATTGTTCATTGTTCACTGTATTTTCCCACTTTACACTTCACACTTCACACCTCACACTTTCTTCTGCACCTGTCTACTTGAGTATAACACACTTACCCTGGATCTGCTCGCCTGCTTCGTCGGTAATAATGTATATATATACCCCTGAAACGACCTTTTTTCCTCTGCGTGTCCTAAGGTCCCAGGTGTGATCGATCAATTCCGGCTGCATTTTAATTACAAATTCTCCTGAAATACTGTATATCGCAATACTTGAATTCTCAGTGAGATTGGCAAATGTGATATGTTCAATACCCATATTGCTGCTCCACGGAACGGGATAAACCACGACATCGCCAAGGCCTTGAGCATAATTGTTCACCGCATCAAAATCCTGTACCTGGCTTATCGTCAGGTCAATGAACTGAGCCGTCTCCGGAGTATATTTATAAAGCCCTACTTCAGGAGTAACCGTATATGTCGCGCCTGCATCAAGGTCCGTAAACAAGTAATATCCTGAAATATCAGTATAAACTTCCGTTGTGGAAGCACCCGTAAGAACAACCTTGATATCCGCCAAAGGAGTTATCCCTGACATAATATTTCCGCTTATCGACCATGAATTCAATGTTCCGGTGAAGTCCACATCAGAAACATTCGCACTCAAAACAGTACAATTGGTATTTGCGGGGCTGAATTCATAATGCGTATGCGAAGGCGTGACCGTATAATCTTTGCCCGCATCAAGACCGGCAAAGGAATAATTACCGCTGCCGTCAGTCGTCGTTGATGCTGTCGCATAACCGCTCAGATCCACGGTAGCACCGCTTATCGGATTTGTGCCGTCGGTGATGTTCCCTGAGATATCCCATGTATTCAGAGTTCCCGTAAAATCAGAGCTCGAGATATCCGAGCTGATATTATTATACGAATTGCTGGGAGCCGCAAAGGTGTAATGCGTCATTGACGGTGTAACCGCAAAGTCCTCACCCGCATTCAAACCGGCAAAGGAATAGTTCCCACTGCCGTCTGTCGTAGTTGTAGCAGAGGCATAGCCGCTCAGATCGACCGTAACACCGCTTATCGGGTTCGCGCCATCTGTTATCGTGCCTGAAATGGTCCATGTATTCAATATGGCAGTGAAATCAGTTGAGGTTTCATCCGCGCTCAAATCTGTATGCTCTGTACTTGTAGGAGCAAAGGAATAATGCGTGAGTGATGGAGTAACGGTATAATCTCCGCCAGCGTCAAGGCCGGCAAAGGAATAATTGCCGCTGCCGTCGGTAACAGCAAAGGTAGTCGCTGAGCCGGTGAGATCCACGGTGACACCAGAAAGCGGGGTAGCCCCATTAGTAATGGTGCCCGAGATATCCCAGGTTTTCAATGTACCGGTAAAATCATTTCCGGTATCATTCGCGCTGAGATCCAGGATCGAAATATTCACGGGAGCAAATATATAATGCGTATGAGATGGTGTCATGGTATAATCACCACCTGCGTCAAGATCGGCAAAGGAATAATTACCGCTGCCGTCAGTAACAGTCGTGGCGGTAGCCGAGCCAGAAAGGTCGACTGTAACGCCGCTTATCGGGTTAGTGCCGTCGGTGATCGTCCCAGAAATGTCCCATGTATCGATCGTCCCTGTGAAATCGGTATTGTTGCGATCGCCTCCCAAATTAAAATGGGTGGTCCCTGAAGGTACGAACATGTAGTGTGTGTATGACGGTGTAACCGTATATGTCGCTCCCGCGTCAAGCCCGGCAAAGGAATAATTACCGCTGCCGTCGGTCGTAGTTGATGCTGACACATAACCGCTCAGATCGACCGTAACTCCGCTTAACGGATCAGTGCCGTCTGTGATCGTGCCTGATACATCCCATGTATTAAGAGTTCCAGTGAAATCGGTCGCGGTTTCATCCGCGCTAAGATCGGTATATGTGGTACTTATAGGAGCGAATGTATAATGCGTGAGTGACGGCGTGACCGTATAATCACCGCCCGCATCAAGCCCGGCAAAGGAATAATTACCGCTGCCGTCAGTTGTCGTTGTAGCAGTTGCCGAACCCGAAAGATCGACAGTAACTCCGCTTAACGGATTAGCGCCGTCCGTGATCGTTCCCGAGATATCCCATGTATTAAGGGTTCCTGTAAAATCAACTGATGTCTGATCGCTGTCCAATGAAGCGATATCCGTAAATGACGGTGAGAACGAATAATGTGTAAATGATGGGGTGACAGTATAGCTTTCACCATGAGGGACATCCGCGAACGAATAATTTCCGCTGCCATCAGTAACGGTGGAAGCCGAACTGTATCCGCTCAGATCAACCGTAACTCCAGCCATCGGAACTGCACCATCGGTTATCGTGCCCGAGATGGTGTGCGGAAGAGATTTTGTGATTACATCAAGCTCATCCGAAGCATCCCTTGAAAGAGGGATGCAATTCTTGGCTACGACCAAGTAAAAATATCCTGTCGCGGGTGTCAAGCCAGAGTCAGCAAATGTCAAAGCATTGGTATCCGAAGCGAGCAGAGTCGCAGTAATAGTATCCACCGGCGTCGTGCCGCTTCTGTAAAGATCGTATATAACCTCTTCTATCGTCTGCTGGGCATCTGTTGCCGCATCCCAGACAATAGTTATCGCATTGTAAGTAACAACAGTCGAATCTATATTAGAAATACCTGAAACAGCCCAGTCTGGTGCGGTTGTATCCGCAGGATCACATGCAGGCAAAGTTGCAATCGCTAGCTCGTCCGATGCCTCCCTTTCAAGCGGCACACAATTGCGTACGACAACTTTATAATAATATGTCGTCTCCATTGTCAGTCCCGTATCCAGATATGTATTTGCTTCAGTATCTTCAACTATCGGTGTCAATGAACTTGTGTCAGAAATTGTAACGGTATCTCTGTACAGATCATAGGTAAGAGGCAATGTGTCGTTCTCAAGATCAGAGGCCGCATCCCATTCCAAGTCAATAGATGTGTGGGATATTGCCGTTGAACAGATATTCGAGACCCCTGAAACTGTCCAATCCGCAGCGGTAACATCGGCGGGATCGCAGATGACAGGTAGCGGAGCGGTATTTATATCGGCTACTGAACGGGGGTTCAATCTATAATAATCGTATCCGTATAATAACACACCCGTTAATTGACTTATCGTCTGGCCTGCCGTCATCTCGGCATGGTAAAAAGCATCATCACAGCCGAGTATCTTGGTTCCAGCGGAATCCCTGAACTCCCAATAGCCGTGATTTCCGGTGGTCGAACTCACCACAACATCATAGAATGTCACAAGGACACCTTCATACGCTTCAGGTACGAGATCGCAATTGGCGCCTTCCGGATCATTGTCTCCGATCTCTTCCACAGTTGTAGTGGTCGCATTTGTGGAATTGCCGGAAGAATTCACGGCATAAGCTGTAATCGTGTTGATCTGAGAAAGCCCGAAATACTCGTCAACCGTACCGGTAATGGTAATATTATCCCCTATAACAGGGAAATTTGTGAAGTCATAGACATAAATACCGTTCCAAGCGCCATCGGCATCGGTAATAATATATTTATTCGTACCGACCGCAGTAACATTCCCCGTCAAGGTAACTTCTTCCGCTTCTCTTGGAGAATCGTAGCATTCCGATCCGACGCTTCCTGTAAATTGTATACTGTAGATAGTATCAACCGGAACGGCCGGCGTAATAACGGTCAGCTCATCAGAGGAATCCCTTGAAAGCGGAACACAATTGGAAACCGTGACAAGATAATAATATGTATTGGAAGCGGAAACCGTATTGTCAGCGTATGTAGTAAGAACCGTATTATTGGCAAGTAATGTTGCGGTTGTCGTATTGAGCGGCGTTGAATTACTTCTATAAAGATCGTATGTCAATGCCTGCGTATTGTTATCACTGTCGGATGCGGCATCCCATGAAAGCGCAACGGATGTCTGCGAAACAGAAGTGCTATCCAGATTGGAGATCCCTGAGACAGTCCAATCAGGCGCTGTAGTATCCGAATCATCACAAAGAGAAGCCCCGGAAGTGTCAATATCGGCTGCTGAGCGGGGGTTCAATCTATAATAATCGTATCCGTATAATAACACACCCGTTAATTGACTTATCGTCTGGCCTGCCGTCATCTCGGCATGGTAAAAAGCATCATCACAGCCGAGTATCTTGGTTCCAGCGGAATCCCTGAACTCCCAATAGCCGTGATTTCCGGTGGTCGAACTCACCACAACATCATAGAATGTCACAAGGACACCTTCATACGCTTCAGGTACGAGATCACAATTGGCGCCTTCCGGATCATTGTCTCCGATCTCTTCCACCGTTGTTGTAGTGGCGTTTACAGGATTACCGGAAGAATTCAAGGTATATGAAGTGATCGTAGTAAGTTCAGTCAAACCGAAATACTCATCTACCGTGCCGGTAATAGTAATATTATCCCCTACCGTAGGAGTGTAATTGGAGTCATAAACATATAAGCCGTTCCATGCACCATCCGCATCGGAGATAACATATTTTCCGGTTGCGATTGCCGTAACAACACCTGTAAGGGTGACCTCTTCCGCATCCCTGGGAGAGTCATAACATCCGGATCCAAGAGTTCCTGTAAATTGCACACTGTAGATAGTATCCCCTGCCGGGCCGGCGGGAGTTGTAGTTTTAACCTCATCGGAAGCTTCCTTTTCAAGAGGCACACAGTTCTTTGCCGCTATTTTGTAATAGTATGTATTTTCAGGAACCACTGTGCTATCCGCATATGCTGTACCCGTAAGATTCGATGCGACAACGGTAGCTGTAGATGTATCGACAGGCGTAGAACCGCTTCGGTAAAGGTCATAGGTCACGGCTTCTGTCGTATTTTCAGTATCCGCGGCAACTCCCCAACTGAGAGTTATCGAGCTTGATGCGGTATTTGTAACGGCGATATCCGATACTCCGCTCACCGTCCAATCTGGAGGTGTCGTGTCACTGTCATCACAGGCAGCAAGCGTCTCCCTCTGAATAAATTCATCCCAATTGCTTGTAGTAGCGATCAGCGTCGAGTCATAATACGCGTCATAATCCAATTCATCTAAGGGATAATAGATACCGGTCCCGTAACAATCATTTCCCGTCTCGGCAAAATTATTTGTGACCGCATTAGTAATGGCCGTTCTAACTGCTGCAGAGCTGTCCTTCAAAGATTGCGGTACCGCCTGGGCCTCTAATTTCAAACAGAAATCGTAAAGATCTATCTGATCGTAATAAGGGTAAGAAGAGTCAAGTTCAAAGGTATTGGCTCTTGCGTTTTGTATCTGCGTGCCATATGAGCTCAAATTCTGTCTGAGCTTGATCGCGAAAGAATTGATCGCGGGTGTCAGGCCTGAAGATACCTGCGCGAGGTCCAGGGCAGATTGTGTCCATCCGTTTGATCCACTTTCTCCCGCAGCATATGCGTCAACTACCGAATTTGCCAATGCCACAGGTGTAATTGTCCCTCCACTGCTCACAATATCATTCAGAAACGGTGTATAAGACCATCCGTCAAGCCACTCCGACATCTCTGATGCCACCATATAATCAAAATACGGAGCTGATTCCGCATTATTTTCCCACATCTGGTCAAGACATACATCATAACCCACTATGTCGAGTTTTGAGCCGTAATAAGTATATATCTCTTTAAAAGCCGTACCAAGTTCACCGAGCATACCCGGAGTGCCTGAAGTGAAATATAAGTAATCGCCACTTGTATCATCCGAGGAAGCGCCCTTGTAAGAGGCAAGATTATCCTCGACTTTCCGCCAGCCGTCACCATGATCCCAGATCACCAGCATATAATGCTCGGCGGGGTAATTATCCCTCACCCATTTTCCGAAGGAGACCAATGTATCGCCATCTCCCATATTTGCCTCTCCGATATCCGAAACAGCGTTTGCAATTGTCGGAGTCATCCCGGAGGTAATATAATATCTCTTAGTTGAGGTCCAGTCGTCGTATAATGAAGAATAACCACCGATCCTGTCCATCTGGACAACGATATTCAGATTAGCATCAGAACCGACAGCGGACATTTCCAGAAAATCATCAATGCCGTCTGCTTCAAGATTATTGTCACAGTTAAGAAACACCGCGACGGTCCATTTCGGCAATACGCTTTCGGGGGTATTTATCTCTACTTCATCGGAGGCAGTCATAGAAAGCGGAACACAATTGGATGCCACTACTTTATAATAGTAAGTGGTGCCGCCGGAAAGAGAGCTGTCCGTATAGGAAGTTGAAGTGATCCCTGCGGTCATCAATATCGCCGTTGTAGTATCCACAGGTGATGTCTCACTTCTATAAAGGGCATAAGTTATGGCCTCTGTATCATTTTCCGCATCCGTTGCGGAATCCCAGGCCAATGCCGCGGATGATGATGTGATCAAGGTTGAATCGATGTTTGAAACACCTGAGACCGACCAATCCGGAGCAGTTGTATCTCCATTATCACAAGCATTCACTGAAGGGCTGGTATCTATATCCGAAGCGGAGCGGGGATTCAATCTGTAATGATCATAAGTGTAAAGGAGAACTCCCGTGATCTGTGAAATAGTCTGGCCGTTCGCGAGATCGGCAAGGTAGAAACTATCGTCACAGCTCAATTCAAGGGTTCCCGACTGATCCTTGATCTTCCAATATCCGTAAGTACTTAAAGGCGAGCTGACAACAACATCATAAAGCGTCACAAGAACACCCTCATACTCCTCCGAGTCGGCATTACAGTCCGCTCCCCATTGGGAAGAGCCGCCGATACTTTCACATGTAACGGTAGCAGGAGTTACAGAATTTCCCGAAGAATTCAAGGTATATGAAGTAACAGTCGCGATCTCGGTAAGGCCGAAATATTCATCCACTATACCGGTTATTGTAATATTGTCTCCAACGGATGGGGAATAATTGCTGTCATAAATATAAACCCCGTTCCATGCGCCGTCAGCATCGGCGAAAACATATTTTCCAGTGCCTATTGCGGTAACGATGCCTGTCAGGGTAACCTCTTGTGTTTCTCTGGGGGAATCGTAGCATTCACTTCCCACAGTCGCCGTGTTCTGAACACTATATATCGTATCTGTGGTCTCCGCGGGAGTTGTTATCTCGATCTCGTCTGAAGCGGTTCTGGTCACAGGTACGCAATTTGATGCCACGACCTTGTAGTAATATGTTGTTTCTGCTGAAACAGTATTATCCGTAGCACTGGTGGATGTGGTTCCAGAAGCTACCAGAGTTGCCGTAGCGGTATCAACAGGAGATGTTCCACTTCTATACAGGTAATATGAAATTGCAAATGTATCATTCTCAACTTCGGAGGACGCGTCCCACATAAGCGTGACCTGATCCGCCAGAAGTGAGGATGTCTCAATGTTTGACACTCCTGAGACCGCCCAGTCCGGAGGTGTCGTATCGGAATCGTCGCACCCGGCGCATGTACCGCCCCATACATCACATACCCATTCGGGGTGATCTATATACGGATTTCTGTTGCCCTGGATCGCGTAAACCGCGTCGTTTCTGTCTATTTCCTTCTGGCTGACCGGATCTGCGTTATGCCATTCCAGGAACATATCATACGCCCAGGCCTGAAATCCGGGATATGATGTACCGTTGAAGCTGGTATCGGTCGTGTCCCAGGAATCGATCCGGTCTTCGTACCTTGTCACAGTATAGAAATAGGTTCTTGCAAAATCGCCCTTATATTCATCAATGGGTTCAAATATCGCTCCAGAATAACCCGCGTATGAACAACTTCCGACCTTCGAACCATTCGTCGATGTCCAGGTCGGGCTTGAGGTTTCACCGAAGGGGTAATTTGATCTTCTCCCGTTGACATATCCATCGGTCGGATATACCATAAAAAGATCAGTGTACATGGGAGAAGAGCTCCCGAACCAGCTTGAAGGGATAGAATGCTCTCTATTATAGCAATCCGCTTCACTGTTATAGGTTCCGCATTGATTCGAACCATGTGTATAAGTGTATGCGGGAGTGCCGCCGGGAACAGTGGAGTACATATCCCATACGGTATTCGCGCCCGTATTATCAGTGGTCTGATAGGCGATATAAAGGGAATCATAGCTCTGACTGGAATGTCCGTCAATAATATAGTGAAGATTCGTCTTTAATGTAGCTCCGGTACCCGTAGCTGTATCATAATAGCCTGCGGGAATAGCCGCAAACAGAAGCTGTGAAAACGCGAAAAATGCAAGAAAGATCAACTTGGTAACTTTCATAGACACCTCAATTAGTTTATCTTATTTGAATTAATATATCAATACCGATTAAGCAAAAAGAAGTTCCAGGTTCAAAGGTTCACAAGTGTTAACGTATGATGTGTAGCGTGTCAAGTGAAATGTAATAAATATTCACACCCGTAACCGGAAAATCGTTATTTCGTTTCTTTCATTAAAATCACCCGTTATAATAATAGAACGCCGGAGCGAAGTAAGATGTGGGACACGCCGTACTCCGCAGGAGTTCGACTGTCCCGATGTAAAAGTTCCAAGCAAAGAGTTGACAGGAAGCGAAGCGTGTAAACTCTTTGCCCCGTTAGAATCAAACGGAAACATTCTCCACACATCTTTGAATGTTATCCCCTTTCTCTTTAGTCATTCCCGTGCAGTTTACCCCGATTACATCGGGGATCGGGAATCCATCTTACTCCACCTTTCAACTTTTGAACTTTTGAACATTCTTTTTACAGATTGGCCAGGAAAAGAAGGGAGCCGATCGCTAAAATGAAAAGCGCACCGATGATCTCCAGGATTTTCTGCAGGAGATTCATTGTTTTGCTCTGACTTGACGCGAGTTTCATTGCGCTCTTCTTTGAGAGCACGGTCGCTACACCGACCAGGGAAATAGTAGTGCCCATCCCTATGCCCATTGATAGGACCGCAGCGACACCAAGAAGCAGAAGCCCGATCGAGACGCAAAATATCATTATAAGGATCCCACCGGTACATGGAATTATTCCGATCGCGATGATTAGAGGTAAAACGCTTTTCTGGGATTCGTGTTCAATGTCAGCTGTCGATTCTTTGACAATCCGTTTTTTCAAGGCGAATCTCACGAGCAGAGCAAATCCGATGAGTGCGATGACGCCGTAACTGATCAACTTTATTATTCTTTCAACATTCTGTATCGAATGAAAGAACGCCGCTTTCAAAAGAAAGTACATCAGAAGAACTACCACTATCGAAGAGATCGAGTGAAGGACGCCAATGGACCCGCCGCTCAGGATCCCTTTTTTTATCGACCCTTCCTCTGAAAGAAAGTATGAGAAGATCAGGGTCTTGCCGTGCCCCGGCCCTACCGCATGTATTACGCCGTATAGAAAGGAAAGCAGCAGGATTATAATAATGGTCTTGGGAGACTTGTCCTCCTTGATCTTACGGGCCAATATAGCTATCTTGTCGTTGATCTTTTTCTGTACGGGAGCGATCGTTTCTACGATCTTTCTGATAAATGTTGGATATATCGATTTTTTCTTCTTTGGGAAATACTGCTTGTTCTGAGCAAAAACAGGCAGGAGCATCATTAATAAGATTATAGCAATAATGATCTTCTTCATTTAACTCCTGACAGTATCACAAAGATCTCCTGCAATCGTTCTTGGCCTTTGTAGGATTTTCCGGTAATCTTATCGTAGATCGTGTACTCGCGTTTTATATTCTGACCACCCTCGAAACTCACAGTATCCACGCTTGAAAGTGTAAACGCTACAAAAATAGTTTCGTCATACATAAATAATCGGATCTCCACTTCTTTCCCAAGTGCGTTGATCTCGCAGGGAATGAGGAATTCAAAAACAACTCGATCACCCTGATAATATGCAGTGAAATCCTTTGCTTTCTTGAACTTGAAAAATTCTCCGTTAATGTATATATATGTGTAACAGTCGTATTGCTGGATGTTTTTAAAGATACTGCTTTTGATCTCCGCGATCTCCTTTTTTTCAAATTGCGAATTCTTGTTCGTGTCAAAGTCGTCGCTGACCGTGATACTGAAGAATTCGTCAAAGACCCATTTTACTTTTATGCCTGTAAGTCCGGCCTCATCAAAAACGAAATGAGCCGAATAGTCGATGAAGAGATGCGGGTGAGAAGAAGGGAGTAATTTTGCGGACAGGAAGAAGAGGAGCACAAGGGGCAATATGATAATTACCCTTTTGAAATTTGCGTACTTTAACAAGGCATGAAAGATTTTCATTTGTTGTATTTTACATCATTTACCGGAATTGTCCAAATATGGGACAAGCTTCGCAGTGCACCAGTGGACCCAGGGACAAGTGTCCCAGTAGTGAAGGAAAAGAGAAACACACCCGTAACACAAGAAAAGAGGGACATGCCGTCGACAACTTATTGGCACGACTGTCCCGGATAAAGGTACCAAGCAAAGAGTTGACAGGAAGCGTAGCGTGTAAACTCTTTGCCCCGTTAGAATCACACGGGAACATCCTCCACACATATTTGAATGTCATTCCCGTGAAAGAGGAAATTCATCCCTCTCTACCTTGTGTTTTTGTTTCTTGTGCACTGCGAAGCATACCCACCTCGCACATCACACATTTGACTTATTTAAGAAGCTCCTTTATTAGGCCTTTGACTTCCGGACTGGCGTTCTTTTTCAATTTGATAGTACCGGAGGTTTCTATTCGTGATGTCTCGACATCCACTATCTTTGCCCGTATATAATACATATTGTTTATTAATGATATCTTGCCGATGACCATCTTGTTCACGGCAAGTATTTTACCTACTTCTACCGCGCATTCGGCTGAAACACAACCGGTTTTCTGAAACTCGACTTCATCCATTATCACTTTTAACGCGCTTCTTTCTATTACGGTGTATTTGCCGGTATCAAGGAGTTCGTCGCTGATCATATCCTCTATTACATCGCTGTAACTTTCCGGAACCTCAGGTGCCTCAAATTCCATTATGGCGATCGAGATCATCTTTTTCGGTACTTCCTCTGCAAAAGATCTCTTTTTCTCCTTTTTGGGTTTTGATACATATTTTCTTTCAGGCATTGAAAAATCAAGGCCTGCTGAAATAAAGTGAAACCCTGTGAGATCTCCCATAGCAAAGGTATAGTCCACTTGATAGTTAGCATACATTACTCCAATACCAGCGCTTAAGCCCGAAGCCAGCTCATTTCTGTCAAGCTGATAGGCAGCACGCAGGGAAATGATATTATTAATGATGTATTCCGCTCCAAGGCCGAATTTCATCGGTGAATCCGCCGGACCCAGGAAATATGTGCCAGCGGCGTTTATCTTCAGCGTACCGTCCAGAAAGTCCTTGCCCACACTGAGTCCAAGCCGTCCCGGCGTCATTGAGTCATCCCCTGAAGAGATAGCAATGATATCATTCAATGATAATCCCACCTTGAGAATGTCAAGTGCATACTCCATTCCCATGGAGAGGTAGGCATAGGAGAACTTCTCCTCCGCAATATCCCCTGTTTCGGGTAATGTCTGGGACAATAATGAAAAACTGATCCCGGCCGTAAGCGCCGGCATGATCTTTCTTACATATCCCGCTCTTATTATGCTATCTCCGGTAAGAGAAGCGTTTTCATCGAGGATCTCTCCAAATTCATCTACCGCGATATAATCAGGATTCGCGATCATCTGATAAGAGACAAAAGCGAAATTGTCCTCTCCAATGGTCATTGCAAGTGAAGTCTGATTATGAGCCCTGCCGCTGAATACACCGGGGAAATATGAAAATCTCAACGAGAACTGATCTTTGATCCTCGCGGCAGAGGCACAATTAAAGCTCAGATAAGCCAAGGGCCTGTCTGAAGTTATCCCGCCCGGAAGCGCGAGCGTCAAGCCGTCAACGGGAGTGAACATTTCGGAATACCCGAGATCACCTGCGGAAGCGAATACGCATAGAATAACGGCACATGATAATATCATCCGCTTCATCTTTTACTCCTCGCCTCTTCTGAAATACACGGTCAGCACTATTGCTTCAGAACCGTCCACTGGACGGACCACAAGGAAATACACACCGGAGAGCAATT
This sequence comes from bacterium, assembly GCA_023144005.1. GTDB lineage: Bacteria > AUK180 > AUK180 > AUK180 > AUK180 > JAGLWT01. The sequence goes on from JAGLGN010000020.1 coordinate 49,266, forward strand.
TATTACCTGACTCGTCTTCGGCTATATTCAACAGCATAGGCCCGTTTTCGGCAGATTCCCAGCTCATTAACTCTGAACCTCCCGCATCATATAGAGAAAGACCGTCGTCAGCCGCAAGATCGGTTACGCGGATAGTTCCCGTTGTGGGATTGGGGATCACGATGCATTGGTCATATGTTTTAAAAGCGGTAAAATCACAATCGATAATTCCCGCGGAAAGATCAGTATATGTTCTGAATGCCGGGGTGTAGCTATAACCGGGAGCTGCGACCGAAACCGTATATGTCTCTCCGGCATCAAGACCGGTGAATGTGAAAACACCCAGAATATTTGTCGAGACATTCATTTCCGCGCCACCTGTGACGGTGACAATTAGATCCGAAATGACGGAATCCGACAATTCATCGGTAACTTTTCCCTGTATGTCCCACTTATCGACCTGACCGGTGAAATCCGCATTTGATACGGATGAGGAAAGCTCGGTATAATTATGTGAGGCAGGGGTGAAAGTATAATGCGTGAGTGAAATAGTAACACTGTATGTCTCACCGCCGGGAAGATCGTCAAATCGATAGTACCCGGTGGCAGAAGTTAACAAGGATCCTGTAGAAAATCCCGACAGATCCACGCTTGCAGAAGAAATGGGATCACCCACACCATCCTCAACAATACCGGATATGGTCCACTTGTCGTAAGCAGCCGTGAAATCGTTGGCTTCTGAATTATTGCTGAGATCAGGGACCGTTCTGGATGCCGGGACAAATGAATAATTTGTAAGTGAAGGAGTTATCGTATATGGGGACCCCGCAGGAAGATCACTGACAATGTAATATCCTGAGGCGTTCGTAGTCGTCGGCGTATCTGTAGTACCGTCTGAAACCGTTACAGTTACACCGGAAAGAGGCGAACTGTCTTCGGTGATGGTGCCGTCGAGGTACCATGTATTGATCACTGCGACATAGTCATCATCCTGGTTCGCGCTCGTATCCGAAAATGTCCTGGAAACCGGATCAAAAGTATAATGTGTCTTTGACAGTGTAACGGTATAAGTGGCATGGACAGGAAGGCCGGTGAATGAAAAATTCCCGGAAGCATTTGTTACAGTGGTTCCGGTCGAATCACCCGAAAGGTCTGCAGTCACCCCTTCCAGAGGTGTGCTCATCGAATATCCGTCCCAAACGGTACCAGCGATGTTCATCGTCAACAGAGTCGCGTCAAATGGAGGGAAGATTAAATGATTTGTAATAAGATCGGAAATTTCCACTTCCGTTGGCGAAAACGAATACTGTAGATGAGAAGGTGTAAAGGTATAAGTGCCGCCCGCAGACAGATTTTCAAAAATGAAATATCCTGCTCCATCGGTTATTCTGCTTCCAGTGGAATCTCCTGTAAGATTAACGGCTATACCGGAAAATGGCGATCCATCAAGCTCTACATTACCTTCTACTTGGTAAAGGTGAAGCGTTCCTGTAAAATCCTGATTCGTCATATCCCCGGAAAGATCGGGAAGTGTCCGTGAGGAGGGCGCAAAACCGTAATAAAGAGGATCAGGAGTAATAGTAAATGTTCCGCCCTGAAGAAGATTTGCGAACTCATAATAACCCGAAGCGTCAGTAATAGTGTTTCCCGTGGAATCTCCGCTTAGGGAAACCGAAACACCCTCAAGAGCAACTACCATTGAATCCGCTATCGAGCCCGAGATCGTTGCGACGGGATCGGAAAGGGTACAGTCAAGGATGAAATACCCTCCCAGTTTGTCGCCTACAAAAATATATTCCGAGTCGGCGTAGATGCAGTACGCCGAACCTGTAGTTTCATAATAACCCACTTCGGAAGGAGATGTGGGGTCAGAAACGTCCAGGATCCTGAGGCCGGCGGTATTGGCCGCTACATACAAATATCCGTTCTGATACCACACATCCACCGCTTCACCAAGTGTATTGTGGTAGGTTTCCAGAGACGGCGCAGAAGGGGTGGTGATATCTATTATCGCGACACCCGAATTTCCATCGGCGACAAAGGCATGATTTCCGTAGACTGCAACCCCGTTGGAAACACCGGTTGTATTATAATCTCCGACCTCAGTAGGTGAATCAGGATTTGAAACATTGAGGACCTTGAGGCCGTCAGCGCCGGAAGCCACATAGGCATAATCATTTACAACATACACATCATATACATACGATGGAACGGTATAAGAGCTCCGTTCCGTAGGAGAATCAGGAGTGGACACATCTATGATCCTCAAGCCGCCGGCCATATCCGCATCATAAATATCTGTTCCGTAGAGAAATATTTTAGTTGCCTCGTCCGGTGTATCGCACACTGCTAGGGCGGTCATTGAAGACGGATTACTGATATTCCAGACCCGGACCCCACTAATGTAGTCAGCTATATAGAGGTAATTTCCGGAGACGATAACATCCCTGGCATACCATCCGGTCGCCTTACTTTCAAGTACCTCTGGGTTATATGGGTCGGTAATGTCTACTGAAGTGATCCCCATGGAATCATTGGCAACATACAGATAATTGCCCTGACGCCAGATACCGTAAACATTTCCGGGAACATCAAGAACCGCTTTTTCAGAAACATTAGAGATATTTGTTACATCAAGAACTGAGAGTCCCCCTCTGCCGGCGGCAACATAGAGGTCGTTTCCGTTTACCGCCACGCCCCACGAGTAGCCATTCGCGTAAAATTGGTCCTCCTCCTGCATAAGGAACATCGCCATGGAATCATCCCATGTTTGTGAATAGGTCCTTATTCCGCCTGTATAATCGGCAACGAATGCCTCACTGCTGGAATTGTAAACGACATCTTTTGAGCTACTGGTAGTAAAGAAGTCCTCAACCATTGGGAAGCTGGGCACACTCACTATCTTACTCAGTTGGGAACCCGAACAAACCAATACAGGCTCAATACTGGCCGGATCATGTGTAATGCTCACTGCACTGCCTGGTACGGGAACACTACCGGAATGAGTAATAGCGTAGGGATCTGAAATATCAAGACAATACATTCCGTCGGGACCGCCTGCCACATACAGCGTATTGGAAGCGAGCGATAGACTGACGCCGTATCCTTCCTTAGCGGTATACTCGTCGGTCAGTGTAGGCGTATCGGAAGCGGTCACATCAAAGACCTTGACCCCATTGGCGGCAAAGCCGACATAGGCATAATTTCCGCTTGCCCAGACTCTCTGCGAGCTGGAAGCATAATATTCTCCCACATATGAGGGATTAAGCCGATCTGTAATATCAAGGACTACCAGACCGTCATACAGATCAGTATAATAAAGACGGTTGCCGTCAACATAAACGTCATTTACTCTTTGAGTAGTGTCGTAGTAATTGACAAGCGCAGGATCCGTCGGAATTGATATATCATAGATACCTATGAATCCGTATGCCGCGGTATAAAGATATGTATCTGAATACGCTACTTTTTTGGGATCGCCTTCGAGCACAAAAGATATCAGATCTACATTGGACGAGGCACCAGATACATAAGAAACACTCAGTAACATCAATATAACAAAAATAAATAATCGCTTCATCCTCTTCCTCCGGAGTTTGTTCTTTTATTATATAATTCTTAAAGGGATTTGTCAAAACGGGCAAAGAAAAATATAGAGTTTGAGGTTAGTGCTGAGAAGAGATAAGACCCGATCCCTTGTTCCACTGGTCCCCTGTCCCCTGCGAAGCGTAACCTGCGAACTTCTTTTATCTTTTCACTTTGCCAGTCAGATATCTCTGCTGCTCTTCTTCATCGAATTTCTCTATCGCGTATCTCAGCATTGTTCTCGGCATTTTTTGATAATGCTTTTTTAAAAATTTAACTTCTACCGCATGATCACGATTGCCGATTTCTCTAAGCATCCATCCGACTGCTTTATGGATCAGATCCTCTTTATCATGCAAAAGCTGCTTTGAGATACGCAGCGCATCGGCAAATTGGCCCTTCCTGATATAGTAATAGGTAGCTATCATTGAGATCCGGCGTTCCCATAAGGAATTAGAGCGTGATAGCTCATCAAGCACCTTTTTATCTTTGTCTTCCAGATAAGCACCCACAATATAATGGGCGGAGGTATCGACAAGATCCCAATTATTCACATATTCGGTATTCTTCAGATACAGGTCATAGATCTTACTCTGCTCCTCTGGATCGGTTCTTGTAAAGCGGTGCACGAAAAACAGTAATGCGAATAATCTGATCTCATGATACTTGGACTGCAGAAGTTTTTCCGCCGTCTCTAATGAAGCATCTTTAAATTTTTTGACCGCTTGGCGGATGACAGGAACTCTGATACCAAGGAAGATATCTCCATATCCGTATCCGCCCTTTGCTGTTTTGAAAAATCTTTGACAATTGGCAGCTCTTTCCTTATCACCTAGACTCAAAAGATAATCTACAATTTCCTTATATTTCATTCATATACCTTTCTTTTCTTTAGTGTACTGTTTCATCGTAGCATATTTAATCAGGATTTTCAAAGAGCGGGGCTTGACAAAGGACCAATAATCCGCTATCATGTTAGTGAACATTAACTAACATTCAAGGGAGTGCTTTATGGAATACACAAAATGGTCTATCAAAGAAGAAGACCTCAAAGATCTGACACTAATAGATGCTAGGAATCTCATCATCATTTGCTTTTACGAGGCCCAGAAAGAGTCGATCGCTTCAACTAAAAAAGACATGAACAGCAAGATCAATGACGGAGAAATGTATAACTCGGTATTGGCAAGAGTGAGATTCGCTTCGAAGCAATGCGGAGGCGATTGGGAAAACCCCTCATTGGAATATCTTCTTAATATAGTGAAGTACCTTGAAAACAGTGCTTCTGCTGCAGGAACCCCTGATGACATCGTCGCTCATCATAAAAACCAGATTCTTAAAGTCCTTGAAGCATGCGATAAGCAGTGCGGCTAAAGGAAAGAGGCTAGAGGTTAGAGGTTAATTCAGAGGGGAATATTTTTTATCGAGATAAATTGAGATGTGATTGCCTTCTATATCCCCATTTATTGTATGTATATCAACCTCTTCACCGCCATAAACAAATGCTTCAATGATCCCGTCTTTGTCAGTATATACCTGGAAATAGGCGTATGCCATCAGAGTATTTCTACCATTATGTGTGATGGCTTCTTTTCCAATGCTCTCTTTTATTTCATCCAAATCTCCTTCGTTTGCATGAACCCCCGCAAAGTAAGAGAGTTTTGAGCCATCGGTAAAATTTACGACAAGCTCAGGTTCGCCCCACTTTTCCGGCAGTGATTTCAATTCCTTCCCAGCCTCAAGGTCGCCATAGTGTCGATTTCGATATCTTTGAAGTTTAGTTCCAATTATTCTGGGATCCGTAAGATTATTGTAGACTAGGAACCACACATATAACAATGGCACCGAAATTATTAAGCAAACAACAAGAAGACCGCTATCAAATTTCCGCTGTTTTCTCTTTCCGTTTTCCATATTATCGTTCATATTATTTTCCGTTTCCCCACTTATCCTTTGTCCCCTCTTAGTTCTTCCTTTTCTCTATTTCTTAATTATCTTGAAGTATTTGTTCAAATACTCCCATCTATCTTTATTTTGCGTCATCATCTCTCTCAGAGGATAAAGGGAAGGTAATGTAAAATCGACGCGTTCACCTTCATACTTCAATGACACTAAATATTCTTGATCAGCAATTCTTGTAGGGCTGATCGGAATTCTATTTATTATAAGATATTCCATTACCATTGTACTTAGGTTCTCTCGTTTTAAGGGATCATTTTCATTTTGTAGCAGATCCGTAAGATAAGAAATTTTGACATCTCTATCCATTTCTCCTGAATTTAGCATTAGCCTTATCAGCTCTTCTTTCTCAAAATAATACACTGACCCATCATATATAATATAGCAGAAATCACTATCCAGCTTCCGGATTTTAACCTCGGATAGAAGTTCTCCCGAAGACATAAGAATATACAGAAAGTAATAATCGAAACAATACACACCAATTCTGTTATCTTTAAATACTTTGATCATAGGTTCCATTCCCGGAGCGTCTGGAAATTCTCTCTCAAGGACTACACCACCATCAAGGTTCAATACTTTCAGTATCGGGTACTTATAATCGTTATATACATAATTAATTTCCTTCTTAGAATTCTTGGTTCTACCTACAAATTCTTTTCTTTCTACTTTTGAACATAAGGCATAAAGAAACAATCCTGATGAATCAAATTCTATCTCCTGATTTATAACTCCAAATCGGCTCGGGCGTGAATATTTAAACCCTTGATCGGGTGGAAGTATATACTTCCCTAGTGTTTTGCCGTTAACATCCATAATCGCAAGCCTGTTTGCCTTGGTCATTATCGCAGTTGTACCGCTATTCGCTACCGTTGGAGGGAAATAATCGGGAATTCTTCTTTTCCATCTCACACGACCGCCATTATCTACAAAGGAGTACCTGCAAATTGTTATCGGATCAAGTTCTCTGAAATAGTACTTCCTCCTCGAAGAATACAGCGTATATTTACCGTTTGGGGATTCATATTTTCTGTATCGATTCAAATGATCCTTTGAAGAATTTATCGAGTTAAGTGCTATAAATTTAGATATATGCGGCCTTAGCTGCTCACGGAAATAATACGAGGCAGATAGCATAGTAACAAGGATCATCGAGATGATGAAACCCTTGCTAAATCTTATTTTGAAATCGTCGCTCCTCTTTTTCATTGCTCCTTCTTATATGACTGTAACACTTTGCTCCAAGATATACAAATATTACCGATGACGCAATCCAAGCACAAAGGTCCAGCTCTGCATATCCGATCCCCCTCTCAATCCATCATCCTATTATCCATTCCCACACCTCACACTTCACCCTTTATTTTCCACTACTTAGTTCCGACAAATATGGTTTTCTTGATCGGGGTTGGAGCTTTTACGACTAGAACCCGCAATACATCATTGCTCTCATTGTACCAGCAGTGCACGATATCCTTCGGACTTTCTATTAAGGTATCCTTCGTGACTTCAATCTTCTCATCGCCGACCTCAACGATCCCCACACCTTCAAGTACATAGAACGCTACATCAACAGGCGTGATATGACGCTTCAATGACTGCCCGGGTTTCAAGGTGATGATTGTTATCATCGCCGTTTCCTTTTTGTACAGATTGCGGGCGTCCACATCATGTGCATTTTCCATAATTCCAACTTCAGACAGCTTCTTCGTTATCATAGTTTTTCTCCTTATTATCAGTTATCAGTTATCAGGGACGTTGGTGAAGAGTGTGAAGAGTTTGAAGGTATTCAGAAAACAATATCCCCATAATTCCTATACTTATATAATATGGACTAAGCCAACTCTTCACACTCTTCACCACCGTCCTTAACTTTTAGTAAGATCCGAGAAAGTCAATCCAAGCTTTTTCAGAGTGTGTTTCATTACCTTTCTCGGAACAATGGCATTACCGATAAATAGTTTTGCCATGGCAAGCTGAACACGCCACGAAAAGCGGTTCTCCATACCCTTGCGGATCTTGAAACTGAATGAAGGGAGATGAGAATTATACCCCAGATTTTTGTAATCCCTGTATATCATCAGCCAGTTCAATTTGCAATTCGTCACGAGCTGGCTCGAATTACCTTTGCTCAGAAGTCCACTGTCTTTCAACTCCTGTCTGATCTTATCTGGAGAGTATTCAGGAAATACATGGAACGGCAGAAAGACCTCGGGAATGTCATCATCCTTCGTATCGGCACCATTCCAGAATGTTTCAAGCTCGGGTCCTGTAAAGTCCTCTTTTTTCAGTAGTTCATCCGGAAACCAGTCGGATCTTAGCCGCGTATCAGCTATCTTGTAAAAATAATATTCGATCTGATCAGGAGAATAACCGAGAATGATCATCGGGACCTTCTCTTCAACAGCGGTCTTCAGCAGGGCACTTTGCCAAATCACGGTACAGACCCTGCAAATACGGTCAACCGAATTCTTCTCATACTCCGATGTAAGAAGTTTACGATACACTTTCAAAGAGACCTGAACATGGTCTTTGAGCATACGATGATCTATGGGAAGCAGTTCCTTTATTCTCTCTATATTCTTGAGGGCAACATCCGATTCCAGTCCATTGTCCACAGTTACGGCAAGTATCCTGAGATCACTGTTATCAAGCAGGAATTTCATAAGATAAGTACTGTCCTTTCCCCCGCTGTAAGCAAGTATACAATCGTATTTCCCCGACCCCTTCACATCCTTGAGCTTCTTCAGGAATTCTGCGTAAAGCCGGTCTTTCTCTTCATATTGCTTTCGGACCTGAGGGTCCTTCAATACACCGAAATGGCTCTCTCCGGAACAAAATGAACATCTTCCGTCTTTATTGATCCGGACCTCCTCGATCGCGTCAACTGCCAGGCAGCTCTTACATCTTCTCATTATTCTACTCCTTCTCCATTTCTTCACCACCGTCCCTAATTCCTTCTTCGGTAATAAAGGCAGTGATATTCTCCACAGGCACTATATCAAAGGCAGGATTATATACATTCGCGTTTTCAGGGACCATTTGCCTGTTTCCCGAGTAACGGATCTCTTCCTCTCTTCTGATCTCGATCTTAATATCAGCTCCCGACGGGCATTTATCATCAAATGTCGATAATGGCGCGGCAACATAGAACGGTATATGGTGATATTTGGCAAGTACCGAAAGCGGATAGGACCCTATCTTGTTCGCTGCATCGCCATTGGCGGCGATGCGGTCAGCGCCGATTATGACCAGATCCACTTTTCCCGCCGCCATTAGCGACCCCGCCATATTATCACAGATAACTGTATTGGGGATACCCTTTTCGCTAAGCTCCCACGATGTCAGGCGGGCACCCTGCAGCAGCGGTCTGGTCTCATCGACCCAAACATGAAGTTTCTTGCCGTCTGAATGCGAAAAGAATATCGGCGACAGCGCCGTGCCGTGATCCCCCGTTGCAAGCGATCCCGCATTGCAATGTGTAAGTACATTGGCACCCTCCGGTATCAGATCCCTTCCGTTGAGCCCTATATTTTCACATCTCTTTATATCATCACGCTGAATAAAAAGAGCCTCTTTCAAAAAGGCATCGGTCCTATGATCTTTCTCCAGGAGCGTATAGAATCTCTCTACCGCCCAAGCAAGATTCACCGCAGTCGGACGCGCCGCGGCAATATCCTTCATTGCTTTTCTGAGTTCTTCAATATCAACGATCTCTTTAGATGCGAGATAACAGCCGAAAGCACCTGCGATGCCAAGAGCGGGCGCGCCTCTGACCGCAAGCGTCTTAATGGCATCTATCATCTGTCTATGATCTTTTATCTCAGTGATGACCTTCTCTGAAGGCAATCTGCGCTGGTCAATTATCACAATTTTTCCTTCCGCGTAATCGATCGGCCTTACCATCTGACTCCCCTTTTCATTCTCTTCACCATATATCCGGGCGATATCTTGATCTTCCTCTGAACAAAGATCCAGAAATGCACTCTTTCAAACATATTAAGATTTCGGTTCATTCTGAATATATGCCTGAAAAATCCATTATCCACTCGGTATTCTTTCAAATTTTCGTATAATGTCTCAGTGATATCAAGATCACGCCGGAATCCCATTTCTGAAAGCAACTCTCTGTCCGCTTGAGAAAATATCCCCTCATTTTTCATCAGCCCCCATTCAAGGATGTGATATACACGGTTCACATAATAATGATAGATTAGATGCAATGCCGCCAAAGCACCGGGCGACTCCAGCAACTTCTGCTCCATATCTGTAGCGATCTCAAATAATCGCCAATGCAATTCGATCTGAAGCTTCATACCGCTTTTATTGCCTGAAAGGGTGATATGCGACCTTCCTTTTCTTTTTTCACCGCTGACGGATCCACTTGGAATAAACCCGTCGCTCTTTAATTTCATCAATAACGGGTCAATATCCTCCGGGGGGCATATCAGGTCAAGATCGGACATAAAGCGCATTCCGGAACGACCAGCATAGACCTTTCTAAGCAGAGAACCGCCCTTAAACGCCCTGACATTGGAGAAATCCTCGGCTATCACATCAAGCATCTCCGAGATAATGGTGTTTCTCAGTAAGTTCACATTGTATTCATTCTCAAGGTAGGAGTACAATCGCGGACTGTCTTTCAGAAGAATTCTGCCATCCTTGATATTTTGGAAAGCGATACCGCCGGTTTTATGAAATTCCATCATCTTCATGACCCCGATACCATCCTTTACCCTTAATTGTTCTCTTTCGCGTGGCAGGATCAGGCGGAGAAAATCACTCTCATAGTCTTTCCAGGAATTCATCTATATCCTTGACCGTCCTCCATTTAAATCGCATTGTCGACGCGAATGCACAGGGAAGCATTTCAATCCCCTCGGAGAAGTCCAGGGATGTATAGAACTCAAATGGGTGTATTATTGATTCCAGAGGCAGATCTTGCCCCCTTCTTGGCATTATAAGATGCAGGCTGCTGTCCTTGAACACCTCAACTTTTTTCGGACATTTCTCAAAAAGACAGATATCGCCGCCCATGATCTCCGAATACAGCGGTTGGACACACGGGTGATATTTCTGCGTCAGATAGAGGTCTCTCGGAATATATGAAAATCCTTCTGCTCCAATGAGAAGGTATTCGTCGGTGAAATACTCAGCCCCTGATCTTATCATTCGCGCAGAAACCGTACTTTTACCGGAGCCGCTCAGCCCGCCGATCGCGAAAAACTTGTCTTTATACTTCAAAAGCGCTGAATGCAGGGCAAAAAACCTTTCTTTCAACCGTAGAGTTATATGATAACGGATCCAATTAGCGATTATCAGCTCCCTGTCAAAATCCAATTTCCCCGAATAGTATACATAATTAGCGTCTGAACTCTGATACAGCTCCATACCCATTATGGAAAAAAACCGACCGGCGAAACGCTCGGGGCGGCCATGGATAAAGAGGAGTGCGCCTTTATGATATGAGGGAATGCCTTCAGGGAAATTGCTTTTTACGGCAGAAACAAAACCACGGGGCCCCTGTATGGAAACAGGGACATTCAGAAGTTCAAAACCATAGTATTCTAATGCTTTAGCCATAACCACACCAGTCCTAATAACGCGATTATCATCGCGGGAAGGGTCGAGAAGGGGTGAACACTATTTCGGGGAAACTTCTTCTTCTCGCCCTCACGGGAAAATTTCCGAAGAATTGTTTGGTATTTCTCTTCATTGAATCCCGAGTTAAGCTCCTCTATAAGCGGCGAGAGCGCGAAATACTTTCTCTTGACAGTAAAGGCGGTATTATTTCTGACACATTCCATCTCCACTTCGATCTTATCCTCGCGCGGCGTGAAGGAAAAGCCATTTTCTAATTTTCTCGCTTCCCCGCCGGAGATCTTGATATTCCTGATCTCCATATCAGATGAAATGAATACCTCTTCCCCTATATGAGGGATCACTTGTGAAAGTTCCACTCTGCGGTCCATTTTTAATTGAGTGACGAATACCTCAAGAGCCATTGTGAGTTCTTCCAGCAATGCTGAATCGGTATTTTTGATCTCATCCACATGAAAGCCGGTCTTTGAGAAATAATAAAAATGATCGTACTTTCCGAAGATATCAAGGCCGGCAAGAGTGAATTCGCTCTTTATCTTCATATCTCCGCCGGAAACACAAATGGCAGACCTATGAGTTTCTGCCAAACCCGACATTCCTATGTGCATGACGGGAATTCTTGATCTCATTGCTGCGGGAAGATCGTAATAGATGATCCCATCAGCGTTCTTGGGAGCTGCCTTGCCGATATATGTCGGCAGAGGTTCGCAGCCCAGATACTTCAATGTTCTGGAAACTGTACCGATATCCGCAGAGGGATATCTATAGACAATAACGACCTCGGGTTTAGCTTTGAGAACAATGATGTCCCTGTTCGCACCGTCATCGCCCGAAACTTCGTCTCCGGTATCCAGAAATACCTGAAGATTATATGTACCCGGAGCAAGCGGCCGCAATTTCAGATCACGCAGGTTCATGCCCTCAATAAGGTTCCAACTGCCCGTCTCGAGCACCGCGCCGTCCAGATAGGATCTGTATGTGACCTCCTTATCTTCTTTTGAAAAGATGCTTATGATGACCGGGGCCATCGCATCATATATCATGCTTCCCGGCGAAAGTGAAAAAACTGTAATAGAGTTCTTCATCACAGCGAAATTTTTCTCGGGTATCAATTTCACAGGGAAGTTCCCATTATAAAGCACTTGATCAGTAAAATTAAAATCTGAATTGTATGAGACCTTTTTCCCGGACAATCCCGAATACAGACATAGGGTTATCAGGTCGGAATTGATCGGCGAACTTCCCCTCATTATACCCTTGAATGTCTGGATCTGCCCATCTTCTATGACCTTGGATGATCTCATCCGATCCTTGTATCTGCTCATTGAATATGAATTATCGACGATCTCCAACGCTTCTCCGGAGAAGGATCTGCTGATAATATAGAAATTGAAGAAAAGCATGGCAAGGATGATGAACGGGATCAAAGCGGGCAAACTCCGGATGTTTCTCCTGTGTGATATGAGGTAATATGTGATTACAAGCAGGAGGAATATTAGAAACATTACTCTTTCAGTTTAAGCACGCTTTTTAATATGATGGCTGCATTTAATGCGAAATCCTGAAGTAAAACCTCGTCATCTCTGGAGAACTTATATTTCTCTACTGATTCCAGGTTGAGAACACCGATCACCTTAGCATCAATAATAAGCGGGGCGGCCATTTCCGAGTTCATCTTCGAATCCGCTTCAGAAATGTATCTCTTGTCATCCCTGACATTATTGATCCGAATTACTCTTTTCTCTTTTGCCGCCAAGCCGGTAACTCCGCTTCCAAACGGTATTTTGGTCGCCTTCACGAATTGGTCACTTGTTCCGTGCGCAGAAAAAATATCGAGACTGTCCTCCTTCTCATTGACCAGAAGGATCGCTGCGGATTCCGCGTTAAATATTTCGATGAGCTTCTTTACGATGAGGTCGATAACTCTTTTGGGTTCTAGATTAAGCAGCAGAAGACGGTCTATCCGGCGGAGATCTTCCAGTTCTTTCAACCTTTTCTTTTCTTTCTGATGCATCAAAGCGTTCTGAAGTATGAGCTTATAGAAGGGTATCATGATCTCGTAAAGGCGAAGGTCATGTTCATCAAAATCCTGTCCGTCAAATCTGTCCGCGACGAAAAGATAGGCAATAACATCATTTTGAAGCATTATGGGTTCGAAGATACCGGAAAAGATATTGAAATCTGAAAACAATTTATTGAATACGGGATAATCCTTGATATTCTCCGGTGAAATGAGAAATCTCTTATTCTTCTGGAAAAGTTTTTTTATGCCTGCATTTCTTTCGGTAAAATGGGTGAATTCATTCTTGTCAATACCGAAAGTATACAGAGGCAGAAAGAGCTCTTTCTTATCATCAAAATGATAGATAGCCGCTTTGCCGGCTCGAATAAGATGCATGACACTCGTTGCGATCCCCCATGTGGTGTCCAGAAAATTTTCAAAGGATTTCGGCAGAAGGGAATTGATCTCCTCCAATATGGCGACGATCTCCCGGGTATTGATCCTCTCTTCAAGGTCTTTTATATTAAGATTAAAAAGTTCCTTGAAGAAATTTTTCATTTTACCGCTTCCACTCCTGATTCCCCTGTTCTGATCCTGACAGCATCTTCAACATTCTCGACCCAGATCTTACCATCGCCCATACGGCCTGTTTGCAGAAATTCCTGCAATTCCAAAATAATATCCTCAACTTCTTCATCAAGGACAAGGGTCTCCATTTTCATCTTTGGAAGAAGGTTTATCTTGAATTCTTTCCCTGAAATGAGCTCTTTATGGCCATATTGACGGCCGAACCCCCTAACTTCGTTGAAGGTCGCGCCTTTTATCTTAGTACCTTTAATGAATTCCAATAATTCCAATTCATCCCTCCTTTTGAATATTACAGTAACCTTTTTCATATGTTTCCCACGTTATATTATGCAGAATAATGGGCAAAAAGTCAAATATTAACCTAGTGTTCTGATTCATGAAATAGAGGCTAGAGGTTCGAGGTTGGTGAAGGGAAGATTGTTCAAAAGTTCAAGGTTAAGGTAAAATCTCTTTTTACTCTATCTTATAATTGTCAACTGTCAATTGTGTATAATCATCCTTTAGTTTCCCACTTGTCACTTGTGCTCTTGTCACTTGTGCTCCTATCAACCATTGTCATCGTATTTATGAATCAAAACACTGTTAAAAAACTTGAAAAAAAGTTGAAAATGGTATAAAATTCCTTTATGGGGCAGAAAGAGGAACTTCAGATCTATTTGAACCGAGTTCAAAGCAAGGTAGCCGGGGAATCCGATTATCTTAATGCGATCCAGATATTCGCGGATCTCAAAAATTTTCCAAGGGTTATCACATTATCACAGCAGGGATTGGAGAATTTTCCGGATGAAGGGATATTCCATTACTGGTACGCCTTCGCTTCCTTTTACCTTAAGAAGTTCGAAGCCGCGTTCACAAGTGTCAATCTCGCGGTGAACAACAATACTGAACATCTGGATTCTATTCTGCTCGGATACAGGATATCTATCGAGTCCTCTGATCCCGACAACGCCTTGATCTTTTTGAAATTAGGCGCGGATCGTTTCCCCGACGAAAGCGAAATGCATCAGACCATATTTGATTTTTTTGATAATAACGGTGAATTCGTTTCCAATCACGTCAATCTTATTACATCGGTTTATGCCAACGGAGAAAAACGGCTGGGAAAATTCCTTCTTGACACCTTCTACTCCGGCAAGATCACCACTGAACAGGCACTTGATGTATATATCGAGAATTTCTCCCAAAAAAGCGATGACAAAGACTTCTCGAGATTCGTCTGTAGTATCATCATAAAGGATGAGAGGACGGATAAACCCGCGTTATCGGTTCTGCAGGGTGTTTATGACAGCGGCAATAAATCAAAGGCCGTGGTCGGATATCTCTCGGATGTCTCTGCTGCCAAGGGCGCTTGGGGAGATGAGAATCAGATACTTTATGAACATGCTGTCGAACTGAACTGCGCTACTTACTCCGTTTTCAAACTTCTGGCGAATAAATATATCTTACTGCAGCTCAAAGATGAAAATTCCCTTGATGTCATTTTTCAGTATTTCCTCTTTGAACCGGACAATAAAGACACCATAACATATCTGATCCCCTTTGTTCTGAAGAAGAAAACATACACCGAGGATGAAAAGAATTTCCTGAAGATCGCATTTCGGCTCTTTCCCGATAATTTTGATATCTTCGCGAAGCTTGTCGAGAATATGCTCTTTGATGTCAACGAAGTCATTGACAATCTGACATTTCTCCAGAGGTATATAGAGGAATTCCCCCAGTCAGAAGCTGCCATAAAACTACTTGGCTCGGCCTATCTGAAATTAGGAAGAAAGGACTCCGAGGCGCTTTTCATCTATGAAAAATTCGTAAGGTTCAATTCGGATAGCCTTGAGTTGATCTCTATCCTTACCGAATACTATCTCTCCGAGAACCGCCGCAGCCGATTGGCGATAATCATCTATGAGAAGGCGTTCCAAATGGGGCTTACTTCCAAAGGGCTTTTCGGAATACTCGCCCTTTATTACCTTGACAATCAATCCATTACAGACAGCAACATACCGATCTTCATCAGCGTTTTCAACAATTTAAGAAAGGATCCCCAACCCTATTCCAATTTTCTGAATACATTGTCCGGGGCGATCCTGAAGAAAAAGATCACTATCACGGAGAATGAGTTCTTCTTCGAATCCCTGAAAGACATTATCAAGATCCTTCAGCCGCAGGAGGATATATTCTATTCCGCATTCGTAAAACTGGGCATTTCACTCCATAAGATCGACAATGACTCATTTGAGATCTACAAAAGGCTGATCGCGAAGTTCAAGGCCTCTAAGAAATTCCTCATGCTTCTTTTCGATGCCTATTCCTCGCGTAATGTCGTGGATGAAGAGGGACGCTCCGTTATGGAAGCGATCTATGAGAAACTCTCTGAATCGGACAAGCAAAAGGCAACGCTTCTTCTATCCCAGTATTACATGGATAACAAGATAAAAGACGATTTTGCGGGCGGTATTATTTCCAAAGCGAATTCTCTTATTAAAGATGGTGTTAAACTTGAAGGGAATCTCGAAAAACTGGTACAGTACGCGGTAAAGAACGAGAAAAAGGATAGCGAGACCTTAGAGCTTTACTTCAGGTACCTTCAGATCAATCAGGAGAATCCTGCGGTGTTCAGATCAGCATGTGAGCTAATTGTGGATAAGGCGATCTTTGAAAAGAAATTCCTTTCGATCATGAAGAAGGGAATGGAGCTCTTTGATGACTGGAGAGAACTGTTCAATCATTATGCGGTCGCCTTGGCGAAGAACAAGATCCGCGAATCGGATTCTTATCCAATCTGGGAAAGATTCATTCTCTCCGGGAACAAGGACGACTCCATCGTAATCGAACTCCTGTCACATTATATCAATAAAGGCACATTGGACAGAAAAGCAGAGAGAGTATTTTCTTTTGCCATGGGCATCGGATATAAGAACGCGGAGATACTTCTTCAATACTCCCGCATCCTTGCAAAGGACGGAAATTATAATAAACTTATCAATGTCATCAGCGATCTGATAAAATTCGACATCAAGGAAGTGGAAGATATCAAGTTCATAGCGGATACATTGCTATTTTATGCCAAATTTGATGTCCTGGAGAAATTTCTCGGTAAATACTCAGACAAATCCGAATTCATCCTTCGCTATAAATTAAGAAATCTCTTTTATTCGAATAAGCTGGCGGATAATGAAGAATGCCTGGCACGTTTTGTCTCAAAATACAAGATCAAGGACAATAACGCCGATATCTACGAATTCTACGGCGACTTTTATTTCTACGAAAAACGTGACCTTAAGAAAGCCATTCACGGATACAGTGAGTATTTGAAAATGTCGCCCAATGACGCGCTGATCCTTTATAAAGCCACCATTTGTGTCCTGGAGATAGGAGATACCTACTCCGCCCTGAAGTATGTCAAGAAGCTGCTGCTTTTCAGAGAACATGATATTGAAGCTCAGAAGATTGCGGCGAATATACATTTCAAGCTGGGGCAATACCCCGAAGCATCGGGCTTTTATAAGAGGATCATATCGGTTGGATACAAGGATACCGAGATACTGAAGAATTACGCATTAGCGCTTTTCTTCTCACAGCAGTATTACTCCGCCATTGACCTCTTCAGAGAGATCCTCACCGACGACCCGAATAATCAGGAACTCCTTCTTAACCTTGCATATGCCTATACCTATATTGATTTCAAGGAAGAAGCCGAAGATACACTGAGAAAGATCATTGACAATAACCCGCAGAATAAAGAAGCGCTCTTCGCGCTTTTCGCCATATACCTTGAAGATGTAAGAGCTGATGAACATGCCGAGGGGCTCTTCAATCTCGTATTGAAAATGGACCCCGAAAATCTCGATGCCTTAAAAATGCTTTCAATGATCTACGGAAAGCTCGGCCGAAATGATGAGCGGGCAATAAGCATTTATGTCAAGATCCTGGATTACGGAGAACCTCCCCCGGAAATAATCAAGATACTGGCGAATAAGCTCAATGAAGAAGGCTCCGGACTGCATGGACAGTTCAGGATCAAGATATTCTCCAGGGCCGTCGAGTTCTTCCCTTCCAATGAGAAGTACTGGGTCTCTCTGATAGATCTGATCTCCGAAGAATTGGAATTAGAACCCTTTACAAAGATACTTGAAGCCGCATATGAAAAGAAGATCAGAATATCTGTCTGCGCGGAAAAACTCGCGAAACTGGCCTATGACAAGGGCGAAATTGACAAGGCCTTGATCTATGCGAAGACCGTGCTGGCGCATAATCCGTATAAGAGCGAAATATATAACCTGGTTGGCGAGATACTGATCGAAAAAGGCTCATTGGAAGAAGCAAAGGATGTATTGAATAATGCCTTGATATATGACTCGGGAAATTTCTACGCTTATTTGAACTCAGCCAAGGTCATGCATTTGATGAAGAATTTCCCCCTCGCTCTTAAATATCTGGAACGATCACTTAATATAAACAAGTACTATCTTCCGGGAATACTCCTCTACGCGGAAATTTCCGTGGAAAGGAATATTAATCTTGACAATGCGAAGAACGCGCTCAAATTCGTCAAAGATATCTATCAGTCAAATTGGGAAATATCCTACTGGCTGGCCGTGATCAACAATTTAAAGGGAGATTCAGAACTTGCTTTGATGCAGATCGACGAAGCTCTCGGTTTTGAATTGAACCTGGAATCAGTTCTACTGAAGGCGGAAATTCTGAAGCAGGACGGAAAATACCAGGAAGCTTTGGATTTTCTAAATCAACAGAAAGATGAACTTAACGCGCCTGAACTTTTCAACGCTTTGGGGCAATTGTACTTCGATTTGGACGATATAGAATCATCAAAGGAAGCTTATTCACTGGCGGTATCGATCGATCCTAATTTTATTCAAACCCAGATAGCTTTAGCGAAACTGCATTATTCTGTGGATAAGGACCTCGAGACCGCGAAGGTAGAATTCATGAATATTCTGGAATTCAACGCCGAAAATGAAGAGGCGCAGAGATTTTTGGGCAAGATCCATTACCGCAAGAAAGAATATAAAGAAGCATTAAAAGTTTATATGCGGGTTTTTGAATATCTGGATTATGAGGATCTGAAATACCTCACTTCGATATACTTCATGAGAGGGCTTTTTGATGAAGTCCTTGAATTAGCGGCGAATCTTATACAGCAGAGAAGTGACGACCTGGATGTTGTCACCATTCTTTTTGAAACCTACTGCGCATTGCAGCTCTATGACAAGGCCATTGACGCTTTCCAGACCTTGAGGATAAATGATTCTGAAAGAGCTCAGGAGTATTTCGAGAAGTATTTCGGAATTCTTATTTCTTCAGGAAATTACAAGAAACTCCGTGAAGAATTGCAGGAACTCATTAAGGATCAGAGGTACGGGGCAAAGTATGCCGAGTACTTCTTCTTTCTTGAATACATACTCTTTAACACCAAATTCGAGGATATCAAATTCCTTCTGAAGTTCCTTCTCGACAAAAAACAGGATAAGATAGATTTCAAGAAGAACAGAGACCTTATGCTTTTCCACATCCTTCTTCAGGAAAACGCCTTCTCTTCGATCGATACTTTCATTCATATCTTTAACAAAGAAGATGATACCATTCGTTTCCTTACAGCCATGTATTATGTCAAAAGCGGCAAGGAAAAGGGCGCGTTGAATCTATTGAAGAGTTTTCACGAATATTGGTCAAGGCCTTATTTCACTCCATTCCTAGGCTACTCAAAAAAGATATTCGTACACCTTAAGGAAAGGTACAGGTTCAACCGGATCTGGGAAATGCTGGCTAATCAGGATATCAGAGATGAGAAAGATTATTGGTACAAGATCTTTCTTAAATACGCTGAAGAAAAATTAGGCGAAAAATTCCTTGAGAAGAACAAGATCGACAAGGGACTGCATACATTACACTCCCGATTGGAAAGATATGAGCTGGCAAAGGGGAAAAAGGACTCTGATCTGAACTCGGATCTCTTTTTGAAGATGTATCAGTTGTATTTCTTCCTGGAGGGGGATTTCAAGGAATGTCAGAAGATCGCCAAGAAGAATGATCAGCTACCGGGACTCCTGTTCTCAAAGGACCTCTTTACCGAACTTGCCAAGAAAAAAACTGACAATAAGAAGATCATGACATTGGTTTCCAAAGAGCTCCTCATCGATGAGGTTCCCTATTTCATTGACTTCCTGTATGAATACAAGATACCTGAACTCGCTAAAATGACGATACTTGACGCTGACAAGAAAAAATTGACAGAACATCACTCTGAGATCCTCTACAATTTATATGAAAAGGGCCTTCTGGAGCCCAATAAAGAAATAGAGGCGATATTATCCAACTCAAGATCGTGCAATGCGCGCTTCCTCTTGCGCAACGGAAGATATGAAGAGGCCTATAAGACAGTCATGGAGATGAATTATCTGGAGTTCACATCCCCGGGTAATTGCAATAGCGTCATGGAAGCAATGAGGGTCAATGAGGATTACGATCAATTGCTGACCTATCGCTTTAGATATATCGACCCTTCATTCGCCAATGACAATACCAATCTGTATTCCGCTATCGCCCTTTCTAAATTCTCCTTTGAGGAGCGAGCACATACACTGCTCTCGGGAATACAATTCGACAATATCGAATTCCTGAACGCTACCAGGGATATTGCCACGGAAAATCAATATCCCGGGAAACAACGCATAGAGAACTTCCTCTCAACTTCTCCTCACCCGAAACAGATCTTAGAGCTCTTCGACCTTCTCAAGGATTATGACCGGGATCTTCTGAAACAATTTGACGGGTCATTAAAAGAAATGCTCCCTGAGCCGATGTATCTTCAGTTACAAGGCAGGGTTATCTTCATTGAAGGCGATATGACAGGGGCTCTTGATAAATTAAAGGATTCGGAAGATTATGAAGACCTGAAACTTATCGTTTCCCTCTCCTCGGGAATGGAGGCGAAGGATATCATCGAAAAAATGGTGGCCATAGTCAATAAGAAAAAAGAATATTACGAACAATACATTACTTTTCTCCCCTTCTCTTTCAAAGAGGTATTTCTTCACGCTGCCAGAGATGACCTATTCTCTCTTAAGACGCAGCTTTTTGAGCTTTTCGCAAATCTGCATGATCTTGAAGGGAAGCTCACCGTCGGGAAAGAATTGGTAAAATTCGATCCCACTCAGATCTATATTTACAAAGAGATATTCTATATTCTCCGGGACTTCAAGCAGGATTATGTGGGATCATTGAAAATACTGAATAAAATGCTCAGCCTGAATCCCAAGGACGCTGATCTGATCCTGGAAAAAGGCAAGCTGCTCATTCAAGAAGGGCGTGAGGAATATGCCTTGAACTTCCTCCTTGAGAACAAGGGACTTTCAAGTAAGATACTCTCCTATATCGGCGAGATCAATGAAAAGAGAAAACGGCCGTCCGATGCCATCGAGATTTACGAACAGCTCTTTGATGCAACGGAAGATCTCATGTACTACGAGAAGGTGATCCAGCTCAAATATTCACTGGAATTATATTCTGAAATACTTGAAATGAACGAAAAGGACAGGAGAAAATCCGATCTTATCAATTATTATCTCGGAATGAGCCTTTTCCACCTTAAAGAATACAAGAAGGCAAATGAATTCCTGTCCAGCATTAAATCACCTAAATTCCCCCACAAGGATGATGTAGTGGTAACGATGGGCCTCATTTTCTTTAATCTTGGCGATTTCCAGAGATCTCAGAGTTTCCTGGAAAAAGCCATTAAGAATAAGAAAAGAGAAGACATCGCATGGGCGAAATTCGCTGAGATCCTCTATTCCAAAAAGAATATCCAGAAAGCCGAAAAAACGCTGGAAACCGCTATCGCCAAAGGATATACGGACCCATCTATACACCTTCTCGGCGCCGAGATCTACTTCACGATGAACAATAAGCAGAAACTGGTGAAGCAATTACGCATACTCTCCGGCGCTACTCTTCCGGATACGGTACAGAATCACTTAAGATATGGAATAATCCTTCATAAGACAGGCAAGGAGGAAAAGGCGGAATCTGAATTCCTGAGGATAATCGAAAACCTTCAGCCTGATAATCCCACCGCTTTGAAATACCTCATAGATATATATTTGAAACAGGAGGCTTATACACGTTGTCTTCCCCTGGTAACACGGGCGTTCAAAAAGGAACCGAGAGGGAATGCTTTCACTTACGCCTCCGTTCTTTATGCCATGGGTAGATTCGATGAAGCGCGTGAGATCGCACGGAATATCAACTCCGACACAATGGAGGTCGAGCGATTCAAAGGGAAATTGTATTACGAGTTGAAATCCTATGATGAGGCATTGGCGAGATTCAACGCCATACTTGAAAAAGAACCCAAGGATTTTGAGGCCTATCTCTATATCGGAAAGATCTACTACTCACTTTTTGATATACCCAAGGCGATCGAATTCCTGAAGATCGCGGAGAACCTGGACGAGAACGACTTTGAGGTCCTGAAATTCCTCGGCCTGGCGTATAATAAGATGAGCGATACCATAAACACGATCATCTTTCTAAAAAAAGCCCTGTCCCTTAATGCCAAAGATCATGAAACGATCAGGGAGCTGGCTCAATTGTACTACTCAAAGAAACGCTATAAAGAAGCCATAAAGGAATTCAGCCGTGTAATCGCAGTTAAGTTCAACCTTCCGTCCGTACACTTTCAAATGGCAAAAGCGTACCGTCATTTGGGAGATTATGATAATGCGGAGATCCATGTGAACAATGCCCTTGAATTTACACCGGCTGAAGAGGTGTTCCTTGAGGAGAAGATCAACATACTCCAGAATCTCGAGAGACATTCGGACATTGTAACAACGCTTCAGGATTTCTCCAAGAATGCCAGTTTAGACGCGAAACTTGTTCTTACAATGGTTGAGAGCTTGAGAAAACTCAATCGCTTCACTGCAGCTCTGAAGATTGCAGAGAATTACAAGATCCCTGAAATGGCCGCTAACGATTTCAAGAAGGAAAAAGCAATTCTGCTTTATCAATTGAAAAAATATGATGAGGCGCTTCCCCTTCTGGAGGAATTGCACAAGAATTCGGACAGTGATGAGGTATTCATTATCCTCTGTTTCACCTTAATAGAGATGAAGAACACACAGAGATTGAGAACACTCGTTAAGAATTATAAGGGAGAATTGCTGAAAAGTGAATATATCCCGTATATCAGAGGTTTTATTGAGATCAATGATGGCAATAAGGAAATCGCCCTGAATTACTTCTATCAATCCATCACGATGAACAAGGCTTTCGTTCCCGCTTACAGGAGGCTCAGCGACATCTATATACAGAATTCCAATTATGTAATGGCAATCGACATTCTTCACAAGGCATTGGCCTATGAAGATACCAAGAAGAACGATCTTTATTATTTCCTTGGATATTCCTATTTGCAGCTGAACGACCTCTTCAATGCTCTCAAATACATCAAAGAAGCTCTGAAGTGGGATTATCTCAACTCAGCCGAACTTACCGCGGAGATCTACAAAGCACTTGGATTATTCGGATACGGGCTCATCAGCATGAAGAAGCTGTGGATGGAGGAAAGGGTGAATTCCGCATTCGCCTGGAAATCCATTATTTACTGCTTATTCAAATTGAACCGTGACAGGGATGCGGTCATTGAATCATTCTACAATCTGGTCGATATCGATTCTGATATACTCATCATTGAATTCGCAAAAACACTTTTACACAAGGATAAAAAACCCTATGCGGCATATGAAGTGATCAAGGACCGCATAGATAAGGACAAGCCTAATATTGAACTCCTCTACTTGTACTTAAGTGCCGTGGGAGAAGTGAATCTTGATGTCGATATTTCATCAATGATAAATTGGATCAAGGAGATAACAGATAAGGAGCAGAATCCCAAACTACTGGAAGCGATGGGGATCTACTACTATAAAAAGGGTAATTACATTTCAAGCTCGTCCTATTTGCAGAAGGCGATAACAGTAAATCCTGACTCCGATACTGCCATCTATTACCTCTCCCTTCTTAAATGATGAGATCATACAGGATTTTTGCTCTCATCATCATGCTGATGATCTTTACATTGAACGGCCTGCCGGGAGATACCGTCGGAAGCAAGGGCGTGATACGAATGATGTACGCCGTCATGGCATTTGAGAGAGCTCTTTCCCCATTGGGGTTCGCTTCTTTCCTGATCCCGATGGACGAATCCGCCGAAATACCGGAGAATGCGGATAAGCTGGTTCACTTCACCTTATACTTTATTCTGTCGATCTTCTTCTTTCGGGGATTCTTCCGGGGAGACAAACAGGCGGCGGCCCTTTGGCTCTTTGCTATTGCGGATGAACTGCAGCAAATTCCGGTAATGGGGCGCAGTTTTTCCTTATTGGACCTGATGTTTGACACATTGGGCATAATTTTTGTATACTATTTACTGGATGAAAAGCATAAAAATTAGAATTCTCCTTATATTTCTCCTGCCGTCGATCTTCATGATACTGACTCAATGGTATTTTATAAATATTTTCATAAAGGATGCATTAGAAAAACAATTAATAAAATTCATCACGCATGTAGGGGAATCAGCAATAAGGGACATCTCCCCCGGAGAGATGCAGGTCTTCCCGAATTACCCTGAGACCGAGACCTATAAGAACCTGAGAGAGCGCTTATCGGGATACAGGGATAACTTCGCTATTGATAATATTCTTCTTCTGAACAGCGATAAAAGAGTCATACTTGACCTTTCCGACATGTTCAGAAACGGCGAAGAATTCCTGATGATGGATATAAACGACAAGCAATTCCTGGCCTTGAAGAACGGACAGATCAAAAAGTCGTCTCTCTATAAGAATATGCAGAACATATACAGCGAAAATGTATATATTCCAATTATCGGGAAAAACGGAGACTTCCGGGGAGTGCTTGTGCTCTATGCATCGGTAAAATATTTTACGAGCATCATGAATTTTCAAAGGAAGCTCATTTCTTTCTTTTTAGCAATGGTCATAATTCTGATCTTTGTTGTTTATTGGCTCGCCTCTACGATCTCCAATCCCGTTATTCGACTCTCAAAGGTCGTTGACCGTATAGGAATGGGAGAAATGGACATACATGTCCCCTACAAGACGCGCGCTGATGAGGTCGGCCATCTGGCAGAAAATATTCAGTCCATGATGACAAAGATCGAGAACAGGGATATGTACATGCGTCAAATGTCCGCCGGCATAGCTCATGAGATAAGGAATCCCCTCACCTCGATCAAGGGCAATCTCATGCTCATTAAGCGGCGGGTGGACAATGATGATGATACCATGGAGATGCTTGAGGATAATCTGCGCGAGGTAAATGCATTGGAGAACCTTGTAAATGATTTCATGAATTACGCAAAATCGATCAAAATAGAGCTCAAGACCGGAGAGCTCTCAGATATTATATCAAGAGCTGTCGGGGAAACAATGCCGTTCATGCAGCAGAAGGAGATCGTCCTTTCACAGGATATCTCTACTTGTGTTCTGGCAGCGGACCAAGACCACCTGAAGCGGGCTTTTGTCAATATCATTAAAAACAGCATTGACGCGGTCCCCATCGGAGGGGAGATCCGCATCAGTTCAACTCTGAAAGACGGGCTGGTCAGAGTATCTTTCAAGGATTCCGGTGAAGGCATCCCCAAGGATGACCTGATGCAGATATTCGAACCATTCGTAACCTCGAGGTCCACGGGAACAGGGTTGGGACTCACCATAGTTAAAGAAATAATAGAGAAACATAAGGGAAATATCAAGATAGCTTCGGCTGAAGGCAAAGGCACGGAAGTTACCGTCTCATTACCCTTTAGGAGATAATATATGGAAAAGATCCTTCTCGTTGACGACAATCAACCGATCCGCAGGATGATAAAGAGGCTTTTTGCAGACAAGAAGTATCTCTTTCATGAAGCGGAGACCTTGAAGGGAGCCGTCGGGCATCTGGAAAAGGATAAATATGACCTTATCATTACTGACCTTAAGCTTCCCGATGGGGATGGTATTGAACTTCTGAAGCAGAGAAATGCCAATGATATGGAGTCTGAGATCATAATCATCACCGCATACGGGGATGTTGAAACTGCCGTAAAGGCCATGAAAGACGGGGCTTTCGACTTCATCATCAAGCCCTTGAATATCGATGAATTCGAGATCAAGGTAGAAAAAGCCCTTGAGAAGGTCGCCCTCACACAGGATAATGAACGTCTTAGAGAGACCATAAATATAATGGCGGATAATGAAAGCGAGGATTATAATTTTTCTGAGATCAAAGGTGGGTCCAAAGAATTAGTAGAGGTGATGGAACTTGTAAAAAAGGTAAGCCACTCTACCGCCGCTGTGCTGATCACCGGCGAATCAGGAGTTGGAAAAGAACTTGTAGCCAGAGCCATCCATTTTAATTCAGATCGATGCAATAAACCCTTTGTCCGTGTGAATTGCGCGGTTTTTTCGGAAGGGATATTGGAATCGGAACTCTTCGGACATGAAAAGGGAGCGTTTACAGGCGCGATGAATAAACGTTTGGGAAGATTTGAGATCGCTGACGGCGGCACGATCTTTCTTGACGAGATCGGAGACCTGCCGGCCAATACACAGGTAAAACTCCTTCAGGTCCTTCAGGAATTTACCTTTGAAAGGGTAGGTGGAAATGTACCCATCTCCATCGATGTAAGGGTTATCGCCGCGACCAATAAGAACCTTCAGGAGAAGATACTTGACAATACGTTCAGAGAAGATCTCTTCTACAGGATCAATGTGGTACCTGTGCATATTCCCCCGCTCAGACAAAGGACAGATGACATCGAACTACTGACCGAGTTCTTCATCGACAAGTTCGCGAGAGAAGGCCAAGATCCAGGGAATAAGCTCACGATATCTCCGGAGGTCATGGCTGAATTGAAGAAATACGCCTGGCCGGGCAATGTCAGAGAATTAGAACACATCATCGAACGAATGGTAATACTCTGTTCCGGAAATTCTCTTGAGATCCGGGATATTCCCGTCGAAGTGATAGAGAAAAGGGACATTCCTACAATGAAGAATCTTGATCTTGAAGGAACATTGAAGGAGGTCCTGGAACAATATGAGCGGAAGATAATCAAGTATTATCTTGAAAAAGAGAATTACGATAAGCAGCATACCGCAAAAAAACTGGGTGTTAAGCTGAGCACTCTGTACAATAAAATTGATAAATATGGCCTGAAAGGAAAATGAAGAAAGCGTTTTGCCTGATCCTTATTCTTGCTGTTTTCACTGTAAATGTCTTTTCTCAAGACAATTACGATGAAATAGTTGGAAGGATAAGGCAGATCGAAAAAAATATCTCACGGCATGAAAAAAAGGAACTTTCATACAAAAAGAAGCTGTCGAAATACTCCGAAAGGAACGATTTTATTTCCAGAGCCAGACAGCAGAGTTATCTTAATAAGCTCAATAAAATACAGACCCTGCTCTTTCGTGAAAAGAAGTCAAAAAGGGAATTATTGGAAAAACTTAAACCGATATTAATAGTTACTCTGCGGCAATTGGAAGAGAGCATCATAGAGACCACTGTGAAAAGAGAGCCGGAAAAACTCCTCGTATTGGGAGAGGAGTATTATGAAACAAAAAAACTCTTCGATTTTTATTTTGAGGAAAAAATTGATATAATCCTAAGTGCCGATGAACCTGAGGATGTGAAGGAAATGAAACTTAAACTCATCAGGGAAAGGATCACTTCTTATCAAAAGGATGTTTCAAGGAACATCGCAATGATAGGGAAACTCAACGAGCAGATACTTTTTCTGGAAGAATCCAATCTGATCTCACCTCAGGGAGAGGACGCCTTGAGGGACTATATTGATTTTGTGAAGCGGACGATCAATTATTTGACAGCGGATGTCAACGGGAAGCGCGGAATGCTGGAATTTTATGATAAGCAACTAAGGGAGTTCAAGGAAGGAGAAAGGGATGAGACGGACAATAATTAGTTTTTTGGTGATACTGTTTTTATCTTCACTGATATTCGGCACAACTACTGAAGCGAAGAAGATAATTGAACAGGACGATAGGCAGGATAAGAGATTGGTTGAGTTTTTGGAAAATGAATATATCAACTCATTCATTCTTTCGGACAGGACCCTTGGAATAATCGCCAACATCAACGGGAGTTCCTATTATGTTAAACGCATAGAGGATGCGGAAAACTTTCAACTGAGACTTATCGACCTTGATACCGGCGCTCAGATCTCATCTTTGCCCTATTTTAAAATGGAGGATTTCACCATAGATCCGACAGGGAATTACTACATTATCACACTGGGGAACGGAGAAGTACTGGAGATCCCGGTATGGATGGAATCCAATAGCGTCTGGGAATTGCTTGCGGAATATTCCGGAATACCTATTTATCTTGATGACAGGATCATCGGCGTCACCTTATTTCTGACCGACAATATACAATTAAGTCTTTACAGCCCGTTTTACGGACTCTTTAATGTACAATTCACCAATCTTTCCAATAAGCTTTTTGAGGAGATGAAATTGGATCTCTTCTTTGACCAGGAAACAGAAAGCCTTCTGCTTAAGAAAAAAGAGAATCAGGAAAAAAAAGAAAAAGATGAAGAAAATATTGAAAAAGAGGTAGTTATTGAATAAATTACATGCCGGCCTCCTCGTACTTCTGCTGACATTCTGCCATGGCGCAGCATATTCACAGAATTCATTTATTCTTCTCGGAGGGTATGAGAAAACACTCGATACGATGCAGGGAGGATGGAAATTTCAGACCGAAGGAGAGGTGAAAGATTTCAAACTATCGCTATCACTTTTCCATCTTGTCCAGTATTCTGACGGTGACATACTTCCAGTATATCAATCCGTCATTGAGGTTTCCAAAGATATTGACCTGAACAGGAAGAACTTTCTGAAATTTGAATTCTCCTTTCGCAATCAGGATAATTTCGATCCCCTTCTCTCCGCTAACAGGATAACCCTGCGGGAAAGTCTTTATCATCTCTTTGATACAAAGAATTATTTCAAATTGCAGCTGATTCAGCAAGGCGCCGACTATCTGCATACGGACATCATTGATTATTACCGTGTGGGCCTTTTCGCGAAGATCATCCGACGGGCTTCTCTTTCAGATTCGATCTTTCTCTCATTTCAGAGCATGTACACAATGCTGCCGAATTGGGAGATCGAGGACGAGAAAAAGCGTTCTGACTTCACTTCTACGATTTTGGTCTCCTTTTCCCGATACCTTACAAGGAATTTGACCTTTACTCTCAAATATCAGATCCTTTACAATTATTCCTCTACCAGTGTATCACAGCTTGACATCAAATACTTCTATCTGGATACCCCTGATTCCGAAGAGACAAAGCAATTAACAGCTGACTTCTATAATTATTTTCTTCACATCCTTTCTGGAGAGTTCATGCGTTACTTCTCCCGAAATCTGATCGGGAAGTTGTCGCTGGCATTCGAATCCAAAGAATACACACAAAGAAGAGCGTACAATAAGGAAGGCACTCAGAAGAACGAATTTGAAAGGGATTTCAATTTCACCGGCTCCCTCGCATTGATCTTCAGGAACTTCCCCTTCAAGCATGTCAATCTTGTGGGCGAATTCAAATATGAGAACAAGAGTTCAAATAATGATTATGACGGCTTTTACTATTACAATATTAAGAAATATGGTTTTAATCTGAATTTCTTTTACGAATTCTGATCGATCAGCTCATCAAGCGCGAAAACCGGACCATCTGAACATACATATCGAACACCGACGGCCGTTTCTATATTACACCCCTTGCAGCTGCCTACACCGCATGCCATAACCGCTTCCATTGAGGCCTGTGTAATGGATGAAAATAAAGTAAAACGCTTTTTGAAGTCAAATACCATGCCTAAGGGCCCGCAGATATATATACTGTCATATGTGCCCGAAAAGTGCCGTGTAATGCTCCCCTGACGGCCGTAACTGCCGTCGTCCGTGGATACCGTAAAATCAGCGCCGCTATGTCTCCAATACTCTACAAGCTGATCCTTGCTCTTTTCACCGTAGAATACATGCGGCCGTATTCCAAGTAGATTCAATTCGGAAATGAGATAGGCAAAAGGGGCATATCCGATACCCCCCGCGATGATGGCCGCCGATCCGCCTTTATCAGGCAGATCGAATCCATTGCCCAAAGGGCCGATGACAGAAACAGTATCACCGAATCTAAGGTCTGACAGCTCCGCGGTACCCGAACCCATTACCCTGAAAAGTATCTTGAAATATCCGGAATCCTTATAGAAATAATGAATGGAAATAGGCCTTTTCAAAAAATGGCCTGTTTCACGCGGGGATATCATAATGAATTGGCCCGGCTTCGGAAGAAATGAGCCCTCGGGATCGAATTTCATAAGAAAGGTCCCCTTTGCTACCACCTTTTTTTCTATGATGCGGGCTTCAAATTCTTTCATATCTGTCATCTTATCACTCTATCGGCCACCACAGATACACCTGATATTTCTCATTACTATTTGTGCAGAGATACAAATCTCGCGATGGACCTGTCCCATGTGCGCTCGACCTCATCCGGAAAATAGCAACCCGGCAGCTCGCCTCTTTCCCGGTGATAGCGGATACATTCACAGCACTTACCTTTTTTCGAACAGGAATACGAACAATTGCAGTCCTTCAGATTTCTTTCCAGGTCACATTCCATAATTTCTCCTAGAAGGGGTATACCATTTTCCCATTGTTAAATGTATAAAGCACTTCTCCTTTGATCTTCTTTCCCTGCAATGGAGTGTTCTTACCTTTGGAATATATGGTTTTCCTGTCTACTTTCCATTCATTCTTCGGATGAAAAATAAAAATATTGGCTCGCTGGCCCTCTTCTAATTCCGACGGGCGCAGCCCCAGAAGTTTTCGCGGAGCTGAGGATATCAGCCCTATCCATTTCTCAAGCGGGATCTTATTTTCAACCGTCAATGTGGCATAAAGCAGACAGAATGCCGTATCGAGGCTGGAAATGCCGAAAGGAGCGCGGTCAAAGGGATATTCCTTCTCAAAATCAGCATGGGGAGCGTGGTCGGTGCCGATCGCATCGATCAATCCCTTTTTTATCAGGTCAATAAGGAAGGTTCTGTCGGAGTCCAGTCTCAAAGGCGGATTCACCTTGAAGTTAGTGTCGAATGACAGGCAATCCTCATCTGTAAACGCTAGATGGTGAGGTGTGACATCAAAGGTGATCTTGATCCCGTCCTTTTTTGCCGCAAGAATAAGTTCGGCACCCCGTTTGGTTGACACATGCGTTATATGCATCGGGATGTTCAGATAGCGTGATATCTCAATATCCCTTTTTATAACGATCGTTTCCGCGATCTCGGGTATTCCCGTAAGTCCGAGTTTTTCAGAGACAACACCCTCGTTCAGTACGCCGTTCGCGGAGATATCATGATCCTCCGCATGGTCCATAATGAAAAGCCCGTGAGTATTCGCATACTCCATGGCCCTC
The DNA here is from genome assembly GCA_023144005.1 of bacterium. Lineage (GTDB taxonomy): Bacteria > AUK180 > AUK180 > AUK180 > AUK180 > JAGLWT01. The sequence continues at coordinate 80,507 of JAGLGN010000020.1, forward strand.
ATCATGATCGTTCCGTTGCTGATACATTTACCGTCATCGGTCACGCCGACGGCGCCGGCTTTCTTCATCAGTCCCATCCTGGACAAACGCTCGCCTTTTGAACCCAGAGTAAGCGTTCCAAAGGGATGAATGCGGCATCTCTTAAATACCGCCCCTTCCAATTTGATATAATTGATCAGAGCTTCATTGTCAGCGGGTGGAGAGGTATTGGGCATGGATGAGATATCTGTATATCCGCCGTGTACTGCTGCCTTTGTAACAGAATCAAGATCTTCCTTATACTCCTGGCCCGGACAGCGCAGATGCGTATGTATATCGAAAAGCGAGGGCAGAACGAGAGCGCCCGCGGCATCAATGACATCATGTTTACCCTTGGGCTTGCTGAAGGTGATCTTTCCATCGCATATATATACGGCGGTTTTCTCGAACTTGCCGCCGATCAGGACCTTAGCGTTTTTAATTTCCACATTATTCATGTTAATTCTCCACAAAATGATAGAAGATAGACATTCTGGTCGCGAGCCCGTTCGTAACCTGCTCATTGATCACGGAATTTTTTGAATCGGCAACCTCGCCGTCTATCTCAATTCCCCTGTTGATCGGCCCGGGGTGCATGATCATAACATCTTTGGAAGCATGTTCCAGCAGATGAGATTTCAATCCGAAAAAGTGATTATACTCCACTTCATCGGGGATTATACCGGAGTCCTGACGTTCCTTCTGCATCCTCAACCCCATTATCACATCGGCATCCTTAACGGCCTTCTTCATGTCAAAGGTATGGCGGACCCTGGAATCAATAACATAGCGGGGCAAGAGGGTCTTCGGTGTGCATAAGGTAATATTTGCGCCCATTTTCAGCAGTCCCGAGATATCGGAACGGACGACTCTGGAGTATTTCACATCACCGACTATGGTTACATTCAGGCCTTTGATGGAACCGAAACGCTCCCACATCGTATATAGGTCCAGAATGGCCTGAGTAGGATGGGAATGCGCGCCGTCTCCGGCGTTGATCACCGATCCCTTGATATGATCCGCGATAATATAGGGTACTCCCGGAGAGGGGTGGCGGACAACATATATATCTATCTTCATCGCGTCCAGCGTCATCACGGTATCTTTGATCGACTCGTTCTTCTTGAGTGATGAGGTCGATGCGGAGAAGTTCACGATATCCGCGGACATTCTTTTCGCCGCAAGTTCGAACGAGAGCTTAGTCCTCGTTGAGGGTTCAAAGAACAATAAGCCGATAGTCTTTCCCCTCAATGTAGGGATCTTCTTAATAGGCCGCGACAGGATCTCCTTGAATGCCTTCCCCTGTTCCAGAATACTAATGATCTGCTCTTTAGAGAGATCGTCCAGAGTTATTAAATGTTTTCTCATTTCTTTGTTTTCTCAGCGATCCATACCGCCCATTCACCATCTGTCTCATCGGTCTTCACTTCTATGACTTCATTGTTCTTGGTGGGGATGATCTTACCGACATAATTCGCCATTATCGGCAATTCCCTATGCCCCCGGTCGATCAGCACAGCAACCTGAATGGAACGCGGGCGGCCATAATCCATGATCTCATCAAGGGCGGCACGAATGGTCCTTCCCGTGTACAGGACATCGTCCACAAGGACAATATTCATATCATTGACATTCCAATCTATCTCCGTACTGTTCACCTTGGGTTTATCCGCAAGCGTTGACAGGTCATCGCGGTAAAGCGTAATATCAAGAATGCCGGAGGCGACCTTTTTCTTTTCTTCCGCCTCGATCTCCTTGTGAATGATCTCTCCCAGAGGGACCCCTCTTCTTCGAATGCCCAGAATAGCGAGATTCTCAGTACCCTTATTCTTTTCGATGATCTCATGCGAGATCCTTTTAAGGCTTCTGAAGATATCCACCTTCTCCATAATTTTGCTTTTAATTTTCATATCGACCCTCCAAGATCTTCTTAATAAACATCAAAAAAAGGCTATGCGGATTCAAAGGCCGCGATTGCAATTCCGGATGGAACTGGCATCCCAGAAAAAACGGATGTGAAGCCAATTCCGAGATCTCCACAAGATCGTTCTGCGGACATATGCCGGAAAATACTATTCCTTTATCTTCAAAAGCCTTCTTATATGTATTGTTGAATTCATAACGATGCCGATGTCTTTCCAGTATCAGATTTTCGTCAAAGGCCTCCATTGCCTTCGTACCTTGACTTATCCTGCACGGGAAATGGCCCAATCTCTGAGTTCCGCCCTTTTTTTCCACATCGATCTGCGACTTCTGCAGGTCGACGACCGGATACGGTGTTTTATTGTCAAATTCCGAGGAATGCGCATTCTTGAGCTGAAGCACATTTCTGGCGAGATCAATGATCATTACCTGCATGCCCAGGCAGATTCCAAAACAGGGTATATTCGCGTTTCGCGCGAATTTTGAGGCGTTTACCATCCCTTCGATACCTCGTGAGCCGAATCCGCCGGGTATCAATATACCGTCCAGGCCGCTCAACTCCTCATCGATATTATCCTTTTCAAGGGATTCCGATTCTATCCATTTTATAATCGTTTTGACCTTGAGAAAACTTGAAGCGTGATTAATCGATTCTCTGATGGACATATACGAATCAGTGAGATTCACATACTTACCCACAATGCCTACGGTGATCTCTTTTTCATGAGCGTAATAATTCTTCAGGAAGGTCTTCCAATTATCCATGTAATTGGATTTTCTGGTAGGGACAAGGGAAAAGAAATCCAATATCGAATTTCCGAAATCCTGATTTTCAAGATTGATCGGAACATCGTAAATAGAGGGGGCATCGGGGAGAGATATGACCCTTTCTTCAGGAACATTGCAAAAGAGAGATATCTTCGCTTTTATTCCTTCATAAAGCGGCCGTTCACTTCGGCATGCGATAAAATCGGGCTGAATACCGATCCTTCTCAATTCATTCACAGAGTGCTGCGTAGGCTTCGTCTTCAATTCATCAGAGGTCCTGATATAGGGGATAAGGGTAAGGTGAAGGAACATCACATCATCCGGAAACTCCAATTTTATCTGTCGGATGGCCTCAAGGAAAGGAAGGGATTCTATATCGCCTACTGTGCCGCCTATCTCACATATCAGAAATTGATCCTCTTTATTAAAGAGCTGATAGATTCGTTTCTTGATCTCATCGGAAATATGAGGGACGACCTGAACCGTATTCCCCAGAAATTCACCCTTTCTTTCTTTTTCTATGACGGTTGAGTAAACCTTTCCCGTGGTGACATTATTTTCCTGTATCATATCCCTTGAAAGAAATCTCTCATAATGCCCCAGATCGAGGTCCGTTTCAGCGCCATCCTTGGTAACAAATACTTCTCCATGCTGGAAAGGGTTCATCGTTCCCGAGTCAACATTCAGATAAGGGTCGAACTTCAAAACATTTACATTGAAACCCTTGCCCTTCAAAATAACGCCTGTCGAGGCAGCGGTTATTCCCTTTCCCAGGGAAGAAATAACTCCTCCTGTTACAAATATCAATTTTGTGCTGCTTCTTTTTTTCATCTTGATCCTATATCCTTTCTGTAAAAAATATTCTCACTCTTCAATTTCTCTAATTGATTATATATCCTATCACTTATTTTTTCAAATGATTTCCCTGTACAGGAGATCCCGCCCAATCGCCCTCCGCTGGACAGGTAATTTTCTCCTTCTTTTATCACTCCCGCGGGAAAAAATGTTAATTCCGGGTCTATCTTTCCTATATCCACGGGAAAACCCTTCGAATACTCACCCGGATATCCCTTTGCCGCTATGATTACGGTCATAGAGTAATTTTCTTTCGTTGTCAATTCCGGGGGAAGGATCCCTCTGGAAACATCAAGAAAGAGCTGCAGCATATCGTCATTCAGCAGGGGAAGCACCGCTTGAGTTTCCGGATCCCCGAAACGGCAATTGAATTCCAGTACTTTCGCCTGATCGCCTTCAACCATTAAACCCGCGAAAAGCACTCCGCGGTAATCTATGCCCTTTTGCTTTAAATATGTAATCGTTCTGCCGATTATTTCACTGCCCCATTTCTCATAGAGGCCGGCCGGGATATCTACGGGAGCATAAGAACCCATGCCGCCGGTATTAGGGCCTTTATCCCCGTCATACGCCTTTTTATGATCAGCGGCGGGGGGAAGTAGAATATATTTACCATCCGCCACAAGCGCCATCATCGATATCTCTTTTCCCTGAAGGAACTCCTCGACCACGATACTCTTTTGCTTACCGAAGCGGTCCGTCTCCAGAATTTCCCTGGCTACTATCTTGGCACGGCAGATATCGGAAGCAAATACCGCACCCTTTCCTCCGGCAAGCCCGGAGGCCTTGATATAGACCGGCATGGTCATTTCAGATAGGACATCTTCTATGCGGTCGGAATCATTAATTATTCTGTATTTAGGTGACGGAACTCCGGCTGAATTCATCAGCTCACGGGCGAAGGCCTTATCCCCTTCTAATCTCGCACCATCGCGGCCCGGGCCGAAAACATCGACACCGACGGCTATCAATTTATCACTCAAGCCGTCAACAAGGGGCTTCTCCGGGCCGATGATCACCAGGCCGATGCCGGCATCGCATATATTGCCGGCCAATTCCTCATATGTCTGCTCCACCGGCAGAAAGGGTGCGACAAAATCAAGGCAGTTGTTATGGGGCCATTGATAAAGTACCGATGAAGATGAACGAAGGGAAAGTAGTAATGCAGACTCCCTGCCCCCGTTGCCAATAACGAGGATCTTCATTTCCGCTCGATCTCCCAATCTTCAATTACCGGGTTTGACAAAATATCCGAAGCAAGTTTCTCCACCTGCTCCCGGCCAATATCATCAGCAACTTCCAACACGAATACTCTTTCGATGGACACATTACTTACACCTGTATAGCCCAATTTATTCAGGGTTCTTTTCACCGTATCTCCTTCCGGATTGAAAACCCCTTCCTTGAACTTCACCGTAATTCTATAACGCATTTTTTTCCTCCAAATAATCCTTTATGATCTCATCGGCAAAACGGGTGAAATAATCCTGGCTGACCATTGCCTTGAGCTGCGCTTTGTTAAAAAGATCCTTCATTCCGGGATCCGACAGGATCTCTTTTGATAATCCTACTTTTTTAGTGATGGCATTGAAAACGAGCTCCTGGACCTTTTCATAGCCTTCTTTTCTGGAAAACCCGCTTTTCATCAATTCCTTCAGGACGGAGCCTGAAAGGAATCTTTCTCCGGAAAGTTCGATATTTCTTTTGATATTATCCTCATTTACCCGGATATTTCCTAAAATATTGGAAACTTCCGTGAGAATGAAGCAGAGTGAATGAAAAATATCGGGTAGAATAATGCGCTCCGCGGATGAGTGAGAGATATCTCTTTCATGCATTAACATGATATTCTCCATAGCAACGGTACTGTATCCCCTGAGTAATCTCGCCATACCGGATACACGCTCGCATTTGATCGGGTTTTTCTTATGCGGCATGGCTGATGAGCCCTTCTGACCCTTTGTAAAACCCTCCATCACCTCACCAAGCTCGGTGTGGGACAGAAGCCGGATATTCAATGTGATCCTTTCCAGGCATCCTCCCAGTATAGCGGCTTCCGAAGCGATACGGGCATGTATATCCCTCTGTATGACCTGATTTGTCCCGATGATCCTCTTCAATCGAAGATTCTTGAGCACATATCTCTCCATTTCGGGGGTCAGAACGGCATAAGTGCCTACCGCACCGGATATCACGCCCGCAGAGCCCTGATCCAGGGCATTCAGGAGATTTGCGGCGCAGCGATCGAATTCAGAAAGGTGATTGAGAAATTTCAGTCCAAGTGTCGTCGGCTCGGCATGGACATTATGCGTCCTGCCCATGATAGTCACCCCTTTCCATTTGTGGATAAGCTCAAGGAGTATCTTCTCAACACTTTTTATAAGCCTTCTGACCACTTTCGCCGTATCTCTGATCTGCATGCCTGTGGCGGTATCAAGGATATCAGAAGAGGTAAGACCCATATGCAGGCCCTTGGAGACGCCTGAGGCCTCTTCCAGGGCTTCGAGAAAGGCGATTATATCATGCTTTGTTATCTTCTCCCTTTCAATAACATCATTCTTACTTATCTTCGCTCTTGCTATCTTATCGGCAGAACCCCTGGGTACCTCGCCCGTACTTTCATAGTATCTGACGGCTTCGGCCTCGATCTTCACAAATCTCTTTAACCGCCCTGAATATGACCAGATGGAAGAAATGGGTTTGTATGAGTACCTCTCGATCATTTTCTGAGTTCCGCTTTCATCTTCTCACATTTCTCATTTTCTTTGCAAATTCTCAATGATAAAAGAGTGGCGTTTATCAGACCGGTTTTATCATATGAACAAACAGCCAGAGGTATTCCCTTAGGCATCTGTATCATTGAATAAAGCGCGTCCAGGTGTATCGGAGAACTGGAGAACGGAACGCCGAGCACAGGAGTATCCGATAATGCTGCGACAACTCCGGGAAGAGCCGCGGAAAAACCGGCGCCCGCGATAATGGCGGCGTAATCCTTGGAATGCTCTTTCAGAAAAGCCGTAAGCTCTTCAAGATCACGATGCGCTGAAAGAATCTTGACCTGATAATTAATCTCACAGGTGGTCAGAAACTTTTCCATCGGCTCAAAATACTTGAGATCGCTTTTACTTCCGAACAAAAACAAAATTGTGTTATCTTTCAATTGTCTGCCTCCTGGCGGGTCCATAAGAAATAATATTAATTGGAACTCTCAATTGTTCTTCTATATATTCAATATACTTTTTAAGATTTTCGGGAAGATCGCTGTAATTACAATCCGGGGTTATCTCACCCCATCCCTCGAATTCTTTGTAAAGGGGCTTATTCGCGCTATCCCGGCTCTCGGCGATAAGTACCTTATCCATTCCGCAGAGAACATCCGCCTTGGTCATAGCGAGATCTGTGGTTCCACTGAGCATGACAGCGCGCTTCAAATCAACGATATCCGCCCAGCCCACCCGGCGCTTTCTGCCGGTAGTGGTACCGTACTCTCCGCCCTTCTCACATATGGCCTCGGAAATATCATCAAAGAGTTCGGTAGCAAAAGGCCCGTCGCCTACCCTGGTCGTATATGATTTGAACACACCGGTGATCTTTTTCACACCGCCCAGGGGATAACCGCTTCCGCAAAGCGCGGCGCCTGAAACGGTATTGGAAGATGTGACGAACGGATATGTTCCGTGGTCCAGATCAAGAAGAATGCCCTGAGCACCTTCAAAAAGGATCTCTGTCTTCTTTTCATATGCCTCGAACATCAATTCCTCTGTATTGCATATATATGTCTTCAATATATTCAGATATTCCATGATCTTATCGTACGAGTCCTGTATATCGGGAGGCTCGATCCCGAAATATTCTTTAAGTACAAATGAATGATATTTCGCAGCCGACTCATATCTTTGAAAACCGCCGTCTCCGTCCAGAAGGTCTAAAAACCGTATACCGCGCCGGGCGGCTTTGTCGGAATATGCGGGGCCAATGCCTTTTTTTGTTGTACCGATGGAACCCTTGCGCATTTCATTCGCTCCGTCAAGAGCAATATGGAAGGGTGTTATCAGATGGCATTTTTCGGAAACCCTTAATCCTTTTGCCGATATGCCGTTTTCTTTCAGGCCCGCTATCTCCTTTACGAGCGTTGCCGGATTGACAACGACTCCGTTGCCTATGATACTCAACTTATCATCATACATGATACCGGAAGGTATAAGGTGATTGAAGTACTTTTTCCCGTCAATGAGAAGTGTATGGCCGGCATTATCTCCGCCCTGGAATCTTAATACGATATCGGCCTGAGAAGCCAGATAATCGGTTATTTTCCCCTTTCCTTCATCCCCCCATTGTAATCCTAAAAGCACACTTGCACTCATAAATACTCCTAATGCCGGAAGTAGCGCTCTCCGGTCAACATCATCCCGATCCCAAGTTCCTTAGCCCTTTTGATCACTTTTTTATCCTTCAGAGACCCACCGGGCTGTATGATCCATCCGATCTTTGCCTCTGCCGCTATCTCAATAGAGTCTGCAAAGGGAAAGAAGCCGTCGGAAAGCAGCATTGCCCCTTCAGCGGCGTCACCGGCCTGCAGTATAGCCCTTTGCATGGCCTCAATGCGGTTCGGAAAGCCGAATCCCGCTCCAATGACACAATTATTCTTTATCAAGAGAATGGAATTTGAAGTATACAACCGCAGAAGAGAAATGCCGAAGTCGATCATATGATCCGAAGGAGCGGGAGAATTACACTCCGAAACTATTTTGTAATTCGCAGCAGCGGGAATCCTGCTGTTGACCAGAAGTGTCCCCGCGAATCCTCTCATGCTGATAATGGGAGATCCTTCGGCATATTCTCCAATGAATATCCTTAGATTCTTTCTCTTTTCAAAGAGCAAAGAGATACATTCTTCGCTCAAAGCGGGAACTATGAGCACTTCCATAAAATGCTCCCTTAGCTTTAGAACAAGCTCGCGGTCTGGCTCGCGGTTCAAGGCGATTATCCCGCCGAAAGCGGATACCGGGTCGGTGCTCATGGCTTTCTCAAATGCTTCTTCAATACTATCGGCAAATGCGGCACCGACAGGATTGCCGTGCTTAACTACGGCGGCAGCCGGCTTCGTTCGCCCTCCTGCCGCTTCATATGCGATCCATGCGTCATAATAATTGTTAAATGATATGCCTTTTTTTGCTGTAACGACCTTCAGGCGGCAAAGGCCGGAAGGGTCAAAGGAGAAAACCTCGCCCCTTTCTCCCGGGTTCTCACCGTAAGACGCCTCGCATACCTTCTCCAAGGCAATGGCGGAATGATCTATACGCAGATCGGAAGCGGAGATAGACGATGCGATCACCGAGTCATAATAGGAGGTGAACGAGAATACCTTTTTTGATAAACTCTCAGGCGAGATCTCAACACCATCAAGAAAATCAATCAGATCCCCGGAATTCAGGAACGGCAGCACATGCGGAATGTTCTTCGCCGACGCTCTTAACAAGGTAACGCCGCCGATATCGATCAGCTCCCGATGCTTTTCAAATTCCCCTGCCCTGGGAAATGGATAAAGGTCCACTAAAACGACCTTGAGACCGAATAACGGATGGTCTTCTCTTAATGACGGTGAAAGTATGGCCTCATAGATAACAGGAGACAAGGTCTTGACCCTCTGATCGGCCAATGTATCAAATCCCGTAAGATCGGCAAGTTCCTTGACCGCGATACCGGCTTCACGGAGGAAACGGTATGTACCTCCGGTGGAAAACACCGTATAATCGCATTGCACAAGCTTTTTCGCCGAATTAAGAAGGCCGTCATCCTTTGTATAGGACGATACTATTGCTTTTTTCACAGCACTCCCTTCAAACGGCCCTGAATATCTTTATAGCTTTCAACTATCTTGCCCATTCCCTTTCTGAATCTTTCTTTATCAAGCATCTCGCCGTCCTGCCCCCATAATCTGCACGAATCGGGATCGATCTCATCGGCAAGCAGAAGTTTTCCCGAAGGGTCTTTTCCGAACTCGATCTTGAAATCGACAAGCGAAATACCGCAGGATTCAAAGAGAGCTAATAGGATGCCGTTTATTTTTTTCGCGGATCTCTTCAATTCTTCGATCTCTTCCGGAGTAGCCAGATCCATTAATTCAAAGAGTTCTCTGGTGAGCTGCGGGTCGTTGCGTTCGTCATCCTTGTAGAAGAATTCAACAAGCGGAAAATCCAATTTGGCGCCGCTGACAAGATCGAAGCGCTTCAAAAAACTACCGTATGCCCTGTTGCGGACAACTACCTCAACTGGGATCATCTCCACATCGGATACCTCGATCGTGATTTCGTCCAGGCGCGAGATATATGATGTGTCAATACCGTTCTTTTTAAGATGCTCATATATCATCCATGTAATATCGCAATTCAAAGCACCCTTGCCCTGCAGTTGCTCGTGTTTCTCCATGTTGAACGCGGTGATATCATCCTTGAATCTCAGAAAATATCTCTTTCCCGTTTCATCCTGTAACACAGCTTTTGTTTTACCTTCACCAATTTTTTTCATATCACTTCTCCAATGATCTTATACTCTTCCGGTAATGTCGTCGATTCGCCGCCCGATAGAATAAAGGCGAAGCCGATCCCCATATTAAATACCCTGTACATCTCGTTCTTATCAACGCCGCACGCCTGTATCCTTTTGAATATTTCAGGTACTTTCCAATTGTAATGAAGCTTGATCCCGCGTGAAGGGGGCACCGCCCTAAGAAGGTTCTCATGCACCCCTCCACCGGTAATATGCGCTGCGGCCTTGATATGGAATCTCTTCCTGAGCCGCTTGAATTCCTTTACATATATCTTCGTAGGCATAAGAAGTTCATCTCCCAGAGGAAGGTCGCCTTTCTCAATGAGAAGATTGACAAGGCTGAATCCGTTTGAATGAAGCCCGGATGAAGGAAGGCCGACGATACGGTCGCCCTCTTTTACCTTGCTCCTATTAAGAAGATCTTTTTTACGGCCCATGCCCATGGAAAAGCCGACAAGATCAATTTTATCTCCGTAAACCTCTGTCATTTGAGCTGATTCGCCGCCGATAAGCTGTGATCCGCTCTCCTTGCATCCTTGGATTATCCCTGAAAGTATCTGCTTAAAACGATCTTCCTCCATATCCCCGAAACCCATATAATCAAGAAAATATTTCGGGTATAGCCCGGTACAGAGAATGTCATTTACATTCATCGCCACGAGATCTATTCCCACGGTATCATATTTTCCGAGTTTCTGCGCAAGCATCAGTTTTGTCCCCACACCGTCACATGCCATAGAGATATACATATCTTCCGCTAATTTGATCGCCGCGCCGAAACCGCCGATATTTGAGCCGCCGGAAACACCCTGCTGCTTTAAAAGCCCCTTGACTATCGCGGGGATCTTCTGCGCGAATTCCAGGTCAACTCCGGAATCTTTGTAATCAACCATTTTCATTCTCCATAATATAATTTCCCGCGAAACAGGCGAAGCAATAATCATTCGCATTTTCCTTGAGAATGCGCTTCAGTCCTTCAACGGGAAGGTAATTCACCGAAGTGATACCAAAATGCTCCGCAAGCTCCTCCGGGGTCATCCTATTCGCTATGAGTTTCTCTCTGTCAGGCGTATCAACTCCGAAATAACAACTGTATTTTATAGGCGGAGAAGCTATGAAATAATGTATCTTTTTAACATTTTTCGCCTTGATAAGCTTTATGATCGCATTGGCGGTAGTGCCCCTCACCATCGAGTCGTCTATAAGCGCGATCTCCTTACCTTCGATCACCTCCAGCACAGGTCTGAGCTTCATCTTCACGAGGTCCATTCTTTCTTTCTGCGTGGGTTGTATAAATGAACGACCTACATAATGATTCCTTATAAGTCCCCTGTCCATGGGGATACCGCTTTCGCTGGCAAAACCCATTGCCGATGATACGCCGGAATCCGGCACTGCCACAACGATATCCGCTTTTATATGGGAGTATTCTCTCGCCAATTGCTTTCCCATCTCATATCTCATCTTATGCACATTCTTTGAAAACACCTGGGAATCCGGCCTCGCGAAATATATATGTTCGAATACGCAATGCTGTTTGATAATCTCCGATGAGAAGCTTTTCATCTCGATCTTGCCGTCCATTCCTATCCTTAAAATATGTCCGGCGGGAACCTCTCCTAAAACCTTTCCGTCCAGGATATCTATCGCGCATGTCTCTGAAGCCACCATATGTCCGCCGGGTATCTCACCATAGACCAGCGGGCGGAAGCCATGAGGGTCACGGATCGCCCAAAGGGCATCCTCGGTAAGCATTACCAGAGAATACGCTCCTTTGATGGTTTTGACGGTTTCCACGAGCGCATCTTCAAAGCTGCCTTTCAACCCCGCGAGATAATGGATTATCAATTCCGAATCCGAATCTCCTGAAAAGATCGCGCCCCGTGCGGCGAGATGCCTTCTCAGGGGTTTGAAATTCACAAGATTTCCATTATGCGCAAGTGCGATCGGGCCGAAATTGGTCTCAGCGAATATCGGCTGGGCATTCGATATATGAGAATCTCCGGAGGTACGGTATCTGACATGGCCGACGGAACCGTTACCCGCTCTGCTCTTTATTCTTTTGTCCAGAAGATTCCTGACAAAGCCGTCACATTTGTATGTCTCAAAATCCCCGTGATCGTTTATCGTAATGCCGGCGGATTCCTGCCCTCTATGCTGCAAAGAGAAAAGCGTGAGGTACATTTTATAAAATAGGTCCTGGTCCTCAAGAATGATCCCGGAAACTCCGCAATATTCTCTCATAGGAAATTCCTCCCGAAGGAAGCGCTGTATAATTCAATAAGCTCCGCTTTTTTCATCTTCTCACCATTGATGATGATATCATCACCCACTGTCACGGTCCCTATATGTTTCGGAGAAAGCGTTGCGGTTAAGGAAAGAAATTTCTTTTCCAGCGACGGGTCAATTTCAAAGATCATCGCCGCGCCGTATTCTTTGAAAAGATCCCCGCTTTCCATCTTCGGTATCTCAAAGGCAAGTCCATTCTCAAGGCACATTTTGAATAATGCGAGGGCAAGCCCTCCGCGGGAGATCATGCGGGCGGAGGAAACAAGCGGAAGTATCTTCTCCATATTGCTGATGAATTCCTTGAGAGCGTTTTGATCAATGCGTGGAACCGCACCCTGATCATTATCAAAAAGGACCTTGGAAGCCACGGTCGGAGAGTTAACGCCGTCAGAAAGTTCAAGAAGGTATAATCGGGAGCCGGTCTTTTGAAATTCGGGATATGAGATATCCCCGATATCTTCTATCAACCCGACCATTCCTATCTGCAAAAGCGGCTTTACGGCACCATTCTCATTTTCATTGTACAGCGAAACATTTCCGCTTATGATAGGGACGCTCAGCAGCTCCGCTGCATCGCTCATTCCCTTAACACTTGCGGCGAATTGTTCCAGTATATGCGGCTTTTCGGGATTCCCGTAATTCAGGCAATCCGTAATGCCGATGGGAGTGAACCCGCCAAGATAATGCTCCAAAGCGGATCTGACAACAGTGTTAAATCCGCCGTTATACGGTTCGAGCTGAACCCAGTCCTCAAGTCCGAGATTTGTAATACTGAGGGCTTTTTTTGTTTTCATCACACGCAGTACGGAGAATCCGTTCCCTGGAGGACGGACGGTATCCGCACCGACCCTGGAATCATACTGCTCGTATATCCAATGCTTGGAATTTATCAGATCCGATGCCATGAGCTTCCTGATCGCAGAAGGGACAGATATCTGCGAAAGGTCAGCTTGTGAGGTTTCCAAGTCCCTTTTCTCCCTTTTCGTACCCGCGGGAGGAACATCATATTGCAGCGATTCCAATGGTATTACCGCTACGGATTCCCCATCGCCGTCAAAGAGCTTCAATGCGGGCTCGTCTATGACTTCGCCGATAACGGCCCAGTCAACTTCATGCCTCTTCAAAACAGCGGTGATCTCTTTCAGACGGCCGGGCTCGACTATTGCAAGCATCCTCTCCTGTGTCTCGGAAAGCATCATCTCATAATGGGTCACATCGTTCTGCCTCAGCGGGACCTTCGAAAGGTCCATTGATATACCGACATTTCCCCTCTCCGCCATCTCAACAGAAGAAGAAGTAAGCCCTGCCGCGCCCATGTCCTGCATCGCCACAACAAGATGCTTCCGGGCGATCTCCATACATGCCTCGATCACCTTCTTCTCTTGAAACGGATTCGCTATCTGTACCGAAGGACGGTTCTTCTTTGACTCTTCCGTCAGCTCATCAGAGGCGAAGAACGCTCCGTCAACACCGTCACGGCCCGTTTTTGAACCGAAATACAGAACTAAATTTCCTGTGCCCGAGGCACGGCCCTTGATGATCTCGTCGGTTCTTCCGATGCCGAGGGCAAAAACATTGACAAGGCAGTTAATGCCGTATGAATCATCAAATTGCGTCTCTCCGCAAAGTGTGGGAACTCCGACTGAATTGCCGTAATCCGAAACTCCTCTGACAACCTCTTCCAGAAGATGCCGGGAATGCGGATCGTTCATATGACCGAACCTCAAGGGGTCTGTAGATGCCACCGGTCGAGCGCCCATAGTGAAAATATCTCTTAAAATACCGCCGATACCTGTAGCGGCGCCTTGATACGGCTCAATGGCGGAGGGATGATTATGCGATTCCATCTTGAATGCGACGAAATAACCGTCGCCGATATCCAATGCTCCCGCATTTTCACCGGGACCCGCCAGTTTTCTGGGAGAATCGGTAAATATTTTGCTGAGAAAGGGTTTTGATGTCCTGTAACTGCAATGCTCCGACCACATCACGGAGAAGATACCCGCTTCAACGGAATTCGGCTTTCTTTTTAATCTTTCGGTAACTATCTTGAGATCATTCGCGCTAAGAATTCCCATTTCCGCCTCCTTCAAGTATGCCCTTTATCAAGGGAATACCGCTTTCTCCGAGTATCGGGTCGCAGACCCTTTCAAAATGAGGCATCATGCCGAGAACTCTTCCCTTCGGATCAGAAATGGCGGCGATATTATCATGGCTGCCGTTAGGATTCGCTTCATCCGAAACATTGCCGTCTTCGTCACAATATCTGAATATTACCCGTATATCCTTCTCAGAGGTTCCGGCGGGTTGATAATTACCTGTGGTATGGGCAATGGGCATTCTCAGCACATCCCCTTTTGAGTATTTATATGTAAAGGGCGTATCCGTATCCTCCACCCTCAGATGGATCTGTTTGGAAATGAAACGGTGCTCGCGATTGCGCAGAAGAAAGCCCGGGAGCAATCCCGATTCAACAAGCATCTGAAAACCGTTGCATACACCGAGGACCAGGCCACCGGCGGCAATGAATGACGGCAGAGCGGAGAACAGTTCGGAATGTACCGCTATCGCCCCTGTGCGCAGATAATCCCCGAAGGAAAATCCGCCCGGAAGGATGATCATATCGTATTCACTCAATGTCTCAACACCATAATGAATATAATCGATACCTTTGGCTCCATGACACTTGAAAGCATACATCGCGTCCCTGTCGCAATTTGAACCCGGGAAAACACCAATACCTATTTTCATTCCAATCTCCAGTTATTCCCACTCTATTGTTGCAGGTGGTTTTGAAGTAATATCGTACACTACTCGGTTTATACCTTTTACTCTATTTGTGATCATCGAGGATACCTTTTTCAGGAAATCCGAAGGCATCTCGAACCAGTCAGCGGTCATCCCGTCTACGGAAGTCACCGCCCTCAATACTGTCAGATGTTCGGAAATGCCAACATCTCCCTTCACGCCGGTGCTTTTTACGGGCACGAGTACCGCCAATGACTGCCATATCTTCTCATAAAGTCCCGTGCTTTTGAGCTCACTTATAAAAATATCATCTATCTCCTTCAGCAGTTCAAGCCGCTGCTCATTTATCGCTCCGATTATGCGTACCGCAAGGCCGGGCCCGGGGAAGGGGTGCTGATCCAATACCGGCGAAGGGACATTTAATAATTTTCCCAATTCCCTGACCTCATCCTTAAAGAGGTAACGGAAGGGCTCTACAAGGTCAAGGTTAAGTTTTTCCGGCAGGCCGCCGACATTGTGATGCAGCTTTATCTTTGATGACTGCCCATAAACCGGTGTGCTCTCGATGACATCGGGATAAAGAGTGCCCTGGCCCAGAAAGCGGACACCTGAACCCTTTAATTCCTTCTCGAAAACTTCTATGAATGTCTTGCCGATGATCTTGCGTTTTTCCTCCGGGTCAACCACACCCTTCAGACGGTCGATAAAGAGCGACGAACTGTCAATGCACTTGACATTCAGGCCCAGAGAAGCAAACATCTCCATCCTATCGCGGGCCTCGTTCTTTCTCAATAGTCCGTTATCAACAAATATGAGTATCAGCCGGTCACCAATGACCTCTTTGAGAAGGACGGCGAGCACGGTGGAATCGACACCGCCGGAAATAGCCAGAGCGACACGCTCATTATCCGTTTTTTCCGCTATATCGGCTTTGATCTGTCCCAGGCGGGAATCCATGTCCCATTTATCCTGAATATCTATCATTTTAAGAAAATTTCCAAGGACCCTTGTCCCCTCTTGTGTATGTGTCACCTCGGGATGGAATTGCACTCCGAATATCTTCTTGGACATATCCTCGACAGCTACGATAAATCCGTTCTCGGATACCGCTGATATCGTGAAATTCGCGGATGCTTTCTTCACTTCATCCGAATGGCTCATCCAGGCATTTATTCTGCTTTGATCAATTCCTGAAAAAAGCATTGACCTGTTTTTTATCTCGATCACCGAAGAGCCGTATTCCGTGGTATTTCCCGGCGATGTTTCACCGCCCATGTAAGAGCAAAGAAGCTGAAAGCCGTAACAGATGCCGAGTATCGGTACATTAATATCAAATAGCCCGTCCGGTAGCGTCGGCGCATTCTTTTCGTATACGGAACGGGGGCCGCCGGCGAGGATAATTCCACGAATGTTCGGATCATTTAGAATAGGTACTCTATTGAACGGGACGATCTCACCGGGATAACCGGCATGTCTGAGATTCTTCAGAATAAGCTGCGTATATTGAGATCCGTAATCGACTATCAGTATCTTCTGAGCCATTTATTACCCTCCTGAAAATGGTTTACCGACACTTCTCCTTCGCTTATCTTACCGTATCATCGAAATTTATCGTAATAAGCTTTATTTTTCCCTTATTTTGTAATGGTTTTTTATGACTGAAAACCATTATCCGCAGCGCAACATATGTAAAAATTTTAACAAAAAGAAGTACTCATGTCAAGCGTGATTTTACGATTTTTCGAAGTATTTCACGACTGCCCAACAGAGCTTGCAATAGGAGAAATTGACAATGATGCTTCGCAGAGGTTAGAGGATAGAGGTTGGAGGTTAGTGGGGAGAAAGACAAGGGGAAATGGACAATTAGAAATTGCAGGATGAAGAATATTCGTAGGGACAGGGCTTGACCTGTCTTCTGTCATGTTGAACAACGCCGGATCATCAAATACTTTGCTAATGGAATATAATATGATAAAGAATACAATGAATACTGATTTCCAATCAACACTATTTTTTATTTTATTCCTCTTCGTATCTTTTTCTTTCTATTTTTGTTATCTCTTTGTTAGTTATTTCATTTGTTTCTATATTGATGAATCCATTACCAAAAAAAACATACTTCCCATTATTAGTAACGCTAAAAAATGGATTCTTCTTATCTAATCCTAGTTCGGAGTTTGTAAAAATTCTTTGCCAAACAATTCTATTTTCAGAAATTAAATTTAAATGGTACGTATTTTCATCAAGATATGTAGGGAGAAGATAGTATTCACTGTTATCTGAGAAGCACCAAGGGCATAGACTAAATCCCTTAATATTATGAGATTCATAATCGAAATCTTCAATTAGTTCAATTTTATTTTCTTCATAATCAAAGCCAAATACTTGATATTCTTTTTTATCAAATATTAATATGTAGCTCGCATCAGGTGAAAGTAAATAGCTTTTATTTTCCATAGTTGTGCTAAATATTTTTTCTCCACTTGTATTATGTATTTCTAAAAATCCAGAACTTGCAATTTCTTTTACCGTATCCAGGATTATATAGCCATTTGACAAAACTTGTCCTTTAGAGATTGCTTTTCCAACCTCAAGGTTGAAGTTTTGGATCATTTGCTTTTCTTCTCCACCTTGATATACCTCTACTTCCCATAGGTCTTCCCAGATTTCTTGGGTTTCTACTCCTTTCCATCTTAATACATATTCCTTGTTTTTTGAATAGGTAATATACTCATGATAAGTTCCTTGGCGCATTTCTCCATCTTTAGGTGATTTATACACATACTCTCTATCTTTTCTTAGCTCAATTTTCGTATTCGGATCATACTTTGTCGTATCAATCTCATATCCACCAACTTTCAATATCTTCACATCAGTCAATTCGTGATCTGTCTTGTCTGCAATATCCCCGCTCTTACTCTCTAATTGTACTTCATTCTCAACCTTCACCGTCACTACCGGCTTCTCAATATCCTTATCTGATTTTAAAGTTTTACTCTCCTTCTCTCCAATCTTTTTGCAGCCAGCAAATACAACAAATATTCCAAGAAGGATAAATAAAACAATAATAAGCTTTTTACTGTTCATTTTCTTAAAACCGTTAACGGAAGAGAAAACTTTCCTTTATATTCACTCTTCATTAATTTTTTATCTTTAATTTCAATAACATCGGAGCCTCTAAATTCCCCCAATTTCTTTATCTTTTTTGTCATGTAATCAATTTTCTTAGAACCTATATTGTAGCAATAAAACCTGTAGAATTCTCCCTCCTTTCCCGGATAAATAATATACTTACCGTCCTTACTGATAGCAAGAAAAGCAGTGAAGGAAAATTCCTTTTCCCAGATCTTATTTCCATTTCTATTGAAAATCAGGCATTTTGTTGTCAAATTGCTGTCTTTTTTATGAAAATAGGATGCTTTCAGCAAAACTACTTCATCATTCTCTGACACTCGCAGACTTTTGCTAGAATTTGGTGAATATTTTCCTAAATCATGCTCTTTACACCATATCAGATTTCCCGCAAAATCCCATTTCAACATATAAGCAACATAATTATCACCTACTTTTTTACGATTGAAACCATAAATATAATTGTCGGAAATAATGAAATTAATACCTTGAAAGCCACATATATCAAATTCTTTACTCACTTTTCCATTAAAGCCCATTATAGCGCATTTTGATGAACATCCATCTCCCCAACATTCTAACATTAAATATCCAGAGAGATCGGGTAGTAAGTCAAAATGATAGTTAGAATATTCGATAGCAATACTTGTTTTTTTATAAAGGCTACCTTTGCTATCATAAACCTCTAAATATTCTGTTTTTCGTTTCTCAATATTATATTTTTCAAGAAGAATATATTTGTTTCCATTGTACACGACAATACTCCCGCTTGTGTAACCATCGACTTCCTTTGTTTTCACCCCATCGAAAGTGTAAATCTCTATCCCATCATTCCCATCAATCCCATCATATTGTTTTGTTTTTTTCACTAAGGGATAGTTGATTTTCACCTTGTCAGTATTCTTGTAATTCTTAAATCCTATATACCCCATTCTCTTTGCATTCTCAACCGTGGTTTCACCTTGAATCCAGATCTCGTTGCTGGAATGCTTATATCCTGGCTTTTCATATTCAACAGTAACCTCAACAATATCACTTAAATCATCTACCTCATCACCATTGTTACTCTCTGATTGTACTTCATTCTCAACCTTCACTGTCACCACCGGCTTCTCGATATCCTTACTTGCTTCCTCACTCTTCCCACAACCCACCGCTCCAGAAAGCACAATAATAACCAAAATCAAGGTAATTCTGAGTTGTCTTTTCATTGCTCTTTCACCAATTCGTATTTGATCAGTCTTATCCCTTTTGCGTAAATAGCAGATTCCGGAGCTTGAAGATCAGGGATGTACTCCAACACATAAATATCTCCCTTTCCGGTAACTTCCATATTTAATTGTGAAGGATATCCAGGTATATTAATGTTGGCTTCTAATTCCCCTGTTTCTATTCTGTATTTTTTTACCGATCTTAGAGTTTTAAAACCAAAGTAAATAAAACCTTCTTCATCAAGAAATAAATAATTTATCTCGTTTTCCTCTACATTTACCTGAAATATTTTAACATTCTGACTATTATTAACACTTTGAAAAATCACATTTCCGTTAAGATTCTCCACTATGACTTGATAATTCTTCTCCTCCTTATCAATTCCATGATTTTCTATTCCTGCTTTTTCTCTGAATCTGTTATGCTTCTTAACTTTTTCATACTGCTCTTTCTCTGTTTTTTCCCAAGCTGGTTCACTGAACTTAAAATATACATCTATAGATTTGTATATTTTTTCTTCACCCACCTTTACAATCTGCTTTTTTATGTATATATTATCCTTTTTGTCCAACAATATTTCATCGGCGCAAATAGTTCTAAAATCATACCCGCTTGTATTCCAATGCCTCTTTGATAATTCGACTTCCTCTTTCGTCGATCGTTTATAACTCTCAACTGGTATTATATTTATTGATTCTCCATCCTTGTTGTAAACTTTTATCCGATTATTTATGTAGTCAAACAACAACACCTGCCCACTATTATCAATTTGAAAGGATTTCGGCTCGAGTGATTCTCCTTCAAATGCATCTCCTCCAACTTGTTTTTTCCCTTGACCCCATTCCTCTTCAATAATTATCTTCTCTATATATTCGTACTCTTCAGGTTTATCACTCGTTGTAACAACAATCTTCCCATTCTCACCTCTATCGACACTCTCTCTATTTATTTCCGTGCTTCCTTCAACCTTCCTTTCCTCCGCTCCCCTATTACATCCGACGAATAAAACGAAGAGCATCAGTCCACATAAAATAACATTCTTGAAAATCTTACCCTTCATATATCTCCTTAACAACCGTCCTCAACTTTTCCTAATACGAAAATTACATTTCCGTTTGCATTTCCCATTTTATCACCTTTATGCCTTCTTCATAGGGTTTTGAAAAATATATATTACTTTGATTACTTATTTTGCAAGAATTATATGATAGAAGTAATTTTGTATTATTATAATCCAGGTGTTTATATCGTGGTATTTTCTTAGCAAAAATCAATTTATTATTTTTATCAAATATTAAATATTTTCCATCTTTATATCCAATTAGGTATCCGTTATTCAATTCTTTTAATATTTGGCAATTTAATTGTTCACCTAATTCTTTTGAACTTTTATCTCTTAATTTTAATTTTTTATTTCTTTTATTTTTTTCTTTCTCATTTGTTATATATTTATCATTAGAAATTCTTACTTTTTTAACTAATCTATCATTACTATATCGACTTAATATTGTTCCCGCTTTCCCATCGTAAGAATAAATATAGAGTTGTTCATTATTATTAAATTCTATTTTCGGCATAATATTTCCGTAATATTTTATTTTTGTTAATAGTTTCCCTTTATTTGAATATTTTTTTATTAAATTCAATTTATCATCTATAATATAAATATTTTCATTATTATCAACATTAAAGTAAGTTAAATATTCTCCTTGTTCGAAATTCCAGCCTGAGGGAGGACTGATCTGATATGGACCGGTTCCCCATTTAAGATCAACTACAACCTTCTGAATAAACTCTATTTCTTCTCCTCCACTCTCTATATCACTCGTAATGATTACTCCATCTTCCAAATGTACTTTCTTCTTTGGCATTTCAGGAACTTGTTTCTCTTGAACCTTATTGATCTCCTTTTCTTGGTTATCTGTAACTATCTCGTTCACAACTACACCGGGATTCTTGCTTGGTTTTTGCTTCGAAGGCAAGCCTCTAACTATAAATACAATGCCAATACCGAGGATAAGTCCGATAATAAATATAGCTATGATTTCCTTTTTCATATTAGTCTCCCCTGATTTTGATCTTTCACTAAGGATATTATACCATAACCAAATGCATTATCAAGGAATTCACACATGTCGCAATTGCGACATGACGACACAGGTATTATAAAGAGAGTTTTATTAAAATAGTTACTGTGTTTTTACTTATTACCTGATTTTCTATTTCAGGAGGGGCACAGCAGAGGGAATTCAACCGCAGTCACCAATTTTTTAAATAAGAATCGATACAAGTGAGGATACGATAATGATAATGCAGAAAGCAAGGTGTATTATAAATGCGTACTTGCGGGCATTGAGCATTCTCGCGGCATCGGCAAATCCCTTCCAGGATACGGCTACAATCTTTATTGCGAGGCCGATTGTAATCAGCGCTATCAAAGACAAGGGATGTAAAGAAGTCCGTCCGAATACCGACAAAATAAGTACCGCATATAGAATAATTACTATTATGAGTGTAGCAATTCGGCCGGAGAAGATTGGAGTAAAAAGCGTTACCATGGTGCTTCGCCCTGTTATTTCGTCTTCCGGTCTGTTTATAAGCTCCGCGATCCATACCCACAGGCCTGTTGAAACAACAAGCGGCATTGCAGCTATATAAACCGTGCGCGTGAGATCTCCGGCTTGAACAAGATACGCTCCAAGAACGGGCATCAAACCAAAGCCTACGCTGATTAAAATTTCCCCTCCAATTCGCCTGAAAAAGCTAATGGGCGGTGCAATATACAGCAGCCCTGTAAATATCGTCCCCGCGAGCCAAAAAAGGAAAATGTTCTTTTGTACATTTAAATTTAACTGCAGGATAGTATTTAGATGCAGTCCGATGAGAAGCGCTGTTGACAAACATATGATCCCGGTCCATAAAAGTCGGGCTTTAGTCCACTTGGCAGTGAATCGTTTTTCAACGAGAGCGTACAGGAAAGAAAATCCTCCATGTAAGAGCGCTGTCAGAATGAGAAACTCAAAGGCTTCCAGCCACTTGAACGAAAAACTTTGTGGATTGAGCCAGAATGGAAGCGTGGTACCCACAAGAGCCGGAAGCAGAGAAGCGGTCCAGTAACGGAATCCACAGAAGTAGAGAATTCCGGAATTTGCCCTATCATTGCTTTTTATTTCTTTACTCAGACCCTTTTTCATTAACCTTTCTCGGAATTCATAGATCGGTCATCTCTGCTTATTAATTGCTTTCAAAAAGAGTGAGCTTCTGTTAAATATATCGGAGATGGAGAGGTATTCCCAGCTACCGGAACGGCCGTAGAAGTGGATTCCGTCTGAAGCGGCGCTTTTCATGAATGATTTGATGGCGGGATAATCCTTATTGTGAATGGGGTATGCGTATTTGATATTGATCTCCACGATGCTCTCAATATCGCTTACGGCAAATATGCCGAGTGACTCCACCGCTTTGAGGATCTTATCCTTATCGGGCGCATTGTCGCGATAACTGGTCTCAATATAGAATGAATGCTTGCCATCTGGCGCGAGATGAGGGGCTATATTGGAAAAGGAGCCGATGCGGTAGAACGGGAGCTCGGGCTGAGGATAATACGCCCAATGATGAGGAAAATCAGCAGCCGACACACCTACATTAAGATCATGAACATTCACCCAGCACGGTTTCAGGGACTTCCCCTTACCCGAAAGACGGAGAAACTCAGGAAAAGGGATCGTCGAGATCAGGGCATCGTATGTGAATTTTTCATCACCGCAAAATATTTCTTTCTTAACGGTATCTATCTTTGTAATTTCCTTATCGAGAATGATATTATCCTTTAATAGTCCGTACATCTTTTTCGGAAGGATCTCGATCCCTCCCGAAAGAGGATAATTGAAAGAGGCATTATAACCCGCGTCATTGCCGTACTTACCCGCCAAGGACCGAATGAATTCCACCTTATCTGGAACGGGAAGATAACGGGAGAACCAATTTGAGGATATATCACTGATATGTGTATTGAATAATTTGCCGTTATAGGGAATAAAGAACAGCTCCGCCAATGCATCGCCGAATATAGAGCGCACCCAGGTCTCGAAATCAAGCTCGCGGGATACGGAAAGGGGCTCGGATTTCAAGATCTGATCCGTGATCGTATTTTTCATTTCCGTAGAGAGCTGCGGGATATTCAATTGTATGGGGTAGTCGATATACTTATTCTCAACGAACACCGCCGCTTTCCTCTTTATATTCTGTAATTCTATTCCGGCGGCGGAAATGAATTTCTGGAACTCACCTGTGAGTGAGTGTATAAGATGTCCTGTAATATCGTAAGTGTATCCGTTATCCTTGAAAGTGCGCAGCAATCCCCCGGGAGATGACTCCTTCTCTAAAAGAATTACATCGTGCTTTCGTCGGAGATGCGCCATCACATTCATACCGGCAACACCGCCGCCGAGTATCAATATCTTCAATTCTTCTTTCCTCTAAGATCCAGCAGAAGCACCCCGGCTAATACAAGTAAACTTACAGCGGCACCGAAGACCAGAGGGAATATTCCCTTGAGAAATACGCTCAATACACCTGTCGCTGCTCCAAACACGGCGATAATCGTCACTTGCAGCACCACTCCCATATCGGAAAATCCCATCTTCTTCAATCTGATAGGGAAATGATGAGGCGAACCCCTGAAGGGAGATAATCGTCTGCGCAGTCGTGAAAACACGACAAGTGACGTCTCAAATATCGGATATATGCTGATGATGAGCGGAGCGAGGTTGGAAAGCCGGTTAAAGGCGGTATATGATAATCTGATAGAGATAACACCCGCGATAAAGCCAAAGAACATCGAACCGCCGTCTCCCGCGAATATCCTCGCCTTCGGCAGATTGAAGACAAGAAATGCGAATACTCCTCCGATGAGAGGATAAATTATCAATGCCAATCCTTTATCGCCTGTAAAGGTCGCGATGATCGCAGATGACGCGAGAAAGGCGGCAAAAGTGATGCCCGAAACACCGTCGGAAACATCGATAATATTGTAGCTGTTAATGATAAAAAGCATCCACAGGACGGTTATCATTGAATTTGCAATAGGAGGAAGAAAGTCAAAGTCGACCCTGATATCATATGAAAACATTATGATGACCAGAAGCAATTGTCCCAGGAGCTTTACTATCCATGACATCCGGTACATATCATCGAGGACACCCAGAAACACAATAAAGGTCGAGGCGATGAACAAGCCTTTGAAAAACGGCTCCGCGGGAAATTTCAGGACATATATCTCGATGAACAGCCCCATTAAAAGAGCGGCATATACGATAAGGCCTCCAAGATACGGAGTGGCATCGGAATGCGTCTTCAGCTTTCCGTCGGGACGATCGACGACATTACACTTCAATGCCAGAAAGCGTATAGGGAAATACGCGAGTACTCCGAATAAGAAAGTCAGCAGGCTAACCCAGAGCATCGTACATCTCTGCTAACCTTTCAAGCATATGCGCCTTTGAGAATTCTTCCGGAATATTTGCCATAGCGCCCTTTGAGAGTTTTGACCGAAGCTTTTTATTATTAAGTATCGAAACGGCATGGGAAATCCCTTCCTGTGGGAATTCAAGATCGAAGGTGAAGCCGTTTACCTCATTCTTTACAACTTCCTTTATCCCTCCGATATTCGACCCTACAACAGGAATTCCAAGCAGGAATGCCTCTATTATGGTTCGCGGAAGTCCCTCCCAAAGCGA
Source organism: bacterium (assembly GCA_023144005.1). Taxonomy (GTDB): domain Bacteria; phylum AUK180; class AUK180; order AUK180; family AUK180; genus JAGLWT01. The sequence continues at coordinate 105,739 of JAGLGN010000020.1, forward strand.
GGTCGTCAGATACAGGTCGGCGGCCTTTACATATTCCTCAGGGGTTAGTGAAAAACCGGGAAGGAATACATTCTTCTCGAGTGAAGCGGCCTTGACCGCCTTTTCCAATGCCTTTCTCTTCACACCGTCACCTACTATATATGCCTTTATCCCCGGTATCGAATCCCTGATCTCTTTTATCATGGAGACAAAGACCATGAGGTTCTTCTGCTTTTTAAAAGGGGCGACATTCACGATAACACGCGAACGCATCGGTATGCCGAGCTTCTTTCTCAATTCATCGCGCGTGGGCGTATAATCGGAAAATTTGGCAAAATCGACACCGCTTCTGATCAGGTGATAAGCATCCTTTCTGCCTATCTTAAGCTGAGATGCGGTGATCATATCATCCTTTGAGACAAATACCAGTCCGGTCGAATGAGATGCGGCATTCTGCTCAGCCCAGAGGGCGGCTTTCTTCATCAGCGGATTCTTGAAAAATCCGAAGCCGAAACCGTGAACGGTATGAAATATGTACTTGATCTTCACCGCGGCCGCCGCTTTTCTGCCCAGAATACCCGCCTTTGAGGAATGCGTGTGCACGATATCGGGATTTTCTTTGGCCAGTATTTTCTTGATCTGCGAATATGCCTTTTTATCCCTTAACGGGTCTACTTTTCTTCTCAGATCTTTCAAGAGGTATTTTTTAATATTTTTGTTTCCGATCAGGCGGTCATTCATCACTCCCTGCTGATTTGTGATGAAAACGACTTCGTGCCCCAATGCGGAGAAATACTCCCCCATATCAAGGGCTGTCATCTGAGCGCCGCCTAATTCAAGCTGGGTTACTATTATCGTGATCTTCTTCATCAATAAGTGTAAACCTCACCCTGCAGATTATCTATGATGTACAAGACCTCAGAACTATCGATGAACACTCTGTACGGCCGCGAAAATTCCGTTCCGGGAACGGCAGATGAGGTTCCGTAAATATAATCCCCTGACAGGGAAAGAAAATGGACCTTATTCTCCTTGTTGTCGGTCAGAACAAGATAACGGGATCTCCAGATGCACAGATCGGAAACATTTCCGATCCTTGAATTCTTGATATTGTGCATATGATCGCCTCTGGAAGAGAAAACCTTTACATACTTCCCATCGGCAATATAATAATTACCATATTCATCAGTGGCAACGGATTGAGGGAAGCTGAGCTTACCCGAATCATTGCCTCCATCCCTGATCTCCATGATCGTTGTACCGCTTTCATTTATCTCGAGCAGGCGGCTGTTATAGGTGTCAACTATCATCAGAAAACCGCTCATCTCATTTTTTCTCAACATTACAGGGAAATAGGGATACTCTTCATCTTCATCGGAAAAATCATAGAATTCCCTCAGAAACCTACCGTCGGAGGAAAATATCAGGATCTTCTTACCCATTGAGTCAAGTAAGTAGAAAATATTGTTATCGGGAAAAAGTACCATAGATACTGGGAATTGAAGTTCTCCTTCTTCCTCGTCGGTCTCCCATTTATCAACGGAGGCCAGGTAATTTCCCAGCGAATCAAAGATATTGACACGAGCCCTTTGCTTACCCTCGACAAGGTAGTATCTCGAAGAGGAAGCGGAGAAATCTCTGACATCAGTGAACTTTCCCGTCTCTTCAAAGGAAAGCCCGAGGGGCTTCCCGCTCTTCATCGTAGAAGCAATATATTTATTGTCTTCCTTGTATTTCAGGCCTACCAACACGCATCCCTGCGCAAAGAACACCGCAGCCATGATAACCATTATGTATAATTTTCTCATCTCTCACCTCGAGCGACACTTTTTATATATTTTATCATCAAAGTCGCCTCGCCGGAAAACGGGTCGATCTTCAATATCTCTTTAAAATCATCGAAGGCGGCATCATAATGCCTCAGATATATATTTGCCCACCCCTTGAATTCATACGCCTCAATATCGTCATCGGCATACCTCAGGGCTGACTTGAAAGCCGCAATTGCCTTTTTCATAAAGTCGTCACGCCGTCCCAATGTTGCCTGGCCCGGTATCTTCAGCAGGTTGCCCAGCAGCAGGCCCGAGAGAAAATACGATTTGCCCAGAGAGGCATAGATCTGAGATGAATTACGATTGCGCGGTGGTACATGCTTTGCGGCTTTTTCGAGCTCCCGTAGCGCTTCTTTCAACATTTCAGAACACTCTTCTCCGCTCAGAAACAATTTCATACTTCCATCAAAGAGAAACTTTCCGAATTCATAATGAGCGGAGAAATTCTTGTCTGGAACCGTTCTCACCTGTTCAAGAAGGACAAGCGCTTCGGTTTCTCTGCCGTCTCTCAGATAATAATCGGCGAGCAGAAGATATCCGCGGAAATCGTTAGGATACTTCTTGGAGATCAGCTTGATCAATTTATAAGCGATATCCCTCTCATTGATCTCAAGGGCATAGGACGCAAAGGTCTTCAAGGTTTCAACAGGGACATTCCTGATCTTGCTCTTAACGAAACCATTGATCAATTCCACTACCATCGAAGGGATATTGAAATTGTAATAAAGCAGCAGGCCCACATCGTAATATTCGAGAACATCCTCATCATTCAAGCTCTTCAGGTCTGATATGAGGATCTTGTCGAAGCTCCTTTTCGCATCTATATAATCGCCGCTGCTGAAATTAATTCTCGCGGAAAGTATATTGTATTTCAAGATCTCGGCATCACTTAAAAATTCAGCGTATCTGTTTAAATATACCTCAAGAACAAAAGAGAGTGAGTCAAAGTAGTTCAATCGCTGATAAATGTCGATCAAATATTTGAAGTACTCCTCAACATCTCTGAATTCATCCTTCAGGTCTATCTTTTTGCTCATCTGATACATAATAAGTTTTTCTATTTCGACAGATAGCGAAGATAGACGGCCGATCCGTTTATAATACCCCATCAGGAAGGAATGGTAGAATCGATAGTCAATGACCTTCTCCGGGTCTATCCTGTTAACGCTTCTTATCATATAATAACCGCGCTTCTTCAAGGAATATTTTCCATCGTCCAGCGAGAGAGAGTTATTCAAGCGTATCCCTTCAAGAAGTGAAGCCCTTTTCAAGAAGGTGACTCCCTGGCTCTCTTCGCCCAGCCCGATGATACTGAATCCCATAACAATATTAAAGCCGATTTTTTTGTCATTATCTTCCATGACCTCGGAAAGATGCAGATAAGACTCTTCAAAGAGGCCGGACTTATAATAACTCAGGGCGCGATAATATTCTACAAGGCCGAAAAGTTTGAATCTCTCCTCCGGATCAACAGTCAGCGCCGCGGATTCATATCCGCTGAGATAATCAAGCGCGGCTTCATATTCACCCGCAGCGATATGTTTTTCTGCGGGGGCAAGCTCGAAAGAAAAGGCAGACATAGACAGAAGGAGTAAGGCAAATGTCAATATTAAGCGCTTCATTTGATCCACTCAACGCTTTTCAGGCGTTTCATCAGGAGATCCTCCTTATCACTGACATCTTTGGAGGTGGCAGTGACCTCGGTTCCTTCTATAAAAGGCAATTTTGCGGTTCTTCTGGAAGATTTACCGGCAAGTTTACCCGTACTTCTGTCGATACGGAGGAATTTGATGCCGGAAGGCATCTTGAAGTCAACGGGCACTTCCTTTGTCAAGATGGGCTTCATCGCTTTTTTCCACAATGGAGCAGCGACCGCACCGCCGGCTCTTTTATTTCCCAGTGTGTCTGACGGGTCGTCATTTCCCAGAAATACCGCGGTAACATAATTGGGCGTAAAACCGACGAACCAGGCATCAGTAAAATTATTGGTAGTACCTGTTTTGCCGGCGACGGGATATCCCCATATCTTTGCTCGGGTGCCGGAGCCGCTATCGACCACTTTCTTCAGGACCCAGTCCATTATATACACGGTCTGAGCATCCAGGACCTTTTTCTTTTGAGGAGTGTTCCACTCCAGTACCTTCCCTATCTGGTCCTCTACACGGACAATGCAATAGGGTTCTATCTTATAGCCGCCGTTGGCAAGAGGGGCAAATGCAGCGGCCAGCTCAAGCATTTTCACTTCATTCGCGCCCAATGGCAGCGATACTATGGGTTTTAAATATGATTTTATCCCCATTTCATGCGCGGTCTCGATCACGTCTTTCACACCTATGGAAAGGAGAACTTTCAAGGCAACTATATTTATGGATTGACGAATGGCGTCATAAACGATGGTTGGCCCGTGAAAACGGGAATAATTTCTGGGAACCCATCCGATGAGCTTATATATATCCTCTTCGGTAGTATTCGTATCATCCTCATCCTCATCTTCCTCTTCCTCCAATTCCTCATCTCCTTCCGTTTCCTCTTTTTCTATTTCAAGCTTCTTGGCCGGCAGGCGCGTACCCTCCAATTGCGGAAAATGGATGGGGGTATCATACCAGAGATCGGCAAGGGTGCCTATTCGGTACTTTATATAAGTGGTGTACAAAAATACCTTGAAAGCCGAGCCGCATTGCCGGGGAGCCTGTGTAGTACGATTAAATTTACTCTCTTCATAATCCCTTCCGCCTACCATGCCCAGAATTCCGCCTGTCTTGGGGTCAAGCGTGAGCAGACCGCCCTGATAACGGGAGCCTTCCATGGTGGTTTCCAAGCTTTCCTGTATATCCTTTCTGAGCGTTGTATAGACTTTTAAGCCGCCGTTGAAGGTTGCAGCATAGCCGTATTTCACAACCAGTTCCTTTATCAGATGATCAATAAAATAAGGGGCGAATCGTTTCTTTTTTTCCTGTTTTTTTAAGATGATCTTTTCTTTTTTGGCGATCGTATATTCATCTTCGGTGATAAAACCATATTTGAACATTCGGGACAGAACTGTTTTTTGCCTCTTCAATGCCCTTTCAAGATGCCGATGAGGGTAGAAGTAAGTAGGGCGCTGCGGCAAGCCGGCGATCAATGCCGCCTCCGCGATGGTCAGCTCAATAGGTAATTTATCAAAATATGCCCTTGAGGCCAGAGCGACACCATAATTACCGTAACCGTAATTGATCTGATTGATGTACAACTCAACGATCTGATCCTTCGTATATGTTTTCTCGATCTTAAGAGTAAAGAAGGCCTCCTTGATCTTTCTCACAAGCCGCTTCTCCATATTATTGGTCATATTCTTGGCCAATTGCTGTGAGATGGTCGAGCCGCCTTGAGACACCGAGAGTGTTTTCAAATTATGCACAAAAGCCCTCAGGATAGCTTTCAGCCGTATGCCTTTGTGATGGTAGAAATAGGGATCTTCGATGGCGATCGTAGCATTTACCGCGAATTCCGGCATCTCATCGAGAGAAGCAACCTCTCGCCGTTCCGCATAAAGAGTGGAGATCTCTTCACCGTTTATATCGTATATTTTCGTCAATTCTCGCGGCTGATATTGAGAAAGGTCAATGGGGAATTTGATGATATCTATGAAAATTAGCCCAAAGAGGGCAAAGAGAAAGCCGAGGACGAACGGTGAAAGCACGAAAATGAGTGTCCTTTTTCTTATTTTCAATTTCATTCCGATCTCAGCTCCTTGATAAGAATGCCGCCAAGGTAGATCTTGATAACGATCTTTTCACTATGCTTGATCAATTTATTAATTCGATCACCCCCTTTGAGCTTCTCGGATAAAATGGTCTTTTTGCTGCGCCCTTCATGCAAAACCACCTTGACCCTTTTCGTTCCGAAATAATTAGGCAGGGTAAAATTCAGATTATAAAATCCATAATCGGTGTTTAGGGGAATGATCCTGTTGATCCCGATCTCAGATGCTTGAGACGAAACAAGGCCTTTCTGGATCTCAAGGACCATTATTGTGCCCGGCCTCACCACACTGCCCGGCACAAGGCCCTGAAATACCACCGTACCGGAAATATCGCCGCTGGCGCTGATGGAAAGCCCCATATCTTCGGAAATAGAAGAGATGTAATTGAGATCATTATTCAAGAGATAAGGCACTATCACATGCTTTTTCATCACGCCGTCATTAATATATATGTCGATCTCACTCCCCCGCCTGACATTGTCAAAAGGGTCCGGCGACTGGAATATGATCTGATCCTTAAGGTTTACCCTGCCTTTCACGCGGATTATTCGCCCGACCTTCAAACCCATCCTCATAAGGCTCATATTAGCATTCGAAAGGTCCAGGCCGGTAAGATCAGGACACACGGTCGTATCGTCATTCTGGGATACATAGAGTTTAACAGGAAATCCCCGCAATACTTTCTGTCCGTGTTTGGGATGCTGGTAAAACACCGTGGAATCCGGATAATCATAGGTTTTTGAATATTCAGTATGCACCTTCAAGCCCCGTTTGCGCAATATCGAAGTAGCCGTTTCCAGGACCTCTCCGGTAACAGAAGGTATAATAACCTCTCTTTTTACAAGAAGCAGATTGACCGAATAGTACCCGCTTAACACGAATACGCCGATACTAAGTACAATTAGAAGGATAACCCTTACCTTTTTCCACATATTTTATTATTATACAGTTTTAATGTTAAAAATCAAAAATCTAATAAGGGAATAAATGCGTTTTATACACCTGGTGATCTGATTCATGAATACGGTAACAGTCGTTCCCAAGTGAACGAGGTACAAGGTTGGTGCAGAGGAGAATAAGAAAAATAGTGAATAATGGGAGAATAATCGTAGGGGCACGGCATGCCGTGCCCTTCTGAGAGAGTGCGGATATTATTTTACAGTTGATTCTAACGGGGCGAAGAGTGTACAATTGCTTCACAATTTTCAACTCTTCGCTTGGAACTTTTGCACCGGGACAGTCGAACTCCTGCGGAGTACGGCATGTCCCATATCTTGTTTGGGGTGCGGCGTGATATGATTGGAACAGGAGAATTAATGAGTTAAACGAAATATTGATTTTCCGGTTACGGGTGTGTTTCTTTTTCCACTTCGTACATCGCACCTAGTACTGTTTTTATCACTTTACACTTCACACTTCACACTTTCTTCTGCACTTGTGCCTTGTTCCTTCCCCCTGTTCCACTGGGTCCACTTGTCCCTGGGTCCACTGGTGCACTGCGAAACGTGTCCCCTATCTTACTTCGCTCCAGTGTTCTATTGTTTAAACGGATGATTCTAATGAAAATAACGAAATATTGATTTTCCGGTTACAGGTGTGTTTCTTTTTCCACTTCGTACCCGCACCTCGAACCTCTTACTGTATTTATTACTTTACACTTCACACTTCACACCTCACACTTCTTAATGCTTCACGCTTCTTTGCATTAGCAGAGATTCTTTGATATAATAGCATTTCATGAAAAAGACATTGAGCATATTACTCCTTATTTCTTCGATCATTCCCCTCTTCGCTCAGGGGGTCTTGATAGATAGAAGAGGCCTGATCTATCGTGAGCATAGTAGTAAACTCTATGTGGCTAAAAGCCTCCCCGAGGGAGAGCAAGTCAGGAAACTGGGATGGGACGGAGATGAAAGGTTCTACATCATCACCAAAAAGAATCTCTTTATTACTTATGACCGTTTCAAGACAATGCAGGTCTTAACAGAGATTATTCCCCAGGAGGCGGCGATCGGGGAAACGGGAGAGCTCCTTTTTGAGTTCCCTGAACTTTCCGATGTTTCTTTCAATGAGACAAATCTCGTAGCTGTCTCCGATTCAACTCTGTTCAGATATTCGTTCGGAGATACAATGGCAGAGAAAGTCAAGACCAGAGACGCTTATTACTTCTTCTGCTGTGAGATGGATGATTCCGGTATATATGCAGGCACATCACAAAACGGCGTACTTCATTTCCCATGGGGATCTGATGAACAACAGCGGCTCTATAGGGGCTTATCCAATAATTACTATACCAAGGAAACCAATTATTTTGAAGAGGTCATAGGGCTTTTCAGAAAGAACGGAAAGATCTACGCGGCGCAGGATTTCGGAATAAATGTTTTCGTCCTGACCGATACAAAGGAATGGCAGCCGCTATCAACTTTCTATGAACAGCATAAGGTCGAGGACTTCATGGTAGGCGAAAAATATATCACACTGACCTCGGAAAGCGGAAGCGATCTTCTCTTTATGAACGGTTTAAAATACAAGACAGAGTCAGTTCGGAAATTGCCCGACGATTTCATCGCGGGGATCAAATTCGAAGAAGGTGCGGCTTTCCGGCTGCAAAAAGAGCCCGTTGAGAATAATAAACGCGACGGTGTATATTCCATTCATATTCCTCCGCATCGCATCCGTGACTTCACTAAGAACATGGAAAAATACAAGAAAATGGGCTTCAACACCGTTGTAATGCCATTCAAGGATGATCATGGCTATGTTCTCTTTCCACCTTCATCCCATATTATAAAGAAGGTCGGAGCCGACCATTACAAGTGGAATATGAAGAAAATAATCAAAAGGATCAAAAAGGGAGGATTCAATGTTGTCGCCCGTGTCGTCTGTTTCAAGGATAAGGTTCTTTTCAAATATGATTCAGGGAGACATGCCTTTGTAAATATTGAGACCGGAGAACCATGGAAGGGAGCGGAAAAGGAATATTGGGTCGACCCCGGTTCACGATTTACGAGAGAATATGTCCTTGAGATCATCAAAGAGACAGCGCGGCTCGGTGTATCAGAGATACAGCTTGACTATATCAGATACCCCACAGAGGGAGCCCAGGATATCAGAGGGTCAAGACATATGGAGACACCCATACGCAAGGAAAAGGTTCTGGCGGCATTTCTGAGAGATGTATCAGCTTCGGTCAACATACCGGTATCTGTAGATGTTTACGGACTCAAGGGATGGTATAACTATGCCGGCAATCCCGGGCAGGTCATACCACGCTTTGCCGAACATATCGATATTCTCTGCCCAATGCTCTACCCCTCACACTTTGACAGGCGATTCTTTCATAATGAAGACCCGCTCACAAGGGTTTACAATATTATTTTTTACGGTGTGAAAAGGAATCTTGAAAAATTTCCCAACCTGGTGATACGTCCGTATATTCAGGCCTTTGCCAACGGCTCTCCCGAATACTCAAAAGAATATCTGGAGATCCAGATCCGCGCCCTCTACGATGCCGGTGCCTCCGGCTTCACCTTCTGGGGACTTGATATCCCTGAGGATTTCCGGATACCCGGAATCTAAATGCGAAAAAGATAGTTCAAAAGTTACGCTTCGCAGTGGACCCAGGTACAAGTGGACCCAGTGGAACACGCTTCGCAGAGCACAAGTGACAAGTGAGAAGAATACAATTAAATGATGGAACACAGAAGGTCTATCTCAAACGATTTATCTCAACTTGGAACCTTGAACCTTTGAACTTTTGAACAATCTTCTCTACAGAGCAAGGCGTGCCCTGCCCTTGAATACAGAATCATTTATCTATTTTCTTATCTCCCTCAACTGTTTTTCAACAGCCTTAAGCAATGATTTCGCGTCAGCTTCTTTGAATATTCTTCCTGCTTCTATTAAATGATCCTCTGCTTCCTTTTTTTTGTTTAATTTCATCATGATCCTGGTAAACTCGGCAATACATTCTCCATGTAAGACATCCAAACCTTCCTTTTGAGCAATGCCCATTGCTTCCTTAATAGACTTTATTGATCTTTCAGGATCAAATACTACAGCGGCCTTGGCAATTGCAATAAGGGAATTAATTTCATTTGCTTTTGCAGATGCTTGCCGTGAAGCTCCTAAAGCCTTTTCCGCAAAGGCTAAGGCCTCGGGATATCTTTTTCGCAACGAATTGAGCTCCGAAAATACCTGGTAAGCTTCACTAAGCTGGATCAAACTTTCACTTTTTTCAAATATTTTTATTGAACGTTTCAGGTATTTCTCTGCTGACTTCAGATCACTAAGATATAGATAAAGGTGCCCGATATTCATACAGCCTATGCCAATACCTTTTGTATAACCTATCTCCTCCGAAATTGAAAGATAGTTTTTGAAATATCTGAGAGCTGTTTTATAATCTTCCCGCTGTGCGTAGATAATTCCAATATTTACAGAGGCGATGGCAATTCCTTCCCTAAAGCCAATTTCATTGGAAATAGAAAGGAAGCGTTCAAAATACTTGACTGCCTGATCGGGTTTACCTTTGCCTAAATATATTAAGCCGATGTCATTAGAAATTTTGCCGATGCTTTGTATCGCATGTATTTCTTCTCCGATCCTGAGAGATCTTTTCATATAATCTAGTGCCCTGTCAAGTTTGCCTTTTCGCCAGTAGATTGCGCCGATATTAGCCAGAGCGACTCCTACTTGCTCCTTGCTATTGATCTTCTTCATTCTGAAAAGGAATTTGTTAAAATATTCAAGAGCTTTATCAAGTTCGCCTTTGTTTCGATAGAGCAATCCCATTTCATTATACATTGGTCCTAGCAGTTCGACATCATTTATCTTCTCCAAAATGCTGATCGCCTGCTGAAAATACTTTAATGATATGTCGTAATCTCCTTTTCTAAGGAAAATAAGCCCTGCGGTTTTTAAAGCCATGCCATAACTCTCGGATTTATCTGTATTTTTTGTTTTCTCAATTGCCATATTCGCGTATTTCAATGCTTTCGAATAATCACTTTTATGCTCGCACAATATATTTGAATAAGACATTATGGCATCGATCCGGAATTTCCAATGGACTTTATCGCTTTCCTTGCAATGTGATATTATGTGATCATGATCCTTCAGGGCATCATCAACTTTTCCGATAAGCTTATATATTTCACCCCGCTTTTGCAATGCCGAATAATAATGAGTTATCCGCTCTTCCTGCATCATAGAAAAGGTACCTGGTCTTTATTTTTTATGCGAGTCGTGATACTCGTATCCGTCCAATATATCTGTATATTACCGGCCTATTCAACTGTTACACCATACATTATATCACCCTGATATCAAATTCATAATAAAAAATATGATAAGTGGATATGCTAAGATAGTCACGCCTGACAAATAAGGCCTCCCCGCCTCTTTGAGCAGAAAACCTGTTTTTCTATCTCTCTTCTTATCGATTAAGATCCCGACAACTATTAGAAGTACAATGAATGGGATATCAATAAACAAGTTTCTATTCGCTAATAACGGAAAACCACGAGGCAAAATGGTCCTTACTAAAAGCAATGGTCCGAATGTTCGGAGGGTAATTATGGTTAAGCGCGGAAGAAAAGCAATTATTATTGCGTACATTATTGCAATTAACAGTACAATAGAAATCTCTTTGTTCATCGAAAATATAAATAGGGAAACACAGGATAAAATTGAAAGCAATAATAGAATATAGAACAGAATACTCAAATGCGTCTTATCTATTTTTCTAACTTTCATCTTGCTTTATAAATTCCCAAATCGGCATATCTTCATATATGCAACTTTTGCAACTACCGGCCCTGTTTTTTGCACTTGTTTCTCCATTTGTAAACAGCTCTCTCTCCAGTGTAATTATACCATAACCGGAAAGAGAATCCAAAAACGTGACACGCTATACGTCATACGTCACACGGCTATTGACTACTAAAAAGATTTTTAGTATACTGATATATATGGACATACACTGGAGCGAATACTCATTCCTTCAAGGCTTCTCAACGACAAAGGATATATGCAGGTATGAAGGGGATAATGTCTTTGTCTTAGCGGATATCGAGGCCTTCTGGGGGTTGAGCGAACTCTACACTCACAGCAAGAGCGGCATATGGGGAAATACCATAATGACAGAAGCGAAAGAGCCGCTCATCTTCATCCCCACCAACAAAAAAGAAATGATGGTACTGTCGGAAATAGTGTCGATATTAAGGAGCGGAGAAGACATAGAAAGAGACCGTGTCTTTTCACATTTTGAAAAACTGCCGCCGGTCCTCTACTCTCCCCTTATCCCCAAAGAGGTGTATGATCTTCTCAAGGAAAGGGCGGCAGAAATCTTTCCCCTTGAAAAATGCGGGGCAAAGATCATCAATGCGGTGACAAAAAGAGACATCATGGCCGCGTCACTACTTAAAAAGATCCCCCCGAAATACAAGGACATGGATGATACGAAGATAAAGGAATTTCTCTCTTGCGTAAAAAGAAGCATAGACCTGAACGAAAGAAGGATACCTGCTTTCTGCGGTGATGACAATGCCCTTTTGAGACAGAAGTGCCTGAAAAGCCTTCACAATATCTCAAGAGCGGGCAAGGGCCATAAATATATGGAGCGTTTCAAATATGAGTATTCCGTCATCACCGACAAACAGCTGGCGGGATATTTTCTGATAGTATCGGATATGGTCAATTGGGCCAGATCCCGGGGCATATATGTCGGCCCCGCGCGCGGCTCCGCCGCCGGGGCATTGGTATCCTTTCTTTTAGGGATCACGGATATCGACCCTATCCGTTTCAGCTTGACCTTTGAACGCTTTCTTAACCCCTCAAGGGAAGAACTGCCGGATATCGATCTTGATTTCTCACATACCAGGCGAAAGGAGGTCTTTCGGTATATGGAGGAACGCTATGGGAAGGAAAAGACCGGACATCTTTCCACCATAGTGAGATTCGGCTGGCGCGGGGCTCTCAGACATCTTCAAAGAGAGATGAACTGGGAGATGAAGAGAGTAAAGATGCTGACGGCGCATATGCCCACATACTTCAAAGGGAACATGGCGGGCCTGTGCAGCACACATCCGCTTGTTGCTGATATGATATCTCGTGACAGCGTGGCAAAAAAGTATGTGCAGACGGCCGAACTGCTGGTAGGCAGACCCCATACCTTTTCGGTGCACCCTTCCGGCTATTTCGTCCTCAATTCACCTGTTTCCGAGTTATCGCCGCTGCACCCGGGAGATAACGGAGAGAAGATATCGCATATTACAAAAGATACAGAGCTGAAGATACTGAAAATAGACTGCCTCGGCCTGAGATATCTCAATGTCGTGTGTGAGACCGCGGCGGATGCGGGGCATGACCCCATGAATTTCATAAATACGGTTAACAGATCGAATAAACACGCCTATGCCCTCTTGAAAGAAGCGAATACACAAGGTATCTTTCAATTGGAAAGCGCCGGGGTACGAAGTTATCTCAAAAAACTTGCTCCGGTAAATATAGAGGATATGATAGCCATCGTATCCCTGTACCGCCCGGGCCCGCTTTCCGCGGGGGTCATAGGGCATTATATCAAACGCCGAAAGGGTGAGGAGGCCGCAGACCCGGTTCATCCCGCGCTCACTGATATTCTCGCTATAACATACGGCATCATCGTATTTCAGGAACAGGTAATGAAGATAGGTGTCAAACTTGCCGGCTTCAACTGGTCGGAGGCCAATGTGCTCCGCCGCGCCATGGCGGCCAGAGACCGTAAGAAGATGGCGAGGATGAAAGAAAGATTTATAAAAGGGATGGCCGAAAACAATACCGGCAATAGCCGGGAAGCAGCAGAGATCTGGACTTTTCTGGAAAAATTCGCCTCCTACGGATTCAATAGGTCACATGCCGCAGGGTACGGCCTTCTAGCATACTGCTGCGCCTATCTCAAGGCCAATGAACCGCTTTTTTACTTCAAGAACCTGCTGAATAATTTCATTGATATGCCGGGAGTGATCCAAAATTATATATTCGATGCCGCAAGGAATAAGATAGAGGTTGTGCCCCCGGATATAAACAGGAGCCAAGCGTTCTTCTCGATCTCAGAGGGCCGTATAATATCCGGTTATCTCTCCATTAAAGGCATCAGCATCAAATGGGCGAAGCACCTGGAGGAGATCTCCTCATCCTCAGCCGCGGTATTTCCTTCCTTGGAAAGCTTTTACCGAAGAGCGGTCGAAACAGGCAATAAGCCGCCGGCGGACATTATGCTGGCATTGATACAGGCGGGGGCATTTTGCTTTTACGGGCCGATGGAGCAGCTCACACAGAGCTACTACAGGGCGGCAGCCGGAGAGAAGGCGGGAGAACTCTTCAGATACAGGGATAGGACGGTATTTACCGAAAAGTCAAGCGTATATTATAACGGTGATTTTCTCAATTATATCTTTCGTCTTCCGCTGATCTATAAGATCAACGGCAATATCGTGAGTATTAGGGGCTATGTAACCAAATACAGGAGGATACGGACAAAACAGGGTAAGTGGATGGTATTTATCACCATGGCCAATCAATGCAGGGAATTTGAATGCACATTGATGCCGAAGATCGCGGAGAAATTTCTCAGAGAAAGGGATCCGTCAAAACCGCTATATATAAAAGGGGTATATGACAGCGACCGTGGCTGTATCAATGTAAACGATCTCAGGACCGCTTTGGTTTCCTTTGCTTGAGCTTTTTATAGAGCTTTTCCGCTTCAATATCGGAAAGAGAAGCGATATGATCCACAACATTCTGCGAAAAACCGTCCTTCTCAAAGAACTGCTTGCAGATCTTTAAAAAGTGATCTGGCTCCTTATGAAAATATTTGTAGATAAACATGGTCATTTGCGCGCCGCGATCCGTATATTTCGCTATCTTCGGGTGAGGATAAACGGTTTTGTAAAGAAAATCTTTGAGTATATTCATTCCCTTCAGTACATGATCGGGGATAAGGATCTGACCCTTATCGTAACTCTCCTGAACAATGCCTTCGACCATTGAATCGATACGGAGAGAATAACGGCTTCCCAGCAGTTTCGAGGCCTTTCTGGGAATATCTCCCGGTTTTATGATGCCCGCAATGATCGCATCATCGATATCATGATTGATATACGCGATCGAATCGGAGATCCTGACAATGACCCCTTCAAGTGTGATGGGCGTATTGAAGGTACTCATATCACGCTGAAGATCACTGGGACCCTTTGAATGTTTCACAATACCGTCCAGCACTTCCGCAGTGAGATTAAGTCCCTTTCCCCTCTTTTCCAGCTTCTCAACTACTCTCAGAGAATGAAGAGAATGCTTGAATCCCTTTGAAAATAGCTCCGCAAGAGCTTTCTCGCCCGCATGGCCGAATGGGGTATGTCCGAGATCATGACCCAACGCTGACGCCTCTGCCAGATCTTCATTGAGCCGCAAAGCGCGGGCAATTGTCCGGGCGATCTGCGATACGGTGATCGTATGTGTCAGCCGGGTCCTGTAGAAGTCCTTCTCCGGGGAGATAAAGACCTGTGTTTTGTGTTTTAATTTCCGAAAGGCCTCTGAATGTACGATCCTGTCACGGTCACGCTGAAACGCCGTTCTCACTGCGGAGGGTTTTTCTTTTCTCCTGCGGCCCAGTGTTTTACTGCTCTTTGCAGCGAATTTACTTAAATTCTTTTCTTCTATGATCTCAAGCTGCTTTTTAATATCTATATTCATTTGTACAAAGCCCCGATATCCGTTCCATCCGGAATCTCCAAAACCTTATCTCTGGTGGAAGCACCCTTAATAATGGTTATAGAGGTCTTTTGGATGGACAATTCTCCGGACAGATATTGTATGAGCTCTTTATTTGCTTTGCCGTCGGCGGGCGGTGAGTTCAGATATACCCTGATCACGCCGTCATTGCCTGTTTTGATCATCTTTTTGCGGGCTTTCGGTATGACTTTTATCTTTAATTTCACTTTTTATCTCATTTACTATTTTCTGAAGTTCCCCTGCCTTTTTTTGAAAGAAGTGCTTCAATTCCTTGAGAAGTTCGTCCCTGTAAGTTTTCAACCGGTTCACTTCACTGAGATATGTGGATTTCATTTCTTCCATTTCGGAAAGCAGCTTCGCTTTCATCGCGGCCGCTTCTTCCGTGGTCTGCTTTGAACCTTCGGTCGCCTTATCAAGGATCTCCTTGGCATTCTTCTCCGCCGCTGCGATCTTATCTTCCGCTTCCTTTTGCGCTCTTAATCTTAAGTCTTCTCCCATGGTCTGGGCATTCATTATGGCGGAATTCATCTTCTCTTCCATCTCTTTGTAGCGGGTCAACTCCTCCACAAGACGAGATACCTTTTCATTAAGCAGGGCATTTTCACGGAAAAGATCTTTATAATTCTCGTATACTTCGGTAATGAATTCATTTACCTCATTAACATCGTATCCCTTCAGTTTTTTAGAAAACTCTTTGTTCTTTAATTCGATCGGGGTTAATTTCCCTACAATATCCTGTTTCTTTTTTGCCCAATCAAGCAAATTATCATTGTTCTTCTGCGGCATGCCTTTATCCAATTCTCTACTCACTGTTCAACCTCTTTTTGACGATCTCTACGAAATTGTCAATAGTCATCGCTTCCATCTGGCCTTCCCGTCTTCCGGTCGGCTTTATCAATGAACCGCTCTTTTCACTTTCGCCAACAACAATAAAATAGGGTGTCTTGTTCAATCTGGCCATGCGCACCTTATATCCAAGCCTCTCGTTCCTAAGATCTACCTCTACCCTCAATCCTGCCGCTTCGAGTTTCTCCCGAACCTCCTGCGCATATGGCTGCAGATCATCGTTTACTGGTAAAATGACGCATTGGACTTGAGAAAGCCAAAGCGGGAAATCACCCTTATAATGTTCGATCAAAACGCCGAAGAAACGCTCAAGAGAACCCAAGAGGGCTCTGTGGATCAGTATCGGGCGTTCCTTTTCACCTTTGTCATTTACGAAGTCAATATTAAAACGCTCGGAAAGATTGAAGTCAAATTGTATGGTAGTGGTCTGCCACTCTCTGCCGATGGCATCCTTGATCTTGATATCGATCTTCGGGCCATAGAACGCGCCGCCGCCCTCATCAACCTCATATGGGATGTCGTACTTCTTAACGGCGTTTTCCAATGCCTCTTCCGCCTTCTCCCAATCCTTAGGATCACCGACCGCCTTCTCGGGCATCGTGGAAAGGTACACCTTGAAATCCTTGAAACCGAATTTCTTTATGAAGAAAACGGAGAAATCAAGTAATTTGTATACTTCCTCGGCAAGATGCTTCCTCTCACAGAAGATGTGAGCGTCATCCTGTGTGAACCCTCTGACACGCATAAGGCCGTGCAGAACTCCGGATTTTTCGTATCTATATACTGTTCCCAGCTCCGCATACCTTATGGGCAGTTCTTTATAACTTCTCAGTTTTTCTTTAAATATGAGGATATGGAACGGACAATTCATCGGCCGTATCAGGTATTCATCCCCTTCGGGAAATTCCATATCGGGAAAGAGATTTTCACGGTAGAACTCATAATGTCCGGAGGTCTCCCATAAATGACGCTTGGCGACATGCGGAGTGTAGAGGAGGTCATAGCCCTCTTTAATATGCTCTCTTTTCCAGAGGTCCTCTATCTGCATTCTCATATAAGCGCCACGGGGCTTCCAGAACACCAGACCGGGGCCGGCTTCGGGAAAGATCGAAAAGAGGTCAAGGTCTTTTCCAAGCTTCCTATGATCCCTTTCCGCGGCTTCTTTGATGAAATCCATGTACCCGTTCATCTCATCTTTACTGCGAAAGGATATTCCGTAAAGGCGCTGAAGCATCTTATTCTTTTCATCTCCGCGCCAATAGGCACCGGCAACTGATAATACCTTGAAACTCTTTATCAGTCCGGTATGAGCCAAATGCGGGCCGCGGCAAAGATCAAAGAAATCATCCTGTTTGTAGATGGTTACATTGGGATCCTCTATCTCGGAAATGATCTCCACCTTGTAGGGATTGCCTGCATCGGAATAGATCTTCTTCAATGCTTCGGTGGATATCTCTTCTTTGTATAATTTTATCTTTTCCTTAACTATCTTTTTGAATTCCGCTTCTATCTTGGGAAAATCCTCTTCGGTGATCTTAGCCTCTGTATCAATGTCATAATAGAAGCCATGTTCGATCGCGGGACCGATGGCGAGCTTAACATCCTTGTAGATCCTTTTGATGGACTGCGCCATAATATGCGCGGATGTGTGCCAGAAAATATGCTTCCCCTGATCACTCTCATAATATATGGGTGCGAGTTTATCGCCGTCCTTTATTTCAGTGGACAGATCAACACTCTCTCCGTTAATTTCAAATGCGATAACCAAACCGCCTTTATTAAGCTCATTGAACAATTCCGCCTTATCGGCGAAATCAACTGGCTTTCCATCCAGGGTAACCTTCATCTTAAACTCCTATTGGAGAAATCCTCTGAAAACAGGGAAATACAACACTGATCCCTTAACATATTCCCCAATGCCACCGCCGATCTGCAGCATAATATACATCACGACCATTATTAAAAGAGAGGACAGGATAATGCCGAAACCGCCTCCCAGAATAGAATCAATTATCTTCAATGGTGTGACATTAATAAAATTCTTTATGATGAACGCTATGAGTCCTATCACAAGAAGATACAATAAAAACGCGATTATATAACCCACCCAGGGTTTTTCGCCAACGATCCTGACCATTCCCGAGCCGAAGATCTTAATGATGGGTAAACTGAAATTGAATGACATCCACATGGATGTAACGATTGCAAATACGGGAAGCAGAACCCCGAGAATGCCCTTTTTCCAAAAGACCACTGCACCGGAAATGATGAGGATGGAGCCGATCAGATCAAATAGATTCATCGAACGCCTCTAAAAAGATTCTCCTGAAGTCCTTTTCATGTTCGGCATCAAATAGACAGCCGGCTGCGCGCGGATGGCCGCCCACAGAGCCGTAAGGGAAATCTTTATCCTTTACTTTCAGCATCATCTGCACCAGATTCTTATCGGCGTTCTCACCTTCTCTTATCTCACCGGAAATTTCTGTTCCGAATTGATTGAGAATGAGAACCACCTTATTGGGATGATCCTTGACAAGATTAGAAGCGATCACTCCCAGAATATAATGCGATGTATCGATCTTATAGATTATCAACTCGCGGTCGGGACAAAACTCCGCCAGTTCACTTGAGGCGGCATAAATTCTCTGTATTTCTTCTCTCAATTCCCGCCTCTTTCTTGTCAGGTCGGCGGAAACATCATCGCCTGAATAAATAAAAGAGGGGTCATTCAGCTCCAGGGCTTTTGCCAGGACACGGAAAGCGGTTGCTTCATGCATGTCGGGATGATGGAAGAATCCGGCATTGACATAATACACGCATTTTTCCAGAAGATTCTTGTAGTCATGGCCTTCCAATGGCTCCAATAACTCAGGATTCTCTTTCTGAATAATCTCTTGAAGCTCGGTATATTCATCAGAAAAGAATGCGTGGTCACCGCGAAGCCCGATCGCCGCCAGCCATGCGTATTCCTCCTTGAAGAATCGGCGGTTAAGCTCATATCCGAAGAATGACGCAGGATGCCATATATTTTCATACCCCAGCATTCTCGCATTTATATACTCGATAGAATGAGGGATCGTATCCCTGTAATCCTCACCGATATTATGATGGTCATACATGAAGATAGCGTCAATGGTCGCTGACCAATGATGAAGCAGGTCACGCTCCTTACCCAGGTCAAGGTCGGTTACAATGAGAATGTCTGGAGAGATACTGTCTATTAAAGCCCTTTCCTGTTTCATTTTGTAGGATTTGGTTGAAACCCAGATAATATGCTCAAGGGGAGCTTGAGTGAGTTTTTCGACAATACGGGTAATATAGAGCCCGGATGTCACACCATCCGCGTCGCCGTGATGCACGAGGACAACCTTCTTTCCGGGAGATATCTTCTGCTTGAAGAACTTCTCCGCTGCATCTATCATTTCTTCCCAATCGAGATAATTCCAATGTACCATTATTCTTTCCTAAATTTTTATGGGGTATTATACGATAAACACGAAGTTATTTCAAATAATGATGCTGTATCAAGGATAATTGGTGAAGGTAATTGCAAATAGGTAATTATTTGACCGGATCGGGGGCGATAGATCAACAGATTTTCGAGACAAACTGTTTTTCACTCCAATCTCACAGTTGCACGATTTCGTAATTACGAAATCGTGCAACCACCTTATAAATACGCGGGATTATCCTTACTTACATTACTTGCGGGCAATATGCATATCATTGTACTTTCGTATTTAGCTAAATACGAAAGTACTATTTTCACCCTCGTCTCACATATAATAATTGAAACGTTATCTCTCGTTTTTGGTAATAAGTAAGGATACCCTCTGATTTGACTTATTGGACTTTTCTCATTACAATATATTGGGGGTATGATTGAAACGGAACATTGTCATCTTTGACTCGGAGAGCGGAGGATTCGCCCGATTGAACCTTATTTTCAGAAATAATTTCAACTGTCATCATTATAATAATTATTCCCTGCACATTGAAATGCTGAAAAATCAGGATGTGGATCTTTTTCTTTTTATCATTCACAAGACGGACGGCGAGGCCTTTGAGCTCCTGAAGAAGATACATGAATCTCCCAAGCTGAATGTAATCCCCAAGATCACAATTGCGGACGAGATGAATCTCGATCTGGAGATACGCCTTGTATCCCTGGGGGTAATGTATTTCTTTACTCCCGATTATGATGTAAAACGCTTTTACAGGACAGTGGATAATTTAGTAAGGTTCTACAGTCTGGTAACGCAGATCAATCCCCTTTCCCTGCTTCCGGGCAATCTTGAGATCCGCCGAATAATTTCACGGGGTCTTGAGAATAAGGATGACTTGATCGTGGGATGGGCGGATATTGACAACTTCAAAGTATTTAACGATACATTGGGGTATTTTGAAGGAGACCGGATAATCAAGATGACCGCGTGGCTGTTGATGGACATGGTGAAGACCCATGATGCAGCGGGCTTTGTAGGCCATATCGGGGGTGATGATTTCACCTTTCTTGTGAAACGGAAACTGGGCAAGCCCATCGGTAAGGATATTGTAAATTTCTTTGATCTGATCATCCGATCCCAATACGGGCTTCTGGAATTGGAGAGCATAGGCAATAAGTCATTGAACATCCCCGAGATACTGACCATTACGGTTGCAATGACCCCATTGAGCAAACACAGAACAATATACGATATAAGCAAACACCTTGCTCATTTAAAAGAGCAATTGAAGGGAGAGCCGGAATCTAATTACTCCATTTCCTGAGGGATCTCTGAGAATATTCCGATCTTATCGACCGAGATCCTGGGAATTCTGAATTCAAGGTCTAGCGTTCTGATTCATAAATACGATAACAATGATGATAAGGGCAAAAGCGACAAGAGCACAAGTGGGTAGGGATAAGAAAAGAAGGAAATAATCAGAAATATTCGTAGAGACATGTATTGAGGATGACGATAGCGCTTGATTCTAATGGGGCGAAGAGTGTACAATTGCTTCACAATTTTCAACTCTCCGCTTGGAACTTTTGCACCGGGACAGTCGAACTCCTGCGGAGTACGGCGTGTCCCATATCTTGTTTGGGGTGCGGCGTGATATGATTGTGACACGATAATTTAATGATAATTACGAAATATTGATTTTCCGGTTACGGATGTGAATATTGCTTTGTTCTCCTCACTTTACACCTCACACTTCACACTTCACACTCTTTGGTGCACTTGTCCCTGGGTCCACTGGTGCACTGCGAAGCTTGTCCCCTTTCAAGTACCGTTATAGAGTTTATCCGGGTCACCGAACACCTTTTCGCCCTCGGCCAACATATCGAGGATCCGTTCTCTTGGAACAGGATCACCCTCGCCAAGTCCGGGACATTGCAGGTATTCGTAATTGAATAACTCCTTGTCCGATATTATCCTCGGCCAGAAAGGGTATGTCCTGCATTGTATCGGGCGGGCCTCATATACGGAACACTTCCCTTTCTCGGTGAGAAAGATGCACTCCGTTATACTTCGCTTATCCTTCAGGATATATCTGTCATTGCGTCTTATCGTGTACTCTCTTTTAAATAATTCGGGGGCAACCTTCAAGAGCGCCGCTATTTCTGCGATCTCATTCTCTGAGATCCAAACATAACCGTCACCACGGCAGCAGCGACTGCAGCCGTCAATACAGGAAAAACGAAGGCCTTCTTCGGGAATATCAAAATTTGGCATCACGCCACCTGTTATGAAGCCAGAAATATTGCTCGGGACACTTTTTAATGAAGCTCTCCAATGTAGTCGCATATTCCGGTATCAATTTCTCCAGAGAGCTTTCCTGAGAACCCTTGAATTCCACAACGATCCTTCCCTTGGAGAAATAGCAGAAGACAAATAGAGGGATCGCATTAAATTTCTTAAGTAATTTAAAGGGGATCTTGTAGAATCTGGTATCCACATTAAAGAACTTCACAGTATATCCCTGATCAATGGGACGCTGGTCTACCAGAAGTCCCAGGTCCAGCCCGTTCCTCAGATTTGTCAATATCTGTTTGATGTCTCCGCGGTCCGTAAAAATACAATTCGCTTTGGAACGGTGTTCAAGCACAAGAGCATTTATTTTTTCATTCCGTATCTTCTGATAAAGGATAGCGGACCGGCGGTATTTATAGCTTACATAAAGAGGCAAAATCTCCCACAACCCCAGATGTGCGGTGAAATAGAAGATAGGGCGGCCCTCGTCCAATGCTGCTTTGAAGATATCAAAGTTTATGAAATCAACCATGCCTTCCAGTTTTTCGGGATAGGACGCATAATAGACCGAGAGGACGCTCTGCCTTAGAAAATGGCGGTAAACATTGCGGCCGATATAACGCCGCCAATTTGCGTCTTTTTTCGGAAAAGCGATATTCAGATTTTTATATAAGACCTTTTTCCTGATACCGAGCAAAAAGATCATATCACCCATAAATGAGACGAATTTCAGCATGGATCGAGGGAAGAAACGGGATAAAGAATATAGAAATTTTATCAGAAGGCTCATTTTACATTATAGAGGTTCCAGTACACTCCCCGCTTCTCCATGAGCTTCTGATGCGTGCCGCTCTCTTCCACAACTCCCTTTTTCAGCACAAAAATCCGATCAGAGTTTACAATAGTGGAAAGGCGATGCGCAATTATGATATTGGTGCGGCCCTTCATGAGGTTATCAAGAGCGGACTGCACTGATTTTTCGGATTCGGAATCCAGCGCTGAAGTCGCTTCGTCAAGAACAAGGATCTCCGGGTCTTTGATCAGCGCGCGGGCAATTGAGATCCTTTGACGCTGACCGCCTGAGAGAGCATAGCCTCTCTCCCCTATAATGGTATCGAAACCCTTCGGAAGGCCCTCGATAAACTCCCGGCAATGAGAATTATCGGCAGCGTTCAACATCAATTCCCTGGAAACACCCTTCCTGCCGTAGGTAATATTATTTTGGATGGTATCATTGAATAGAAAGGTCTCCTGGGCTACGAAGCCGATCATACCTCTGACATCCTTAATAGAATAATTTCTGATATCTTCGCCGTCTATTAAAATATTTCCGGAAACGACATCATAAAATCTCAGCAATAGAGAGGCGATCGTGGATTTTCCCGCACCGGATTCTCCCACAAAAGCGACCGTCTCGCCTTTGGTGATCTCCAGCTCCAAGCCCATTAATACCGGATTACCCTCGTCATAATGGAAGAACACCTTATTGAAATGTATCGCCTTTTCCAATTGATCAATGGAGCGTGGATCTTCAGCTTCGACCACACGGATGCGCTCATTTAATATCTCTTCTATCCGATCGACCGCAGCATAGGATTTTCTCAATGTCGAGAACGCTTCCATGATAGTTCTGGTAGGCCTGTACAGTGAGAATAGAGCCAAGAAATAAGCAAAAAATGTTCCAGTGGTCATTGTGCCCGCGGCTATCTGAAGTCCTCCTTGAACTATGGCAATGGAGATGGCGATGGAGGCCAGGAATTCATTGGAAGGATTCAAAAGCGCCCATGCGCGATTCCCCTTCATCATGGCATTAAAATATTCTCTGTTTACGCCCTTGAATTTTCCTATCTCATATTCTTCCATATTGAACGCTTTTACTATGCGAACGCCGCCGATGATCTCCTGCATAATGGAGGAAAGATTGCCGATCTTTTCCTGAGAGGCCTTGGCGGCGTTCTTCATCTTCCTCGAGAGCACCGATACGGGATAGATCAAGCACCCGACGACCAGAACCGAAACAACCGTCAGCTGCCAGTTCAAATAGATCAGCACAGCCAGAGCAAAAATAAAATTTATAGGTTCCTGCACTATCTGTGTACCCGCGAGAGCTACGGTCTGCTGGACAAGAGTAACATCATTGGTTATCCGCGACATGATCTCGCCGGTCTGAGCGCGATCGAAATATCTGACGGAAAGATTTTGAACATGACGGTATATATCGTTTCTGAGATCAAGCACGATACGCTCGCCTATATATAGCATCATGTATTTCCTGATATACCAGAATATACCCTTCAGAAGATAGATGAATATAAAAACTATGGAAATGATGATAAGGGAATTTATAAGGTATTTCTTTGCCCCTTCTCCCTGGAGCGCCGGTGAATCCTGATCGTCGTCAAATGAAAGATTCACATCCTTTGAAAACACCTTTTTCAAGGTGATCTTGTGATCGGATGAAATGGTCTGCCCCTTTGAGATCATTTGCGCCTTGACGAACACCTCGTCAACAATGGTTTTCACCATGAAGATAACCGATGTATTGAGGAGTGTAAATAAGAACATAAAAATAAGGGCAGTAGCAAAACGGCCCGAATATTTTCGCATACGGTCAAGGTAGAATTGAAGGTATTTATTCAATACTCAGCCCTTCCTTGATATACTTCTTTGCGGATTCGAGCCGGTCCTTCTTATTGTAATGAATGAGGATGACGCTTTCGCCCTTGGTGACCGGATCACCGGGTTTCTTCAGCAATTCCAACCCGCAGCTGTGGTCCACTTTATCTTCCTTCTTCTCGCGCCCCGCACCTGTCGCCAATGCGGCGAGGCCGATCAGATAAGCATCCATTCTGCTTATTCTTCCGGTTTCAGCGGCTTTATATTCAAAGATGTTCTTTGCGGGTTTCATTATCGAATAATCTTCAATGACCCGCGGGTCACCGTTTTGTAATTGGATTATCTCTTTCATCCTGTCGAGATACTCCCCCGTGGAATACTTCTCGTGTATCTTCGATAGAGCGGAGTCCTCATCATGAAAAAGTCCGCAGAGCACGAGCATCTTCGCTGCCAGTTTCTCGGTTAATTGCGTTGTATCTTCCGGGCCGTTGCCTTTAAGGATCTCCATTGATTCAATGATCTCTAATCTATTACCGATAAATCGTCCAAGAGGGACATTCATATCGGAAAGGACATGGTCGGCATTTCTGCCCGCGATCTTCGCCGTCTGAGTGAGATAAGAAGCGAGTTTTTTGCCCTCCTCACGACTCTTCATAAAAGCGCCGCTGCCGTACTTGACATCAAATACGAAGTTCATCGCGCCTTCGGCGATCTTTTTGCTCATGATGCTCGCTGTGATAAGGGGGATCGAGTCCACCGTGGCGGTAACATCTCTCAGGGCATAAAGTTTTTTATCCGCGGGAGCTATGCGCCCCGTCTGTCCGATCATCGCGCATCTATTTTTTTTGAGCAGCGACAGAAAACCGGCATCATCATAATCCACTCTGAAACCGGGGATCGATTCCAATTTATCCAATGTGCCGCCGGTATGCCCCAGTCCGCGGCCCGACATCATGGGGACGATCACATCAAAGGAAGTTACGATAGGAACCAGAGGTATTGATATCTTATCCCCGACACCACCCGTGGAATGTTTATCCACGGTCGGGAATTCCATATCGTCAAATTGATAACTGACGCCTGAGCCGATCATGGCGTTGGTCAGCTCAAGGGTTTCGTCAAAATCCATTGATCTGAAAAAGACCGCCATCAAGAAGGCGGATATCTGATAATCGGGGATGCTCCCCTCAACATAACCCTTAATGAGAAAGTCGATCTCTTCCTTTGAAAGAGTGCCGCCATTTCTCTTCTTGTAAATTACATCATATACACGCATCAGAATTCCACCTCCGACGAATCCCCGATATTCAATTGCCTGGAATGGCCCTTAACCCAAGCATTTTTTCCAAGAATAGAATTATCCAGGTTCATATTATATATCTCGCTTTTGCGGTCCAGGATTGAATTCTTGATAATAGAGGATCTGATGATCGAGCCGCTTCCAACTGACACATACGGCCCGATAACCGAATCCTGAATATCGGTATCTTCCGGGATATAACAGGGAGGGATAACAATAACGCTTTTCAAAGAATGCACCTCTGTGGATTTGGACAGCAGGAATTTATTAGTAGAGAGAAGCGTTTCCGGTTTTCCGCAATCATACCACCCTTCTGTAAAAGCAACGCCGAAGTCCTCGCCGTCGTTGATCATCTGCTGAAGAGCATCGGTAAGTTGATATTCTCCTCTGGTCTTTATATCGTTCTCCATAATATGTTCGATCGAATGCTGCAAACGGCTCCATTTCATAATATAGTATATCCCTACAAGAGCGAGGTCGGAAATGAATTCAGCGGGTTTTTCCACCAGTTTGACGATACTCTCGCCTTTTGTGACCGCGACTCCGAAACGGCGGGGATCTTTGACCTTCTTCACCGCAAGCACAGATCTATTCTCTTTCAAGAATTTGTAATCCGTGTCGAATATGGTATCACCAAGAACGATAAGCACTTCTTCGTCATCTTCCATCACATCCTTTGCGAGATATATAGCATGCCCCAGCCCTTTTCTTTCTACCTGGTCAATAAAGTGGAATTTCTGATCCGGGTAGGTTGCCAGTAAATACTCTCTGATCTTATCGCCCAGATAACCCAGTATCAGAACGAATTCCATTTCACCGCGATCCTTCAACTTGTCAATTATATACGATATGATGGGCTTGCCGGCAATATATATCAGCACCTTGGGCACTGTATGTGTATGCGGCCTTAACCGCGACCCTATACCTGCAACTGGAATTATTACTTTCATGCGTCCTCCTGATAATTCAACTTGGGAAAGATTATCTCGGGATCCATTCTGCCCTTCTTGTTCTTACCCATGAATAAACACACATCCGATGCCCTGCCGGGCCGATTGTGCCTGAAACGGATCTGAAATATTTTCATGTTCTTTCTGTCTGCCTCATTCATCACCTCATGCAAACGCGCGGATGGAAATACAAAGAAGAAATTCCGGCCGGGTTTAAGAAGATAGGATATGGCGGAAAAAAAGATCGATAGATCAAAGTTGTCATCAAAGCGTTCGTTATGCCTCTCTTCGCTATCCGGTGACAGCCCCTCTTGCGCCTTGAAGTATGGGGGATTAGAGATAAAGAGGTCAAAGGAATGCGGCTGGAAGAGATCATTGAAATTTCGAAGATCACCCCGCATTAAAGTCAGATTCCTTTCACTGATATCATCTGCGCTAAGATCTAATCCGGTAAAAAAGGAGTCGGGGTATTTCTCCGCTGTTTCCTTCAAGAGCTCGCCTTCGCCGCAGCAAACATCGATCACACAATAATGCTTTTTTAATCTTATGCTCTCATAGAGAAAGATCGTATCTTCAGTCAGCGTCATCTTTTTTCAGATCGTATTTTTGTATCTTCTTGTATAGATTGGAGCGCTGCATATCAATATCATCTGCCGTTTTCGAGATAACCCAATTATTACGCTCCAGAGCTTCAAGAACAAAGCTTTTTTCAACCATGTCCATGTAATCCCCATAGGATTTGGGTTTACCGGCCTTCTGCCCATTGAGGCGATCACCCTTAAGCTCGGGAATGATCGACAGCAATGTACTTTTATCCACAACATTGTCCCCTGAAAGAATGATCAGCCTTTTGATAAAATTTCGCAATTCCCGAATATTGCCTGGAAAGGAATATGTACTCAAGAGGTCCATTGCGGCTTCTTCAAATTCCAATGTATCGCCCTGCATAAATGTCCCTTTGATAAAATCGATCAAGAGGGGCACATCCATTTGACGGTCCCTTAACGGGGGGATATCTATCGGAACTTCATTAAGCCGGAAAAAGAGGTCTTCCCTGAAATGTTCCTTCTCGATCTGCTGAGAAAGATTTCGATTAGTTGCGGCAATGAATCTGACATTGACTTCCTTTTCTATCGTATCTCCAAGAGGTGAAAATCTTTTAAACTGGAGGACCCTCAGGAGTTTGGCCTGTGTCCTCGGGGACATATCTCCGATCTCATCCAGGAAAAGCGTGCCGTTATTCGCCAATTCAATCTTTCCGGGTTTATCCCTTTCGGCACCGGTGAACGCGCCTTTCTTATAGCCGAATAACTCCGACTCGATAAGGTCTTCGGGTAGAGCGGCACAGTTCACTACAACGAATCCGCCTTTGAGCTCGGAGCTCTTATGTATCATTCTGGCGACAACTTCCTTTCCTGTACCGTTCTCCCCTGTTATGAGCACAGTGGCATCCGAAACAGCCACCTTTGAAATGGTTTGCCTGATATGTTCAATAGCACCGGCCTCGCCCACTAATTCAAAGGATACCGCCTGCTGAAGTAATTGTGAATATGCGGTGAGTATGCTTTTTTCCTCCCCGATATTGTTAAGCAGGAATTTGATCTTTTCCACTGAAACGGGTTTCTCCATATAATCATACACACCCATTTTCATGGCATCGACAGCATCAACGACATTTCCGTGGCCGGTGATCACTATGATATATGTTCCTGAAGACGCTTTTTTAATGTCCGGAACTATTTCAAGGCCGCTTCTTTTGGGTAATTTCACATCGAGAAATACCACATCAAAAGCATCTCCCTTGATCTTCTGAAGAGCTTCTTCAGCGGTTCGAGCTTCTACTACGGAATGATCCGCATAGGAAAGTACCATATTGAAAGTTTTTCGGATCGCCTGCTCGTCATCTACTATTAGAATCTTCATCTTTATTTATGACCTTCTCCATGATCAGCCGATTCCCCATACCGGGGATAAAGAGATGCTGAAAGCTGTCCATGACCTTCTCGATTATGAAAATACCCAAGCCGCCGTGATGGCCTTCTTTGATGTAATCATCCACATTCATTTCTTCTACATCCTTCTCGGTAGGATCGAAATGATCCCCGTTGTCTATCAGAACGAATCGCAGTTTAGGTTCCTTGTATTGCGCCTGGACAATAAGATGCTTCTCCTTACTGCCCTGATAGGCGTATTTAATGATATTTGCGACCGCCTCATCGATGGACAGTACAATAAGGTTATTATCGTCCTCGTTTAAAGGTAGATTGTGAAGAACAGACAGTATAAACTCCCTAACTCTGGGGAGATTGTCATATTCTCCGGTAAACGCCATTTCCATTGTGAAGTATTGAACCCCGGTCTGTTGTCGTCCCTTCAGATACTCTCTTATATCATCGAAGCGATAGAAATACGGGACATTCTTGTCTATCTTATAATGGATCATCTTTTTGTCGATCGAGGAGTTCTCTTCTACCAGTATTGTAAAATTGGCGAGATTCTTCTTTGCGCGATTCGAAAGGATGGAGATATTATGGAGTACAAATGGGACCAGCTCCTCTGTCTTTGTAAGGTCCACCACGATATTACGCTCACCCTTCATGATCAATGAGTTCACATCCCTTTCCAATTCACGGAAGTTGGTTTCATTAAACTCTTCTTTGATGTAGAAAACATGAAGGATCTCTTTTGAGATCATTTTATTTCTCCTCAGTGAACGGGTAGAGATATTCCTTCCAACCGCTCTTTTTGACCTTCTCGATAAAGTTGACGGCATCGTCTCTGGAGTCAAATTCAGCATCAAGGCGTACGCGGTAATAGAGAGTTCCTTTTATCTCCGCTTCAACAACATATGAATTGTAGCCAAGGGCCTTAAAGGTTTCTATCTCCCCCTCGGCAGAGCTCATTTGTGTATAAGATCCGGCTTGTACATATATAACTGTCCTCTTCTCCACCACCTTTACGGGAATTTCTTCCTTTTCGGGTTCTATAACCTCAGGCTCTTCGGTCGTCTCTATGATCGGTTCGGGGGTTTCTTCGATCTTGGGATCAGGTATATCCGTAACCGGCTTAGTGACTTCGGCTTCTTTTCCCACCGTTTTGACATCTGACGGTACATCCTTCTTTCTGGATTTCCAAACAACAAAAACAGAGAAGAGTATAAGGATCACCACAGCACTTACGGCTACAGGGATCAGGGGGAATTTCTTTTTTGCCTTTTCTTTGGGAGCACCTTTGTCCTTCTCTTTCTTGGGGCTGACAAATTTCACCTTCTTTTTCTTGACGCCTTTTGGAGAAACGCGCCTTTGCAGGCGGGAGGATATCTTGCTCTTGTCGCTCGGTTCTTGAGCTATTTCATCTTCCTTTACCGGTGCCTTTGGTTTTACCGCACGCGCAGCTTCTTTTTCCTTTTTTTTCTTCTTTTTCTTCTTTTCATTAAAATCCGGAATTGTAGGCGTCATGCCGGCCGGCGCAATTTTTTCTTCAGCACTGTCGTCCGGGAAAGAAAATTTTTCTGTCTCGGGTTCTGCCGGTGTATCCGCATCTGCCTTGGGAGGAACTTCAACTGTTTCGGCCTTTTGAGCATCTGCTGGATCCGGAGACGGCTCCATTGGAGTGAATGGTTCTGTCGGAGCATCAGCAGGGACTTCTGGCGGAACTTCTGCCGGAGTTTTTTCCGCAGGAGATTCAGGTTCTTCAGCGTGAGCGGCCTCGATCGGATCATCAAAAATAGAGTCCAGCTGGCCTATGCTGTCATTTATCGAATCGGGGTCAACATCGGGATTACTACCGGTAGTGATGACATCTTCCGGTACATCAGGGGACGGCAGATCGTCCAGAGAATTTTCATCTGCATTGGAAGTGATCACATTGGCTTCCTCGGCGGTCATCTGTGAGAGTTTTGAATCAATAATAGTGGCTTCTGAATCACCGAATGCCTCTTCGTCATCATCCATGGAATCTCCGAAACCCGAAAATACCGCATCCAATTTCCGGTCCACTTCATCAGCGCCTTCGACCTGATTGTCATTCTGTATCTCTGAAATTATGTCCATAGCAATGGGAGATAAGGGCGAAGTCATCAATTCCTGGGAATGCTTTACCGGATCCTGCATAACATACTCTTTCAGGGCATCCTCTCCTGGAAGGAACGCTACCGTATCATTTATTTTAAAGACCTTCTCCACTCCATCACGGATCGCTGAGTAGTTCACATCTTCCTTACTTACTTCCACCAGAGAGCATTCCTCCAATTTGGTTTTCAGATCTTCTGAAGAGATCTCATACTCTTTGGCAATGCCCTTCAGGATCACTCCTTTTCTCCGCGTTTCTTTCGAAATACAGTAGGGATATTCCGGGATCTTTTTCATGTCATTCAACTTAGAAATTAATCCCTCAAGAAGTGTAGTTATCATCTGCTCCATAATCAGACTCCTATATCCAGGTCAATGTTGATCTCAAGACCGCCTTCGATACGCTGCGTGGCAGTAAAGATCACCTCTCCTTCCTGCCATCCGGAGAAATTTTCCGGAAGCACGAGAACATTCTCCGTCCCGCCTTCGGGCTTCTCCAACTCAACGCCGGGATTCGGGTGAACGGTCATGAGAACAGGTAGGGAATTTAAAGGCGATTCATTCTTGAAGGCAACTATAAAGGAAGTGCTCTCCCCTATTCTTGTTTTATTTGAAGACCTCTTTACCTTGTATGTAAGGTACCTTCGGGTAGCTGCGATCACATTCCGCACCTTCATCTCTTCTTCGATCGATTCAAATATTTTAGTGAACTGTTTCTTGAATACGCGCTTTTCCTTGTCCACTTTCTTTATGGCCTTTTTGAAATTTGCCTTCTCTTTATTAGTGATGCCGACCATATCTGTTTTCAAATTGATATATTTCTTGTAGAATTTCTTCTTCAGTATATTGATATTCTTGTATTGATTGTTCGAGATAAAATCCCTTGAAATGATCTGATTCAGTAAATTTGCGATCTCCTCGCTCATATCGTCCAGATTATTCAATTGTTTTGTCCACTGTACATCATCTTCCGCCAATTGACTTCGCAGATAAGATGTCAGGACCCGATTCATCTTCCAGATCTCAACCTCCTTTTTCAGGGTTTCCGAAAATATATTGTAGAAGATAAATGAAAAGAGAAAATCCTTGAAACTGTCGTATATAAGAGGAGTTTCAGACAATCTGTCATCCCAGTCCAATCCAAAGATCACAATATCATTCAAGGCAATGAGCCATTTCTCATTTTCCAAAGAGAAGATATTGAGGTCAAAGTAACGAAATCTTTTAACTATCTTCTCGGTGTCCCGCAGATATATGGAGATCTCATTTCTTTCCTCAACATAAATATTGTCTTTGATCGTAACGCTATAGGAAACCGTGGGATCTACCCAACCGGGGAAGAGCTCGATCTTGGAACTTTTGAATACCGGCCGGTCATCAATGGTAATCGCATATTTCAGATAAAGGCCGTCCGCGGGCTGAATGGGATCAAGGTCGATCTCGATGATCTCTTCAAAATTCAATATGATCTCATACATCTCCCTGAAGACGGTTTCCCGCTTTTTATTCCGTATGATCAGCGGGATCTTCAAGTTAAGGGGTTCGATCTCCCTGTTCAATGCATGTATTTTCAAGCATTTAAAAGCCCCCGCCTCATCAAAAGAGGTTTTATGCTCGATTATCTTCATATCATATTCAACACCTGCAGTGAAAAGATAAGAAGAAAGGATACCGGCATCACCGGATTCCTTGGAAACCCATTGCACATAACCTATGAAATTATATCTGGAAGAGATCTTCTCGGGGATCTCAATGTCCCATGTCACCTTCTGCGGGGAATTTCCCCTTAGAAAGACTTCCTTTTTATCATTGTCGATTTTTTGTGTATCTTTATCGACATTGGTTCCGATAAGATACAATTTGATCAGATATTTACCCTCTTGTTCGGCAGAGAACAATCCGGAAACAATGATCTTATCTCCCGATTTTACATTGGTCTTCGATGCTCTGAAAAACTCAATCTTGATCATTATTCTCCCTGTTTATAATATCCAGAAGTTCCTGCAAGTCGCTTTCGGGTATTAAAAGTGAAACATTAAAACCCGAGAAATGTACATCTGAAAAATCCATGGAACTGTTTTTGATAATTCCCATGATCTTTGAATAGAACCTCTTCTGGGTCCTGAATCCCCACCCCACGACAACGGTACGGCTGAAAGGGCCTGAAAGCTCAAAAGGCACTTTCTGATCTTTTAATTTGGGGCGGATCTTCTCTAATTCACTTTCAGACAGTGTAAGCAGAAGCTTCTTAAAATCCCCGCTGCTTATCCTGTCAAGATAATTTATGCTTATATCATCGCCCAATACGCGAAAGAAAGCTTCCGGGTCGGAATCAACAAGTAATTGATGTTCATCATCTCTGACAGATACCGCGAGGTATCTCTCATCAGAAAAGGAAAAGTCATCGTTCACGATCAATGTGTTTTCATCTTTTCCCAGGCCTTTGACGATCATGGGAACACTGTATTTCTTCGCCGCCTCGATAGCTTTGCCCGCGATTATGCTGACATCGCCCTTAGAAAGCTCCATCATCGTGAAATAGTCTATCTTCTTGATCTTCTTCCCATCAGTTAACTCAGGATTGACGGTAAAAATAGCACCGGTATCCTTGTAGAACTCTACCAGGTCCGATTTCAATGCGGCCCCTATAGAAACTGCGGTAAGATCGCTGCCGCCGCGTCCGAGAGTGGTGATCTCTTCCAGAAGGTTCACGCCCTGGAAGCCGGCGACTATTATCACCTTGCCGAGATTCAATTCAGATTGCAATTTCTCGGAATTGATCTTCAATATGGAAGCATTACCGTATTCAGAATCTGTAATAATACCGATCTGATGGCCCGTAAATGAGATCGCGGGGATCTTCTTACCGTGAAGGTACAGGGATAGAAGGGCTCCTGTCTTCTGTTCTCCGGTAGATATCAGCATATCCATCTCTCTCGGATCGGGGTTCGGGCTGATGCTCTTCGCGTAATCAATAAGCCCTTCCGTCTCTTTCTTCAGGGCGGATACCACGGCAACGACCGAATTTCCTCTTTTCAATGTCTCTATAATATTGCTTCCGACCTTTTCTATGTCGTCAAGAGTATTAAGGATTGAGCCGCCGTACTTCTGAACGATCAGGTTCATTTAAAATTCTCTTTAAACCATTCCCCGGTTTCCCGTAATCCCGTTCTCATGTCTCGCGTTGGTTCCCACCCCGTGGCGCTTTTAAGCTTATCGTGGGAAAGCAGACTTCTCAGCAATTCTCCCGGCCGCGCCTCTAAATAAATGGGCTCTCTGCCGTATTTCAACTCATCCGCCAATATATGGAAGATCTCGTTCACGGTAGCTTCCTTACCTGTGGAAATATTGAATATTCCCTGTGTCTTCTGCTCATATACCTCAACCATCGCGTCAACTACATCGCGGATATAAACAAAATCACGGGTTTGATTACCGTCACCGTAAATATTGATCTTTTTATCTTTCAACATGCGGTTCGCGAAGATCGAGACCACGCCCGCTTCGCTTTGGGGATTTTGCCTGGGGCCGTAAACATTACTGAAACGGAAAATCGAAGTATTGAAGCCATAGAGCTTTTTGAAACAAAAAAGATATTTTTCAATGGTCAATTTATCGATCCCATAAGGAGATTCAGGCTCTGTCGGATGATCTTCCGTCGCGGGGTATTCGATCTGCTCCCCGTAGATGGCTCCGCCCGAAGAGGCAAAATAGGTCTCCGCAACCCCATATTTGGCAGCGTTCACTATGAGATTTACACTGCCTTTAACATTGACATCTATCTCATATTCGATCTCGCTCAAAGATTTTCGGATATCGATTTGCGCGGCAAAATGAAATACCGAGTCTATCTCGTGATTCTGAAACACTTTTTTCAGGTTTAAAGACCTGATATCCATCTTGTAGAAGATCGCACTCGAATTCAAATTTGCCTTCAATCCGCTGGAAAGGTTATCAATAATGATCACATTCTTTCCCAATTCTATCAGACGATCCACCAAGTGTGATCCGATAAATCCAGCTCCGCCGGTTACTAATACGTTCATAATATTTCTTCCCTCATCTTATATACAGCTGTCTGCATGCCTTCTAAAACGGCATCACAGATCAAAAAATGTCCTATCGAAGCCTCTTCTATCAGGGCATTGCCCTTGAATGGCTTGATATTCTCCAAGGTCAGTCCATGTCCGATATGAACACGCAGGCCGACTTCATGTGCGGTCTCAAAAGCGCTGAAAAGGCGTTCCAGCTCCTCTTCGGCGGCAACAGCGTCCTTATTCAAGAATGCTGTCGCATATTTACCGGTATGGAACTCAACTATATCCCCCCCGCATTGTTTTGCCGCTTTTATCTCATCCGTGTCAGGCTCAATGAAAAAACTTGTCAGTATGTCCTTCTGCTTGAATCTTTTTAAAAGAGGCGTAAATTTATCCTCATTGCCGGCTACGGCAAGGCCTCCTTCCGTTGTCAGCTCTTCTCTCTTTTCGGGAACAAGCGTTATCTGGTCAGGAAGTACCTTCAAGGCAAAATCAATTATCTCCGGGTAAGCCGCCATCTCAAGGTTCAATCTCGTCACTGTCTGTCTCAAGAGCATGATGTCCTCATCTTGAGTATGCCGTCTATCCTCGCGCAGGTGCGCCGTAATACCGTCAGCTCCCGCTTGAATAGCTAAAAGAGCGGCAAAGACAGGAGAGGGGAAACCCTCTTTTCTCTGTTCTCTTAAAGTCGCTACATGATCTATGTTAACTGACAGTTTCATCGCATAATTCTCCCAATAAGTGTATGTTTATTATACCATTAAATAGAGGGAAATACAAGTTTTCGTTGTATGTGTTGTCGTATTGGCGTATATTGACTTATTTCGTTTTTACTAATTCATCGAATATTTCTGTATCCATTCCGACCATCAGAGGAGAGCTGTGCGAAGGGCGGAATCTGACAACGGAAATTCCGAAGCCTGCCGCAATTCCTCGTAATGTATCCTGCAAACTTTTTTCGATATCTGAGCGGTTGTTTTTCAGAAAGAGCTCTACATTGCTCATGATCTTCTCTTTCCCCTCTTGTATGAGGATATTCCGCTCCTCTACCGATATCTTGATACCCGGATTTATGATTGGGGGAAGTATGCCCGGAAGGAATTTCATCTCCTTTTCGTCCAGAAATTGTATCTCCGACACATGCGTCGAGTAAAACAATGTCGGCAGATAGAAGGTTACTACCCCTTCTTCAGGGGAAGATTCGATGTGAAAATCGGGATCTCTGAGATTTATCTTGAAATCGGAAACGAATTCCATCATCATGATGATCCGCTTCTCGGAAACCACGATCTTCTTCAAAAGAGAAAGGAATCCGCTGCCACCCTTTTTTCCGGATTCCACTATCAATTCCTTTGAATAAAGCCGGTAAAAAGACAGTTCCCCTATCTCTCTGATCTTATCGATCATAGGGTAGAACGATCTTTGTACCGATTCTTTTTTGGAAAGGGCCATCATTATCACCATTACACCCAGAACGACAGCGGCAGATGTAGTTATTATTAACGCGCTTACCATATTTTCACCTCTCTAATGCTCTGATTCATCTAACAACAGGGACAAAGCCTGCTTAACCGCGCTCTTTTTAAAAGAAGGCAGCTTTCCAATGAGATTATCTATATTCATCCACTTATAGGAGGAAAATTCGGAGCCTAAAGAGATTTCGCTATTCCCCGGTATCGTCAGCAGATAATATATATGCTCCTGACCTTCCCAATCCGATCCGTCATGGGAAAATATTTTCTCGTATTTGATCGGGCCGGTGCTCTTCAGAATATCGTAATCGGAGATACCGGTCTCCTCCATCAGCTCTCTTTTTAAAGCGGACTCTTCCGTTTCACCCGTATCTATCCCACCCTGAGGCAATTGCCATGTGGAGGGATGATCGCTCCGCTGAAAAGCGAGGATCATGTCACCGTTGATAATAACCGCCGCTACTCCCCTTCGAAAACTCACATATCCTCCCAGAGATTGTTCATCGGATTGAGATTCTTATCGTCCGCCAATGAAGGATCAAGCTCCGCGACACCGATATGATCACCATCCTCGGGAGAGGAAACGAGTATCTCCCCCTTATGGGAGACGATCTGTGAACTGCCCGTAAAGGTATTTGTGAATTCCTGATTCGTCTCGGTGCCGTATCGATTGGCAATTATTATGAAGACCCTGTTCTCCAAGGCCCGTGTTATTGAGGCGGCCTGATAATACGGCATGACGAGATTTGTGGGGTGAAGGATCATTTGCGCACCGGCCAAAGCGAGGGCTCTCATGGCTTCAGGAAAGAACCAGTCGAAACATACAAGCATACCCGCTTTGAAGTTGCCCGTTTCAAAGACCGGATAACCGAGGTCGCCCCTTTCATAAAAGCATTTCTCTCTGAAAAAAAGGTGAACCTTTCTGTATTTTCCGATATATCCGTCAGGACCTGCGAGAAGCGCAGAATTATACAGCTTATCGCCTTCAAGTTCCGAGATCCCCGCCGATATGAAAGCATTCTTTGCTTTGGCGGTTTCGATCAGAAATTCACTGGTAGGGCCATGCGGGATATTCTCTGAAACGGCCAGTATCTCCTCCCGGGTGGAGAAGGTGTAGCCGGTATTGAAAAGTTCGGGTAGAACGATAACATCTGCCGAGGCTTCGGAAAGGAGCTTTTCAGCCTTTCCGATATTCGCCTTAACATCAAGCAATTCGGGATTCATCTGTATATACGCTGCCTTCATACTACCTCCAACGATATTTTATAATAAAAACGGCACTATTTCAAGAAAACCGCTTGATTATTAAGGTGCAAGTGTTACAATAAGCTCAACGAAGATGGAGGTATTATGTACAATTTTCCGAAGGGATTCTACTCCGATGTAAGGATCGAAGATGTCTTCAACACCTTATTGGTCTACACTATGGGAAATCTTGAACAGCAAAGGGTAAGGGAACACAAGGGCGCCTTCATCCGTCTTTTCGATGGCAAGCGCTGGTATTACGCCTCTTTGACCGATGTAAATGACATTCAGAATAAATTGGATCACCTGGCTTCGATGGCGTGTTTCAATGATAATATCCTTAAAGACCCCGTGGTTAAAAAACTCCGGAAAACCAAGGATAAAAAACTTATCTTTCAGGACGGATCCGTAAGGGACATACCGCTTTCGGAAAAGAAAGAGCTTATTGAAACCAGGTTCTCCCTTCTAAGCGGCAGGCCTTCCATTTCATATTGGCGTGTAATGTATATCGACAAGAATGTAAAAAAGGAATTCTACTCCAGTAAAGGAAGCGAGTTGTCCTTTGATATACAGAAGACAGGTACGCATTTTTCCTTCAAAATGACGGATGGTGACAGAACATTTCAGGAATCAATTCAGAGCTCAAGGGACTATTTTACGGAATTAGAGGCAACCCTCTCCACCATACCCGAAGATCTTGATATGAACGAACGATTCATGAAAAACAGTTCTCCGATCACACCGGGCAAATATCAGGTCATACTCTCACCGAAAGCAGCAGGTGTATTCGCGCATGAGAGCTTCGGCCACAAAAGCGAAGCCGATTTCATGCTGGGAGACGAGACGATGAAAAATGAATGGGCCTTGGACAAAAAGATCGGCCCGGACTTCCTCTCCATCGTGGACGATGGAACCATTTCAGGTTCTGGATACACCCCTTGGGATGATGAAGGCACACCTGCACAGAAGACATTTCTCATAAAAGACGGTGTGCTCGCGGGTAGGCTGCACAACAGTGTTACCGCAGCTTTTCTGGAAGAGGACCCTACCGGGAACGGCCGCTCTCTCGGCTTCGAATATGACCCCATCGTAAGGATGACCTCAACTTATATCGAGGGCGGGAAATTGAGCAAAGAAGAACTTTTCAACTTAGTTGACGATGGCATCTTTATTGACTCCATAAAGCACGGCTCGGGAATGTCAACCTTTACGATCGCGCCGTCAAGAGCGTATCTTATCAAGGACGGGAAAATCTCGGATCCCGTCAATATCTCAGTGATCTCGGGAAATGTCTTCTCCACGCTTGGAAAGATCAAGGGTGTTTCCAATGAAGTAACAGTTCTCTCTTTCGTACTTGGAGGGTGCGGCAAATTTGAGCAGTACCCTCTTGATGTCGGCCTCGGCGGCCCCTATGTGCTTGTCGATGATATGAATGTTCAATAAAGGGTGAGATATGAAAAAAGAAAAATATACAGTAAGATCGGATTCAGTAAGCATTAAAATATCAGGCTCTCAAATAGCGTCAGTAAAGGAAAGCGAGATACTGCGGACGGGTTTTCGCATTTACAAAGATAAGAAGATCGGAGTTGCCGGAGCTCTTGGTAAGTTCAATAAGAAGAAATTGGAAAAGAAAGCTATTGACGCACTTGCTGCCGGTATAACTTATCCCTTCGGAATTGAGAGCAATGTGAAGGAAAAGAAAGTTACCGGGAAATTATCACTCGACGGCAAATGGCTGCTGTCTGAAACGGAAATAATATTAGAGAAATTGCGTAAGGAGCATCCGGATGTCATCTTCTCACATAAGGTCGAAATGAGCCGTTCCAAGATCTGTTTGAAGAACGATCAAGGACTTGACTTGTCACATGAGACAACAGTGATGCAGATGGGTTTGGTGTATAAGATGGCGTCTTCAGCAAATATTATGGATGGTTTCATCGGGTATCACGGTATTAAATACGACCGCGACGCCTTTCTGAAGGATTCAAATGAGATACTCACTGCTCATAAGAATGAAGTCGAAATACCTAACGGGGTTCATCCGGTGATCGTTGAGTCGGGTTACGCCTCACTTTTCCTTTCAAAGATCATTGCGGACCTCAGCGGAATAGCCATCGGCACAGGAAGCTCTATATTGAAGGATAAAATGGGAAAGAAAGCATTTTCAGAGAATTTTTCTCTGCTTCAATCTACAGAAGAAGATTATCTGAACT
The DNA here is from genome assembly GCA_023144005.1 of bacterium. GTDB lineage: Bacteria > AUK180 > AUK180 > AUK180 > AUK180 > JAGLWT01. Next base: position 145,550 of record JAGLGN010000020.1, read on the forward strand.
TTCCGTTCTTTGACCATGAGGGATGTTTTTCAAAGAATTTCCGTGTACCGCTCATTGAGAATGGGGTTTTGATTTCGCCCTACTCCGACAAAAGGGTTTCAGATAAGTTCAAACTCCCGCACACATTCAGCGCGGGAGGCACCCATGACAGCGTTCCAACCGTAATTTTGCCCGGGTATCGGATTGCGGAAAGCAGCAAGACGCTGAAGGAATTGCTCGGCGGCAGACCGGGAATCTTTGTTAAGATGGCAAGCGGCGGAGACACTACCGCAACCGGTGATTTCGCAACACCTGTCCAGGTAGCATTCTGGTTTGACGGCGATAAATTTGTCGGGAAACTACCTCAGATACAGATCCGCTCCGATATCTATAAGATGTTCGGAAAGGACTTCATCGGCTTGGCGAAAAACAGTATCTCGGATTATACAGTAGATAAACCTCTGGTAGTGGATATGCAGGTAGAGAATCTCTGATCAGAGATTTTCGACGAATATATAGATCTGTGTCTTTCCTTCCAGGTCAACGGAATGGAAAAAGAGTTTTTGCCGGTTCAAACCACCGTTGCCGCCGATCATATTAACCTTAGTGGTTTTAATATTTCCGGGCTTTCGCGACAGTTCTTTCAAAATAGAGCCGACCTCGGCATGTGAAGCCTGATCAACGATACGCATGAACATAACTTTCTTTAGAGCATCATCATTCGGATACCCCAAGACCCTCAAAAAGGCATCATTTACAGAACATATCACATCATCCGCGACATGCGCGATCCCATAGGGTGAATTAGTGAATACCGCGTCATATTTCTTCTTATTATTCTTGAATTTCTGCGTTTTCTCAATGAACTCTCCCAATTCCAAAATAAGGGAAACAAATCCCCTGGGAGTGCTGTCGCCCGAGGGAAAGGTGGACTTGACAAAAAGGGTGTCCTTGTCAAATGAGGAGTTATCTTCGGACAGGCTTCCTAAATATATTTCACTACCGCCGTTAGACAATAACCTCTCCTCTCTCTGCGAAGCAACAACGGCTATCTCTTTGGGAAGTATATCAAAGATCGTTTTGCCGTAAATATCCTTATTCAGAACTTCAAACATCTCTTCAAACTTGTGATTGCCGCCTATATACTTTCCCTCATTGTCTTTAAAATATAAAGGAAAGGGTATCGCGTTCAAAATATCGTCCTTATTGTCGTTACATTCAGCGAAACTCAATCTTTTGACAACACATTTGAAATCCATGGTACAATGCACGAGAAAACCGTCTAATTTTCTCACCAAATGCAGATGTAAAATAGCTTTTCTTCTCATTCCGAGCCGCAGTTTCAATTTCAAAGATATCTTTATATAAATACGGCTCATAAGGTCTATCAAGGCCTTTCGAAAACGCTGACGGTCCACATTACCCATGAGATCGGTCAATGATTTTTTAAAAAGCGCGGCGCGCTTCAATCCGGATTTTCTCAAAAAGGACGAGCTCACCGCAGAGATCACACCTGGTACGCCCGAGTCATCGATCGAGAAGGCGGCAAAATCACGCTCACCCTTATCCACGAGCGCTTTATACAAGATCTCATTATTCGCGGCTTTCTGTCTGGCTTCTGAAATATCACACATCAGAGTTATGGCCTGGTCCACGAGTGCCGGTGATGTCTCCTCAATTATCATAGGGACGATCAGGGAATCGGACGGCAGCTCTCTGACCCATTTTTCATTCTTCTTTGTGAGAAATACTATGGTCGGATACGCATTTGAGGAGCCGCATATTTGTTCGATGACCTCTAATTGACCCTCGCTGTCAAGCCAGGTGATCAAAAGATCGTGCTCGACCTTACTTATATCTTCAGAATGGAATACTTTTTCGGATTCATGAGGAGTTTTACAATCGCGGAGCAATGTGCTCACTGTTTTTGAAAATACATCATTTTTCGGGAAAATTAAGATCTTGATCCTCTTTATTCTTTCCATTCCAAACCCTATTATATTTTATAACAATGCGAAGAAAATGTCAACTTTACCACCCCTTGGAATCTAATGCAACCGCTATATACGCGCATATGCGAATATCATTGGCTAATTTGTTGATTAGTAATATTTCTCGAATACGGGGGATAATTGGGGCAGACACACAGGTCTGCCCCTACTATTATTACAAGCCGATATTGTAATCCTTCGGTGTCTCTATCTGGTAACCAATTGAGAAGGTTTTCTTTGTTTTAGCGGGGAAATCGATCTCCCACTTGATCACGCTCGTTCCATCTTCAATCTTATGGCCTTCCGGTGTGATGTCGATCTTCTCAATCTTTATCTTGGCGTCCCGGGAGACAGGAATACGGTCATAAAGCACAAATTTATACTTCTTGTCGTTCAGGTTCTCCACGATGATCTTGTAAACGAACTCATATCTCTTCTTGGTATTCAAGCCGGATGGCGGTGTATATTTTCTTTTTTCCAATTTGAATTTGGTCTTGAAGAAATTAACAGGTCCGAGATCAAGTTTGAATTTCTCTCCGGGCAATATCTGTCGAATGGTATAATCCCCAACGAAGCTTGCGCCGTAAAATACTGAAACCTTTCCGGCCAAGATAGGAGAGAGGGAGTTATTCTTGGATTTGATCTGGGCATAAACCTTCTCATCCATTCTGGGTACCGCTTTATAGATCGTGTCCCCCGTTATCTTCTGCTTGTGCAGATAAACCGTCTTGGCCTCTCCCGTTGTGGGGATATTCGCCCTTAGATCCGCCTTATACTCTACAGAATAGGCATTCTGGACGACAGTTGCCGGGGCATTGTAATATTCCAATTCCGCATCCGCGGCACTTTCGATCTGAAGCTGTTCTCTTGCCATTGAAGGAGCAGATTTCGAGCTCTTTCGAGATCTTTTTGATACGGTTTGCGGTCGGTGCACTATGTTCTGCAAATAATAAGGCTGAATGATCGGAGCCTTCAAACCGTATGAAGGAGCCGAGGTGGACAAGGTGAGCCCAACCCCCTTCCAATCTTCACCCGTGCGCTGCTGAACAACACCGTAGTACTCCATCTTAACATCATTCGTGCTGCCTTCGAGATATATCTTATATGTCGGGTACCAGCTGGCATTGTAGGTAAGATATTTGGCGGATAACTTGAACTTCCCAGCTTCTTTGCAGTAACCGGAAACAACAATGCGTTTCTCCTCTTTACCAGGGCCGGTATACTTTCCAAGCTGTCTTCTCAATTCCTGCATCTCGGTCTGATGCTTTTTGACGGTAATATTGTTATCTTCGATCGCATTGAGCGTTGCGGTGTATTTATTCAAAATAAATGACAATCCCTGAGACAGATTATCCACGCTCAATTTTGACACGGAATACGCCTTGGAGGCATCGTTTTCTATTTTCACTTTGATAGATTTCAAGGTACTCAATTGATTTTGGAGGGCTTGATTCCTATTGCTCAACTTCTTTACCATAAGTGTAAGTTCGTCGATACGCTTATTTATCCTTACTACCTTCTCGTCGGCAACCTCTCTATGGAACACCGAGGTGTAGGATATATCATAGAGCTTAACCTTTTTGCCCTTGATCTTAACCGTGATGGAAGAAATATCCAGATTAGCGGGGACATTGGAAATATATCCCTCAAAGAATCCCTTCTGAAGGGTTACGCTTCCGCTGCGTGTGACGACAGCGCGGTCCATATACACCGTAACATCAGAAACCTTCGTATTCAATTTAGTTGCTGCGGAAAGCAGGACACATATAAGCAGGGTGAAAATGAGAATTGATCTTTTCATTTGAACTCCTCCACTAAGAAAGTATATTCAAATCTTCTATTAATGTCAAATCTTAGGGACGTTGGTTTACACTGTTTACAGTTTGTTTAGGCGTAATCCACATACCTCCTATAGATTTACGATGATTCAATTTAACAGGAATAGGAATCCTGAACTGTAAACACTGTAAACCACCGTCCCTATCAGTACCATAAACAGCCTGCGGTCTTCGAATCCCAACGCAACATATTTGCGATCCCAAAGGATCGCAGGTATGAAGTGTGAAGCGTGATGTGTAAAGTGGGAGAATCATATGAGGAAATATTCACAAGATAATCCGTCCGACTGTGGCGGAGTGAGCGGATTCTCCTACAGATAAATCCCCTGAAGGGAATTTTCCGCAGGCCGCCCCTCGGCTGTCCCATCGACAGCCTGCGGCCTTCGAATCCCAACGCAACATAAAGCAGTTTATGTTGCTGCCTCTCGGCGCTATACGAATAATCTAACGGGGTTATGCAAATATATATTGGGGAATAGTTGAATGGTTACGATACTGGCGGAGAGGCAGGGAGTCGGTCACAAATAAACTTCGTATAACTCAGTTTTTCGCGACCCGCCCCTCGGCTGTCCCATCGACAGCCTGCGGCCTTCGAATCCCAACGCAACATAAAGCAGTTTATGTTGCTGCCTCTCGGCGCTATACGAATAATCTAACGGGGTTATGCAAATATATATTGGGGAATAGTTGAATGGTTACGATACTGGCGGAGAGGCAGGGATTCGAACCCTGGGTACGGTAAACCGTACACATGCTCTCCAGGCATGCACCTTCGTCCACTCGGTCACCTCTCCGCATTGAAAGAAGTATTATATCGGATTTCATCGAAATGTCAAATTATTGTATTTTCAAAAGTGTACTATCTCATAAATACGATGACAATGGAATGTTTAGATTTGAGTCAATTCCAACGAACAATGAGTGATGTGTACCCTTTGTGGTACATAAACGAAGAGAGAGAAAGGAGTTGACCAAAGATGATATTCCCTCCGGGCGGAAGCTCTTTTTCCGTCTTCTGCGTTCCTCGTCCCTTACATACCGCTGCGGGTATGTAGCACTCCTCGCGCCTTGAATACATAGCAAAATAGCCTTCAGCCATTGTTACCGTATTTATGAGACAGCACACTATGGCTAAAGATCAAGATTCTCCAATTGTTTTAAGATTATTTTAATGAGATCGGCCTTGCTGCTCAATTCTTCTTTCAGAGCAGCGGTCATTTTTTGTTTCTTCTTTCCTTCTTTTAATTTACCCAGAATGGAATTCACTTCCTTTAATTTATATCCCAGAGATTTCAAAGATGCAGCAAGCTGCAATTCGCTGAGAACATTTCTCTTGTAGAAACGCTTGTTTCGATAGACCTTTGCCGGTGCTATTATCCCGAGTTTTTCATAGTATTTTACTGTCCTTTCCGGAATATCCATATTCGCGGCAACATCCTTTATATACAGATATGATGGGTCTTCAAAAAGGTTTTCTTCTTTAGGTGCTCCGACATCCGCCAGTATCTTGAGGCATTCGCCCTCTTCATATCCCAGTTTTTTCAATTTCTTGAAGGACCTTATCACTTCAAGATCCGCCTCTGAATAAAAACTCTTTTTAGAGAGAAGATTCATTTCAAGAAAATCTTCGAATAGCTCTTGACTTATGCGGCCTTTCTTTCTTAATTCTTCGGAGCGAAAACCTTTCTTTGACATATCTGCACCTCTATGTCATTTTATACTATTGACGGTATGATGTCAAGAAATAGATACGATGGGCGAGGTTGTCATGAGGAGGGTAAGAGGTTGATAAGGTGGTAGGTTTGTAGGTAGAGAAAGATGGATTCTTCAGGCGCTACCGCTTTTCCAGAAGTACATTCACAGAAATGTGGAGAATGTTTCCGTGTGATTCTATGCCCATTCTCCCTCCACCCACCCTAATTTGCCAGGGACGGAGGTGGTGAATTTTTCAACCCACTTATCTGTCTAAATTGGATGTATTAAGTTAAAATATTCAACCTGCCGTCCCGTAGGCTGATAGCTCCGGCGTTCTATTGTTTTAACGGACTATTCTAATAAAGTAAACGAAATAACGATTTCCCGGTTACGGATGTGTTTCTTTTTCCCTTACCCACTTGTGCCTTGTGCACTTGTCACTTGTACTCTGCGAAGCAAAGCCTCTAACCTCTATATATTTATCTAATGGTGAACAGCATATTATCGATAAGGCGTGTGCGGCCCACGAAGAAAGCGCCGGCGGTCACAAGGTCTCCTTTGGGTGGAAGATCACGGGTGACGGGTTTCAAATTCTTTGAATCATAAATATCGAAATAATCTATTTTGATCCCGGACAGATACTTCGCTATGCCATCGGATATAAGCGCGCCGGCGTTTGACTTTCCGTCGGCCGATCTCTCCACAATGTAAGTAAGAGCGCGATTGATATTGAGAGCTCTTTCTCTTTCTTCCGTAGACAGGTATTTATTCCTGGAGCTCATAGCAAGGCCTCCGGCTTCTCTGATGATCTCGCCGCCGATTATCTCGATGGGGAAATCGAGGTCTTCCACCATCTTTTTGATGATCATGTACTGCTGAAAATCCTTCAGACCGAAGACCGCATATGTGGGCTCAATAATATTAAATAGCTTAGCCACAACGGTCGTTACACCGTCGAAGTGTCCGGGACGGCCGGCACCACAGAGGTGATCCTGCAAAGACCCTACCCTAACGGCAGTAAAACGTTCACCGGGATACATGACCTCGTCATCGGGGAGAAAAACCGCGGCAGTGCCCTCGGAACGGCAGATCTCAATATCTTCCTTCTGCTGGCGGGGATAATTGTCAAGATCCTCATTTGGGCCGAATTGAAGTGGATTCACATAGATAGAGACGATCATTTTACCCTTCAATGCCTTTCCTATCTTCATCAAAGAAGTATGTCCCTCATGAAGAGCGCCCATTGTAGGCACCAGCACCAAAGGAGCGTCCCTGTTTGCGCGTTTAAAATCTCTGACCTCTTTGATAGTCCTTAATATTTCCATCATCCCCTACTTTTTCTGAAACCTGACATTGATAATATCTCCATCCTTGATCGGATATTCCTTGCCTTCCAAATGATAAAGAGCCGCTTCCTTTGCGGCTTTTTCACTTCCCGCTTCAATCACTTCCCGCGCATTTACGATCTCAGCTTTAATAAATCCCTTCATGATATCGGTATGTATCGCTCCTGCGGCTTCATGGGCTGTACCGCCCTTTCTCAGCGGCCAGGCCCGGATCTCCATGTCGGAACATGAGAAGAATGTGAGCAAATGCAAAAATTCATACAATGTCGCTGTGAATTTATTAATGATCGGTTCTTCGATCTCCATCATTTCCAGAAATTCTTCCCTCTCATCTTCTTTCAGCAATGAGATCTCAAGCTCATTCTTTCCATTGACACTGACTATGGGAAAGCCATAATTCTTGTTCAGCTCCTCGCGCGGGCTTTCATCTGAGTTCAGAACAACGAATACCGGCTTCATGGTGAAAAGCTGAAAACCCTTCAGAAATTTCAACTTCTCCGGGTCGGTAAAGACACCGTAAACATTCTTCTCTTCCTGAAGAAGCTCCAGAAGTTCCGTTAAGATCTTTACCTCGACCGGCCAATCGCTCTGCTTTTTGCCCTTTGTTATCACATCAAAGCGCTTTTGAACAATGGTCAGGTCATTCAAATAGAAATCTCCGAAAATTGAGTCGAGCTGAGCTTGAATGTCTTCTGCTACATTGACATGATCTCCCAATACTACTAAATATCCGTCCATCGTTTTGAGTTCTGAATCCGATATATCATAGCCGGGAAAATCGTAAAACACAAGTTTATTGTGGATCAATTTCTCTGTATTGTATATGCGTGCAAGGGGCGGGATCCTCTCATCATGGACATCTACTGTGTGAAAGAATACCTTTTTTTCAAATATCTGAGAGGTATCCGTTCCTGTCAAAGCGCCGTAAAGTACGGACTTTCCTGATTGAGGAGGGCCGATTATTCCCAATTTCATTATCAGCAGATCTGTTGAGGAGAATCGTCACCCTTCATCTTCTGTACTGCGATCGATGACTCGACATAATCTTTTACGGCATGAACAAATACATCTCTGGGTATATACAGAACCTTTTCATCCCCGACAGAATACTCTCTATTATCCGATGTATAGGGGCCTTTGTTCCGTCCTTCCAGATCCTCGCCGTTCAGTTTGGCGGTGATATGTCCGAAGAATCTGCTTTCTTCCTCACTGCCGTTCTCCACCTGAATGAGCTGTATCTCGAGGAGTTTGAAAGAGAACTCCTTTTTGAACTCGGCGATCACTTCCCTGATCATGGAAAATGTTTTCTTGAAATCTTCGTTCTTCTCCCTGTAATATATTTCAACCTTCATTTAATCCTCCAATTTATACAAGATCCGGTCCTTTTTCCCGGCGGTAAATATCGCCAGAAGTAATGACCCTGCAAATAATACAGCACCGGATATTACCGCTGCGCCTTCGCTTTTGAAAAGCATGCTGCCAAAGATCACGCCAACCGCCAATGCCAGTATTGGTACAATAAAGATATAACTTTGGAGCAGTAATCTACGGCCGGCAAAGACCTTAACTCTGATCTCCTGGCCAATCTCGAATTTCTTCGGGTCCTTGGCTTTTATCTTCACCTCAATTCCGGCTTTGCAGGACTTGCTCATGGGACAGGTCTCACAGGATTCACCGTCTTCGGTGATGCGGACCTCTATAAAATCCTCTCCAAGGGCAATTACCTTTGCTTTATCAATTCTTGACATATACTGTCCTCCCGCTGTTAATGGTCGCGTCGGGTTCAAGGAATCTCTCCTTGTCCCGGTTCTCATCCGGCATTTTGTCAAAATAGAGAAATGTCGGAGCGGAGCCGGTGTCCAAAAATCCCGGGTCCATTTTCAAGAGCTTGAAAGAGTTCACGGAATAAAGCCCGATAGCGGCTTCCAGATCTATCTTCTCCTTCTCAATTGGATGATTCACGGCCCAATAAATACCGAAAGAAGGCGAAAAGGGCATGCCGTCCGAGCCGAATGCGGGCAAGCCGGAACGGGATACAATGGAGTTCAAAGGATTGTTTTTCTTATAGATATCTCCGAAACACTTCTCATACATGCCGCCTTCCCTGCCCCACATACCTATAAAATTGGGCTGCAGTGAAACAGGGCATCCCAGATCTTCCAAAAGCTCCAATTCACGGTCAAATATAAACTCCAGATGTTCCAATCTGAATGACTGGGCGGCTTTTGTATCTTTAATTGCCTCTAAAAGGAGTCTTACGGCATTATCGCCGATGGCGTGTACCGATATCTCCCTTAATGCCTCAAGATCGGCATAAAAGAGCTTCAAGAGCTCCGCCTTAGTATAAAAAGGCGCAGGCGCTCTGCCTTTTCCGATATAGTCAAACGATGTGGCAGCGGTACATGCCCCTATTGACCCGTCCAGAAAGTATTTCTTGCCGCCGTATCTGATCCTTTCATTGGAAACTGGATCTTCCAAATTAAAGGGCTCCATCGTGAAATAGCGGATCTTCAACTCCTTCAGAATATCCGATCTTTTTAACAAATGAGCGTAGTACATAGGATCCACATAATCGCAAAAAGCTAAGACCCCGAACGATAGCGCCTTTTTTTCCGCCAGAGCGAATCCCCTCTCTACTGTTTCCCGCGAAAAATTAAAATAGCTTCCGAGATTGATAGAGTCCCTCTCCATTAAAATTCCTTGCGGATCAACGCTGCATCCTTTTTTAATAAGCATTTCGGCAGCAGCGGAGTTGACCACACTCTTATGGCCGTCAATTCGCCGGGCGGCAATGGGTAATTCCCTTGATATCTTATCCAGATCACTTCCCGTGAAATTACCGCCATCCGTAAAAGAGGAATCATCCCACCCCTCGCCAAAGAGAAAGGCGGGCTTGTATTTGTTCATATGATCTAAGAACTGCTGCTGAATATTCTCTATCGATCGGCTGTGCATAAGGTCCACTGATGCCTGATAAATAGCATAGCCGGTGAAATGAAAGTGAGAATCGGCAAAGGCGGGAGAAATATAGCAGAATTCAGAGGCGGAGTCCTCCGCACAGGCTTCTTTCTTTATCAGCACCCCATCCTTGAAGGTGAGCTTGAAATGACCTTCTTGCCCCCAGATACTTACTCGGGGCAGGGTCCCGTCAATTTTTTTTCCGGTTCTTAAGTTCATTTAGGATCTGATTCTTGATCCTCCTGATCTCCTGAGCTGCAATTATATACGCTTCATCGTCATCTTCAATATGGGCAATATCATCCATCTTCTTGCCGACCATGGATTCTATCCGCCTCAACATCTCCGGAGGTTCCGGCGCTGTCCGCTCCACACGGCCCATGAAGATCTCATCCTCAAGTATGAGTTCCATCGCTCTCTGCTTTCTGTCAATAGGAGTCTTCTTTGCCCTGGCGTATGGATTGGGCTTATTCTCCTTTTTAGGATTGTTACGAGAGTGATTCCTTGACCCGTGATCCGACATCAGAAATTCATCCCAAGGGTGAAGGCTGCCTTTAAACGGTAATCCTGTATCTTATCAGGGGATATCCTGTCAGTTATCGTGTCATCGAAAAAATCATCATAAGCGGATTCGGGGAAAAGGTCCATCGTTTCATATCTTACGGGAAGAAACTCCATTCCGAGGTCAAAGGAGAATCTCTCTAAGAACTTGAATCCCGTTCCCAATGTAATTCCGGTCTCTGCCAGATTATCTATCTCGTAATTCTCCCTGTAGAAAACCCCGAATCTGAATATCGCACCCGTATCGAAGATATGCTCCACTCCGAGGGAATACTCATCGGTGTCATAGAACTGAGCATCCTTCTCAAAATCGGCCTCGAATTCCGACCACATTGTTTTCTTATAGGACAGTGACATGGTCGAAAATATACCGCTTCTGGGTCTGTAATGAAGCGCCACGGTTAAAGTGGGCGGGTAAATGAGCGTCGCGTCATCAATAGCGAGTTCTCCGTCTGTTGAGTCCAGTGAATCGTATTTTCCCGCTACATCTCCGATGGTCCTATAGGAAGCCGCGAGAGCGAATCTCTTGAAATTCACGCCGGCGCCAAAGACATTCATCACGCCTGAAAGCGCCACCGTTGAAGTATTTGATCTGGTGGGATCCGGTGAAGGGTTGACCCCTTCGCCGTACGGTGTAAGCTCGATCGAGTTCAATGTAGTCATCTCACCTGACAAAATACCAAGCGTATATCCCACATGGAAATTTTCTAAAAAATTCACACCGAGGGAGAGCCCGAATGAATTCAATGCTCCCGAGATCTCATATCTGTTCACCGCCATCTTATTGGGCTCAGGATCGGTTATATCCCTGATCTCCTCATAGAAAGTGTAATTCATTTCAATTACGGGAAGATACGACAGGGAGGTGCCCAGAGTGATCTCTCCGAATTGAAAGCTCTTTGCCGCATAAAGCGGTATTTCTTCATTGTAGTGAGTGTTATCGACATAGGTCTGATACCCTATCAGATTATCAAAGAAAGAATAAGCCGGAAAGCTCCTGTCTTCGGATAATCTTAGAACATTTGCTCCAAAAATGATCTTCAAGCCATCTTCTGGCAGAGCAAAAGCGGGATTGAACAATACGGCTTCCGGACTCGCTCCGAAAAGATCATTTCCCGAAAGGGCCAATGCGCGGCCTGTAAACGAGCTGTTCATATGGCCGTATTTCTCAATAAAGCTGGCAGAAAAGGCCAGCATGGATATCAGCAGCATTACTGTTATAATTATCTTCTTCATATCATTCTCCTTAGTAGAGTATGTTCAAGTAAACTTTCAAAGCCGTTTCGGAGGACCTTACAGAAGAAAGATAAGGGTAAAGCTCCAAAGCCGGGTCAGCAATCAATTCATCGTTCCACCATGCTCTTACATAGTGTTCCGTTTCAGCAAATTTTTTGTACCAGAATTTAAATTTAACATTGACATTCGGAGAGAGCCAATCGGTGAGGACGATCCAGAATTTGTAACCCCGTCCGCTCATGAAATCGATATTGGTATCCTCCCAATCCCACATTGAAGAGGAGGGAGAATCCCAGAATGTAATGTCCATTCTCATGTCAAATGTCTTTGTGAAATGCCTGGAATATGTGACGGTATATAAATGTCCGAACAATTTTTCACTACCGACGACCATATTATCAATATTGGCCTCGGCAGGATTCGAAAGATAAGGATACGGCGGAAGGTTTGTATATGTGTACATATATTCAAAACCCAATTGATCGTATTGAGAAAGGCGTCCCCTTATCCTAATAGTCGTCTCCGATGAGTTGGAAACACTTCTCGCGTCGCTGTTATCCAGTTTATTCCAGAGGAATTTCTGCTTGAAGTTAATCCTCAAAGCAAATATCGGGCGGTACTCAAGATCACCCTGGAAACGCAGAGATGGCCTGTTATCGGCTTTTCTTCTCCACAGGTCGATATAAGCTCTGGATATCGTCAGATTTCTTGAGAGCTGGAATCTAGTCTCAAGATAAAGACCCTGTTCCGGCTGAGAGCCGGGTGACTGGTAGAAAACATTTCCGTAGAACGGGTTCAGGAATTTATAGCTCGCCTTTTCAAAAAAGGTATCGTTGAATTTCGGATTTTCCGCAAACGGCCTTGAATATGGATTGTCAAAGTCAACATCGATATCCCTGTAAAGCGCCAGGATGTAAAAGGAATTGTACTGCGTAAAGAGAGACATTACCACAGCATCTCCACCGTTTATGAGTTTGCCGTATTCTCCCAAAAAGGAAATATTCGCTATATTCAGCCCAAGCTCTCCTCCCATAACGGTTCTGCTCTTCTCGCCCTGAGAATCATACATGTAAAAGATCTCATTATTGGCAAGAGGCAGAAGTTTCTCGGCATAATCATCTTCTTCAGGATCAATATACTGGCCGAATTCCTCGGCATCCTCAACCCGCTCAAAGTGCCTGTCATACATCGCGTGATAGCCCGTAAACGCAACATAATTGCCTTCGTAGAGATTAAATCGGAGGTGTCCGCCCACATTCTGCTCATGAAGGACATCCACCGATGGGAAAATGTATTCTTCAATATCTGCAGGGTCAATATCTTCAAATGAGGCACCGTTCGCTATCTCATTCGCGATCTCATTAAGGATTTCCAGATGTTCATTTGACAGCGCCGGTTTATTCACAATATATGAAAAGACAGATCCGTCTGCGTTCAGGAGGGCATCTTTCTTATCATCTGAATAAAAGAGTACTGTCGAGATGGGGCCGAGATTCATTTCGGCGGCAACGCCGCGCATTTTGAATTCATCGGTCCTTGATGTATCCCCTATCAGGCCTGTTATTCTCTTTGAAAAACCGAAACCGGTCTTTCTCGGTGAATAAAAATCCGAGTTCTCCATGATCAGGCCATGGCCGAATGCCAAACGGAAATCACCGAAAACGATCTTATTCTTATCATCCAAGCGATATTCCAGAAATATTTTTGAGTTCTTGGTAATATCAAAATCATCACCATAAGCCCTCGACATAAGTCCGCCCAACTTGATCTCCTTACCGAATTTCGGAAGACTTTTCCTCAATCTGAGCTTCGTCATCAGAGCCGGTTTTGTTTCCAGATAATTCCTCAGGAAGGCCGCGTCCTGAATGTGATCAGCTGATTCAGTATCATACTTTTCAATAACAGACGCAAGCATCTCCTTCTCATCATCAAGATAAGGTGAGGTGTCAAAATAGACCTGGCCGAAAAAGTGTAATCTCTCATCATATTCATTATCGGAATAGGTAACGAAGTTCCTGAGATTCCTATATCCGTAAGAGCTCAATCCCTGTGTGTTCCTGAGCGAGCGCATCGAAGAGATCGAGCCCGTATCCTTCAGTTTCATTGAGATGGAGTATGCATCCACCGGTGAAACATTCGGGAAATTCAAGAACATCGCATAATTTCCGATATTGATATTGAACGGTGTCAGAAGGAAGTCTGTCCATTCATCGGTAACACCTTCCTGAATGCCTTCTTCATCGGATTGATTGGCGAGAATATAATAAAGGGACTGAAGGCGCTGTGTCGTGTAATTCTCTTCCTTATGGGCCTTGATATATACTACGCTCTTCAGCGAAAGGAAGCTCGCGACATCCATTCCTTCGACCTTCATCAGATCATAAAAGGAATCAAAATACGAATGGAATTCCCTGTATTTCCAGATATTCATTGCCAATTCTTCCGATATCGGAAGAGACATTACGGCATCAAAATCGGTATTATTAAGATCTACCAAACCTTCAAACGGGTCGGCCTGCCGAATCCTTTCGCTGATCGGATCAAGAACGATATCCTGATCGTAATCTGCGGCCGAGGTCAGGCCCGTAAAAAGGAGCAAAATCAGTAGCAGTATTGAAACTTGCCTCATGAATACTCCTAAAATTTCAGCGTGAAGCCGAAATTATGTGTAACACCGAGAACATTGTGATACTCCATTCCATAATCCACGCCGACAAAGGAGTATTTCACGGTCAGACCCGCATTTATCGTTGAGGGCTGTGTCGCGATACCCATTCTCAATGTGAGGAATTTCATAATATTCAGCTCGGTGCCGGCATGCAGCCTTGCGGGCTCATATTCATTCTTCTCCACTTCCAATGTGGTGACGGTGCCGTAATAAGGATTATAGGAAACGCCGAAAGACATCTTAGCGGGTATGGCTTGAGAATCTACCAGGCCGAAAGACGGGGCATTGATATCCTTGAATGAAAAACCAAGATATGTATTCTTGCCAACTTTTGTCAGGATGCCGAAGTCAAAAGAAACATTTGACGCCGAGCCGAAATCCTTGAAAGAGAGCATCATATACTTCAATGAAACACCTACATTGAAGGTAGCGTCCCGATCCGAGTAGAATGAGTTGGCATACGAAAAGATAAGTGTATTCTCACTCATCAATGCATCGCCGCTCTCTCCGACCGTGAATCCCTGATAGCCGAGGCCGACAACACCTGCTTTTCCGAGATTATAACCGGCGGCAAAAATGGATTCGTTCATAAAGGAAAGAGAATACGGCTTTTTATAACAAAAAAAGATCTCTTTATCCTCAACGGAAAAAAGTGTCGCGGGATTGTAGAATACACCTTCAGCTCCCGCATTATATGATGTCAGGCCGCCTCCCATTCCAACTGCCTTGGCAGAAGGCTGAGTGTTATCGAAAATAGTAGCGGTAACAATGGCTGCAGTAAAAAGAACTGCGATCAATATCAAAATAGGCTTTCTGTTCATTCATGCCTCCTAATTTATTCCAGTGGCAGGGCGACGACAAGAGGAAAATTCTTCCTCTCTACTTCAAGCCCGTTCATAATAGCAATATTAACAATGTATGCGCCGGGTTTCAATGTTTGCCCGGACTCATCCTTGCAGTCATACTCGATTTCCGTGGATCCTATATCACCGTCAAAGAGCGTTCTCTGAACACGGCCCTTTATATCGTAAACGCGTACGGTTATATTGGAAGATTGGGGAGCATTGAAAACCACCTTCAGATCTCCGCCGCCATTGGGATAGAATACTGACGGGAAAACTCCCTCCTCCGAATAGTCGGTCTTCGGCATCACCTGTATATCCGCATTGGAACGGGGTTTCAATTCGTATCCGCTGAAATATGGTGATGTCTTATCGTATTGCACAATAACTCCGGTTGCCTGTGCGCTCATACCATCGGATATGGCAGAAGGGTCAATCGCGGTATTATCGAAACTGCTCCAATAGACCTGTATGGAATTGCCGCCTCCGTATGGATTTGAGGGAGCGACATAGAACCAACCGTAATCGCCGGGAACATACATATTCTGAACAGTTCCCGTGACCCTGACCAGAACTCCCTCAAGCGATTCCCAGTCAGCGGTCGCAATATCGACATCCAATGGTGACAAAGAGGCCGTTCCGACCTTTTCGATATCCCCTTGAGAACCCAATTTTATCTCGGTAGTGCCGTTATAGGCGATGATCTGCCCTTTAACCTTTACGCGGTCACCCGGCTGATACTTATCTACCGGAGATGCAGGATCATAACCGAAAACATTAATGCCATAATTATTGTCCTGAATGTGAATGGAGAACATCCCGTCCTGGAAGATGCCTGAAGCTACATTCACCGTGCCGTAAATATCCGAGACATTCTCATTGAGGTGAGAGGGTATCCCAAGCGAGTTATTAGCCCTGAGGTCCTGAAGTGTATAGCCGGATGCAGTAGCGGAATTATTGTCCGTCGCCGCAGTTTCAAGCCCGAAACAATTAACGGCATTTACTCTGTAATAATATGTCATGCTGACGGTTACTGCTGTATCCGAATAAGTAGTTGCGGCAATGTCATCAGCGACCAGGGCGAATGACAAGGTATCTCCGACCGAACGGAATACATCGTAGAGCACCTGATTCTCCGCGTCGATCGCGGCATCCCAGGAAGCATCCACTTGATAGTAATTCGATGTTACCGCAATATTCGAAATGCCCGCAACCGCCCAATCGGGAGCGGTCGTGTCATAATTACAGTCGGGAACATTGTAAAATCCCTTGGAATCATCTGCGCATATCAATTCGGAAGTGAATATATCATAGCCGTCATATTCCCAACCCGGAGCGTCGGCGTCATCACGCTGAAGCGAGTTGTATGATCCGGGACAGGCCGTTTCCCAGCCTATCTGGTCTACCCTGGCCCAAGTTGAGTCATAAAGGTAAACATTATTATGAAGCTGGCCGTTTGGCGCTGAAAGGATAAAATCAGTGAGCCCGAAAGAAGCGGGATAGGAACTCTCTTCAATCATATAATACGAATATGCTGCGATCGAAGCACCAGCGGATATCTCATATACAGAGTCCACGATGATCTGATAGCCTGAGATATCGACAGGAGCCGCTGAATCATTGTAAAGCTCGATAAAACTGTTGCCCGGATGAGGATTCACTTCATTGATGATAATGCCGCCCGTCAGAACAGGGGCGATCGCATCATTTACAGATCCCATCGTAGGTGTAATATCAACCGTCCAATCCATCGCGTCCGCACCCGAAGTTCCAACCCGGGCGATAGAATATCCTTTGAGTATGTCCGGAGCAGATCCGGAATACCCGTAAGTAAGTGAATCAAGAACAGTATCCGACGGGGATTGCAGCTCAACGCTTCCTTCACCCGGCAAAACAACTTCCGCCAGAGATGTACCTACTTCGCTATTTGTAATAACCAGTAAGGAAGCTGTATCGATAACGGTGCCGCCGTTAATAACTGAACCGTTGATCTTGTATCCGGTAAGATCAAAGGCATTTCCTGGATTATCTATCTCTATCCTGATCTCTCCCCCTGAGGTATATTCAACTTCTGATACCTGTAGAGCTGAAAGGGGAATAATAAGGATAAATAGAAAGAGAATAAATAAAAATCTCTTCATAGTACCTCCAATTTTATATTGTAGAATAAAGTGGGTTTTTTTTCAAGTAGGAGAAGTTTTAACTCGGAGCGTGTTTCATCCTACATACATATACTTATGGTTTTTCTACTCTCGGAATAACTTTCTTATATACGGAGGTTTCTGTATTCCTTGACCTTACTTTTAAATTTCGCTCTGTCTTTGTCGTCTAATTGGTCAATTTCCCCTTCAACGTCCCTGATCACTTTTCCCACCATTTTCCTTGATTTATCGTCAATCTCATTATCCGCCGCAATTAAGTCAATTAGTGAGAGGGTGATGGAGATCTTCTCACGAAAATACCCGTTTACTCCAGCCAGTTCAATAGCGGCTATCAGTGTTTCGATCCCGCATTCCTTGGAGTTATCCAACTGAGCCTCCCCAAGTGCTTCCAAAGATTGAATATGATGATGAATACTGCCTGAATCTATTGCCGCTTTCACCGCTTCGTTTGCGTGATCTATACTTCTTTGCACATCATTTATCCGGCAGTAGAGCTCGCTGAGTTTGATATCCGTTTCAATAAGTTCTATTTTTTCCCCCATCTTCTTAAATATCGCATGCGCCTTGCATAGCATACTACCGCTCTTTGTATAATTCTCCATGCTGAAATACACATTCCCTAAGCTTCGGCAAGAATGTCCGATCCCCTTTCTGTCATTTATCTCACGGGAAAGTTTCAAGCTCTCCTGAAAGCGCTTCTCCGCTTGCTTGAAGCTCTCGCTGTATAAGCTTACGAGGCCGAGATTTGCTGCGGCGAGCGCCATATGTTTTTTATCCTGCAATCGCTTGAAAATGTGATAAGAACGCAGGAACGCTTCCGTTGATTCTTCAAGCCGGTCCATATTCATTTTCAGCAGGCCGAGATTATTCGAGATCATCCCCGCCATCAGCAGATTGCCCAATTTTTCATTTATGAGCAGGGTTTTTGATAATGCGTCAATGGATTCGGAGGCTCTTCCCGTGCGCCAGTAAACACCCGCAAGATTTATTAATACCTTTGCCTCTCCTTCGATATCTCCGATCCTCAGAGAGATGTCCAGCCCTTTCTTATAGAATTTCTCGCTACTGCTCAACTCTCCGGTGTCATCGTAGATCACAGCAAGGTTATTATAAGCGGTGCTCTCTCCATCAAGATCTCCCAACTCGTGAAATATATCTCCGACATTTTTGATCTCTTTGAGCGCTGAATCATAATTCCCCATTTCCCAATGAAGATGCCCCAAAGCGCTTCGGGCGGATGCGAGGCCTTGTTTATCCTTATCCTTGCTGCTTATATCAAGGGCTTCCCTGATCAGTTTCAGCGATCTCTCATAATCGCCTTTCACTCTGAAGACATGTGATAATTCTATATTAGCTTTGGCATGAAGCTCGGATGTATCGCTCTTGCTTGAGAGCTTTTTGATGATCTTTTCAAGCTCGATCTGTGCCTGGGCGTATTTGCTTTCACGATAATACAGGGCACACATCTTGATATGTACACCTGTCCGGGCTTTCATGGAGCGTGAATTGTTTTTCACCGTCAGATAATCGCAGAGCGCTTTGCTGTCCTCTCCGATCGTTGTAAAAATATCCCCCCTGCCCTCAAGGGCATGCAAATAGAGATCTTTTTTGGACATTGCGTCTTTCATGCTTGATGCAGATCGCATCTTACCTCCCTAATTTCCGAAAATATTTCTACCGGACCTGATCCAGAAAATACAGCAACAATGGCTGAAGCTATTTGTTCAGCATGAGAAGCGCGAGGAACACCGCACCACCTACTTCTGTACCACTTGTACCTTGTCACTTGTGCACTTGTGCCCTTATCACACATTGTCGTCGGATTTTATAAATCAGAGCGCTGACGGGCCCCCTTCAGTGCAGCATATTTCTCTTTAACGGTTTGAATGACCCTCCGCCTCTCCAGGCACCATTGCGGCTCAAGCAGTTGTATCTTATCGACATAACCCCCGACCCGCATTATAACTATACTATCATTCAATCTATTTATCAACTCCGCAGCCTGAAATGTGAATTGTTCCAGGGTCTGGAGCGGAAATTTTTCCTTTTTATATAATTTCGACAAAGTGCTTGATAGCGGGATGAACAGACTATGCAGTTTCACGCCGTCGATTCCCAGCCGGTTCAGATAATCCGCGGTTTTCAGGTGATAACCGTCCTTTTCACCGGGTAGGCCCAGTATGAGATGCGTCCCCACAAAGATGCTGCTGTACTCCCTGGTCATCCGCACAGCATTTTCAAACTCCTCAAGGGTCTCATTCCTGTTAAGCCATTTCCTTATATCAGGGTCCAATGTTTGCAGCCCATACTCCAGCTGGACGAAGTATTTGTCTGAAAATGAGTCGATCATCTTCAGTTTTTCATCATCAATGCAGTCACCCCTCGTGCCTATTATCATTCCCGCAAATTCATCATATTCCCTGATGATGGAGTAGAGTTGAAATAATTTGTCCGTGGTATTGTAAGTATTTGTAAAGGCCTGGAAGTACAGTATGAAGGATTTATATTTTGAGGCCTTTCTTTTCAATTGGGATTCGATCTGCCCTCTGATCGTACCCGTGAGATCTGTGCCGCTGCCTCTCGCGTCACAATAAACACAGCCGCCGCTGCCTTTGCTGCCATCCCTGTTTGGACAGGTGAAGCCCGCATTTACAAGGATCTTGCCCACCCTGGCGCCGGTAAGCGCTTTCAGAAATCCCGTATAGGTAAAATAAGGGTCAGACCGCATCGATTCTTTTAAGAACCTGTTCTGAAAATCTGCCATTTTCCTTAAAACGCTTCAGATATTTTTCGTAATACTCTTTCGCCAGCTGCTCATCTTCAAATTCTTCTGACAGCGTGATGCCTGCCTTAAACAGCAGGTCTTCCAGCTCGTTTTGAGAATAATACTGCTCTTCGATCCGCTTGACCACATCAAGAAAATCCTCTTTGTTATTTGCCCATATCGCCGAATAGAGCTTTTCCCAGAGTTTTTTCCTTCTTTTCAATCCTGCTCCGGATCAAACTTGAACTCTTGCTCATCACCATCGTAATAGTATTTTCCGCCGCCTTCACCCTTCAGAGAGATCCCTCCAATATAGGGCTTCAGGTCCTCTATTGTCTCGGGATACATACCATGATCATCCTGATACTCCTCGATCTTCATATTCAGAAGACGGAGAGTTGTAGCATTGGCAACATTTTCAGTGACTTCTATGTTCTTGGCATAATCGGGCAGTGGCAATTCTTTTTTACAGGAAAGAGTAACAATTGTAAGAAGGAGAATTCCCATCAATAAATAGATACTTCGTTTTTTCATACTGTATTCTATTATAAATGAGAAAGTTTGTCAAAATAGAGGATGGAGGTTAGTTGGAGAATGGGAAAAAGAAACACACCCGTAACCGGAAAATCGTTATTTCGTTTACCTCATTAAATTTATCCGTTAAAACAATAGAACGCCGGAGCTATCAGCCTACGGGACGGCAGGTTTAATATTTTAACTTAATACATCCAATTCAGACAAATAAGTTGGTTGAAAAATTCACACCTCCGTCCCTGGAGAATGGTGTTCTGAGTCATAAATACGATAACAATGGATTACTTAGATTTGAGCCAATTCCAACGAACAATGAGTGCGGCGTACCCTTGGTGGTACGCTAACGAAGAGAGAGGAAGAAATTGACCAAAGATGAGATTCCCTTCGTGCTGAAGCTCTTTCTATGTCTTCTGCGTTGCTCGTCGCTTACAGACCGCGCTGGGTATGTAGCGTTCCTCGTGCCTTGAATACGTAGCAAAAGAGCATCAGCCATTGCCATCTTATTTATGACTCAGATCACCTGGGTGGGTGGAGGGAGAATGGGCATAGAATCACACGGAAACATTCCCACACCTCTTTGAATGTCATTCTGAAAGAGCGGTAGCGACTGAAGAATCCATCCCTTTTCTTATCCCCACTTCACACGCGACACATCACACCTCACACTTCGTTCGTGCCGAACGACTGTCTGTCCCGATGTAAAAGTTCCAAGCGGAGAGTTGACGAAACAGCGAAGCGCGTAAACTCTTCGCAATGTATAGAATCAAATGAATCCGTTATTCACATCCGTATTGCTTTTCCTTTCCACGTCACACGTTACGCCGCAGGCGTTACTTTATCACCGCCGCCTTCTTTACCTTGGTATTTCCGTCCGCATCTTCAAAAACAACGAAGTAGATGCCGCTCGCGACATCTTCATATTGATCGTTCTTGACTATCCATCTCGCAACGCCGCCGTTGATGCCAGTTATAAAGGTAGGATAATACTGCTGGACATAGGTGGCAGGGTCCATTGCATCCGTGGTCTTGACATATACAATGACAGTCCCCTCATCACTTTCCTTCCATTGACTGATCTTCTCGCCTGAAATATTGTAGATCGTTATCTTTTTGATATTATCGGGAAGATTGTTGAATATTATACCGCCTTCGGTTTTGCCGGTATCGTCATCATCATCCATCGGCTTGAAAGGATTTGGAACTATCGTGATCAAGCTAAGGTCATCGATCGCCTTTGCCTTGAAATTCTTATCGTAGAACAGGCCGTAAATACCCAGTTTATCGACCGCGGCGGTAAAATTGCCATTTCTCTTTTTATCAATGGTGTATTCGGATTCTACCTTCTCCCATTTGCTTTCCGCAGAGTTTCTGTAATAGAGCCCGATTGCCTGAATATCCCTGATCTTTCTTATCGCGGGAGCCGTGAACGGTATGACTACAGTGATCAACTCTTCACCGATCTCGGGCCTTGCCCCGTCTATCGAAAATTCCCTGTATTCCCCTATCGGGAGCAAATTACTGCTGCATCCGGGAATATATGAGGGAACTACTATTCTCAGATCGCCGTCATGCTCTGTAAATAGATATGTAGGAATTGTGACCGATGATCTTGAATTGTCGCAAAGGGTATAGAACTCTTCTTCCGCCTTAAATTTCTTTACGGTAAATCCACCGATCGACGAGTCATTGAATGTGGTCAAATGATAAGTGCCGTCAGACCATCTGGAAATATAAGTAAACACGTCTCCGCCTGCTGGCGCCCATTTTATCAAGCCCTCATTATAGGATTTGGCCTCGAGGAGATCGGCTGAACCGACTCCAAGAGAATCCCTTTTATAAGCGTCAAAATCCGTGCTGGAAAATTCACCGGCAGGGTCGGTCCAGAAGTTGACATTTTCAAAACTGGCATTATAATCGAAATTATATGAGACCATTGTGCCGTCAAGGGAAAAACTCGGCGACCATTCTGGGTATGTGGATGCGGCAACGGCATAAAGATCGGGATCGCTCCAATTGCTTACAGGTTCACGGCCGCCGCTGATGATGTTCTGCACATTATCGATCGTATAAATATCACCGTCTCCGGGATATGAAGAACTGTCCGGCCATCTGTCAACAAAGGTTATTTTGTTTCCGTCTTCCGACCATTTCGGCTGATAGAGTTTATCAACCACCGCATATGTGGAGAGCGGATCGGAGAGATTAGTGATCCTCTTCAGACCTGAATCGGCATTGCTCGTATTATTCGGTTCATAGACCCATATATCACCACAGGCAGAGATGACGATCCTGCTTTTGCCGTCATTCTGATAAGCGCCGTCGGAGTAATCCGGGTCGGTATATGACCCGAGGTATAATGCATTCGTCGGCTGATATAATTCGGACGCTCCTTTTTGCGTTCCATCATACTTCACTTTTGCGATCCGCAGGAAGTCCCCTATTCTCTTTCCGAATATTATATATTGGTCGTCGTAGCTCCAGGAGATCTGTGAAACATGGCTCACATCATCAAGAGTATTCGTAATATCTATCGTATTTGCAACAGAGTTTCCGCTTAAACGCTCTGTGACGCGTATATTTGTTTCACCCGACACTTCCCTGTAGAGGTAAGCGATCTTCTGTCCATCATTCGACCATTCGGGGAATAGCACAACATCACCGCTTGTGATCGTTGAATCGTAATCGAATCCGGTAAGCCAGCGCAATACCCTCTGCATGACATCCTGCTTATTGCATCCGACATATCCGGTGTCAACGATCGACTCGAACGGAAATGCAAAGAAAACGACACGATAATCGGAAGGCACGCCATCCGCGGGATACCTTATACCGCCATAATTGCCATTGTTATTTATTAATATCCCCTGGGCATCTGAAAGCGGAATAAGGTCATCCGAATAATCCGTGAACGCATAAGAAAGATCAAAGATCATTCCGTCAGAGATCGGATCGTCCGCAATTCCTGTTTGCTGATTACTCTGCGCATCTCCGTAATATGAATCAATGTGCAAATAATTATGGGCGAAGCTTGATATCTGTCCCCTATCCCATAAATAATCCTGACTGGAAAGGAAAAGATTGCCGCCGCAATTGAGGTAATTTCTCAAATTCTCTTCATCATAATTTGTAAGTGTGGCATCATATCCCAGGCCGGTGAACCAGACAACCGCCTGATATGGCGCTATATTCATATTCGAACTGCTGCCCGATGTAAAATTAGGACTTCCGTACAAGATCGTATCCCATTCAGCGAAGGTGATGTCGGCATCAACAAGAGCCTGCTTGATCTTTCCTCCGTCGGTCAGAAGATAGTCCCAATCGTCATCTCTGACAAGTAAAACCTGCGCCTGGCCTACAAATGTATCGAAATAGAATTTCGTCGAATAGTCATTTGACCCGCTCGCATTCAATTGTAATGAGATCGTATGCCCTACCGGACAATCGGTAGAAACATTCACGGTATACGGCGTTTGACATATCACGGTTCCACCATAAGAAGCGATATCCGCATAAGCGGAGGAGTTACTGTTAATGGAATAATTGCTATCCGCTGAATCCCATTTCTGGAGTGTGGCTGTCGGATTGTACGCCGTTGCCGAGCCATTATTGATAAGCGTTACAATAACCTTCACATTCTGCTCGCCGGGATCGAGACAGCCGTTCTTCACTCCGCCCGTTGCATCGGTGTCATCTATCTCACAGGTGAAATAAAATTGATTATCAGAAACGGTAGGCGTGCCGGATTCTTCCGAGGACCTGTCCCCTTCATTCCCGCTGCCGTATGCGGTAACCCATACCTTGTACTTGGAGCTGTTGATGAGGTTGTTTATCTGTAAATTGGTATTTATGCCGACATCAATGGGAGATACGGGGGGTTCATCGTAAAAACTCCCGTCGGTTGATTGAAGCACTCTGTAGCTCCCGCTCTTTTCGGTCAGCAGCGATAAACTGTTGACATTCAAGGCGCTCGAGGTATTCCTTCCCGTAGTAGATAACGAGGTCTTGGGAGTTTTACTCACATTCGCGACAACATTGAACTGTGTAGTATCGCTGAGTTCATAATAGAGTTTATACCCGAGAACGATCGTATCGGGACTCGAATTCCATGAAATATTCAAAGTGCCGTCTTCATTCGGATTAAAAACGGCAAGTCCCGTGGGAGCTGCCGGGCCCGCTGACAGATACTGTACGATATTATCCATCAATTGCGCCTGCGTTGTTGCTGAGTTTATATTTTCATATGGCAATGCCATAAAAACAAGTTTATAAGTGGAATTCTCGACACGGGTAGCGGAAGCATATCCCGCGGAGTCCTTATAGAACCATTCTCCCGTTGTATCAAAATCATCCGAATAATTCGTGATCGGTGACGAGGCGTTCAGTGTAAGGTTCAGACCGTTGGAGATCGGATCACCTGCACGGCTTGTCTGTGAATTATCATTTACGTCATTATCTACATAGCTTATTTTCAAATAATTATTGCAGAAATCCTTTCCGGTAACCGCGCCATCGGCACCGCCTGTTATTTCATAAAGGTAGTCTTGTCCGCAAAAGAAAAGATGTCCGCCGCTATTCAGATATGATTTGAGATTGGTCTCATCGGTCGCCGTCAATGTATTGGTGTAGGTTCCTCCGATAAACCAGATAACGATATTATAATTTTTCAATGTGACTGCCGAAGGCGATCCGGAAGCGGAGACCACCCAATTATCATAGGAATAACTATTCGTATCAAGCGCATTCTTATAATATGTCTCTACATTTGTAGAACCACCGTCATCATCCACAAGCAGTATTGTTGTCGGATCTGAAGGCGGTTCGCCGAGGTAGAGCCAGGCGTTATTTGAAACATCGGACAGATTCGGTATCTCATCCTCGGTCCTGATGGCGAAATAATATGTATTTCCAGAGGTCAAGCCGCTAATTGTCAATGTTTCCTGCGTTCCTGATGCCGCCGGGGCGGGCTCACCTGTAATATCGGACGCGTTCGACCAATTCGATTCATATATCGGTGCGGTCATGCATTTAATAATATACGCTGCAGCATCACCCTCGCTTCCGTCATCGCCGGGTGCGGTCCAAGTCAACTTTATGGAAGTCGCGGAAAGCTTTGTTATGGCAAGGTCCGTTATCTTCGCGGGAGGAACCTCATCCGTCGCGCCGCCGCCATTATAAGTTATCTCCAGTTTCCAGCTGTCAATTCTTCCGGTATCCTGCGCATAATTGTCATCTACATGGAGCTTCCACGCCCCGCTCGAACTCTGGCCCACGAAATCGGATAATGCACCGGGGCCCGATGCGGTCAAGGCGTCAGGGAACCAGCCGATAAGATTATCCGCGCTGCCGCCACCTCGATTATTCAAGGTAACGGGAGTGCCTGCGGGCGATGTGACCTTAACAAGGAGATCTCCCCTATAGGTATGCTTAATGTCCGTATAGATCCTGACAGAGGCAATGGTGTAATTCTCTGATACATTGATGATGCTTTCAACACCACTTGTATTATTATCAGGAATATTTTTTGGAGTATCGCTGCTTGTGTAGTTCAATTCATTCGTTGTCCCGGGAGGAGTAGCTGAAGCGACATTTGATATCCCAGAAGTATTCGGCACTTCATCCTTTGTCTTTATAGCAAAGTAATACAGCGTTCCCGCGGTAAATCCGCTTATAGATATAGCTTCTCCGGAGCCCGAGGATTTCGGCGCAGAGGGATTCGAAATATTATTTGAACTGGTCCAGTTTGAACTTGTAATGTTAACCGTATTATATTTGATCTCATAGGCAGCCGCAGTACCGCTTGTACCATCATCACCGGGAGCAGTCCATGACAGATCTATCACACCAGCCTGCGCGCCGGCAGCCGCGTTAAGATTAGAAATCGCCGCCGGGGCGGTCGTATCAGAGGCGCCGCCGCCGTTATCCAGCCAGTCGATAACTTTTGTGATCAATGTATCTCTACTCGCGGACGAAGATATATTGATAAAAGGAAATGCCAGAAATACTGTTCTATACGTTCCATTATCGTATCTTATGCCGCAGGGGTCGGGTTTACTGTTCTTAAAGATGGTCACTCCATCGCTTGTTGTGATCGAATCGGCATAATTGGTTATGGGCGACGTGCCGGAGAGTGTCAGATTCAATGCGTTTGAGATCGGATCACCTGCAACTCCGTTAGCACTCGTCTCATAAGAATCGCCGATATCATTTGTTACGGAATTCACCTTCAAATAATTATGCGCGAAATTCTGCGTGATATTTCCACTTGTGCCGCCTGTCAATTGATATAGATAATCATGACTGACGAACAATAAATGACCGCCGCTGTTCAGATAGGAGATCAGATTGCTTTCATCCGTTGATGTTAATGTTGTCTGATAATCCGCGGCCGTGAACCATATCACCGTTTGATACTGGCTCAATTTCGATGAAGCCGGACTGCCGGAATTCTTGACATTCCAATAATCATATGTAAAGCCGCCATTCGTAAGAGCTGTTTTATAATACGATTCAGAAGTAGCGCCGTTATCGTCATCAACGAGCAGGATCGCGCTTGCTGCCTTTGCTGTCGCGGAAGACACATTGGATAAGCCCGAACTGTTCGGTACTTCATCCTCGGTCTTGATCGCAAAGTAATATAATTGCCCCTCTGTCAGACCGGTAATGGTCAAACTTTCGGACGAACCGGCGAGCTTCGGTGAAGGAATATTGGAAAGAGCGGAAGAGGAAATCCAATTCCCATCAGTTATATTTACGGTATTGTATTTTATGACATATCTTGTAGCGGTGTCGGAAGCGCCGTCATCACCGGGTGATGTCCAGCTCAAGTTTACCGCGCCGATCGCCTCGCCTGTTGATGCCGAAAGATCCGAAATATCAGCTGGCGGTACGGCATCGGACGGTTGACCGTAACTTGTTATTTCCAATTTCCATGAATTGATCTGCCCCGTATCCTGCCCCGCATTATCAGAAACAAATAACTTCCAGATACCGGAACCGTTCTCTCCGATAAAGTCGTCTAATTTACCGGGGCCGGCCTCTAATGTATTCGTATTGTACCAGGTAACGATATTATCCGCCGAGCCGCCGCCTTTATTGTGCAGCGTTGCCTCGGTCCCCTCGGGTGAAATAACCTTGACGATCAGGTCGCCGATATAAGTATGTGTGATATCGCAATAAACATTTACCTCTGAAATGGCGCCGACATTTGATAGATCCTGCGAGCTGTTCACGCCGGAAGCGCTGTTGTCCGGTATCGCCTTCGGCGTATCAGAGCTTGTAAATGTATTCTGTGAAGGTGTGCCGACTATAATGCTGAATCCCACTGATTTGCTATAAGACCCGTCAGCACTTATGTTCAATGTAAAATTCACCGTATGCCCTGCGGGACAACCGGCATTTATAGCTACCTGATAATATGGAGAATTACAGGTCCCCGTTGTATTGTGCCCTATATCCGAAAAAGTCGCATAGCTATCATTTATCGTTACATAGCTGTCAGATTCGGAAAGCGTCGCAGATACTCCGGTCGCGCCGCCGCCGTTATTTTCTAATGTGACCCTGAAATAAAAGGTTTCACCCGGTGCGGCATAATGATCGCCTGAATCGTCTATATAATTTGAATGATAAGTTATATCAGGAGTCGCCGAGCCGCCGAGAAGCTGATAGGCGGCATAAACATCTATTACCCCTTTGCCGTAATTATTATCCTCTTCTCTCTGGCCGGGGCCATAGACCGCGGTGTTATATAGGGCGTTCTTGATATCGTTAACACTTGCTGACGGCTTTGCCTGCAGCAATAATGCAGCAGCACCAGCAACATGCGGACATGCCATTGATGTGCCGTCACCATATTTGTAGCCGGTATTACCGTCACCTGCAACAGACCATACCTGAACACCGGGCGCGGAAACCTCCGGCTTTATTGTTGTACCCGTACCACAGGTAGAAGGGCCTCTTGATGAAAAATCCGCAATGGTGTTCGCGCTGTCAACCGCACCGACCGCAAAAGCATTGATAGCTGATGTTATTCTACTGGCGGGAGAACCGATCGTTTTTGAACCCGGCCCTGAATTGCCAGCGGAAAAGAAAAGGACACAGCCGGCTGCTTCACAATTGTCTATATAGGAATAATATCCGCTATCACAAACACCACCGCCATAGGCAGTCGTCGCTCCCCATGAATTATTTAATATATCGGGAACATCATCAGAGGTAGATGAGTTGCCGTCGGGATCCGCCAGCCACTGAAAACATTTGATCGTATTTTCTTCGGATGCGCTGCCGCTGGTATTGAACATTCTTACAGCTATCCACTTTGCGCCGGGAGCCACTCCATACTTGATACCGCCGGAGACATCCTCGCCGACTATTGAACCCATTGTATGCGAGCCGTGCTGCCAGGTATCGACACCGCCGTCTTTCGGAATAGTGCTGCCTTCCCATGGATCGAACCAGCATTGGGAATTGGGCTTTGAATTACCGAGCCACTTATCTTTCAGGTCTTTGTGATAATAATTGACACCCGTGTCCATGTTCGCGATGATAAGGCCGGTTCCGTCATAGCCCTCCGCCCACATGTCATCGGCGTTTATCAGTTTTACACCGTAATCCTTTACCTCAGCCCTGACGCCTCTGACGGGTTGATTGGCAAATTCATTTTCGGGAATGAAAAATTTCAATTCTGCACGGACAAGTTCAACATCGTCTCTTGCCGCGATCTCGTATATAACAGCCTTTTTTGCGGTTACAGTGAATCCGTTGAATATCCAAAAGGAAGTATATCTTTCTACATCCGATTTTAATTGATGCCGCGCAAGAACATCCTTGAGCTCTACTTGTGTCGAAGCCGCTCTGTCCGTAAGAGTATCTATTACCTGCTTGTGAATTTCTGATCTTGTATTTCCTACTCCGCGAAGATCCTCGGAGAGCATCCTTGCGTCTACTTGATCCTTGAGATGGACGACTACTGAGATATAATCCTCATCGCCTGCTTTAATTAACATATCCTGCAGATCTCCCCCGATCTCATTTGCATTCAATGAAATAGTAAAAAGCGATACCAAAAATATTAAAAATAACTTTTTCATTTTCCCCGACTCCTCATAATATAGTATTTTATATAACTATTTATGGAAATTGTCAAGTTTTTGGGAGGCTTGCATTTTTATCAGTTTTCATTTAGAATTCATTAGGAATAGGAGTTAATATGAAGAAAATTCTTGTATTTATCATGATCTTTGTTTTTGCCGCCTTTGCTTTTGCCAATATCCGCCTTGATTCATTTCTTCTTGACGGCGGAGAGATCGCAGATCCAGCGGGCGATGCTATTTACAATCCCGCACTATTTGATGCGGGAGACAGTCTGACCATCCTCCTTGATGCGGAGATGAATATGATCAAGACAGAGTCCGAATTCAAGCGGGTCCGCAATAACACTGATTACGAGATGGAAGAGATACAGGAAACTGTTTCTTCTCCCTGGATATTTGCGGCAAAGAAATTCGGCGACTTGTCGTTCGGCCTCAATCTGAACACAATGTTCGGCGGCAGCGAGGAGATCCTTGACGAATACCGGATAAATATTTCTGATGTTTATACACAGGATGAGACTACAACAAACGATTTAGGAAACAGCCTCTTTGAACTGGCCGGTCTGGTCGGATTCCAGGGAGAAAATTTTTCTACCGGGATAACGGTCGGAATATCTGCTTTGAAAAATACATTGGAAACCACTTTTGTAGATGACCTGGACAGCGTGAATAACTTCGACGATCAAACGGAAAGCGTCGATACACTTATCACTTTCACCCCCGGGTTTGCAATAGAGTTAACTTTCGGCAGATTGCTCTTCTCAATTCCAATAAAGATCGTTCAGAATTTCTGGCAATACGACTGGGACGGAAGCGGTTATGAAACTGATTACAATGATACCGGCAGCGAAATGGTTCCCACGCTTGGTTTGATGCGTAAGCTCTTCGGGATGGATTTCCGGTTCTCACTTGGTTTAGTGATGAGAAGCACCTCCCGAAAATACAATCACTATGACGACCCCGATGAAGCTACGATCGGTTACGAGGATAAAGGCAGCGGGATAACATCATTTCTTTCATTTACACAATCCCTTGACAACGGTTTCAATTATTACGGCATCAGACTCTCTTCGCTCAGCGGAAAGATCACATATACATATGACGCGGATATTACTGATGCGGCTTACGAAGCGACTACTCTTGATTCGGGAAATTTCACATTAAAAATATTCATGGGTTTCGAAAGAAGGATCTGTAATAAACTTGACCTTAGAATCGGATTGGCATGGACACCTGTCCGGAGCATCAAAGAAGTCGAGAAAACAGTAGATGAAGTGAATACAGCAGTGACAGACATTACAGAAAAGTCGAATACGGGGAATTTCGAGCTTGGAGTTTCCCTCTATTCTCAAATAAATAATAAGTTCGGTCTTGAGATCTCTCTTTCAGCCCTATTGAATACTTCAAATTCAGCGGAGACAATTGATACTCTCGAGCCGAATGATATTGATACGAGTGAAAACTCCGAAGTCCGCTTTGCACTGGGAATTCGATTTAATTAAGCCTATACTTTTTTGTATAATTAGGGACGGTCTTTGATTTTGTACACTAATCCCTGAATTTAGACACGAAGAATTCAACACTTACAAATGTAAAGACTGCGCCAGCTTAATAAAATCAGAGATTATTCCGAACATTCTGAATATTATGACATAGTGTACAAACTCAAAGACCGTCCCTAAGATAATAAGATAAGACTATCGTCTAAAGTAACCTTCCTCTCGGAAGAAGACGAACTGAATAACATTAGAAACATCGCCTTCCAGGGTAAGATTTTGATCTGTTTCGATCTCGATATCAAACTTCGTAATGCTTTCTGCATCAAGATATTCTACTAAAAGATCAGCCCTTTTGCCGGAGATCTTCCTGTTTTTCTTCGGGGTATCATATTCCTCAGCAAAAGTTCTGATCTTTAAATGATAGACCGGGTATGACCTCATCACTTCGACAATAGCGTCCAATTCATTCTGGAATAGGTCATCATATTGTGTTGTTTTCATATTAAAACTATTATTCATTATGAAGAATGGGCCTCTTCCGCTATTGGAGACTTTCAGATCGTACTTGGCTCCTGCCACTTGGATCTTCTTGATAAATTTCTTCTCCGTAGCAGTTCTATCAATAAGCATCTTGGCTTTTGCCCTGGCGCGCATTGCGATGGCCTTTGATCGTGCTTTGTTCTTTGCCTTTTCCGCTTCTGTCAATACAGGTTCCGGCTCCGGTTCGGGTTCCGGTTCAGGCTCATATTCCAATTCCGCCTTTGCCATAAGTTCATTGGCTTCTTTTTCCATCTCAGAAGCTGAGGTAAATTTTTCAGTAGCTTCGTCATAGAGCTCTGTCATTTCCTCCAGTTCTTCAATCGTCATTTCTTCTATTTCCATTTCTGCCAATTCATTTGCATTGGTATACGCGATTTCTGCTTCTTCAAAATAAACGGTGGCATCATCAAATAACTCTACCGCATCGTCAAATAGATCACCATATATAAAAGAAAAGGCTCCGAAAAATATAATAACGCTACATAATACGACCGAGGGTAAGTGGCCTTTTATTTTTTCTCTTTTGATCATTTCAGATCTCCTCTAGTTTTCGGGATTATACCACAAACATCAACGAAATCAAAAAAAAACAGGCAATATTCGTGTGAAATACCGCAAAAAGTTGGATATATACCTACTTAAATCAATATTATGATATCATTACCTCATGCAATATTTCTCGTCCATACCCTATTTTCACCTTCTGTAGCATACACCTGTTATCTAATAGTAAATAATATCAGTTTATTAGTTATTATCGCTCTTACTTCGTCTTCCTCAGCATTTTCTCTACGTGACACGCTAATAGGCTTCCTTTTGGAAGAAGAATTCAAAAACCGTTCTCATGATTTCTCCCCGGAACCGTTTGCACCGGGCGTTTCCTTCTCTCATCCGCTCAACGGGAGCCCGGCAGCGCCGGGCGACCAACCCAAAAGAGTTTTGAACCATTTAAGCGACATTGACATTTTTAACGGCAGGAATGAATGGTGGCGAAGCCGAAAATATCCAATTGTGGTTCTTCTCCCAAATAGTTGGCCTTTTCTTCTCCCTCTACTCACTTTTTTCTATTTTCTTTTCTCTGCTTTGTCCTCTCCCCCTCACTCGAGCACGGCGCAGCCGTGCGCCCCACCGAGAGTTCCGGAAGGAGCAGGTGTTCTAATACATAGATATGTTAACTATTTCTTTATTTCCTTCCCGCATCCGCTCAACGGGAGCCCGGCAGCGCCGGGCGACCAACCCAAAAGAGTTTTGAACCGTTTAAGTGACATTGACATTTTTAACGGCCTGAATGAGTGGTGGCGAAGCCAAAAATAGCCAATTGTCTGAGTGAGCTAAAGCTAACGAGTTTTGGAATTTTAATGAGTGCTGGCCGTGGTGAGTATCGTCGCAAAAAATGACATGGGAACAAAGACGGATCAAAACTCCATTAAATAATATACTATTTTTCTTTTTGAACATCATTTAAATGATGTGAGAAAAGCATATGTTAATAATGAAAAGACGGAACAAAACTCAACTAAATAATCTTCATTCAATTGTCAATTTCATATTGACAATTGATCAATAGGCTTCCTTTTGGAAGAAGAATTCAAAAACCGTTCTCATGATGATCTTGATATCGAAGACCAGCGACCAATTATTGATATAATACAGATCAAAAAGCGTTCTCTCCCGAATAGATGTGTTCCCACGCCAGCCATTGATCTGAGACCATCCGGTGATGCCTGACTTGACATTGTGCCGCATGGAATACCAGGGTATCTCCTTTTTGAATTTCTCCACAAAGAACTCCCTTTCGGGGCGCGGCCCCACAACGGACATGTCTCCGATAAAAACATTTATGAACTGCGGGGTCTCATCCAGAGAGGTCTTTCTGAGAAATTCTCCGATGGAGGTGCGCCGTGGATCATCCTTTTTCGCCCAGACAGGCCCCGAGGTGTCCTCGGCATCGATCTTCATTGTCCGGAACTTGATGATCTTGAAGATGCGCCCTTTCTTTGTTATGCGCTCCTGTAGATAGAATACAGGGCCCTTTGAGGAGAACTTGACCAGAAATCCGATCATAAGCCAAGGGATCAGCAATAAGATCATGGCGATCAGAGAAAAAAGGATATCAAAAAGCCTCTTGAAGAAGGCTCCGACGCCCGAGATCTCCCGTTTTTTCATTCTCAAAGCGGGAAGTCCGGCAACATTGAAGAGCTCAAGATGAGGTGAAATTCCGGAAAATATGTCGGAGAAATATATGATATGTGTCATTGGAGATATAGTACCGTCTTCGATCAATTTTGTCAGTTGCTTCACTGAAAAGGTATCAAGATCCCAGAAGATGGTCGCGGAATCACCGAAATTTCCGGAGTCCAATGCGGAGATCACATCCTTCACATGATAACCAAGACGCTTCAAATGTGATAGGCGTTTTGTGAGAAGTTCCGAATCCTTATCAGCGACTATCAGCGCATCCTCGCTTCCATATCCCCTTTTGTAAAAATGCTCCGCCAGGCGGTTCATTGCAAAGCGGAAAAAAGCTGTGATCACAAAGACCAGAAGAAGATTGCCGGCGATCAGTGTTCTTGAAAATGTAAATTCCCTGAAAAAGAAGGTGAAGGCGAGGGCAATTACAGAGCCCGAAAAGAGGGCAATAAAAACAGAATACCATTCATCGATGACAGAGATAAAGTAATGTCTTCGATAAAGACGGGACCGCTCAAAGAGCAGCGCCCATATCAAGGCTTGTATGCTGAATAGCCAAATATATGGCAAAACAGAGGGAATCCCCAGTTTCACAGGGAATATTCCCCATTTGAATCTCAGATAATACCCCAAAAGAGAGGCAAGGAAAAAGATCAACAGTTCGCAAATGACCTTAATTAAGGGAGAATCAAATAGATTCCATTTTTTCATTTATATATTCCTTGATCTCTTTTTTGAAGCGTTCCTTTGAAAATCTAACGGCACTCTTTGAGATCTCCTCCGCATTCCATTCCATTGCTTCAAATCTTGTCAATGCGGCATTCAACGCGGACACGGCCTGTCGGTCAAAGAAGATGCCGGTCTGTCCTTCCTTAATAATATCGCGGGAGCCGCCCTTATTAAATGCGATCACAGGCGTACCTGAAGCCAGCGACTCCACCATCGTTATACCGAAATCCTCAAATCCCGGGAAGATATATCCTTTAGCGCCGGAAAAGAGATCGACGACTTTTTCATCTGACGGTGAAAGTTCAAATACAATATTCGAATGTCCTTTTGCCAGTTTTTTCAATGCTTTATATCCGGGGCCGCTGCCGGCAACTATCAATTTCCTTCCGCTCTGTGTAAATGCCTTTACGGCAAGGTCTAAACGCTTATAGGGAACAAAGGCGGAGAATACAAGATAGTGGTCTTTTCTCTTATTATTAATGTTTCCCGCAAATCTTGAAATATCTACGGGAGGAAAGATCAGATCCGAGCTCCGGGAGTAGTATTTTTTGATACGGGATCGGATAAAACTCGATATCGCGATAAAATGATCCACCCGAGTTGCGGTGATATAATCCCAGTTTCTCATATAGGATAGGAAACCATCCATAAATAATCGAGATAATCCTTTCTTATTTTTGAAATAATCGAAGTAGCGGTCCCATGCATATCTGACCGGTGTAAATAAATATGAGATATGAACGGTACCCGGATGTATCATCACACCCTTTGCGACGGTATGTGAAAGGGAGATAACGAGATCGTAGCCGGAAAGGTCGAATCCTTCAATGGCCATAGGCATTAATGGCAGGTAATATCGGTAAAAACGCTTCGCGAAAGGCAGGCGCTGAATAAAGGAGACTTTCCTGACCCGTGAGAGTATCTTCTCGGGTATCTGCCCCTTATACGCAATAAGAGAATATACATCAGCCTTGGGGTAGAGTTCTAAAAAAGCAGACAACACTTTTTCCCCGCCCCTGTAAGTTATGAGCCAATCGTGTATTATTGCTATCTTCATATGAGAGTTTACATTTTTAGCTGCTTTTTTTCAAATTTCCTTGACTTTATTCATACGATATTCTATAATGTATGTGAAAGTTATCACTTTCACTTAACATTGGAGGCAAAGCCATGCGCAATAACAGTTTTGACAATGTTCCCGAGAGTATTGTAGGGCGATTAGCATCGTATCACAGATGTCTCAAGAATGCCGCTTCTACTGGGCAAACGGTCATCAAATCGTCTGATATTTCTAAATTATGCGGCATCAAAGCAACCGTTGTTCGAAAGGATCTCACCCATTTCGGGGAATTCGGCATCAAAGGCAAGGGCTATAATATTATCACCCTATCCTCTAATATCGAAGAGATCATGGGATTGAACACCGAGAAAAAGGTCATCCTTATCGGAGCGGGCAATCTTGGTACCGCACTTCTGAAATACCCCGGCTTCTCCGGCGCGAATTTCAAATTTCTCGCAGCATTCGATATAGGGGCGGAAATAATCGGAACATCCATCAATTCCGTTCCGATCCTTCACATTGATAAGTTGGGTGCATTCCTCAAAAGCAATGAGGTTCAGATAGCGATCCTTACCGTCCCCTCGCAGGAAGCGGAAACGATCGCATCTCAACTTCACAATTGCTCAATCAAGGGGATCTTGAATTTTACCTCCGCCATCTTGAAATCTGATGACGGGAAGTTCTATATAAGGAATATCGATCTGTCCAAGGAATTGGAAGTGATCTCGTTCTGTATGAAGAAATGTTTAAAAAATAAGGAGGAAAAATGAAGCTAAGCCGCTACATCTTTGTTCTCTTGATCATTCTCCTGCTTTGGATATTATTGGTTTGGCCGATAGATGCAGGGAAATTGATACTGGGCGCGGGGATCGCTCTGATCACCGCAATTCCCAGCTCAATGCTTTTCAAAACGGGGATGAGTGCCTTGAACCCGATGAAACTCTTATGGATCATCCTCTATATCCCTTTCTTTCTCTATAAATTACTGATGGCAAATATTCAGATCGCTATGGTGGTCCTATCACCCAAAATCAATATAAAACCCGCCATATTAAAGGCAAAGACGGACCTGAAGAATGATACTGCCAAATTATGGCTCGCAAATTCCATAACCCTTACCCCGGGGACATTAACGGTCGATGTAAAAGGTGATGAGATCTTTGTTCACTGCGTAAATCCGGGAGATAAGAAAAACTGGCTGAAGGAGAAGGTTTTAATGCCCTTTGAAAAGTTCTTGAAAGGAGGCGTTGATGAAAGCTGAACTTCTGCAGTGGATATGGGTCGCTATGTTATCAACAGGAATTATCCTCGTCTTTATTCGGCTGCTCATCGGAAAGGGCCGGCTCAACAGAATAATGGCACTGGATACCTTGACTACGATAACCACTTCCCTTTTGATGGTCATCTCCATATACTCGGGAGAAAGGCTCTTTCTGGATGTAGCCATTGTATATGCGATTCTGGCGTTCACCTCGGTAATTGCCGTCGCTAAGTACTGCGATGCAGGGAGGCGGTCATGATTATCGCCGGAGGAATTCTAATATTTATAGGTACTCTTTTTTCCATGCTGAGCGGCCTGGGTGTGCTGCGCATGCCGGACCTTTATAATCGTTTACAGGCAGGAACAAAGGCATCAACACTGGGAGTGATCTCGATCGCATTAGGCGGTGCATTTCTAATGCCCGATCAATGGGCCAAATTCCTTTTGATAGCGGTTTTCGTTGCCGCCACCAACCCCATTTCCTCAAGTTATCTCGCCAGGATAAAGCACAAAGAGGATGAGGAGGGAATATCTGCTTTATTGGAAAAGGATCAATTTGAAGAGAAGGAAGGAGTGACGAAGTGAGTATCATATTGATAATAACACTTCTTGCGGGAGTGGTCATGATCGGAGCAGCGATATACGCTGTTTTCTCACAGAATATTCTTCATGCGATCATCGGTTTCGGAGTTATCTCTCTTCTGGCTGCTCTGCTGTTTGTGATAATGAAAGCTCCGGATGTAGCAATCACCGAGGCATCCATCGGGTCGGGGCTTACCATCGCGGTATTTCTTTTTGTCTTGAAAAGGATCAAGAAGGAGGCGAAGGATGAGTAATCCGAGAATCTCCAGATATATATTTTCTCTGATACTGACAGTCCTGCTGGGCTATGCGGTGTTTGCCGCTCTTGGAACCCAGGGAGGAACTCTCAGATTCGGGCCGCATTCCCCCGCTTCCAGGATTTCCGGGGCAATGATCGAAAAGAACATAGAAGGGGCAAGGCCCAATTTGACTGCCAAGAACCATACGGGCCCATCCAATGTCAACTTCGCTCCCGGATCAAAAGGACTGGAGAACGGAGCAGCCAATATAGTATCCTCAATAGTCGCCGATTACCGCTCCTTTGACACTTTTGGAGAGGTACTTGTACTCTTTGCGGCTGTTACCGGGTTCATGCTTTTGCTGCCCGATAAAAAAGGCAAAAATAAAGGGGTAACCTCGGAGGCGCCTAATTTCGTTCTTGCAAAAGCCGCGCCTATAGTATTCGCCTTTGCCATGATAACCGGAGTATATATCTCATTCAACGGGCATCTTACACCGGGAGGAGGATTTGCGGGAGGAGCGGTGATCGCCACAGGAATACTGATCCTTGTTCTTTCGGGAAATGAGTTCAATTCCCAATTACTTTCCCTGACCGAAACAATAGCTGGACTGCTTTTCTTAGCAGTGGGAGCAGCGGGACTTGTTCTGAAGGGTAATTTCCTACAGAATGTGATCCCGACAGGCGTTTTGGGATACATTTTCTCATCCGGAATAGTTCTGGCGCTTAATCTGATAATAGGACTTAAGGTCGGAGCGGAGCTGGGCTCATTGATACTTGCCGGCGGAAAAAAGGAGATATAGATGTTTACAATATTATATACCATATCTCTTGTACTGGCACTGATAGGCATTTTCGGAATGATATCACAGAAAAACCTTATAAAGATACTTATCTCGCTGAATATTCTTGAAACCGGAGTGAATCTCTTTCTGGTCACAGCGGGATGGTCGGCGGAAGCCAAGGTACCGATCATAACCGGAAAACTGGGACTTCCCGCTGCTGTGAATTTTGTTGATCCCCTGCCGCAGGCACTCGTGCTTACCTCCATAGTTATCGGACTTGGGATCACAGCGGTTGCCCTGGCCCTCATATTGAGGTATTACAGAAAAACCGGAAGCTTGACCCTCGAACCCTCAGAATTTCAGGCGGGAGGTGAAAGATGAACACATATCTGACACTCCTTATTATACTGCCTGTATTCGCCGCGTTCCTGATGTACTTCTTCAGAAAAGCGGACAATTGGGTCAATATCGCCATCATGTCCTTTGTCACTCTTTTCGGAACGGTCTCCTCATTGGTCATGCTCTTCTCGCAAGGGATGGAAGTCGTAGCTCTTGGGGGATGGAAGCCGCCTTACGGGATAGTTCTGGTAGGTGATCAGCTCTCTTTGATCTTTGTGGCGCTTATTTACCTCATCGCCTATCTTATCGCGCAATTTGGAGGGATCGAGCGGACAAAAACAAACGATCACAAGTCCGGCGCCCTCTTCATGCTGCTTACTGCCGCGGCGGCAGGAATGATCCTGACTGGAGATCTTTTCAACTTCTTCGTTTTCATGGAATTAGCGGCGATCTCCTCCTATGTGCTTATTGCAAAGGGGGGATGCAGGAGCTCATACACGGGAGCTTTAAAATATATCTTCACCGGAGGATTGGCATCGATGCTTATGCTCCTGGGGATCGGAATACTCTACAATACCACCGGAACACTGAATATCGCGCATCTGATGGTCCGTATAGGATTGGTAGGCGATAGCCTGAGATGGCTGGCGCTGGGACTTGTCCTTTGCGGAATACTCCTGAAAATGGAGGTATTCCCTTTCAATTTATGGGTGCCTGAATCATATAAAGGCGCGCCTGCCGGAATGAAAATAGTACTCGGCTCCATTCTTTCCACGGTCGGCGGATATGCGCTCATCAGGCTATATCCCATTCTGATACAGAATCCCGGGCTGATCAAAATGCTTCTCCCGCTTGCTTTGCTTTCCTTAATACTGGCAGAACTTGCGGCATACCGGGAAAAGCATATCAACCGTTTACTGGGTTACTCTTCCGCCGGGCAGATGGCATTGGTAATGCTGGCGATACTCTTTGGTGGAAGAATCGGCATTTATGCCGCGATCTTTATTGTGATCGCTCATGCGATGGCGAAAGCCGTACTCTTTTTTGTCGGAGCTCATTTCAAAGAAAGCACGGGCTCCTCAATGTGGGAATCATACCGCGGCTTGAGTAAGATTTCCCCGATCGGAGCGGCTCTGTTTACGATTGCCGCGCTTTCATTGACCGGCATTCCCGGCATGATGGGATTCTGGGGAAAGCTGAGTATGATCGGAGCCGGATTGGCTTCCGCCAAGTATTTCTCGATCGCAATAATTCTTATTATAACGATAGTAGAAGGCGTATACTTTTTAAGGATCTCCGGAACATTATATCAGAGCACTGAGAGCGATGTCAAAGCGAAGGCATCATATCTGCTGATACCGGCAGTGATACTGGTCCTGATAATTGTGCTTGTCGGATTCTGGCCTGGATGCATCTCCAAAATAATAAATGGCGGAGTATCCGCGGCGGAGAGGAGTTCTGAATATGCAAAGCTTGTGCTTGACTACTTACTTTAGGAGCAGACAATGATATCTATTGGAGCAATGATCATTTTGGCGGTAGTATTGGCGCTGATCACCCGTGTCTTCCTAATGAAGCACAAATTACTCTCATGGGTGCTCTTCTCTGCATACACCGCATTTTCCGTTTTTGTTCTGCTGAAACTTTACGGCAATTGGAATTATTTTGAAACAATGAACCTTTCCTATCTTGTGGGCAGGATTAATATGCGACCAGGATTCTTGAATAAGCCGCTGGGGTGGTTCTTTTCATTCTTCGTCATGGCTATGTCCTTTTTGAATTCGTTTTTTTCAATGGGATTTTCAAAGTCGAGCCATTCGAGAAATATCGTGCCCCATTGGCTGATGATCCTGGCAGCATCGCTGACGGTGTTCTTTACCAAGGATTGGCTGCTCTTCATTATCGGCTGGGAAACTCTGGGTTGGGCGAGTTTCTTTATCATAATGGGGGGAAAGCAGAAAAAATACAAGGATTCGATGAGTTATTATTTCTTCAGCCTGGTCTCGGGGATGCTTCTGATCGCCGCGGTATGGATGATAGGGATAAAATTCCGCACATTGAATATTCATACTACCACAAGGTCGATGATAATATTGGCGAAAAATACTCCATGGCAGGCATTTCCGACATTGCTTATGCTGACCCTGTCATTTCTGATCAAGTCCGGCGCATACCCGTTCCATATCTGGGCTCCTCGGGCGCATAAATCCGCCCCCGCTGATTTTTCACCCTTTATTTCCGGCATTATGATCAAATTCGGCATCTTCGGACTGCTGCTTTATGTTATACCGATAGTGAGCAAAGGTTATGCCGGCTATTCTATTTTCGGAATGCCGGTATTTGCATGGGTATTTTCATGGCTGGGCATCATTACTTCGGCAATAGCGACGGTACTCGCATTTTCAGAGAATGACGCAAAGAGGTTGATGGCATATTCTTCCGTAGCAAATGCCGGATACATAATAACGGCGATCTTTCTGGGAACTGCACTCGGTATCAAGGGAGGACTTCTTCACGCCTTCAATCATATGATCTTCAAGGCAGTAATATTTATGACCATCGCCGCCGTTGTTTACCGGACAGGTGAAACCGATATGAACAAAATGGGAGGGCTGGCTTATAAGATGCCGATAACATTCATGACCTTCCTCCTGGGAATAATCGCAGCGGCAGGTATCGCACCCATGAACGGCTTTGTGTCAAAGTGGATGATCTATCAGGCGCTGCTTGGGCAGAAGCATTACTTCATGACAGTAGCGATGTTCTTTGCTTCCACCGGCGCATTCCTCTATCTTTACCGGGCATTACACGCCATATTCCTCGGGCAGATCAGAGAGGTTCACGAAAGAGAAGTTAAGGAAGTTCCATTCCTTATGCAGATCCCGATGTGGATCGGTATGATACTGATGTTCGGCCTGGGCGTATTTCCCGGATATCTCCTACGGCCTATGATGCCGTTGATGAAGACCTTCGGAAGTTCCATTTCAGAATCTCTGAATGTCGTCCAGGGTTCGGTTGGGAGCCTGAATACCTTGTTCTCCACGGTGATCTTCATTCTTGGCGTGGTAATAGCCGCAGCGATATTCTTCCTTTCCGCTAAGACACATAAAACACCGATGATGGATAATTACACCTCCGGGGAAGACCCTGAAGAATGGAATGTCACCCCGAATAAATATCAATTTTCTTACGGGTTCTACGAACCCATTACAAAGATGTTCTCATGGGCACTGAAGCGCTCCGTGGATAAAGCGTATTTTAAGGCCTCATACATCCTTAAGATCATCGGACGGGAGATCAATATGATCTTCACCGATCATAACAATTGGGGTTATGCCGCCCTCCTTGGGCTCTTGGCAATGATAATCGGGGGGCTTTTCTTATGATTACCATGATATTAAACGCAATTTTATATTCCGTTGGAGGGATAATGGTCGGACTTCTCTTTATCGG
Source organism: bacterium (assembly GCA_023144005.1). Taxonomy (GTDB): domain Bacteria; phylum AUK180; class AUK180; order AUK180; family AUK180; genus JAGLWT01. Next base: position 187,889 of record JAGLGN010000020.1, read on the forward strand.
CTTGGGCAGGATCATAACCGCCCGAGTACAGAGAAGGATAGGGCCGCCTTTCTATCAGCAGTTCATCGATGTGATAAAACTCCTCGCAAGGGAATCCATCTGGCATCATTGGATAATGACCCTCGGCTCAATAATGGCGCTGGGCGGATTGATCGCCACGATGGTACATGTCCCCGTAGCCGGTTGGCTGCCTTATGATTCCGGCGGACCGATCTTTTTAATACTATATCTCGCAACGATAGGATATCTGGGAATGGCTATGGGGGTTTCCGCTTCGGGAAACCCGAATGCGCCGCTGGGGATCGGAAGAGCACTTTCACTGATGCTGGGATATGAAATTCCTTTTGCGGCGATATTGATACTCTTTATAAGCTTAACCGGATCGTCGTCACTTACGGAAATAGCTGCGATGCAGACGGGTGGTTTCCTGAGCTGGAATATCGTCAAATTCCCTCTGGCGTTCATTGCCGCGGAGATCACTGTACAGGCGATGATGGCGGAGAAACCCTTTGACCAGATGATCGCGCCATCGGAAATAGCATCAGGGCCATTGGTCGAGCTCGGCGGAAAATTCCTGGGACTCGGAATGATTCAGATGGCGGTCGCCATTTACTTTGAAACGGCTATTATGGTAAATCTCTTCTTCGGCGGCGGGGCGAATATCTTCACCTTCACGCTGAAGCAATTCGGGGTTTACACCATTGCGATACTGATAAATTCTGTAATGCCAAGATATAAGATAGAGAACGCGGTGCGTTATATTTGGACGGTGCCGCTCGCTCTTATCATCATTCAGATGCTCATCGTCTTTTTAAGATAGGAGATGAAAATGTTAAACGAAATAGAACAAAACAGAAAAGAACGCCAAAGCGCTTGGGAGTATGTGATAAATTACTTCAGAAAAAGATCTATTTGGTTGCTTCATTACTGCACCGGCTGCGGCGCAGTGGAACTTCCCCCTGTCATGACCTCCAGATGGGATCTGGAGCGCTTCGGTGTCGGGCCCATGGCTACTCCCAGACAGGCGGATGTATTCCTTGTCACGGGTTATGCGTCTATAAAGACATTAAAAAGGATGATACGGACCTATGAACAGATGCCTAAGCCGCGCTGGGTGATCGGATTCGGCGCGTGCACCATCAATGGAGGCATTTATTACAAATCCTACAATGTGATAAATAAGCTCGACAGGTATATACCCGTAGATATCTTTATATCGGGCTGTATGCCCCGCCCTGAAGCCATACTCGCCGCATTGGAAGAACTCAGGAATATGATACAAAGAGGTGAAGCCAAGGGCTATGACAGATATGTCAAGAATTACGACTGGTATAAGAAAAATCAGAAAGAGATACTTGAAAGAGAAGGGTCATTATTCGGGGAGGCGGACGATGAAAACAAGTGACATCCTCAATAAGACCAAAGAACTTTTTCCATACATTTCGACCGAATTGTTCGAAGAACAGCAGGGACGGATCAAAGTCGATAACGAACGCTTTCTTAATGTACTGGCCTATTTGAGAAACAGTTCCTTTGTTCATCTGGCGAATATTTTCGCGGTCGACTGGATAGAGGAAAAAGAGTTCGAATTGAATTATAATCTCTGGTCCTATGACCATAACTCTTCAATAATCGTCAAGGTGGGGATACCGAGAGAGAAACCGGAAGTCACCACGGTTCTTGACCTCTGGGAACATGGCCAGGTTTACGAACAGGAGATCCATGAATTTTTCGGAATAGAGTTCGCGGGAAACCCGGACCTCTCACCGCTATTTCTGCACAATTGGAAAGAGATACCGCCGATGAGAAAGGACTTCGATACGGAGGAATACTCAAAAAGAGCATTTGATGTCGGGGAAAGGGAAGGTGCAAAATGATAGATCTATTTACCGACATTACTGAGATCGCGAATAAAGACGGCAACAAGGTTTACGATATCTTCTTCGGCCCCAATCATCCGGGAATGCACGGAAATTTCGGATATGTTGTGGACATGATAGGCCATTCGATCGCCAAGGCAAGGGTCAATGCGGGATTACTTCACAGAGGGTTTGAGAAGATAATGGAGACCAATCTCTGGCATCAGAACCTCTCATTGATCCCCAGAATATGTGTTGTGGACCCTGATCCGAACGAGGCAGCGTATTGCGGAGCCATTGAGAAAATAATGGGACTGGAAATACCCGAGCGGGCGAAATTCATACGGACCATCACATTGGAGATGTCCAGGATGACCTCCCATTTAATGGGGATGGGATCCGTCGGCGGCGCGACCGGGCTCTATACCGTAATGTACCTGATGCTCGCTGACCGTGACCGGCTGCTTGATATGTTCGAATGGCTGACGGGTGGAAGGATATATCATATTTACAATATCCCCGGAGGAGTCAGAAGAGACCTTCCCAAAGGATGGAGGGATAAGCTCTATGGATTAATGGATTTTTTTGAGAGCAAACTCAAGGAATACGATGAAATACTCTATCGCCACCCCATCATTCACAAAAGATTGAAGGGTGTCGGTGTGATCACCGCCGACCAGGCAAAGAAATGGGGAATAACAGGCCCGAATCTCAGGGCGACCGGCGTAAAATTCGATACCAGAAAGGCGTATCCCTATGCGGCATACGATCAATTGGAATTCGATATACCCACAGAGAAGGAAGGTGACGCATTGGCAAGAGCAAATCTTGTCCGCGCAGAATTCGAGGTGACCATTTCAATAATCAGGCAGGCATTGGACAAACTTCCTGAGGGAGATGTCAATATTAAACTGGGCAATCCGCTGAAGTTCAAGGTCCCTGAAGGAGAGGCATATGCGAAGGTCGAATCCTCCAAAGGGGAATACGGATATTATATCGTTTCCACCGGAGGTATAAAGCCGTACCGCGTCTCCGTGAGAGGGCCATCCCTCCCCGCCGGACTGTTTTTATGTCATAAACACCTGCCGGGAATGAGAATAGATGATGTTGCTCTGTGGATGAACACGCTTCAGATATGCGCGCCGGATTTTGACAGGTAGGAGAAGAAGATGAGTATTGACAAAAAAAATATAATCGCTCCCTATATGACATTGAAGAACCTTTTCAGAAAAACGGTAACGGTGAAATTTCCGAAGGAAGAATTGGATGTATTTCCCGGATGTCCGGGAGTTTCGCCCCAATACAGAGGGATACACGCGAATGATCATGAAGAATGCATAGGATGCGGGGCCTGTTCCGATATCTGCCCCACCGATGCCATTCGACTGATCGCCTTTGAGGGAGAACCCCGTGAGGGAGCCAAGAATCAAAGGCCGGAGATCGATTACGGAAGATGCTGCTTTTGCGGATATTGTGTGGATATATGTTCTACCGGTTCTCTTTCAATGACAAGAAAATTCATTCATATCGAATGTACACCGAAAACACCGGATCCTGAAAAAGAAGTTAATATGATCAAGGATAAGTTCATCCTGCTTCCCGATGAGAAAGGGCTGGACGATCTGGGTTGGAACACGCCTACTCCCCTGTCTTTATTGGACTTGGAAAGGGTCTCTATGGAGCAGTTATCTTCAGATCTAAGGAATGACTCCTTTGTTGAAATAGTGAAAGGATTTTCAAAAGAGCAGGCCGTAAAGGAAGCTTCAAGATGTATTGAATGCGGAATCTGTACGGATGCCTGCCCCGCGGGAATGAACATTCCGGAATACATAACTGCGATATGGGACAATGACAACAAGGCATCAGTGGAATGGATGTACAAGACGAATCCCCTGTCCAATGTTTGCGGAAGGGTTTGCACGCATGTATGTGAAACCGTATGCGCTATCTCTCACCGTGGAGAGCCCGTTGCCATCAGATGGCTGAAGCGCTATGCCTTGGATCAGCTGAGCTCTGATGATGTAAAGAGCATTTCCGGCATAGACCAGATAAGATCAGCGAAGAAAAAGGTCGCGATCGTGGGAAGTGGGCCCGGCGGCCTTGCGGCAGCGTACTTCTTATCAAAAATGGGATATGCGATCACCATATTCGAAAAGAATAAAATGGCGGGCGGCGTCATGAGATATGGAATTCCTAATTATAGATTGCCGGATGAGGCACTGGACAAAGACATCGACGCGATAAAAACTCTTGGCGTGGAGATCCTGACAGAAATTGAAATAGGAAAGGCCAAAAAGATCTCACAATTACAGAAGGATTTCGATTTTGTCATCCTTGATACCGGTTTGCCCATAGGAAGAACCATCCTGCCTGATCTGAAGCATGATAAGTTCAATTTGTCAATTGAGATGCTTGAGGATATCTCCAGGGGAGAGGAAGTAACGGTAGAAAAAAAGATCGCCGTCATCGGCGGCGGAAATGTCGCGATGGACATTGCCCGCAGTCTGGCAAGATTACAAAGGGTGAAATTCGGAGAAGTGAATATAACCGCGATATCCCTGGAATCACGGGAGGAACTGCCCGCAGACATCGAAGAGATCGAAGAAGCGATGGAAGAGGGTATCGTGCTTGAGCCCGGATGGGGAAATATGGAAGTTGATCTCGATAAAAAAACAAATGCTATCAAGGGCATTAAGATCATGAAATGTACACAGGTATTTGATCAGGATCATAGATTCAGACCTCTTTTTGATGAGGCGGATGTCAAGACGCTTCAAGTCGATCAGATCGTTGAAGCGATTGGCCAGGCACCCGATTATTCATTCCTTGATTCATATGAGAAGGAAGTCGAATTCAAGGGATTCTGCATAAAGACAGATGAGAATGGAAAGACATCCCTGGATTGGCTCTGGGCTGTGGGAGATATTATTGAGGGGCCGGATATCGTACATGCGGTCTCCAACGGACATATGACCGCACAGGCCATAGACCGGATCGTTGAGGGAAATAAGTAATTGGGTATAATGATATGATGAGAGATATTAAAGCCACCTTAGCAGAAGGGCCAATAGGAAAGATCCTATTCAAATTGACTGTGCCGATGATATTCGGCATGGTGGCAATGGTGGCTTTTAATCTCGTTGATACCTTTTTCGTCGGGAAATTAGGAACCGATGAATTGGCGGCGATGAGCTTTACTTTCCCCGTAGTAATGGCACTTAACGGCATTGCTCTAGGCTTGGGGATCGGCGCTGCCGCGGTGATCTCAAACGCCATCGGCAAGGGCAATATGAAGGCCGTAAGACGGCTCACGACCGATAGCCTGATCCTTGCTGCCCTCATCGTTGCAGTTTTTGCTTCCCTTGGACTTCTGACTATCAAGCCTCTTTTTAAATTACTCGGAGCAAAAAAAGAACTGCTGCCTCTTATCTACTCATACATGCGTGTCTGGTATCTCGGTGTTGTCTTCGTTGTTTTTCCTATGGTCGGCAATAATGCCATAAGGGCGACAGGAGACACAAAGACACCGGCGCTGATCATGATGTGTGCGGTTACCATGAATGTTATCCTTGACCCGCTTTTGATCTTTGGATTGGGCCCGTTTCCAAGATTAGGGCTTACGGGAGCCGCTCTCGCTACCGTATTTTCCCGTATGACGACTTTCTCGCTATCCTCATGGGTGCTCATCAAGCGCTATAAGATGGTAACCTTTGAGAAAGCGCCGATCGAAGAGATCTGGCATTCATGGAAAAAGATCCTATATATAGGCCTCCCTTCGGCTTTGACCAGAGTTATCATGCCCATAGGGATCGGCGTTATCACCAAATTTGTTTCAATGTTCGGAAAGGAAGCCGTTGCCGGCCTTGGCGTCGCAACACGGATCGGCTTCTTCGCCATGACCATAATATGGGCATTATCCTCTGTAATTGCGCCTTTCATAGGACAGAATTGGGGCTCAAAGAAGTCGGATCGGGTAAGAAAAGGACTGTGGATCTCATACCGCTTCTCATTCCTTTACGGATTGGGGTTATTTATTATACTCTACTTCATTGCCCCGCTGATAACACCTGTTTTCAACGGCGATCCCGAAGTACACCGCGTATCGACCCTTTATCTGCGAATACTCTCAATGGGATACGGCCTGCAGGGGATCTTCATCATTTCAAATTCAGCATTGAATGTTCTCCACCGTCCCTTATGGGGAGCTCTTATCACTGCCATACAAATGTTTCTGCTGTATATTCCCCTGGCATTCCTTGGAATGAAATTCATGGGGTTGAATGGAATATTCCTCGGTGGTGCGATCTCTTATGTAATTTCAGGATTGATCGGCGCCAAACTTGCGCTGAACTTCTCAAGAGAGGTTTATCTTAAATAGGGACGGTGGTTAAGAGTGTTAAGAGTTCAATTCCACTAAAAACCGAACATCCCAAAAGATAGGACATTTATAGAAAATATTTTAAGCAAACCCTTAACACTCTTAACCACCGTCCCTACTCTGCTACTCTTCTTTAAAAACCGAATTGTATAGCAACTCCGGGTTGAAAGAGGAAACCGTCATCCGTGGAGGCATTGATATCCTCTGCATTCATCGCGACCTTATAAAATGCCACTTCCGGCATGAGCGCAATAGCACCCAATTGGAATTTAAAACCGACGAAGCCACCATAATAATGCTGAGGAACAATATCAATATCATCAGTAAAACCATACGAAACATATTGATACTTGGGGCCGAAATATAATGAAATGGCATCCACCGGCCGTATATCAAAGATAAGATTGCCATTTATCGCCCAGCCGGTTAAACCGAAAAAATTAGAATAGACGCCGCCGATATCAGTGGCAACACGGAAAATCCCAAGATCAATAAATCTCCATTTCCAATCCATGGAAAGATTCGTGGAATAGATCTTAAAACCCATGTCCATATTCTCTGTTAAGCCGTATCTCAAGAAGAGTTCCATCATTTGGTAATCATTCATGAACTCATTTGTATCCAGTATAGCTCCGCCATCTGTATCGGGATCAGCGAATTGCAATACCCCTATTCCCAGACCGCCGGCAAATTTACCCTCTCTGACCGTATCTGCATTCTGATATGTGGAAAGCGAATAACATCCAGTAAAAACAAGCAGGCTCACAAGAGCCAGGGAAAGGAAAAATCTCTTCTTCATAAAACACCTCTCTCACATATTTTAAGTGTAATCCTGTGTAAAATCAAGTTTTTCTTGAAAATAACTGTATTTTTACTATAATTAACTATGAATTCAAAATCCGTAGAAAAAATACTTTATTGGGCACAAACAGGTACGATACTGCTTCTTTCATTTTTAGTAGCAGTACTGCTTTCCAGACAGACAGTTGACTCATCTGTCCTGAAAACATCCTGGGCCTTGGGACTTTCCATCTGCATTTTCATGCTTTTTGCCTTGAGGACGATCATCAAGAAAAAGGGCCATTCATTCATTTACCTTGAGATCGCCGTCCTGGCATACTGGGCATACCTGATCTTCAACGGACTCTTCATATCAAATTTTCCCGCAGAAAGTTATCATCAGCTTTTCAAGGTTACCTCTTATGTCATGATCTTTTTCGGAGTTTCCGAGATGGCATCTTCAGCGCAATTCAGAAAGCTCTTCAATTATTTTATGATCACTCTTGCTGGCGTATTGATCTCATACGGCATCATGCAGAAACTGGGCTGGGACATTTTTCAATGGGAGAACGCATCATCATCAAGGAGGATACTGTCAACCTTCGGAAATTCCATTTTTTACGCTAACTTCCTGCTCTTTCTGCTGCCGATAGTCCTCGCGAACCTTGTTCTTGAATTGATCCGGCCGTTCGATGTGGACGAAGATGTCTCACCGATGAAATATTTTCTCTCCTTTATAACGATGCTCATCTTCTTCTCTATTTACGCCTTTCTTATTTACAAGATCGCAAGGTCTACAGCCGGATTCAACAGCACACTCAATAAGACGCTCATATTCGGATTGATATTTCTCTACTTCGGTTTCAATATCTTCCTCTTTAATGTGCTAAAGAGAGCGTATCTTTCTGTTTACCTGCTCACAATGTCAATACTTGGTGTCTACTCCCTGATCATGACACTATCCAGAGGCGCATGGTTGGGTTTTCTCCCCATGCTTTTTTATCTGGTGATATGGGTAGCGTATTATCTGTCCAAAAAGGGTCTCGTTAAACTCCCCGGGAAAAAGCTGATGCTCATAGCGGTGGGAAGCGTGGTCGGAATACTGATCATTACTGTTTTCCTTCTTCCTCGTGACATCAAACTCCGCATTAAAGAGGTCCGATTCTCCTCCACCACCGTTCAGGTCCGTTTTACGATCTGGGAAGGGGCGCTGAAAATGATAAAGAAAAGGCCGATCGCAGGCTACGGAGTCGGGTCTTATCAATTGAATTTCCCTGAGAACCGTCCACAGGATTACTCTTTGAAATCCGTTTCAAACAATACAATAAACACACATAGCGAGTATCTTCAGATCGCGTCTAATACCGGATTCATCGGATTGATATTATTCGGCTTCATCGCTATTTTGCTTATAAAGGGAAATATCAAGTACCTTTTGAACCCTCCTAATAGGGAGGACTTCTTTTTCGCAATGGCATTGGGCAGCGGATTGATCGCTGTACTGATCCATTCCTTCTGGTCTGTTTCCATGCGCTTCACCTCGACGGTGGTTTATTTTTATATCTACCTCGGGCTTTTCAATGGAATGATAAGACAGCAAACGGAGAAAAACCCAGAATTAATTAAAAAACCATTCCTTCCCATGACGATCGTTCTTTTGATCTTTGCATTAGGTATTATCCCGTGGATCCGTACGGCAGATAAATTCTACCTCAGGGATTACTATATAAGGCAGGGTATGATCACCGATACTCTTCGTGGTGATGTGGGCAGGGAAAGATCGAGAACCTTCGCAAATTTCGGTAGTTTTGAAAACAATCCCGCAAAGCTGCAGAAATTGATGGAATTAATGTACAAGGCAGATCTTTACTGGTATAAGATCCGCGGAATTTCACTGAAAAAGAAGGAAACGGATCTCATAAAATCTGTATTCAATAAGCTCGCCGCAGGTGAAAAGGATAAGAACAACCGCATCCTGTACCTTACGGCTTTGAGGTCATTGGAGAAATTCATCAAAGGAGAGCTGACTTCATATGACTCCCGCAGCCGCATGATAAGAGAATTAAATTCCGCTTTCAACCTTCCACTGAAGGATGGAAAGTTGCGCCGTTTGCGTCAACAGATATCTCCGATATTGGAATGGGTATTCTTTGCGGTAGAAGCAGAAAACTCCGGCTTCCAGGAAATCCGCAAGAAGGTCACAGATACCTTTAGAAGCGGTAAGGCATCCACTGAAGATATACGAAGCATTAAGCCGTATTTCGAGCGTTTTACAGATAACCTCCTCAAGATGTACAGCGCCAAGACCGTTGTTTACTATGATCTTGGCTTGATCATTGACCCTTATACTTATGATTGCGCCTATAAGAAAGCAAGCGCACAATATGATCTGGCCAAATTTACCGAGGCAATGAAGACCTATCTTGCATTGGAAGCGATCGCGCCCAATTATACACAATTGCACTACAATAAAGGTGTTGTCCTCAAGAAATTCTTCCGGACAGGGAAAACCGAAAAAGAAAAAATGGAGTTTTTGGAACGATCACGGGAGGAACTTGAAAAGAGCAAACACTTGAATCCGTATTTCATAAATACGAGAATGCTTCTGGCGGCAGTCTATAGGGATCTTGGAAGGGAAAAGGAATATTTCGATGAGTATAAATTCTCATATGACTTTTCCTTCGGCAGGATAAATAAGATGTTGACACTTCACCCGATTTCGCTTAATATCCAGAAAGATGATCTTATTAAAAATGTGAAGATCTGGGCATCCACAGGTAAAGTACTATTAGCAAAAGGTGATCAGCATATCGATTACAGAAATGACTTGATCACCCTTCAGATAAATACAAGGGACAATATAAAAAGGATACAGGATACCCAGTGGGATAAGGTGCCGGAAGAGAAGATAAAGGCCGCTGTTGAGACCATAATGCAATTGAGAGTAACCGCAAATCAGCTGCTGGCGGAACAGCCGAAGATCAGGCCTTCCACCAATTAACTATATTCAGAAGATCAAGCGGATGCGGTTTGAACCCTCTGAGATTCTTATTTGTGATCGTATAATGCAGAGAGTGTGTAAGGAATACCGCAGGCATATCCTCAATGATCTGGTTTTCGACCTTCTGGTAGATCTCGGCTCGATTGACCTTGTTGATAACGGACATTGCCGAGTCAAGCATTGAATCAACCTTCTCATCTTTGAATCCGAAATAATTTCCGGAGATACCGATATTCCTGGAATGAAATAGAGGATAATAGAAATTATCGGGGTCACCGTTATCAGCGATCCACCCCAGAAGAAATAGTTGTACCTTACCGACTTTACACGCTTCGATGAAATCATGCCATGGGAGCGGGTTCAATTCAACATGAATATTTACCGCATCAAGATACTTTTTTATCAATGCCGCTTTTTTTGATTCGATATCCGAATCGGAAAAGGAGAGTATCAGAGGCATCTTTATTCCGTTCTTTAATCCGGCCTTCAGAAGTAATTCTCTGGATCTCTCCGGATCAAAATGGCAATAGTCCTCATTTTCCTGATGGCCCAGAACACCAGGAGGAAGAACACCATTGGCGACGATCGACATATTGCCGCTGATCTCTTCCATTAATTCCCGGCGATTAATTGCGTGGCCGATGGCATGCCGAATTTCCTTCACGGTCAATTCGGGCCGGGATGGAATATTTATTCCAAGATATCTCACATCCAGCTGCGGCAGGGAGTACACACTTCCATCAACTTCGATCTTCTTATTGTTCATTAAAGAAACAAACTGCGAGGAGGGAACATGTATATCTAATTTCCCTTCCAGGAATTTTGCTTGAGTGATCTTTTCATCGTGGACGACTTCAATTATCACTCGGTCAAAATTATCGAACTCTATGAAATATTCTTCGTTCTTCTTCAGTATGACTTCGGCCTCATTAATACTCTCCACGACAAAGGGGCCGACACCTACAGGAATTTCATAATCGGCATAAGTATTGCCTTTCCAAAGAATCGAAGAAGTAAGCGTGCCCAGGTTCAGATAGAAGGGCGTGTAAATATTTTCAAATCTAAAGGCGAATCTCTTCTCCGAAATATAGCGGATACCGTCAATAAAATCGGTCTTCCCCTGTTCATACGCTCGTGCGCCCAGGATATTTTCAAAAAGGAAAAGGTTCGGGCTTGGTTCCTTTCTATCAAAGATCCGATAGAATGTGTAGATAATATCCTTACTCGTTATCTCTTCTCCATTGGAGAATTTAATATTATCTCTGAGTGTGAATTCCGCAGCCATCCCGTGTTCCTTAATCTCCCAATTCTTGATAAGATGCGGCGATAGAAAAAGAGTTGGCGAAAGATGAAAGAGTCCCGAGAAGAGGAAATTCAGATATTTCATCGTTGTATTGTCGGTCACCATCCTTGGATCCCAAGTAAAGGGAAGATTGGTATAATGCAGGTTCAATTCCCTCAATTTTCTGACATTTTTTGCAGGGCCTTTCAGTTCCAATTTCAAGAAATCAGTGATCAGGTCCTGCGAATAGAGTTGATCCAGGAATTGGAAGTGATTTCTGTTCATTTCATTGAAAGAAAGCACACGCGTGAAGTACTTCTCATTCTCCTTATAAATACTCAGGAGCTCGTTGATCTTTGACAGAGATATTTCAGAAAAGCTCTTCATATTTCCGATGTTTTCCAAAATACTGTTGAATGAAACATTGATCTCTTCATTATTTGACAATATCTGTGTGCTCACATCATTTATCTGCTTGAGAAGGCCGAAAACATCATCAATATTGGACAGGGCCTTTTTTATGTAGACCTTCAAATTAACGATCGCGAGCGAGCTCTGTTTGAGAAGGATCTCAATATCCAGATTCGACCTTGTGTTCTCCTTTGTTATCTTCCTTATCTGGCGGATGATCGTCATAATATCATCTTTGATGTCAGTGCTCTTTTCCGCTTCCATGGATGAGAAGTATGACAGGTCGTTTATTTTATTCAGCGAAACATAGATCAGGCTTAATTTCCCTTCGAAATTCGTGAGGAAATTCTCATACATTCTCAAATTGGCGAAAAAGGAATTCAAGCTCAATTGAAGCGAATTGAAGATCATAGAATTCATTGTGATATTGCTTATGTCGACATTATGTACTGGTTTAATGATCTTTTCTAATTTCTCGAACTCCCTGATCAAAAATGAAAATTTCTCCATCGCACCCTGGAAAAAATCGTATTCACCCATAAGGGATTCATAATCACTTGAGTATTTCTGACCCAAATAATCCAATTGATTGAGGCCGTTGTCAAGCTTGATCCGGAACTGTTTCAAGAAGGAGCGGAAGAGATTGAAAAAGTGGCGGAAACGGCCATCCGCTGGATCGATATCGATCTCGCCCTTCTTCAAGATATTTTCAAATGATGTGATATCGTTTCCGCATAAAGATATGTCTTTAGACAGATGGAACTTCTCCCGTACCCTTCTGAATGGAAAGAAATGAAAATTGTCCATAAGAAGCCGCTCCGACTGTACTCGTCCGAAGTGGCCGAGCATCTTGACCTTTGCTTTTATAAGATCGCTGCTCTCTGCAGTTACTCTATTAATAAGGTCTGAGAGCGGATCATCCGGAGTATAGAAGCGGAAGATGCGCATATTGTACTTGGCGCCCTTTCTTTTTACCCATTTGATCTTCACTTCGTTTTCAGAAAATATCTCTTCAATTATCTTTTTGATCTCACCATCATCCAATTCATCCTTGATGATCAGCTCCGAAGGGAATTTCACCTCACCCTTGACATCTATCTCTGTTTTCTTTTTAGCATTGAGATTGTACGGAGAGAACTCCTTCAGCAGCAATGAAACTACTCCCCGCCTGGAATCCTCATCAAGCGTATCATTCAAAATGAATATATCCGCACCGGTGAGCATCTCTTTATTCAGCTCTTTCTCCCAACCGATATCGGGGTTATCATCCCAATCCAGCTCGATCTTATTCAATCGATTGTTTGTGAAAGGGAAATACGGGTTTGCCAGAAGCGTACCCCCTTTTTTATAATACGGCCCGCTTGTGATCTTGGTATAATCTCCGGGATATGAATCCTTCTTGATGATCGGCAGGGATAATCGGGAGAAGTTAGCGATGAAGTCGGGATAACTCTTTTTGAGTCGAATCAGAAGTGTCATCTGGTCAATAAAAGTGACTCCGCTCAATGATTCGGTCTTCCCTGAGATGAAGTCATCATACCCTTCAATAACAGAGAAGGAGGGATGCTCAGTTGTTTTGATAAAGGTATCTATTGAGAATTTCACATCCTCGCCGTCAAGAGGAGAGCCATCCGAAAATAGAATATCCCCTCTCAGATATAACATGAGAAAATTCTTGGTATTGATATACTCCCATTTATCAAGCAATTGCGGGACCGAGCGCACGCCCTTTTGTGTTACCATGTGAAAAAATAGTAATTTATTAAAGACGGCGTCCTTCAGGTTCTTCACGGAGAAGGGATCAAAATCCTTGAAACTTCCCTGAAGTTTCAGCGTCTTGTTTATCTCTTTGTCATGGAGAAAATAATTTCCCAGGGCGGATACTTCCTTTATCTCGACCAGGGAATCCTCCAATTCTTCAAAAACGGCATTGAACTCATCGAATTTCAAGGAATTCAGCTCATTGGATTCATTAAGGTCCTCTATCATTGAATTGAGATTGTTCTTGATGTCCATTAAGAATTTCAGTATGGAGTGGATTATACCCCTTGAACCCTTCAGTTTCGGTGTGATATCAGAGATCTTCTTGTAATACTCTTTGTAGAGATCAACATCCGCATTCACCTTCACGATATTCTCGGCGATCTTGGCGCTCAATGCATTGAACTTCTCATTTTCCGTTGAGATCTTCTGGCTTAACTTGGAATAATTTGACATTTCCTCGCCGAATTGTGAGATAACCCTGATAATGTCCTCGGAATTCGCGGTAACATTCTCTGCAATGATAGACAAGGTCTTTCTCTGCTCTTGACCCTTTGATGATTTGATTATTGTGTTGAGGGCCAATTGTCTTACAGAATTGGCCATCCTGTTCAAATTCTCTTCATTGTTCTTGAAATTTGTGAAAAGATCCTCTAATTTGTTATTTGTAGCCTCAATGTTCTCCGTAACGAAATTTATGACCTGATTGTATTGGCTGATGCCAAGGAACATTTTCAGCAGTGCCGCAAGTTTGGTGGAAAGATTTTCCGAATCCTCAATGATCTTGTCGGAATTGACACCGAAGCTTACGGCTTCGGAATCCAAATTATCCAGAAGCGAGTCAACATCTCCGATCACCTGCCGCTGGATCTCGTAAATATTTTTGTATTGGTGAAAGTGAGCCTTGAAATTTTCATAGATATTCCGGGTGAACTTATGTTTATTGAATATATAGTCGGTAAGTACTCCCAGATTAACTATGTCTAATTTCAACTTGATGTTACCCTGAGTACCTCGGAGATCGTTGTTGTTCCCCGTATCACTTTCATGACACCCGCCTGCCTGAGATTATTCATTTTTTTCTTCAGCGTATATTCTTTGATATAAGCAGAGCTCTCTCCCTTTTCCACCATATTTATGATATGATCGTCAAACTCAACTATCTCGTAAATAGCCTCTCGGCCCAAATAACCGGTATTATTACATTCTTTGCAGCCCTTACCCTTGGTGAAAATATAATCATCGGGCTTGCCCTTGATATTCAAGAGATTCAATTCCCAATCCTCCGGCTTATAATATGTCTTGCAATGAGGGCATACCTTTCTTACAAGGCGCTGGGCTATAACACCCAGTGCAACCGATGCGATCAGATAATGGGGAACACCCATATCGTGCAGTCTGTCGATCGCGCTGACGGCATCATTGGTGTGAAGGGTAGAGAAGACCAAATGGCCGGTAAGGGCGGAACGCACCGCATGATGGGCAGTTTCACCGTCTCTGATCTCTCCGACCATGATAATATCGGGATCTTGACGCAGAATTTCTCTCAAAACGGCAGCGAAGTCCAATCCGATCGCATGATTCAAAGAGATCTGATTAAAATCTTCATTGATAAGTTCGACCGGGTCTTCCACCGTCATTATATTAAAGGCCGGATTCTTGATATAATTGAGCGTCGAGTATAGAGTTGTCGTTTTTCCTGAACCGGTAGGCCCGGTAACCAGAATAATTCCATGTGTATGATTGATGATCTTCTTGTACCTCTTAAGCTCGGTTTTATCCATTCCCAGATCGCTTATCGTTTTATCGAGACTCTTCGGATCGAGTAATCTGAGAACGACCTTTTCCCCGAAAAGTGTTGGGATAACGGCAACTCTCATTTCAACCGCGCGATCCTCATGTTCAATCCTTATTCTGCCGTCTTGAGGACGGCGCCTTTCGGAAATATCAAGCCCCGCCATAACCTTCAATCTTGCCGTAACCGCGAATTGAAGCGCGCGAGGTAATTTCCTGACGGTATGGAGTATGCCGTCGATCCTTAAACGGATCACTGTATGTTCCCTCTTCGGCTCTACATGTATATCGGATGCCCTTTGATCAATGGCCTTGTGGAGAATAAGATCGATCAAATTGATGATAGGCTGCTCTTTTTCCAGGATACGGGATATCTGTGACATATCCGTGGTATTCAAGGAATCAATTCCGCTGATATCGGTCAAAGCCCTTTCTATTGATTTGGACATTCCGTAAAATTCGTTGATAACTCTTACAATTTCACGATTCGCGGATAAAAAGAAGGTGATCTTCCGTGGAAGGTAATGCTTCATCACATCTTCATATTCGTCTTGTGTAAGAAGGCGCGAAATGGCGAGGTCAACGCTCTTCTCTTCCTTGGAGAAGCACACCATCTTCAAATTCCGCGCAAACGATTCCGGGAGATACTCTGTAATGACAGGATCGAGTTCTAAAGCATCAATACTTTTCTGAGGGATAGTGAGAACCTCTGAAAGGGCAGATTTATACTTTGCCTCCTTCAGGTATTTTCTCCGAAAAAGGATCACCTCAATATTTTCTCCGCTCTTTGCGCTTTCTTTTTGGGCTTTTTCCAGATCAGCCGGTAAAACCAGCTTATTCTTAAGCAGAAATTCCTTAACCTTAACTTTTTCTCTTATCGGAAGCATCTATATCCTCCATATTTTTCCTTTCCGGCTATACTGATATAATAAGGCAATACCCTATAAAAGTCAAGCATAACTGACATGTGACCCCTTGCGAACTTGGAATTGACTCAAATCTAAACATTCCATTGTCAAGCTAATTATGAAACACTACACCAGCTCCTTCATTATGCGCCAGAAAGCGTTCAACGGGAAGCCTACAATATTATAATAATCACCTTCAATTCGTTTGATAAAGGGCGCGGCACGGCCCTGCACCGCATAACCTCCGGCTTTATCGGAGTATTCGTGGCTGGTCAGGTATTCAGCGATCTCTTCATCCGTGAGGTGATCGAATTCAACTCTGGTCACAGCCTTTTTCTTCTTAATTACATCGTGTTTCCCGTCATAAACGACCAGAAAACTTATCACTTCATGCGGAGAGGCCGCAAGCGTTCTCAACATTGCAAAGGCATCGTCCCTGGATTCCGGTTTTCCCAGAAAGCCGCCATTGATCTTCACCACCGTATCACAGGCAACAATGATCTCTCCGGGAAAATCTTCCTTAACAGACTCCATTTTCTTGGTAGCGAGCATCTCTACCTGATCATCCCTTTCGATCTGAAATCCCGAATCATCGAACTTCGGCGCGACATGATCCTTCAAATATCCGTGAAGTGTCAGCAATTCTATCCTTCTGGGTGAAGTAGAGGCAAGTATGACCTTTCTCACATCACGACCTGATAATTTTCAACAGATCTTCCACTTTCTCTTTCATCAGCTCTTCGGTATCCGCTTCTAGGGTCAAGCGCAAGAGCGGTTCGGTATTGGATTTTCTCAGATTGAACCACCACTTCTCATATATCACGGTCAGGCCGTCAATACGGAATTGTTCACCATCCTGATACATTTTCGCCACATCTTCGATCTTTCCGTCCTTGTCTTCGACCTCAGAATTGATCTCACCGCTTTGATGGTATTTCAGAAACGGCGCGGCCAATTCGGACATAGGTTTTTTCTTTTCAGAAAGGAAATTAAGCATCTTCATCATCATGATCGTGCCGCTGTCCGTATAATAATTCTCTTTGAAGTAGAAATGTCCGGCTAATTCTCCGCCGAAGAAGGCATCCTTCTCCCTGAGCAGTTGCTTGAAATAGGCATGTCCGACCATACAAAGGTAGGAATTACCACCCGCGGCATCAACCGCCTCCTTTACCATTCTGGATGATCTGACATCATACAGGACACCGTCGTGCCCATGCTCGACCATCCATTTCCCGATTATCGCGGTAATAATGTCAGCCGGAATATTATCGCCTTTTTCGTCGATGAACATTATACGGTCAGCGTCTCCGTCAAACGCCATGCCGAAGTTAAATTCCCCCGAGCGCACCATTTCCTTCAGATCTTTCAGATTCTCCTCTTTAAGCGGATTCGCCTCATGATTGGGGAAATTACCGTCCAATTCCATATAAAGCCCTTCAAAGCTGATATTCGTGCCGTTGAGTATCTTGGGAACGGTATAGCCACCCATTCCGTTCGCTGCGTCTATCGCGACATGGAATTTGTCTTCTGTCTTCAGAAAACTCCTGACATGGACAAGGTAATCTTCCATGATATCAAGTTTTTCCCGCTTTCCTCCTTCGATACGAGGCATTTCACCGTTCTTTACCAGTTCCTCGACCCGATTGAGGCCCATCTCATATCCGATAGGAAGTGCGTTCTTGCCAGCGACCTTAAATCCATTGTATTCCTTGGAATTATGAGATGCGGTTATCTGGACACCGCCGTCCAGGCCATGCCTGCCGACGGCAAAATTGATCATGGGTGTCGAAATAAGGCCGACTTCAAAAACATGCGCACCTGCAGCCATCATGCCCTCGATCAAAGCCTCTCTCAAAGGATTGGAAGAATCCCTCATATCATGTCCCACTGCAATCCGCTTTCCACCCATAACCTGGGGAAGAAAGTATCCTATCTTACCGGCTATCTCAACATCAAGCCCATCATTGTATATCCCTCTGATATCGTATGCTTTAAATATTCCCATGGTCTTTAACCTCCTTCAGATATTTCTTTAAATACCGGCCTGTACTCGATCCCTTGATCTTCATGACATCGGTAGGGCTTCCCTCGGCAACAATATAACCGCCGTCATCTCCGCCGCCGGGACCCATATCCACTATCCAGTCGGCATTCTTCACAAAATCAAGATTATGCTCGATCACCACTACGGTATTCCCCTTATCCCTAAGCTGCTCGATCACCTTGAGAAGACGGTTCATATCTTCGAAGTGCAGGCCGGTAGTGGGTTCGTCCATAAAGTATATCGTGCCTTTATTCGTCTTTTTGCTTAATTCGCGGCCCAGTTTTATCCTTTGCGCCTCGCCTCCGGAAAGTGTCGGCGCGGGTTGTCCGAGTTTGATATATGAAAGGCCGACATCAACAAGAAGCTGAAGTCTTCTTCTAAGGGCGGGTATATTGCTGAAAAAGCCATTGGCTTCTTCAACCGTCATATCCAGAATATCAGCAATGCTTTTGCCCTTGTATTTTATCTCCAGCGTCTCAGAGTTGAATCTCTTTCCCTTACATACATCACATTTTACATAAATGGCGGGAAGAAAATGCATTTCTATTTTTTTCTCTCCATAACCGCGGCATGCCTCACAGCGGCCGCCTTTTACATTGAATGAATACCGTCCCGATGTGTATCCCCTCATCTTGCTCTCGGGAAGCTTGGAAAAAAGTGCCCTTATAATGTCCAATATCTTCGTATAGGTCGCGATATTGGATTTTGAAGATCGGCCGATAGGATGCTGTGAAATAAATTGAACGCCGTTTACCTTGCTCAGGTTCTTGAACATCGAATACTTCCCCGGCCTCTTACGCCCCACTCCCGTTTCCCAAAGAATGCCCTGATATAGTATCCTCTCAAGCAATGTGGACTTACCCGCTCCGGATACACCGGTTATGCAGACAAATCTGTTCAGAGGTATCTTGACATTTATCCTTTTGAGATTGAATTCTTCCGCGCCATAGACCTTGATATGGTCACTTGAGCGCGTTTTTATCTGATTCAGCGAACATTGTTTTTTGTGAGAGAGATACTTCCCCGTTAAATTATTGGATTTCAGGAGGGATTTATAATTTCCCTCAAAAACTACCTCTCCGCCATGAATACCGCTGCCCGGCCCCAGATCAACTACCCAATCCGCCAGCTCTATTGTCTCCCTGTCATGCTCCACCGCGATCACGGTATTTCCCAGATCACGGAGTTCGGTAAGAGATCTCAGCAGACGCTTTGTATCTTTTGGATGCAGTCCTATGGTGGGTTCATCCAGGATATAGATAACTCCCGTTAATTTAGTGCCCAGCTGTGTAGCCAATTTTATCCGTTCAAGCTCGCCGCCGGAAAGTGTATCAATGGACCTGTCCAGGGAAATATATGACAGGCCTACATTATTAAGAAATTCCAGACGGGCGGTGATCTCTCTTACGATCGGTTCGACTATCTTCTTCTTCTCCCCCTGAAGATCAAGTTCTTTGAAAAAGACACCTAATTCTGATACAGTGGACGAGGTGAGGTCCCAGATATTCTTTCCTTTGATCTGCACCGAGAGCACTTCGTCCTTCAGTCGGGCTCCTGAACAATGCCTGCAGGGAACCTTTGTAAAAAAATTCAGATAATGATTTCTGGCATGCGGGGATTTGGTTTGATTGAAGCGCCGCTCAACTATATTCGCCACACCCTCAAAACTCCCTTTTTTCCCCCAGAAAAGATAATTCCTCTCCCCTTCATTGAGTTTTTCGAACGATTTTGTCAGATCGAAGCCCTGCTTGGAAGCTATATTGACGATATGCGACATATAATTACTGCCTGAACCGAAACCTCCGACATAGGCCAAAAGGCCTGACTGTAATGATAATTTCTTATCACGGATCATCAGCATCGGGTCCACGGAATAAACAAAACCCAGTCCTGAACAGGAGGCACATGCCCCGAAGGGATTGTTGAATGAGAAGATCCTGGGTGAAAGTTCAGGCAGCGACCAGCCGCATTCCGGACAAAAGAAATTCTGAGAGTAGATCATTTCTTCGGATTTTCCGGGAGATTTTTCATCTATGAGCATTATCGCTATCAGTCCCTCCGATTCCCTTGATGCCAGCTCCATTGAATCATATAAACGGGTCCTGATGCCTTTTTTGATCGCTAATCTGTCAACGACCACATCGATCCTATGCTTAATATTTTTGCTCAATTTCAGGGAATGAGCCTCAGAAACACTGTAAATTTTACCATCTACACGAACGCGGACATACCCTTTTTTCTGAATATCAGGAAAGACATCCCTGAAGGTGCCTTTTTTTCCGCGGACAATGGGAGCAAGGACGGCGAACTTGGTATTTTCAGGAAGCTTAAGAACCTCATCCACGATCTCATCAATGGAGTGGGAGGTGATCGGAATATGGTCATTGGGACAGAACGGCACACCGGCACGCGCAAAAAGGACTCTCATATAATCGTAGATCTCGGTGATCGTACCGACAATAGATCTCGGATTATGCGACAATACCCTCTGCTGTATCGCGATAGCGGGAGACAATCCTTCGATATATTCAACATCGGGTTTACTTTTCAAACCCAGAAACTGTCTGGCATAGGTGGACAAGGACTCTACATATCTTCTCTGCCCTTCAGCGTATATTGTATCAAACGCCAAAGATGATTTTCCGGAGCCGGATACACCTGTGACGACGACGAATTTGTTTTTCGGAACATCAAGGTCGATATTCTT
Organism: bacterium; assembly: GCA_023144005.1. Classification (GTDB taxonomy): domain Bacteria; phylum AUK180; class AUK180; order AUK180; family AUK180; genus JAGLWT01. The sequence goes on from JAGLGN010000020.1 coordinate 208,814, forward strand.
CAGATTATGCTCTTTTGCACCTCTGATTACTATTTTGTCCACTCAAGGTCCTCTTTATTAAATATCTGATGCTTCTTCCACTTCCTGTCGTCGATAAAGGAAAAATCCTTTCTGAAATGCGAACCCCGGGATTCTTCTCTCTTGAGGGCTGCTTCTGAGACCAGAAGGCCGTTGACGATCAGGGATTTACATATTAGATTTTCCGCAAATTCATCACTGTAGTTGATAAACTCACGATATAGCTTCTTGAGATAATTTACCGTGTCCTCCAATCCCTCGCGTTCACGGATGATACCCACATTGATCTCCATTTTCTCCTGGATCTGAGCTATCAATTCCTTATCTATCCTCTTGTGAATGTATTTCTTTTCCTTGAACGGGATCTCGGTGATCTTAATATTCTTGTAATCTGAACCGCATTTTCCGGATTGAAACGCAAAGACCAAAGATTCCAAGAGTGAATTCGATGCCAGACGGTTGGCCCCGTGAAGTCCCGAACAGGATGTCTCGCCAGATGCATAAAGGTTCTTGAGAGAGGATGCGCCGGAAGCATCAATTCGTATGCCTCCCATAAAATAATGAGCGGCCGGAACCACGGGAATGCTGAGAGAAGAAAGGTCATGGCCATGTGAGCTCAGGGTCTTGAAGATTGTCGGGAATCTCTTTTCAAAGCGCTCCACTCCAATGGAGGAAATATCCAGTATAACATGATCCTGATCTGATAATGTCAGCTCATTATGTATGGCGCGCGCTACGATGTCTCTTGCGGCAAGGTCCTTCATCGGATGGTATTTTTCCATGAATGCCTCGCCCTTGGAATTGCGAAGAATTCCTCCCTCGCCCCGGACGGCTTCCGAAATAAGAAATCTTGGATAGATCTCACGGGCGAAACTGGTGGGGTGGAATTGAATAAATTCCATATCCATTACTTCCGCACCCGCCTGAAAAGCGAAATAACTCCCGTCCCCCGTGGATACCGGAGGGTTTGTGGTATTGCGGTAAAGCTGGCCGACACCGCCGGTAGCCACAAAGACCGCCTTGGACCATATCACTGTTCTTTCACCTTTAATGAATGCAATCAGGCCATGTACCTCACCGTTTTTGACGATCAATTCCGAAACCTTGGTCTCTTCCAGGAATTCGATACCAGCCGATCTGATCTTATCAATAAGCACGGTTTCAATATTCGCTCCCGTGGCATCGCCGCCGGAATGCAGGACCCGGGATACCCTGTGGGCTCCTTCCTTTGTAAATGAGAATTGCCTGCCCTTTACATCAAAAGCAACACCCCAGTCCATCAATTCCTTCACTCTGTCGGGCCCGTCTTCCACCATTTTCCATACCGTCGCGGGATTACATATACCGTTACCCGCATTTACGGTATCGGCAAAATGAAATTTAGGCCTGTCAATAGCGGAATACACGACGGCAACACCGCCTTGAGCATGTTTCGTCGAGCCCTCGGAAAGAACCGTCTTGGTCAGAATGAGTACCTCTCCATACTGTTTCAACTCCAAAGCGGTACGCAAGCCGGCTATACCGCTGCCAACCACAATAAAATCGACTTTTCTTGAATCGGTCATCAAATATTTTTTTCAGAAGGGAATTTGCCCTCTTCGATTTCGCGTTTATATTCTTTCAGGCCCTCGATCGCATCATTCCACAGGTCCTTATACTGCTTTGAAAATCGCGGGCGAAGCCTGTCATAGAATCCCAGAACATCATTCCAGACAAGGATCTGGCCGTCGGTATGCCTCCCGGCACCGATGCCTATCGTGGGAATATTTATTGATCTTGTGATCTCCGTGCCGATCTCCTCGGGTATTGATTCCAGGACGATGGAGAATACGCCGGCAGCCGCGAGGTCCAGGGCGGATCTCAGCAAATATTTCCTCTCATCCATCCCCTTGCCTACTTTACGGTACTTGCCGAATTTCAATATCCCCTGCGGGGTCAATCCCAAATGGCCCATGACCGGAATATCGGCTTGTATAAGTTTTTTTACTGTACGGCAAATCTCTGTCCCGCCTTCTAACTTTACAGCATCCGCATTACCCTCTGTGATCACTTTACCCGCATTTAAAATCGCTCGTGACGGTGTGACCTTATAAGTGAGAAACGGCATATCTGTAATAATGAAGGCATCCGGAGCGCCATTACGCACATACTTGGAATGCAGTATCATCTGCTCAAGAGTGACCTTGATCGTGTTCTTATCGCCGGCATACACCATGCCGAGAGAATCACCGACAAGAAGAGCATTGATCCCGGCTTCCGAAGCCGTTTTTGCGGATACATAATCATAAGCGGTAACCATAACGATGGGCTTTTTCTTTTTGGAGAAGATCCTTATGGAACTCATAATTTACCTCTATTTTGTATTTTATATTATATGAGGGAAATTATCAACATTTTTACGCACAGAATATCAGGCAAATTCAGTAGTTTTGGCGGCGTAAAATGATCTTGTTTTTTGTGGACTAAAATATTGCATTATCTATTTCTTAAATATTTTTCTACTTGTGCAATTTATCCCGTAACTATCAGTTTCGGGACCACCGTCCCCTGTTTCATGCTCCTACTCAAATTATTTTACTTGATTTACAAAAGTTATTCAAATACTGTAATGAATCCGACAGGGTGAAATATAAATGCTGAGTGCCTTGTTTATTTCCGCAACTACTATCCCTGTAAATCCTTTTATTAATAGATCTCTTGATATTTGTTTTTTCCAAGATCTGAATCTGACAAGGATAAGAATATATTAACGTGAACGCTAGTACTTTTAGCTAATTTCCCAAGATCGCCTAAGGTTAGAAGTCTACACAATGCTCTTACAAATCTTTCAATAATGATAACCAATTTATATGCTAATTCATTAATTGCTTTAACTACATTTTCTGGTTCGATTCCTTCTTTGCACAATTCAGTAAAATTCACCAGTGAGTTCTCAAGTCTATTCCAGGCATCACTTGTTGATGAATATTTTCTAACTTGAGATAATAAAATGTCAATATTATGATATCTTGCTCCTTGGCCAAAATTCGAAAATATCTGAATAATTTCCCTAAGATGTTTGTTATTCGTTAAGAAATCTATATCAGTCTTTGCAGCAGGAAATTTTTTGTGATAATTTCGAGTAATTAATCCATCAGTAAGTCTTTGAAGAAGGCTAACAAGATTGTGCCCTTCTCTGCCCTTGAAAGGGAATGGTTCAGTTAATAAATTCAAATCATCATCGGAATATATTAAAACCAAGATACATTTTATTAATCTTTCGAATCCATTAGAAAGTAAAAACAAAGGCACTTGATGATAATTATAATCATATTGACTTTCATATAGTATCCTTAGCCCATGACGTAATAGCCTATTAGTAAATTCAATTTCTTCGAATAATGCTATTTTCCTTTCCTGTGAATTATTTTCCATATTGAACTCCTATTGGATATCTCAATTTATTTAGGATACTTTTTCAAATTGGCTTACTACTCAAAGGAATTCATCGAGATTTTGCAATTTCTGCAACTATCCTTCCTTTCTATCCTGAATGATCGGAATCGCGTCTCTGGGATGAAAAAAAGGATTACCGTTCACAGGGAATAATGCCAGTGATCAGATTCTATTAATCCCCAAACTTTTCAGATTTGATGCTTCATCTATTATGTTTACCAATAAAATTACCAATTTCCAATTGTTTTGGGGGGCTACTGACTATCACTATATCAATTGCTTTACTATTCCGATCAACCGCTACTAAGTACCCTTGAACTCCTTCAAAATTCTTATCCGGTTTCATTTCAACATAAACAACGGTCACTCGTTGTTCATCATAAATCTTTCCATTGATTAATTTCGATTGTCCTTCATCCCCCCATTTTTCAAAAACAGCATTTTTGGCAGTTTCGACAATATTCTTTCTCTCCATTTCCTGCTTATCGCAGGCACTGAACAAAGAAGCAAAAAGCAAAATAATTATCATGCAAATAATTCTTCTCATGTACATCTCCTTTATAATCGCTGAAAACAATTCTACTTGTTTTGAGAAATATTTTCAAATTGAGCTAATGCCTTGAGAATTTATCAGGGACTTTGTGGCTACCGTCCACGTTGCCCCTTAGATTTAGAATTCCCTTGCCAGTAATTCTCCCGTCAATCCCGAATACTTTTGTAAGTCACGAAGAGTGTATTTTCCAGATAATTTCAAATTTTCCCAACTGCTGTTATCAGAATAATAATATCTTCTTACAGTTGCGCCTAACCCAATAAATGGAGTTGAAAACATCTTTAGGATCTTAATATTTATACCATAACCTGATAAGTCCATCAACCATCCACTATTTTCATTTGGAAATAGTATATCGAAAGCCTCTAGGGCCAAAGGGATTTGATCGACACATAATCCAGTTTTCTCAGCAAGGAACTCGAAGTCTTGCTTTTCATAGTCCAAGAGAATAAAGCCACCAAAATACCATAAGAACCACTGCCAAAAGACTGGATATAATTTGTAATACTTGTGCTTAGATAATTCCTTTAAGCCTTCAGTAAAAGTGCTTGGTAAGAAATCCAAGGTACTAACTTCTTGTCTACCAATCTTAAAATAATCTTTTGCTTTGCTCATATCTCCTTGTTCTTTATAAATGAGGTAATCTACAGCTGATTTTAAAATCGTTAACCTTGCATAGTATTCAATATACGTTGAAATAGAGATATCAGTAAGCTCACATTTATAATAAGTTTCATTAAATATTTCATTCGGTAAATTGTTTATATCATCATTAAAATTATTTCCGAGAACTTCATTTCCACATTTCGCTGAGATATGAGGATAAGTTTCATAGCACTTATATAATTCACGAATTTTTTCTATTGTATTTTCGGTAAAAAATAATTTGTTCTTTACGTCAAAATAGTACTTATCCAATGCAATATATCGTTTAAGATCTAAATGATTCTTCTTTTCCTTCTTTAATTTCTTTTCTAATTGTCTTTCTATCCAATATGAAAATCTCCAGAAAGCTAGGTCTCTGGAATTATAATTATTTCGTATGAAATAGCGCTTCAAAAGGTTTCTAATTTGAGCTACATTAGGATTACTAATGATATCAATACTTAATTTCTTACCAAGATTACTAACATTCTCCCTATCTGTCTTTTCTTGTTTTGTAATAAATATTCCTTTCTGTTGTTTCAAATAATCCATCCATCCTCGGACTTTAAATACATCAGCATACCCCCAGCTTTTTGATTTTGCTTCAACTAAATATATTTCCGGGATATCACCACAATAATTAGTTAAGATTAGATCAATTTCTAGGATTTCTTCACTTCTTCTTTCGATAATATTCCTTTCTATATAATAGCCTCCAATTTGAAAATATGCAGATATTAATTCTTCAAATTCCCTACCTTCAGGTAAATCTGGTAATGTAATCGTAACCATTTCTTCATTCCTCCATAATCATCCGTAATTATTATTTAGGTTCATGACAATCACAATTCCCATTATAAAATACAATTATTAAAACACGGTAAATTGGGCACTCTGCAAAGAACTTTTAAATTTTTCAAGTCTATTCCTTCTTGCCCTTCTGGCTTTTTTGATTTGGATTTAGTTGCTTTCCTCTGTTCCCATGACTTTTAGAATACTGCTTGTTTGTGCCTTTCGCACCTCTGTTTGCATTTTTGATGTTCGCCTGATTGTTTTTAGAGGTAACTCCTTTACTCTTTTTTGTTTGCGCCTTTTTCATATGTAGCTCCTTAAGTAATTATTAACCACTCAGCATTTTGTATGCCATTTAAGACTCTCGATAGAATATTTCGTCATCGGAAATCTATTGATTTATGCTTGACCAATAGTAACACTAAAACAGTTTTTAAGTGTTGTAGTATGATATTATCCCATATCTCTTGTCTTGCGTTCCAGGATCTTCTCTTCCACCCCAGATTATGGAAGATTGGATCATCTGTTCATTGTATTACTAATAAGATTACTTAAACCCATTTTCTTTTAACCAATTCCCGGCATTGGCACTATATTCTATTATGTCTTTATTATAAATTGCTATTGCTCCAGAAATTATTCCAGCATCATCTAGGAAACCAGCTACTGGAATTGTATCTGGAATTAGATCTACAGGCATAATAAAATATAATAATGCAAATACACAAATTCCTTTTTTAATTAAAGGATATTCTTTATCATTTAACATTAGCCATAACGCTACAACTTGATCAATAAACGGAATTATACCAATTACTTTTTTAAAATAAAATAAAAAATTCTTTTTTACCGTATTTAAGGATTCACTATCGGGTTTCTTCCCTACCCAATCTTCAAAATTTGTTTTTAAAAGATCCATTTTCTCCTCCTGCCCTACTTTTTCAAATTCAGCATTATTACATTTAGGACAAGGTGGCAAAGTATCACTCGCGTTATCAAATACCACTACTTGTCCGCATTTGGTACATCTGTACCTTCCTTTTCCTGGTTTTTCACCTGTATTTGGCATACAAACCCTCCATCATGTTATGAAAATATATAACAACTTATGTACCAGATTATTATATATTTCCACATTGGGCTTTTCACAATATCGCCACTAAATCTCAGGGGTATTTGCGTAGGTATTGCTGGAAATTTCCGCTAGTAGATATGATTTAAGCTGAGAATATTATGTGTTACTTCATCAGCCTTGCGCTCATACCGGAATCAAATAGCCGTCAAATAAGACTTCAAGCCCGTGGATCAAATCCCTATCCCGAAACCGATCATTAACTGATAAACGAACTTCATACTCTCGCATATCCCCATTATCTAAATATTTGCAAATGTCTTTCCGGTACTTCTATCCCGATTTTTCCACTTTTTCCACCACCGTCCCCGAATTCCCCAGCATATAGAAGTATACTTCAATATCCTCAGCAAAAATCATTTATTGATGTAGTACAACTCGCATTGATAATTGGATTTGCGCGAAACTAAATGTTCATTACTTGTATAGAAAGCGAAATATTTCTCTGATTCACTAACCTCGTAGATAGGGTATACAGTTTCAATTATACGCTTAGCCTTCATTCTCTCACCTTCATTTTCAATTCGGTATACGATTTTCCCAGAAAGGGGGATGATAATAAGTTGTTTCTTTTTATTCATGTGCATATATGCCCTATATAAGTCGGCATGTGAGAAATTCGGGTTGTACTTCGAATTTGTTATTATTTCCCAAATATTCCTTTTACCTCTAGTTTTCAAAACAATGGAATTGTTCTTGAAAACATCACAGACGATCAGAGATGATTCATTGCCATAAACAAGAAATCTGTCTCCAATAAAACGACAACTACCGCTATTAATATTTTTCTCTTGACCTGCATGTCTATTTCTGGAGATTTCAGTTACTGAAGGATTATTACAGTTAAAACTCCAGGAGTGGATAATATTCCCCCCCGCCTCTTCACTACAGATATATATTTTCTCGTTTGCAATATCCGCATCAACAATGTTCGGATGCTTAAGAAAACAGAGCTCTTTGCCGGAAGATTTATCAATTCGTTGTATGCCGGTCTTGTAAATAATGAAAATACCGTTCTCCGAGGAAAGCATCTTAAGGAATCCTGATTGTTTGATATTGATTTCCCAGCTAAGAATCTTTTTACTTGCAATAAAACTATTCGCAAGGTCAATGCAAGAAAGTTTGTCTCCAGAGAAAATATAGATATCCCTACCATCATTGTGGAAGTACGCCGTTAGAGAGAATGGATTATTGTGATATTCTGAATACTCAATTGAAAGGATATTGGAAGAAAACAAAATATCATAATTGTCAACTGGCCGGAATACTAGAAACAAACTATCTTCAATTTTGCCCCTATTAAAAAATAAATGTGCTATTCGCTCATCACCAGAATACATTGTTGAATGCCGGCGCCAACCAACCGGATGATAATGTGTTACTTCAGGAATGGAATATTCCGCTTTTGATAATACCGTTCTTACTTCTGTTGGTATTTTAACTTTTTCCGCTTTCATAATTTCATGAATTTGGTGATCCCTCTCTGCAAGTTGTGAATATTGAAAGAGGATTGTGCTATTGTAGATACTGATATATGTTACAAAGACATTACCTTCAAATAGCAAATACTTGCGGCTATTGCACCCTACTAAAACCATAATAGCGATTGTACACAGTAAAATTCGTTTAATTAAAACGTGGTTCATATTCGTTTTTCCATTTAGCATCCATATCAAAAAAGTGATGGTTAATAAAGTATGACGGGATATTCAGGTTATCTATATCAACTCCGGGTGGTAATTCAGTAAAACGGTTTAAATAGTTAATTGTATCACTAAAAAATGATTCGGGAGTATTTGAAATTGATCTTGTAATCCATTCGACCTCCAAAGCAAATGCCTGTGAGGCACCTCCTGGTGTTTGCCAAACTGCCTCACTATTTGGATCATTAAAAAGCTTCTGAAAAGCATTTTCATATACTTCATGAAATATATCTCTTACCGTGCTTGTGTAGTCGGACACTCTCACAAATACTTGATCCTTGCCGGTAACGCCCTTCTTTCCTGAATAAGTTGTACTCCCAAGAACAAAATTGATTGTTGATGAATCGCCTTGAATAAAGAAACCTCCCCATCCCAATTCCCCATTTTCAATAGCAGTCGCAAATGAAGGAATGTGTTCTGATAATATCTGTAAAATGGTCTCAGCATCCTCTATTGATAGTTGTTTCTTATTCATATACTTGCTTAATTTCTTCTTCATTCCCGCCATTCCATGCACAGTCTTTCCTTCTTTAAGTCCATTCAAAATACTTAGAACACTTTTCTCTTCATCCTTCTTGGAAAGAAAGTCGCGCATGCTCCTAAGAAAACCTCCTAATCCTGCAATAACAGGGATAAAAAAACCTCCGTGTCTATCGACATACTTGATCGGATTATTCGCGCAATATTGATATTTATTTATATTCACGGGTTCTTCGAGCATGATACTGATCGGATCCGTACTCACAAACCTCCCCGTATCCCCGTCATACCATCTTGCACCGAAGTAGACCAATCCTGTTTCAAGATTCATTTCCTTTCCTGTGTACGAATATCTGTCGCTTCTATCATCCCCTTTCGTCATCCCCCATACGAGATTCCCATACGGGTCATATTTGATTCTCGAAGCGATCTCACCTGTGAGCGCATCCGCCGTCATAACGGCTGATCCCTGAATATCAGTGAAGTTATACTCCTCTTTTATGTCCAAATTATCTTCCGTATCATATTCATACCTTCGTGTAAGGATGCGTTCTCCGTTCCCGTATACATATGATTCCTTCAATTTCTGCGTATTCCCGTCCACCTTCGCTATCACCTGTCCCATCATGTAAAAGTATACCTCAATATCCTCCGCGGAGTCAAGTGTTTTTTCCGCGTCGGTGAGCGTGGCGATCCGCATTCCGCTGCCGTCATACTTGAATCTTACCCGCTTTGAGAAAGCGTCTTCATTCGCGAAATCCGCCGCTGTCCGCATCTGCCAGATATTGATGGCGGTGTACTCGGTCAGGCGATTCTCATAGTCCCAGGACAGAATGTTTTTCTCGACAAGGTCATCATTATTGAAATGCTCCTTTTCCGTCATATTCCCGTTGCCGTCGTATCCGTATACAATATTTCTTTTGGCGTCAATGATCTGCTTCTTCAATCTGTTGGAATCAGCTTCCACTTCATACAAAAGATTTTTGTATTTGCTTTTCCATGCGAGACGGTTACCAGCCGAATCATATGAATATGTGTTGCCGATACCATCGCCGTCGTCATATAGAGGGCCTGAAACGCCGATGAGCCGCCCCAGCTTGTCATATTCGTATGCAGTCTGCAAGCCGTCCGTATCTACTAAGGATGTTCTGTTTCCCACAGAATCATAATTATAGCTATGATCAAGAAATGTGGTATTCGTTTCAGGTGCAAAGACCTTGATATTGGCCGGCCTCATCATATTGTCATATGAATACTCCTTTGTCAGACTGCTTGCCGCGAGATGATAGTCTATACTTGAAATATTTCCCGATTCATCGTATTCGTATTCGCTTAATAGCCGATCGTTCTTAAGATCCCTTACTCCGACGATCTGTCCGGTATATTTCGAATAATCATATGCGACATTCTCCACCAGATCGGCATCATAAAAGAGTTTATATTCTTTTACCGAATCTTCCTCGGTATATGAGAACAGATTTCTTGAATTGAAGCTGTGGCCGCAAATATTATACAGGTCATTGCGTTCGATGATCCTGTCCCTGACATCGTAGATATATGAATACTTCGTGACCGTATTTCCGAGATGATCCATCGTTGTCACATCCTGTAGATTGGCTTCCGCCTGACCCTGCATATCATTGTAATTATAACCGACTGAAGAATTGTCGGGATACATGATCTTCGTTAATCTGTTGAGCTCATCGTATTCGTAATTTATGACATTTCCGTTTCCATCCCGCTTGCTGAGCAGATTATTCATCTCGTCGTATGCCAGAAACTCCCTGACTCCCTCATCTGGATTGGATGTCGCCGTAAGCCGGCCCGCCCAGTCATAGGAAAATGTAGTTTCGTTCCCTCGCGAATCAATGATCTTCTTAAGCAGTCCCCTGTACTTGTCATATTCGTAATTGGAAATATAGTCTCCTTCATCATTATGCTCGACTACTCTGATTAAGTTTCCCAGAACATCATACTTCATTTCACGCTGATGATTGCCGCTGTCGGAGATCGTCAATTCATTATTAATGTCGTCATATGCTCTCATCACATAATTATTGTCGGGGTAAGTTGTTTTCGTCAACCTTAAATACGGATCATTGTATTCGTAGAATATTTTCTTGCCTTCAATGGAAGTATTCTCCTTCACCGGCAAAGTCTTCCATACCGGTTTGCCGTATTCGTTATAATCGGTGAAAGTAACAACCTTTCCGTCTTCATCCTCCCTTTCCCTATTGACTTCCCGTCCGAAATCATCGTAATTAATGATCGTCTGAATATACTCCGTCTCCGCATCCGTCTCTGTTCTCGAAACCGTGTGTCTCATCATTTGAAATGTTTTATTCGCAGCGAATAGCCGTTTACCGATTACCGAGCCGTCATCCATCCAGGTTATTTCATATTCGCCTTTTAACTGATATGCATATACAGCTGACGGGTCACCGATAGAGATCGTTCCATCCAAATTAGTATTGATCTCATCCTGAGGGAGAAATATCGCAAGCAGACGGTCATATCTGTCGTATTTATATTGCGTGACCCTGCCCTTATAATCAATTTTGCTGGCAAGTTTCCCGTCACCCTTGTAGGTAAATTCTGTCGAACCCAGAGGACCGGTGATCTTTGTTAGAAATTTTCCTTCATTGTTGGCGCCGTATTCATAATTCGTTACAACCGAATTTGGCGATGTTTCAGTAATTTTCCTATCTTTGTAATATGTTGCTGAAAACTCCTTTGTCTCCGTTCCGTCCTGTGAATCGTATATTTCCGATTTCCACGCCTGCCCGTATTGATCATGTTCATAATATCTTTCAAAGGCAATTAGTTCGTGTGAAATACCTGTCTTATAAATTCTAGAAGTGCTCAGAACAGGAAAATCATCAAAGTCAGAATGTAAGCTCAGAGATTTAATTGTACGAGTAACAACCCACATATTATCGTATTTGACTTCATCTATTATTGTAGGTTCAAAAGGAAATCTTTGGTCGCTGTATGTATATGATATCACGGTTTTCTTATTGTTGTTGATCGCGATCGCTTCGTGGATTCGTGTGCGGAAAGCATAACTCCCGGCGGCAAAATCGAATCTATTGATTATGTAAGAGTTTAAGTTTACATTTAATGGTTCAAAGCTAGTAGTATCTGGATAAAACTTTTTTCTTAGAATTATTCCCTCTAAACGGAAACCCCGGCCGTTCCAGTGACTCGGTGGAGAATAATAATCCAGAAGCTCTCCATTATCAATAACATCATTTAAAACATCTGTATTGATATTATAGAAATAATATGTATTCTCGAATTTGGCTCTATCACCAACTAAATAAACATTTTTTGTCCCGTTTGGAAGAATTTCCGCGGCCACTCTATAACCGATCCATATCCGGGTTCCACTTCCTCCAATTACTTTCGATCTTTTCTTGAAAGAATAATTCCATTTCTGCTGATCGATCGTAATCTGACCTACCTTCCCGTAGTTGTCAGAATCAAGCGGACTACTATGGTAGGCGATCAGTTTTTGACCTCCGGTAGGAAAAGTGATCTCGGTCAATTTTCCCGAGGGACCGTAACCGAATGCGGTATTCAGAACATTTGTTTTGAAAACCTCTTGTGGGACGGGGTCAGGCGGCGGCGGAGGTACCGGGTGAATATTATCTTCCCACCAGGGAGTATTGATATTGATAAGGCCCTGATGAATAGGATTTTTACCGTCCCCTATTATACTGTTCAGTTTCTGATTTTCATCGGTAAAGGCGTATTCCTCCGCTTTTGCGAATTTGAAGATATTCTGCAGATAATTACCTGAATAGTTGAAAGCAACCGTTCCGGCGATCGAGCTGATTACCTTCGATAAGCGTTTTGTCTCGTAAAAATGTATTTCGGAATGATCGCTGACATCGATCACTGGATCGGGTTTATCCGAATACTCAAATAATACACTGGCTGTTCCCCTTTTAATATTAACGAGATAGGATTCTCTGGTATAGTATGCGCGCAACGAGAATGCGACCTTCTCATTTCCGGTACCATCGTCATCAGGAGCGATAGGGATGGCTCCCTTGGAATATTTAACCGGATACTCATAATAGTCGTTGGTATCCGCATACGAATATTCTGTGGAATAATCATAACGATCAATGACCTTGGTGAGATCCCAGCGGTATCTATTGCCGTAGATCGTCCAGGTATCGGTATAAATGGTGGTATACATTCTGGGGTGTTTGAACTCGTAAGTATTTCCACCCTTGTCTTTGATAATAAATGCACAGCCCTTTTTCCACGCATCCGCACCTGGCGTGATCTTATCGCCCAGCCTTACATCAGTCTCGATTGTTCCTGTCTCGGGATCTATATAGGATAAAACGATCTGATCATAAGGACTTGACGGTAATTCGTATGAAACCCGTTCCATTTCCCACCCGCTCGTGTCCGAGACAAAGTGGTAGTTTCCCTGGGGGTAATATACATATTTAACCCCCCAATCTGTCTCTTCCCGATGCCTTGTTACATTGGAGATCACATAATCAATTTCCAGACTTGATCCATTAGGTAATACCATTATCAGATCACCATAATCAATATCATTCAAATAGGTTATAAAATCCTCATCGTAAGGTAAAGGAGAGCCCTCCGCAGCGGCAACTTGTGTCAAACTCCTCAATGAAACTGAATTTTCCACGACAAGATAGCTCTGTCCAAGATTCCAGCCTATTCCCGCTACACCGATCTCGTCGGGATGACTGAGGTAGTGCGATACATTGCTGTTGTAGAAAAGGTTTACATTTAAATTCCCGCCGATCGCGGGAATAGACATTATGGGTAAATTAATATTCAAATCACCTGAAAAGAGATTAACCTCGCCACCGGTACTTACCAGCTCAGCGGGATTGTGTATAGAAGGAGAGTTAGAATATGCATGAGTACAAATTAATGCAATAAATAGCAATGTAATAATCTTTCTCATCTTACTCTCCTTCTTCCGGTGTTTCAGGCATATTGAAAACTATCTCTTCCCGTGTGAATCGATACCACTTCCCGTTAACTTTGTATAACACCTCATATTCAAGCCTGCATGGGTATTCTATAACTTCAAAATCCAGATAGAACTTATCGCTCATACTATCCAGATAAATTTCCAATTCTCTGGAATAGGGATCAATATCCTGAGTCACAGAATCCTTCAGGAATTTAAGATTTCCATCGTGAGAAATCAATAATTTGACATCTATCTCAAAATTAAGAAATAATTTGTTAAGGATCAATCTTTTTGTCAGTCCTTCAGTATCGGAGACAAGGAGATATGACAATTCATCAGACAATAACGCGGCTAAATCGGCTTCTCCAGTGAAGAAAGTATTGAAGATCAATTTCCCTGGACCGTGATTTGACAGAAGTATCGCAGGGAATTCCTGATCTTTGTGCTGAACTGATAAAATTATACTGTTCCCGTCGCTGAGATCGGCTATTTTCATCACTTCATGGATCTGTATGATCCTTTCAGCTTCAAAGAAGTCCGGTGCCGAAATATTCAGAAGATACTCATTACCGGGTAAATATCCTTCAAATTTCAGGTTAAACAGATTGGAGATCGAGTTTAATTCGCGGCTTTTCAAATAGTGAAATGAAATATAGTTAGCACCACTGAAAATCCGGTCCTGCATTATATTCCAGTGAATATCGTCAACAACGTTCTCATCGCCAAGCACAACAAACGAGCCGTATCTTTCATCTGCGAGTCTATTGGTGAATTCATTATAATCAGAAGTTAAGAAGAAATCAAAATCACTGAACAGAGACAGATTCGTCTCAAAGGTCTCTAATTCATTTGAATTCCTTTTGAGTTTTCTATTATAAAAGATCAAGGGGGTATTGATATTTAAAGAATAACGATTCAGCTCAAGCGGATCAACCAGTCTGAATATACAGGATTGTTCGGATTCAACATTTTCATTTTTGTCAACGGACCAGAAATGTATTGTATAGTCACCGACTCCGAATTGATATGTATCTATTTCCTCTAAATATAATGTTTCGGGCAATATATCACCGTCGCTATTTGTTATCCTATAGTACAATAATGGATCCAAATCAGTATTATCTTTCGCCGTTAGTATTATGGACGCGGCGGGGATAGTCTCTATCTCTCCATTTATAAACGATACGGGCGTGAACTGAACATCTGACTTCGGAGCTTCAGTATCCGATATGATAGTGTGGTTTTTAAAGACAACAGTCTTCTCTCTACTCCCCATATTTCCGTGCATATCACGGGAAACGCTTTTCAATCTGTGTTCACCGTCACTATAAATTCGCGTATCAACTATTTTTCTGATTATTGGGCCGCCATTTATTCCTAGTAATTTATCGTCCAGATACAATTCGATTCTATCTATTTCCTGATTATCAAAACTTCGGCATAGTACCTCGATCTGTCCTGATTCTTCTTCAATCACCGGGTCAGAAAGATAAGACAATGTTTCCAGAGGATTGGACAAAATATCCGATCCGTCCGATACCGAATTGAATGTAGTAGAAGGGGCCACTGAAATATCAACAAAAGGAGGAGTGACATCAACTCCCGAACAAAAAGATACCGGGGAAATATCAGCAAGCTTCAATGCAGATGAGGCTTCTCCATAGGACGAGTATAATATTTTAGTGGTATCCCGGGAAATCGCGGGAGTTCCACCCTTCAACGGACTGGTATACTGGAATGCGGGCAGTTGACTCCCTGTTACCAGATCAATGTAAAACACCTCTATGCTTTCAGCGCCGACATAGGGGTCAATTCCAATATCATTGCAGTCCGCTCCCTGGAACTCCGTAGTGCTACGATAATAAAAGAGCTTGCTGTTATCCTGAGAGATTGTCAGTATTCCATCCAGATTAGAAAGATCGGCCTGAAATCTGGAAATTATCCGGCTTTCTTCAGGCAGGCTGTAGTCAAGTATTGTGAAAAATTCAATCTGTGTACCGGAAGAGTAGTCTCTGGATAGATATATTATTTGAGAACTGTTATTTGCGTGTATATAATCAAAGACTATCTCATCATTTTCACTCAGAACTACTGTTTCCACGGTGCCGATTCCGATATTTATTTTGTGCAGCAAGTTATTCGCAATAAAAAATATATTGTTGTCAAATGCCCAAATAGGTTTATGAAATCCCCAGAACTGACCTGGAGGAAGAATGTTGAATTCTCCGGTATCATTGTGATAATTCATTCCAAGTGCGGTAGAACAATAAAGAAGGTTCGAGCCGTCAGGAGACCAACAGTAGTTATCCACAGAAATATCATCCGCCACATGTACCATACTTCCCTGATCCAGATAAAATAAATTAAATTCGCGGATAAAAGCAAATGAAAGAATATCAACGGGAGAAGGAGTGGGATCCGCTGTAAAATACTGATTCGGATTGATAATAACCGGATTATTGGGATCCCCTATACTATCAAGAGCCAAATCAGAGCTGCCTGAATTATCACCCAGCCACACCTGGGCATCTCCAGAAATGGAATATGTTTGAAATAGAGTGTTTTCAATACAACCGAGGATCGGACTTCTTAAAAAATAAAAGTGGAAATTATCCGAAGTCCATACCGGCGCATAATTGAAGTTACCATCATCCTGAAGAATAACAGAATTCGAGATAGAGTAATGATAGTCGAAGTTGTTTATGAAAAATTCCTCTGTATTCGATAATATAACACCTCCCAGATCATCTACAAGCTCAATAAAAATAAAATATTTTCCGTTATCCGCGTTCTCATCTGAAGCCAATAATCCATCCCAGACAAAAGTCTGAGCGGTGCCGGAAACAAGAGGCAGAAGTTCTTCGTATACTAAGCTTCCCCCTGAATCCTGAATAACAATCCTGGCTTGAGCAAGGGCCTCGTCGCCGCAGCCCATTGAGTAGGAAACGGGCAAAACATCATTGCAGCCGTCTTGAACACCCGGAGAAAAGTAGTCGCCGCACGCATCGACAGCAGCATAGATTTCACTATAAATTTCCACAGACAACTGTTGTTCATACACTTCCGTGAACCCCTGCGAATCCATTAATTTCAGAACTATCTTATAATCCCCCGGGGCAAGATCAGATATATCTACTGAGTAAATAGTGCTTTCTGCTGCGGCAATATCAAAGGTTTGGAATCCCGAAGTGCTTGTATCGACAGGAAAAATCAAATCGTCATTATAAATAAATGCGGTAACAAAAACGGGATAATTTACAGCGTCAAAACTTCCGGTAATATCAACAAATGGATTTTCTGACAAGAACACTTCTTCGGTAAATACAAACGAGGCATTGATAGCCTCTGTAGCCGGTTGCTTTACTGAATGATTGTTCTTACCCCAGTAGATCGTCTGACCGAGATCGGCGTTGAAATATGAGAACCCTGAATACCCGCTTGATAAACAGTCATTCCGTATTATTCTATTCGAGCCTACTCTGCCGGAAATAAAGTGATCACGATTCAAATTAATAAATTCATTATTATGAATATGGTAAGCATTTCCGTTTAAATCATATACTATAATTCCAGAATCGTTCCCTTCAATATCCGATACCACAATTGTGCCTGCGTTCTGCATCACAAGAATTTTTGATAAAGCGCTTCCATCATCGGTAATTTCCCATATTTGATCCAACTCATCAAGCGCGTAATAGATATGATCTCCATCACTATTGATAAACAGATCGCTTAAATAGATAATTCTCTCGTCAAGGGAGATGCCTCTGATGTCTGTATATGTTGCGTCTGAAAGATCTACTTCTTTTATTGAAATCATTTGATCGAGTGAAATTGTGATCAAGTGGGAATCAATATCATACTCACGGACATAGACCGGCTCGGTACCCTGACTTGCATTAGATACATTACCGGAGCTATTTACCTGCACGACAGCGCCTTCTACGGAACCGAAGAGATAGTATAGGGAATTGTCCATATACATACATACTGGAGAAGAGGTGGGGTTATTGGTAATTATAAAACTGTTTCCCTTTTCCAGACTTCCGTTCAATAACGAATAAAAACAAGTTCCCGTGGCATTTTCCACAAAGAATGTCGTTAATATGATTCCGGGAAAAAGTCTGTTGTGATTGGGATTGGTAATTACAAGCCCGGGCAAATCGATCTGCTCCCGCAAATCACCGATATTCTCAGTCTGGTCCCAGATATTTATCAGATCCAGATCCTCAAAAATCAGAATCTCGCTGCCTTTCCCGATAATACCATCAATCCCGTTAAAATCGGCAATTGAGTCCAAAGGTTTTTGAAATGCTGAAATCGCAGTAAGAAACACTATAAAAATGATGAAAAGAATGGGCCGCTTCATGTTACCCCCTTTGCTATATTATACAGTATTATAGAATAACTTCAAGCTATATCTATCAGGTTTCACAGAGGTGAAGAGAAGGAAAGATGGGGGATCCTCGAAGTCAAGAGCATAGGAATGACAGAAGGCAGATCAAGCCCAGTTTCTACGCCACACATTGCACCCCACATGTCACACGTGTGCACTTGTCCCTGGGTCCACTGGTTTTACAATTCCGCCAGCACTTGAAAAATAAGTATATTATTAAGAAGATCCTGTGATTCGCCATTGATCTGATAATTCACAGAGAATCTGAGTCCGGGGCCGAGTATATCACAATTTATACCGGCGGTAAACCTTGTTCTTATCTCACCCGGCTGAGCTTTATCTCTGTCAAAAAATTCATATCTTGTCAAGAATTCACAATCCGAGACGAAGAAAGAGAGATTAACAAAATAGGAATATGAATAGAAATTCCGGTCAAATTCATCTTCGTCCTCTGCAGCGGTGAATTGGGCGAGGAAGAGAAAATTCTTCTCACGGATATTTGCGAAAATATTGAATCTTCTTGAGATCGACCATCTCTCATCTTCTATGAAATGATCCTGCCATCCGGAAACACCTAGATACATATCTTCAAATGGAACAAGATCCATACGCAGCATGTACGCCTTTTCCGAATCCGTGTCAATGAAACCTGTGAAAGTATTGGTGCCGGAACCGTTAGCTACCAAAGCGTACAGCACGGCCGGGCCGAATGTTCCCTTCAATAGTATTCCCTCCTCCCTCCATGGACTGAAATCCGCCAGCAGCGGATACTCAAGAGTGTTGAGATTCAGCGGGGAGACTGGTGTATAAATATCCATAGGAACAAGGAATCTGCCGACGGTAAGGTCAAACATCGAAGAGCGGAAGCGGATCTTAAGCTCAAGGAGATTCACATCATCGGAGAGTAGATCGAGCTGTAAGGCGAGGCCTATCCGGCCCTCTACGAGATCGCCGCCGGTTTTTACCCTGACACGCCGGAGCTGGAAGGTATTCTCGGCGGATTCCTCCACCTTATACCATGCTTGTCCATATGCTTTAAAATATCCCCAAGGGGTATCGGCAGAAAATATAAGTATTGCCTGAAGCAGTACTGCCAGTAATAACAGTGATCTTTTCATGAGATCCTCCAACGCGATATTTAAGCAAAATACAAGGCAATTGTCAAACTTTACACAACAATTTCCATCTGTAAAGTTTCTTTACAGTTCAAGCGCCCACTACAAGCACTTTCCTCCTATATTTCTGCCTTTATATCGTTGGCACACAGTTTGCACAATTAATTGACGATGTTGTTCTGATTCATGAACACATACGGGCATAGCCCTTGGAGGTAAAGATGAATGTAAGAAACTGGAATCACGATGCTGTTTTTGGAAGAGTATCCCGTTTAGAAAACATCTTTAAGGACTTCCTTTGCGATATGGATGTTCACAAAGACAATACGGGAAAGGCTGACGGCTGGAGCCCGAGGATCGATATAATAGAATCAAAGGACTCATACCTTATCCTGGCGGAAATACCGGGAGTGAAGAAAGGTGATATCGGTATCGACCTTGAGAACAATGTAATTACACTTAAGGGTGAAAAAACGGAAAATGAAATTGGAGAGAATGAAGATTTCCTACATGCGGAAAGAGCATGCGGCAGTTTTCAACGCTCCTTCAGACTACCGGAAGCAGTAGATGAAGAGTCCGTCTCGGCAAAATACCGTGACGGGATACTTCGCTTGGAACTCCCGAAGAGAAAGAGTTCCGCTTCCAAGAAGATAGAGATAAAATAGGAGGAATGACATGGCAGGAAAAGTCATAGGAATTGACCTTGGTACTACAAACTCTTGTGTGGCGTTGATGGAAAACGGCCAGGCAAAAGTAATTCACAATGCAGAGGGCGGAAGAACTACGCCTTCAGTTGTTGCCTTTAAATCAGGAGGCGAGATCATCGTCGGGGAGCCAGCGAAAAGGCAGGCTACAACGAACCCCCAGAAGACGGTATTTTCAGTCAAACGACTTATCGGAAGAAGCTTTAGCGAGATCTCCGAGGAATTGAAGATCATTCCTTATGAGGTTTCCAAAGGAAAATCACAGAATGTCGTGATCAAGATCGGGGATAAGAAATACACTCCTCAGGAGATATCTTCGATGGTCCTTAAAGAGATGAAGAAGATCGCTGAGGATTATCTCGGAGAAGAGGTAAAGGATGCGGTAGTCACCGTTCCCGCTTACTTCAATGATTCTCAGAGACAGGCTACAAAGGATGCGGGCAAGATCGCCGGCTTGAATGTGCTCAGAATAATCAATGAGCCGACAGCGGCCGCTTTGGCATTCGGAGCCGACAAGAAGAAAGACATGAAGGTCGCGGTATATGATCTTGGCGGAGGCACCTTCGACATCTCCATACTTGAGATAAGTGACGGTGTTTTCGAGGTCAAATCGACCAATGGCGATACTCACCTCGGCGGTGACAATTTCGACATGATCCTTATCAATCACATCGCAGATCAATTCAAAAAAGAACAGGGCATAGACCTCAGGAGCGATCCTATCGTACTCCAGAGATTGAAGGACGCCGCGGAAAAAGCAAAGATCGACCTCTCTTCAAAACTGGAGACCGAGGTTAATCTGCCGTTTATTACTGCCGACGCGAACGGCCCCAAACATCTTCAGATGAATATCTCCAGAGCTAAGTATGAGAATCTTGTTTCAGACCTGGTCGAGAAATCCATTGAACCCTGCAAGAAAGCGGTAAAGGATTCCAAGTTAAAGGTCTCTGAGATCGACGAGATACTCCTTGTCGGCGGCATGACCCGAATGCCTCTTGTACAGAAGAAAGTCGAGGAATTTTTCAAGAAAAAACCCAATAAAGGGATCAATCCCGATGAGGCGGTCGCTGTCGGCGCTGCCATTCAGGGAGGCATACTTTCCGGTGACAAGTCAGTCGGAGATATCCTGCTCGTTGATGTTACTCCGCTATCACTGGGTATCGAAACCCTTGGCGGTGTTTCAACAAAGCTGATCGACAGAAACACACCGATCCCTGTCAAGAAATCGGAAATATTCACTACCGCGGCTGATAATCAGCCCGAAGTCGACATACATGTTCTGCAGGGTGAAAGGCCAATGGCAGCCAACAATAAGACCATCGGAAGATTCCAATTGGCGGGAATTCCCCCGATGCCGAGAAGCGTCCCTCAGATCGAGGTTACCTTTGACATAGACGCGAACGGCATTCTTCATGTTACGGCGAAAGACAAAGGCACGGGCAAGGAACAGACGATCAAGATACAGGTTTCTAGCGGACTTTCCGATGATGATATAGAAATGATGGTCAATGAGGCAAAGGAGAACGAGGAAGAGGATAAGAAAAGAAAGGAGATCATCGAAGCACGCAATAAGGCGGAGAATCTTGTTTTCCAAACGGAGAAGATCGTCAAAGAAATGAAGGAGAACAAGAAGATCTCGGAAGATGAAGAAAAGGAGATCGGAGAAAAGATAGAGACCCTCAAGGAAAAGGCGAAAGGCGATTCCAAGGAAGATATCGAGAAAGCCATTGACGAACTTTCACAATACTTCGCGGGCATTTATCAGAAGTATGCAGCCGATCAGCAGTCACAGCAACAGGGATCTCAGGAAGGAGACGAAGAAGCGCCGCAAGAGCCAGCCGCTGAAGGAGATGAAGTGATCGACGCGGATTTCGACGAAAAATAGAAGTTTACATATATTTATGCGGGGCGGTTATTCCGCCCCGCCGATCGGAGTTAAACGGTGGAAATAAAAGATTATTATAAGGTATTGGGAATTCCGGAAAATGCCTCTCAAGACGAGGTAAAGAGAACATTTCGTAAATTGGCTAAGAAATACCACCCGGATATCAATAAAGCCACGGGAGCTGCTGATAAATTCAAGGAGGTCAATGAGGCGTATCAGATCCTCTCGGATAAGGAAAAGCGCAACAAATACGACACATACAGGAAGTACGGCGGAGCAATGCCCGGCGGAGGCGGTGCGGGATTCAATATTTCCGACCTTTTCAGCGGATTCGAAGGAAGAGGCGGAGGATTTGAAGATATAACAGATATCTTCTCTGGTTTTTTCGGAGGCGGAGTGGGCAATAGGAAAAGAGGGCCGTCATACGATCAGTTATCGATACATATTCAATTATCCCTATCCTTCGATGAATCTATCAGAGGAACAGCTAGAAAGATACGGTATTCGCGCCATTCAACATGCGGATTCTGCGGTGGAAGCGGAGCAAGTAAACAGGAAACCTGCCCTACCTGTCATGGAAAGGGCTCTGTGATCGTCGCCGGAATAATGTCTCAACCGTGCAGGGTCTGCAAAGGGACAGGTAAGGTAACTGTTGAAAAATGCTCCTTCTGCAAGGGTAGCGGTAAGACCCCTAAAAAAGAAACAAAGACGGTCAATATTCCTCCGGGAGCGAAAGAGGGAGACAAACTCACATTAAAAGACCTTGGAAACAGCTCCGATGGAGTTACAGGCCCTCTTGTGATCCATATTTCCGTAATGCCTTCCACTATCTATAGAAGAGAGGGAAATGATCTTCATATGGACCTTAAGATAGGCCTGTCGGAGGCACTGCTCGGGGGCAGCAGGGATATAGAACATTTCGGTACAGTCATCACCGTTAAGATACCCGAAGGCACCAACAACGGAAATAAGTTGAAGATATCAGCAAAGGGAGTAATGAGGGGAAAAAGGATGGGGGATCTCTATTTGAAGGTCAAACTCGTCCTCCCGAAAAAACTCTCCAGGGGTCAGAAGGCGAAACTGAAACCATTCCTGGATTCTATAAAGTAAAATATATTATTTGCCAAATTCCTGAGCATTTGTTAGAATAAGCCGGAGGAAGATGTGTTTCTAATACCTATCGGCACAACACAAAAATTCAGGAAGATACCGATCATCACGATAATACTCATCAGCAGTATGGTACTTATCTTCATGTCCACGAACGGAGCGACAAAGACCGCGGAGAAAGAATTATACCGGATACAAGAGGAAGTCAGCACTCTAGTTCTGAATGATCTTCAGAATGACCGCGATTACGCTAAACTTCCCTGGAATCAGCAGAAGGCGATATACAATCAAAAAATGAACGAGGCCTTCGAGGGCACTTTGGAGCTGCAGAGCGAGTATGCTCAAGTCATTTTTGATGAACTTCATGAGGAATTGGAGGCGCTGCTCAACGATCTGGCAATAATGAAGTTCCGTTTTGATCCTAAAAAGCCGTCTGTGATCACCGCGGTAACAAGCGCATTTCTCCATGGCGGGTTCATGCACCTGATATCCAATATGTGGTTCCTCTTCCTCTTCGGCGCCCTTGTGGAGGATTTCTTAGGCAAGATCAATTATATTATATTTTTCATTGCGGGGGCCATCGGCTCCGCTTATATACACGGGGCTATGAGCGAGGTCCCGGTTATCGGCGCATCAGGCGTCATATCAGGTTTGATGGCGGCATTTCTGGTCTTCTTCTTTAATCGGGAGATAAAATACTTCTTTTTCATGCTCTTGATCTACCGGGTATATGCGAAAAAATTCCTCTTGAAGGCCTATCTCGCGCTTCCCATCTGGTTCGCGGTGGAAATAGCCAATCACATGCTCTATCAGGGAGCTGATAATATTGCTCACTCGGGACATATAGGAGGTTTCCTCACGGGAGCGGTCATAACTTCGATAATACGCTTCACGCCGCTTTATCCCTATTTGAAGGAGAAATACTTCGTCTCTTCTTCGCTCGAAAACCCTCAAAGCTATATCGATGATATTGTTGACCAGATGGCGATGGGAAAGCATCGCAAGGCCCTTGACATCGCCCAGAAAGCATTGGAGGTAATGCCCGATTTCCTTCCCCTTCATGAGAAGAAGATCGAGATCTATCGCGCCATTAAAGACAGAGCATCCCTGCGGACGGTATACAAAAGGATCTTTCCCATTCTTATTCGAAATGATGTCAGCCTGAGCGACACCTTTCTGACGGCATATTCTGATTTTGGAGATGAGATACTTGTTGATGATATGATGCCGGCCGTTCTCTTTGATATGAATACCGATCATATGTATGAAAGTACTTGTTCCTTCGGCGAGGTTTTCTTGAAAAGAGCTACCCGGCAGAACCGTGTGCTGTATTCAAATATCCTTTCATCCGTCGTAGTAGCATTAATGGCATCAAAAAAATATGATGATGCTTTGATAAAGGTGTATGAGGGGATACTCTTGAATAAAGAACATCCGAAGCAATTAACGAAATTCAGGGAACAGAGAAAAGAGATCTTCACCAGAAAATTCCGTTCTCAGCCCCATCAGACGATCATGCACCTTATAGAACTTGATGAGCTGAGATTGAATAAGAATTCCGAGGGATTTAAAAACAGCATTGATAAATTAGCGGATTTGAAGGAGATCTCCTTCTCTTTCGAGCAGCTCCTCTACTACTCCGAGATATTGCACCCCAAACAGGATTTCAAGAAGGTGGGTAATATTTTCAAGATCATCGTCTCTTCTTATAAGGATCATCCTCTGATCCATATCGTATATTTCAGGATGGGAAAACTGCTGTTGAAGGTAAAAGAAGATAAGCAGGCGGCGATGAGATATTACGAGCAGGCATTTCACTTGTGCCAGATACCCGCTCACACGAAGATGCTCGAGAACGAGATCAACAAACTCCGCGATGTGTTAGGGTGAAATAAAACTGGATCCCACGGTCACAAGTTCCCTCTGGATGACATTCTCCTCTTCTATATTTCCTTCCCGCATCCGCTCAGCGGGAGCCCGGCAACGCCGGGCGACCAACCCAAAAGAGTTTTGAACCATTTAAGCGACATTGACATTTTTAACGGCAAGAATGAGTGGTGGCGAAGCCAAAAATATCCAATTGTCTGAGTGAGCTAAGCTAACGAGTTTTGGGATTTTAATGAATGATGGCCGTGGTGAGTATCATCGCAAAAAATGACACGGGAATAAAGATGGGTCAAAACTCCATTAAATAATATATATCTTTCTTTTTGAGCATCATGAAATGATGTGAAAAAAGCATATATTAATAATGAAAAGATGGATTATCGGGTCCCCGATGTAATCGGGGTTCCCAAGGTCACGCGCCTGATAGCGATAATGACAGATACAGGTATTTTCTCATTCCCAAACTAATCTCTATCCTTTATGATAATCCGACTTTGTTCTTGGTACAAGTACTTGATGTCTGCGGTGTTGTGGCATTACACCTCACCCATTGCGGCTTGGAGGGATTGCATCGGACTTCAATAAATATTTTCTTCAAAACCGGTTTAGACCATTTCTTTTTCATAAACAATTCCTTTTATACAAACAGGGTCGCGTTCCATTTTATATAGACCGCGGCGCGCGGGACATCCACCCATGCATGTCTCGGACACAGAACAGGCAGCACAGCCCTCGGGCATTTGCCTGTATTTTGAGTATATCTCTAAATTCTCCCAGGCTCCCTTGATCCCTACATCGAAGATATTTATTTGCTCATTGAAAAGGACACCGTAGGCGCAAGGGAGGACAGTTCCATCCGAAAGGATTTCCATGGATGTCGTAAATTTATCACCCAGGGAGCATACCGTGGGATATCCGTTATCCTCATATGATAGGCTCTCGGACTGGAATTGTAAGCGTCCATCATCCATACCGGTGATAAGCTCTGATATCATATGAAGATCCTTTGTTGAGGGCTTTTTTACATGCTTTGAGAAAGCGGAACCCATCATGAATACTTCGGTGAATTTCATCCGATATGGTGAAAGGGGAAGTACCTTCCGGATAATAGAGTCAATATCACCGGCATTGACGGATGTGATCGTCGTCTTAGTGGAAAAGGGCACTTCATATTCTGACAAAAGCTCCAATGCTTCCCATACCTTGCCCACAACTCCCCTTTTCCCGTAAAGCTGAAGAGAACGCCGCTTGTCGAATGTGTGAAGCGAGACCTGGATTTCATCTACATCAAGCTCTTTCAATTGAGATATCATGTTCTGATTGAGCAAAGTACCGTTGCTTGTAATTTTCACTTTCATCCCGTTCTGTTTTAGAAATTTTACGAACGGAAGAAATTCGGGATGCAAAAGCGGCTCTCCGCCGGTAAGGATTATGCCGGGAATACGATTTTTCAGAAGCTCCGATTTCAGATAAGGAATCAGGTCTCTGCGATCTTTATGGCGGAGATAGGGTTTCCAATTCCTCATACAGAAAGAGCAGTTCAGATTACAAGTTGCAGTAAGGTCTAAATATAGCTCGAATGGAAGGTCAAAGTACATCTAACAACCCCGCGCCAACCAGAGAATCCAGGAATTTTTTAACATCCCCGCGGGCCTTATTATCTTCTTCATAAGATTCCAATAGTTTCCCTAGCAATTCGTCAAGATCACGAGGTTCATCCAAAAGTCTCCAGATATCCGCGGCTGTCCCCTCTAAAATGAACGGTTCGCCCCTATCCGGATTGAATGCGATCAACTTCCCTTCTTCTTCCCTGATCAATATCTCGCGGTTAATACGGAATTTCATTATCTTACCTTGTCCAGTATCAATTTTGTCTTCGCTATGAGTTCACTTTTTGGATACTGCTTCGGGAAGGCCTCCAAGAGATTCCTGGCACTGTCGATATTCTTGAGTTTAATGAGACAGGCAATGATCTTGAATACTGCTTCATCATCGCTGTCATAGGTAGCCGGATCCATGTATTTATAATTCTCCAGAACCCTTTTAAAATAACTGATGGCGGCATCATAATTTCCATTACTGTATTCATACTGTCCCAGCATATAATAACCGTCTTCGAAAAAGGCGGAATTGGGAACAAGTGAGGTCTTCTCAAGATAGCCCTTGCCGCTTTTATCATTCTTCTTCAGAAGGCCGCTGCCCACCGAAAAATAGAGTTCGTTCAGGGCTTTTTTGATCTTCAATTTTTTGATGATCTTCTTTTCTCTGGCAAGCTCCACTTCTCCAAGCTTGATAGCACCTGTGAAGTTTTTGGCATCGGTCATTTCCTTGAAGAGAGTATCATAACTCTTCTGCACGGGTTTTACTTCTTCTTTAACGACCTTTTTCTTAGGCTCCGCGACCTTCTTGGTAATAGCGGTTTTGGCTGCCCGTTCACGGGCTGCCTTATCTGCCTTATCTATCTCTTCCGATATCGACCTTTCAATACTTCTTCTGCGCTTATATTCATCTGTGAAATTTGCACCCTTCACCAAATAGAAATCAACGCGCCGGTTCAATTTTCTACCGAGATCCGTCCTATTGGAAGCTACCGGAAGTTTAAAGGCGAATGAAAAAGTATTTATCTTTGTCGCAAAGGAAGAACCCAGCTTTTTCAGAAGATAGCTCTTTACAGAATCGGCTCTGTTCTTCGAAAGATAATAATTAGCTTTCAGAGAGCCCTTATTATCGGAATGTCCCTCAATAAAGACCGAATACTGCTGATACTTCCTTATAACCTGAGCGATACGGTCAAGCATCGGATAGGATCCCCGCAGGATATTCGCTGAGCCCCGGGCAAATTGAATGGCCTTGGTCTTCAATTGAATACCTTCATCTCTTTTTACCAGGCGAACCTCTTCCTGCACTGTTTCAGTTGCCTTTCTCACCTTCGGGAAGATCGGAGTGGGCTGCTTGGCGACAATGATCCTGGGAACAATGAAACCCTTATAAGTACGGGCGATCACCGCTCTCTCCAGCATATGTCCCTTGATATAATCAGGGTCGGGAAGATATTCCGAGCGTATCCATCCGAATCTCTGTGCAAGGGGTAATAATGTGTCAAAATAACTCACACCAAAATTAATTGCGATGCCGCGATCCTCGCTGAGACTTTTTATCATTCTCTGGATATCTGAGAAACCGACCTTTATTGTGATATTTTTCTGTATCAGGCGCATACCGATCCCAATTCCCTTGGAAGAATATTCGACAAAGGAGGAGAATCTCTTGAAGGTACCGAAGTCCTTATAATACTCAGCGCCGAAGAACATCCCGTTATTCTTCATTTTACCTTCTCCGACGAACTCTCTGCCGCCGATACCGCCGGTAATTATAAGATTGGACTCCTTATTGAAGAAGAGATATTTAGAAAGTACAATAAAAAAGGAGTTCTTGGAAATATAATCAGCGTCATTTCCGGTGGGGGTGATGCTGCTTGTGCTGCCGAGATTCCTCATACCGAAGACAATTGAAGGCAGATATTTCAACTTTGGATTCTCGATCAATTCCGATTCTGAAAATCTCTCCAGAGGATCATCAAATACCTTGAGCTTGATCTGCGCGCCGCCCAAGCTGCCTGAAACTCCCTGTATGCCGGTGTATTGTACCCAGGTGAACTCGAACTTCAATCGATAGAAAGGCGGGTGGTAGGCAAATGTGAATGAAGCGTCTTCCTCGAACCAGTCAGTATTCAACTGATACCCGGAATTTGGATCAGTTGCCATGTATTGCGATACTGAAAAGGCGAATTCCAGGTTTCCCAAGGTCTTTGTAGATGGTACATACATGAGATCCGACGGGTAATTGAAAAAGGTCGCATTTGCACACAATGTGAGCATTAAGGCGAGAAATATGGCAGAAATTCTCTTCATCTGTAGAATATAAGCAATTTATGTGCCACACATAATACCAATATACCTAGCCTTACATTATATATCCGGGCACAAAAATGTACTAAAATATAAATGTGGGTGCAAAGAGTATCCCCCTGTTCCTTCCGCCAACACTGAGATCAAATGAAAGATTCCTCGAATATTGAAAATTGAGTTTGAATTCAGGGGTGAACCTTATCCTTTCATCTTCTTTAGCAAAAGTGATCCTTGTCCCCAGTGAAAATCGATCGATATGGCTCATCCAGGACAGAGAAACATCTTCGTCACCGCCCAGAAAGGGACTCACCAGATCAACCTTAATGTCCGTCAATTGAATATATTTTCTCAGATTGAACATCACAAATCCGGTGAAATTCTCTTTTGACCCGAGATTCGCCAGTAGATAATCCAGCCCGGTATTGAGCGAGCCGGACGAGAACAGTAAACTCTTCAATTCTTCAGTTCCCTTTTGAGGGATGGATGAGATCTCAAGATGCATATTATAAAAACTTCCCTGAAGCGATACGGACACCATGTACTTCCTGTCAAAAATAAAATTATTGCTTGCGGTAAGGTTCACATAGCCCTTCCCGTCGATGGTCGCATTTGCATTTTCGACATTGAATTCACGGCCATAAAGGATGATCCGCCCTGAATATGCTGATGCATCACCACTTATTACTGGATCCAGAAGATTCTCGCTCAATTGTAATTTACCGGAGATGCGGCCGTCATAGAAGAAATTAAAGAAGCGTACATCATTATATTCAACTTGAATATCAAGGTCCACTGGAATAAAGATATTATTCTGCGGCGTGTATATTATGAGGGGATTAAAATTGAAAAATCCCTCACTTGCCTTAAGGTTCAGTGAACTTATCTTGAGAGTATCATCCACAGAAAGAGAAATATTGCCGGATATATCCGTTGATAACCCCAGATCGGGAATATTGAACTGCGTCGGCCGATTAATGTTAAATACTATTCTCTCCGCTTCGTTCACCACTCCTACGGGATAATTTCCCAGTTTCAGCGTCCCTTCCTTCAGAACTCTGCCGCCCTTTAAAAATGAAAATGTAAGGTTTTCCGCCTCTATTCTCGAGAAAGTATAATTCATCTTAGCATCGAAATCCATGACCACCTTTCCCAAAAGCGGGTCACTGCTGAAGGGTTCATACGATAGATCAAAATCCAATGACCCTTTACCGCGTGAAATAACTTTCGGAAAGACCTTCCGGATCTCCCCGACATCCAGATAGCCCTTAAACCCCATCTTGTAGTTCATTATCCCCTTTCTATTGAAAGTGATGTAGGAGGATGGCGCAAATTCCACCTTGGAATGCTGGGTTTTCAACCTCAGATCGTTTATTCTCAGATTGTTCCTGTCTAAGTGAAGCGAAGCGGAGACCCTCTCGTATTTAAGAGAATTTATCTTTCCATTTGTTGAACTGACGGAAAGATAGACCGATGGGGAATCCAGATAACCCGCCAGGCTTAAACTGCCGTTCAGCTTTCCCTGAAGCCTGATCTCATCGAAGTAATTATCTATCGGGAAATTATCCAGATCCGCGGACAGTGAAAGCTCTCTTTCGATCTTCCCCTTGGCATAAAGGGATCCATCGGACCGCATGTATCTCAGTTCATCAAGGAAAACACCACGGAAACCACCCGCTTCTGAATACCCTATCCTAGATCGGATGGTCAGGACAGGGCTGCGGACTTTCTTCTTGTTCATTGTATAGAGGGATACTACGCTTTGCAGGGAAGATTCACTCTCGATCGAAAGGATCGCCGAGGAATGCGTCTCGCCTAAAATTGAAACCGGAGAAGGAGTACATAAGATAACGGAGTCGTCAACCTTTCCGGTAAATGACCCTCCGAGTATATCAATATTCTTTGTATATGAGACCTTCAGGCCTGAGATACTAAAGTTCTTCGTCCTAATGTCATCGTATTTGAATGAATCGGCTGAAATAGATACTCCGCTCTTGAAAGCAGTATTTTTCAGGTCCAAAGCCAGAGAATCTCCCTTAACTTCGATTATTCCTGATGTGGAGAAGGCCATATTCGATCTGGAATAGTTCAATCTGGTGAAGTAGAGGTGCATATCTTCGGTATTTTTAAAACTCCCTCGGCCCGAAAATTGAAGCCGGTCGCCGTTTATTGAAAAATATTCCAGATCGAACTTCTCCTCTTCATAGGAAAATACAAGAGAATAGTCGAAAAAGCCGCTTTCAAAACCTTTGATCTCCACAGGAAATGAGGAGCCAAAAAGGTCACCTTTCAGCTTAAGTGCCTTGCCCGCGAATATATATTCGCCGGATAATGTTCCGTTCAGACGCATCCCCTTAACAGTGCCGTAGTTAACAAAGAGCGAATCCATTCGTACCTCGGATATAAGGCTGTATCGGGAAGATACGCCTTTAAATCTGGCCTTTCCCGCAAAACCCCCTTCATAAATAATGCTATCCCCAATGGAAAACTCTATGTAGCCGTTTTTGAATTCATTCTGCAGTACATTCAATTCATCGATAATTGCAAGACCTCTTTTCTTTTTCGGCGAGAAAAGCAAACTGCCGCTTGAGCTGAATTTTTCATGGGATACATTGAACTTTCCGGAAAATGTACTGTTTTTATAATCACCGGAAATGTACAGATCGGAATCCAAATGATCTATTTCCAAGCGCTTCAATTCCAATTCTCCCTTTCTATTTATAAGATCAAAGCCGCCATTTGGAGATCTCAACAAAAGATATTGATAGTCCCCCTTAGTCCCTACTGTAAGCAAAGCTGTATCTCCGAAGGCATCGGTAATAATGCCGGGGGAAATTATCGAAGATAATTCAGAATCCTCCTTAAATGACAATTTGCCGGAAAAATCACCTGATAAGATATTGAGTTTTTCAAAATATACCGAGTCGCTTTCGATGCAGGCAGAAAGGGAGAATGGAGTATCCTTATAGGGATTATGCAGAGTTCCCTCTTTAATATCTATTGTAATTTTCCCGTTCTCTATCTGAATGAGCGAATCTCCGGAAAGAGAGGCTGAGTCGCCCAAAAGATACTCTCCGCTGCCGCGGCCTGTAATTTCACTTCCATTATAAAGCCCTTTGAATATATAACCGCTCTCCTCAAATTGAACGGTAGCTTTACGGTAGGAAAGTATCTCTGAAAAGAGAGAGCCGTTCCTTATCGGGCCGATGCCGATACGCGATACCTTCAAATGCCCGAA
Organism: bacterium; assembly: GCA_023144005.1. Taxonomy (GTDB): domain Bacteria; phylum AUK180; class AUK180; order AUK180; family AUK180; genus JAGLWT01. The sequence goes on from JAGLGN010000020.1 coordinate 240,784, forward strand.
GATCTTGCCAAAACCGATCCCGCGAAGTTTTACTTCTTCCAAGAGGCTGCTTTGTAAAGGAATATTATAAAGTCCTTTCACTGAATCGTTAAGAAATGAAAGGTCATAATCAAATATGTCAATATAGTATTGCTGAAATTTTTCGCTCATGGAAAAAGAGGCATTTTTCCTGGTATTTTCCAGGAGAATGCTGCCCTTATCGGGATCCACCCAGCCGTATAGAGAATCTATATATTTTCCGGCCAGGCAGATATCTTTCAGCGACACCCTGAGCCTGCCAGCGATATTACCTTCTGCTGTGATATTCATATCAAGGTCAGAACTGAGCAAGTCCCTCAGCCAGATATCCGCGGAAACATCACCGGAAGAATTTACCGATACGAGTTGCTCGCCGGATTCCGATATCACTGTTCCGCTCTTTTCCTTCCAGAATATATTTATGTTTTTCGTTTTTTCGGAAACAATCGTCCCCCTGACCTCCCCGGTATCCTTCGAATAGTATCCCTTCAGAGAAAACCCGGAAATACTCAACTCGGCATCAATATTGCCGTCAACCGCCTCTACATTTATTCCCGGGCCGACAAGTGAAACCTTATCGTCTGAGGTGGATATTTCGAAATCGATCTTCGGACTGTGAAAACTTCCTTTTTGACCGCTCAGATCATAGATAAATACGGCTTCCGTAAGGAGCGGCATTTTTAAAATTGAGATCTCCAATTGTGAAGATACTAAAGCGATATCCGCGGTGATGAGAGAGTTTGAGAACTTCCCGTCCATTTTTAAGGGACTGATGGACAGATCAGCGGTGCCGTATGAACGGCTATTATAAAATACTGTGATATTATTCAAATTGATCTGATAAGACAGCCGGCTTTTTTTGTCTTCTATCTTCGGAAGTACCTTAGGCAGGCGAATTTCACCCCCGTCAATGTCAACGCAAATTGCCTTTCGATGATATTTTATCTCGGCATTGTCAAAAAGAATGTCAATGCCTTCATAGGAGGCCTTGCCCTCTTTGAGCTTTACTCCGGAAAAAGATGGAATGATCGATTCATATTCAAGTGAAAGGTATTTTTTTATGTATAAAAACCCCGCAGCACTGAAGATTACAATAGCCGCTGCGGGGATCAGTAAAAAAGCGCGATCTTAAGTCGCTTTCTCAAAATTAAAACCTAAGGCATCGCCTTTTTTTATCAATTTGACGGTGCCATTGCGTAATGTTGTATCACGCAGGAGAGCTTCAGCAAGCATATCCTCGATCAGGGATTGTACTGCCCTTCTCAGCGGACGGGCGCCGTATTGGGGATTGAATCCCTTTTCAAGGATTATGTCCTTGACAGCTTTGGGAACCTTGAGCTTCAATTCCTTGTCTTCCAAACGCACACGTAATTCATCAAGCATAATATCAATGATCTGGTACAGCTCTCCCTTATTCAGTGTTTTGAATACGATCAATTCATCTATTCTGTTCAGGAACTCCGGGCGAACCCTCTTTTTTAAATGTTCAAGTACCTTGGATTTCATCTCTTCATAATTCTCTTCATCACTGTATTTAAGATCGAAACCCATCTTCTTTGAACCGCCTATCTCCATAGCGGCGAGGTTGGAAGTAAAAATGATAACGGTGTTCTTAAAATCGACCATCCGGCCGGTGGAATCGGTTAACCGCCCGTCATCAAGTATCTGAAGCAGAAGATTGAATACATCCGGATGGGCTTTTTCCATCTCATCAAAGAGAATGACAGAATACGGCCTTCTTCTGACCTGTTCCGTTAAAAAGCCGCCTTCCTCATAACCCACATAGCCGGGGGGAGCTCCTATCAATTTAGAAACACTGTACTGCTCCATGAACTCGGACATATCTATACGGACTAGTGCATCTTCGGTGTCAAAGAGGAAGTCCGCCAATGCCTTGGCAAGCTCGGTCTTTCCTACACCTGTCGGCCCCAAAAATATAAATGACCCTATCGGACGACGGGGATCCTTCATTCCCGATCTGGCGCGTCGTATGGCCTTTGCCAGGACGGTTACGGCCTCATCCTGACCGATCACCCTCTTATGGAGGTCCTCCTCCATTCTAAGTAATTTCTGGCTCTCCGCTTCAGCGATCCTATATACAGGAATACCGGTTGCGGTAGAAACTACTTCCGCGATAATATTCTCATCCACTACCTTGATCTCATTCAATTTTTTCTCTACCCAAGCCTCTTTTTTCTTTTTATACTCGATCTTCATTTTTTCCAGCTCAACATTCTTCTCTTGGGCCTTTATGAAATCCTGATTTGACAAGTACATCTTGAACTCTTTTGAAAGTTTGGCGATCTTCTTCTCAAAGGCCAATACTTCCTTGGGAAGTGTGAGTGCCTTTATCCTGACATTTGCTCCCGATTCATCTATGAGGTCAATTGCCTTATCCGGTAGAAAACGGTCTGTAATATATCTCTTTGACAGCATTACAGAATCCCTGATCGCCTCAGCGGTATATACGACCTTGTGAAAAGCCTCATATTTATCTTTTATCCCTTCCATGATCTTGATAGATTCGTCCACTCCGGGCTCATTGACCATGACCTTCTGGAATCTTCTGTCCAGGGCACGGTCCTTTTCGATATGTTTCCTGAATTCATCCAGCGTGGTAGCGCCGATGCACTGTATTTCTCCCCTTGCCAATGCGGGTTTCATCATTGAAGAAGCATCCAATGAGCCCTCTGCAGATCCCGCGCCCACAACGAGGTGAAGCTCATCCAGGAACAACATGACATTCTTTGCCTCCTGGATCTCTGTAAGGACCTTCTTCATCCGGCCTTCAAATTGACCGCGGTATTTTGTCCCCGCAACGACCGCGGCAAGGTCCAGCATCTTGATCTTCTTATTCTTCAGATTCTCTGGGACATCACCTTTGATAATTTGCTGAGCAAGCCCTTCAACGATAGCCGTCTTACCTACGCCCGGTTCGCCGATCAATGCGGGATTATTCTTCTTTCGCCTCATCAGGATCATTATCAGTCTTTCTATCTCTTTCTCACGGCCGATGATCGGATCGAGCTTACCCTCCTTTGCCATTTCGGTCAAATCCCTGGAAAACTCATCCAGATTAGGAGTGTCTGAATCGGTATCGGCCTGACGATCCTGTGTCGGATCCTCGGATATCATCGGTTTCACTCTTTTATTCTTCCTTGAAACAATCGAAAAGAACTCCCTGTAGAGGTCCTTCGGGATGAAACCCAGATTCTGAATTATCTTATACGCCCATGAATCATCAAATTTGAACATGGCGAGCAGGAGGTGCTTGGGCTGAACCAGTTCCTCCCTAAGCTTACGGGCTTCCGAAAGTGCAATATCAAGAAGGGTTTTGGTATTAGGGGCAAATGATACCTGAATGAACGGAAAGAGCAGTTTCGGCCTGTCTATCATCTTGACATTCTTCATTACATTCTCTCGCTTGACACCTTTTTTGATAAGAAATGTACTGCTGATATCCGCATCTCCTAGATCATAAATAGCCAAGAGTATATGCTCCGGTGAAAGAAGTTCATTGTTTAGATTTATCGCATATTCACTTGCGCGCTTCAGAACCCGTTTCGACTCTTCAGAATAATTTTCCATCTTATTCCCCCAAATATAACATCCATAGCGAAACCCCTGTAAGATCGGGAATCTTCGCTATATTAAACAGAGGTGAAAGCGGGCCTTTTCCTGTAGTGAATACCCCAATGCTTTCATCCGCAAATCTTATTGAATTCTCTTCGCATATCTCTTTGACCGCATTATCAAAAGTAGATATCTGATCCACAAGACCACTTTTCAAAGCGCGGGCGGAGCTGTATATTCTCCCGCCTGCTAATCCGGCAACTGTTTCGGCCGGTATTTCACGGCCTTCAGAAACCTTGGACTTGAAAGTCGTATAGAACACTTCAAGGTGATTTTTCATCAGAAGCAGATCCTCGTCCTCCCATTTGTCGAAGGGATCAAAGAAATCCGCTTTTTCACCGAACTTCACCGTATTGCTTTTTATCTTCAGCATTCTGAAGAAACGACCCAGATAATACTTACCGCCGAAAATACCTATGGAACCCGTAATAACATATGGATTGGCATATATCCTGTCAGCGGGAGCAGCGATATAATACCCTCCCGAAGCAGCTACCGATTCCATGTAAACATACACTTTTTTACCCTTGTTCTGAAGCCGGGTCAAGGCATGATGAATCCTGTCCGACGCGAAAGCATCACCGCCCGGAGAATCGATATAGAGCAGAACCGCCTTAATATTGTCCATCTTCTCTATCTTCCGGAACAGCTTTGTAAAGCTTCTTGCTCCAATGACGTCGCCTAGAAGCGGAGAGGATTCTTCTGTATCCAGTATCATTCCCATCATCGGGATCACAGCAATTGACGGCTTGGCAGAATAGAAATCATCCTGGAAAGGAGATCTGTACTCACGAATACTTTCATCTTCTTCTAAAATATCTTCTGAATAAAAAAAGTCGTCAATGAGGTCGAATTGCTTTGCCTTTCCCATATCCAGAACCGGATAATTATCCACGAGCAGCCGTGCACCTTCCTGATTCAATTTGCGCCTTTTAATGATCCGGTCCAAGGAGATGGAAAAAAGATCTCCGAGCAACTCTATCCTATTTTCCAATGCGGGGACAGAAGGCCCCTCTTTCATCATAGTCTCCGTGGCGCTCTTATAAATACAATCATCGGGCTTTACGATCTGGGCATCGATCTTTAAGAGGTCTAGAAGGCCGCCATAATAGAGGCTCTGGGAATATATACCTCCAAAATAGAGAGAAGATTCGGGATTGGCGAATATCACATCACCTTCCAATGCCAGAAGATAATCCTTGAAAGGAATATATCCATGATCTAAAATAGAGATGACCGTCCTTCCCGAATTTCGAACTCGCTCGATAGCGGAAGCGACCCTTGAGATATGCGCCATCGAAAGGCTGTTCTCACGGATCACGATATAGAGTGTTCGGAGCTTTTTCTGATCTAAAACAGAAACGATATTCTTGATAAGTCTTTCAATTGACGGAGTGTTCTTAAAAAGTCCCCGCTTACCGAAGGCAGAGTACTTTCCTTCAATTGTGATCTTTGCCTTTTTCTTCAGTGAAGGCAATTTCGGACGGGATTTGGTGCCCAGAGACAAGATCCCCGAGTACTCAATACCGGTGGCGTCAATATCGGTTCCGCCATGCATCGCGGTGTGGGCATTGCCAAGGAAAAAAGTGAAACCGCCTTTAAAGACTTCACCATTGGAAGTGTTTTCATAGGAAATATCAAGCTGCCCGCCTTCAATAATATCAACGGAAAGCATCAGGCCGAAGTCATCCGGCTCATCTGCCCAGTCAAGATATCCTCTAAGGGTAAATAAGCCGGGATATCTCAAGGTCACTGTATTTTTAAAGTGTCGTTGTATGTAAGCGCCCCCATTGTTGGCGGCATCATAAATACTCATCCCCAGGCCCAGGAACCTTACCGGGTGCCAAGTGAGACCAAGGTCGAACCATGGAGTAACCTTCCAGGAAGAGTCGAAATGCAGATTCAATGCGCAGCCAAGGGCAAAATTATTCCCTTTGCCTAATAGGAAGGATTCGCCAAGGATACCGTAATTATCGACATCCGAGGGGTTGAATATATAGGACAAGCCGTTTAATCCGAAAAAAGCGGTATTGTAGAATATTTCCGTAGTATTCTCATCACGGCCTTTAATTCCGAAAGAGCTTTCAAATAATCCTGCGTATGTAAGGTTAGCAGGATTCATATGCAATGAATCCACGCCGCGGTCATAAACAAAACCCCGTCCATAAGTGAAACTTGAGGTCAATAATAGCGCTATGCTAATTGAGGTAATCGAAATCGCTTTTATGCCTGGAAACTTCATTTTCTTTCTCCCTTTTATCTTCAATATCAGGTGCCATCACCTCTAAGCCGGAACCACTCACTGCCAAACAATACTTTTCGGAAGGTATTGAATACCGCTTGTTCTTATCCCTTAAGACGAGGCCGGCGTCCAGCATTCTCAGTAGATATACCTTTGCAACTCCAGGCTTTCTATTCAAATCGAGGGCGATCTCTGACAGCGTCATATTCCCGCCTGACGCCAATATGGCCATAACAGAATTCACGGAACTGCGCCCGCTTGAAAGCCCATTGCACAGCCCTTGGATCGTAGAGAGGTAGATATTATTATTTTTCACACCTTTAAGAATGGTTCTTTCATCTTTAATGCTTATGAAGATCATCTCCTCGGAAGGAGCGATAATACTCATCTCTTTCGGGGTCAGTACAAAGGCAATATGCTTATACTTGAGTTCCATTGTATTGAGAAATTCCTCAAATGCGGCATAGCCGTGAAAGGAAATGAACGGCTCGATGGCACCGGCAGAATTTATTATCACTGTATCCCCGCCTTTTCCTTCAGGTGGTATGGGGATGGCAAAGCGGTTGAAATATTCAAGATCGAGGACCTCTGCATCGGGCGAGATCAGAGGAAGCTCCCGATTTATCAGATAAGTATTCTTAAATATATAAGTATTCGGCGATTTGCTTATGTGAGCAGTAAGTTCATTTATTGACATGGTTTGCATAATAGATTATACTGTATCGTATAGCAAAAATCAATAATGAAAAGGATCCCGATTAAATCCTCAATCTCCAGCGAATCCTTCAAGATCATTGACAAAGATGAGATCTATTTTCTGAAAAGAATACGATTGGATTATTTAAAAAAGCTCTCTAAATTTGACAGGGATAAGATCAAAACGAAGTTCCTCTCCCTGGAGTCACCCTATCTCACAAAGATCAAACATCTTGAATACCGCCTAAGGACCGTTGACATATTAACAGAATACATCGAGGGAATACCTCTGAACTCTTTCATGGGTTTGAAGAAATATGGGAAATACTTTTCACCGGAATTCAAGAACTACACTTCCGGATGTATAATACTCGGACTTGACGAACTTCATAAGAACGGATTACTGCACGGGGATATGAAGCCCTCGAACATCCTGATAGGAAAAGACACACTTTCGCCGAAGATCACGGATTTCTATTTCAATTATGTAAAAATAACTCATGGTATCCCTTTTCTGAAGAAATTTCCTTTCACCAGAAGCAGGTACCGGCTGTTCGGCTCGAGAAATTATCTTCCACCCTGCAGCTTCCGGAATACCAATCCCGTAAAAGGACTTGATCGATTTGCCATGGGAGTGACCCTCTTTGAGATCTTCACCGGCAAACCGCCCGTTCCATCCAGATTCATTTCGTCCAAAGAGCGGCTTCCTGAGTGGAAATTATCTGAAGAGCATAATGATTATTATATTGAAAACCTGGAACATTCGAATATCAAGTACCAAGCGGTAAATCTGATCCTGGACCTCATTGTAAACTATCGAGATAATATTAATTTGAAAAAGGCGGCGAAGGTCTTTGATTAATCTTTTTTCTCTTCAATTACCTTAGCGATATCTTCGTAGAATTTTTCGATCGAGTTGTACCTCTTATACACCGATAAGAATCGTATATAAGCTATATCATTGATCTTTTTCAGATATTTGAGAACGATACTCCCAATATCATCGGATGTGATTATATTTGTCTTGAGAGAATATATTTCCATCTCGATCTCATCAAGCAAATTGGTTATCTGCTCGGTTGAGATATTGATCTTGCTGAAGGCGCGTGTAAGGCCGTTCAATATCTTATGCTTTCCGAATGGTTCCAGATTTCCGTTCTTTTTCTGAACCCGGACCTCAGAAAGATCGATCATCTCAATAGTGTAAAATGTTCCCAAACATCCAATGCACTGCCTCTTTCTTCGGATAAAATTATCCTTCATCCGAGTATCGTTCACCTTAAGGGCGTCTTTTCCGCAATACGGGCATTTCATACTGTATTATACACAAAAGAATGGAATAGTCAAGGTTACTAGCTTAGGGACGTTGGTGAAGAGTGTGAAGAGTTTGCCTTTTTAATTACTTGTCCGACCCAATTACGAGAGCGGTTCATCACTCTAGCGATTGTGGCATTGGATATCCTTGACTTATGTAAATGCATCACTATTTTTCTTCGATGTCCGATCATTTCACCGTCGTACAGTTTACTCAGAAGATCGCTCTTTGAGATATTCACTTTGGACAAATACTTATTCAGCAGTTTTTCCGCGTCTTTGCCGGAAAGATAGCGTCGTTCGGCATATTTGCTCATCTCCCGGCCCTTTCTACGCTTGTCTGTCAACAATAATTCATCAGCGCTGCCAATGAAATCTTCTGAAACAGGGAAGGTATCATCCGAACTGCTTTTAAGGTATCCTTCAAGCCTAAGCAACTTGGATATCTTGGTTTTGCCCTTGTTATTGTAGAAAGAGATACTGGAATGGGGATAATCCTCAGGATGCTCAACCAATTCAGCCTTAACAGGATTATTGTGAATATAATGCAGAATATGGAATAGATACTGTTCGTCCAGGACCGTGGAAGATTTAACCCTGCCTTGAAATACACGGCCGGCAAGGTCGTATTTTTTATTAAAGTACATCGCGTATCGTGTATTAACAAGGCGGAAGAAGTGTTCCAGAGAATTCTCCCTTCTTCTAAGCAATAGGTGGATATGATTGCGCATCAGGCAATAGCCGTATATTTCCATATCCATATCCTTTGCTACTTTATTGATAATGCTGTAATAGGCATTGAAATCATCATCGGAAAAGAACAACGGGTTCTTCCGCTGTCCCCTGCATGTTATGTGATAAAAGTAATTAGGCTCATCAAATCTTGCTCTGCGTACCATTTTCCCCTCCTTAAACTCTTCACACTCTTCACCAACGTCCCTCTATAAAACCAGAGTAACCGGACCATCATTTTCCAGAGTCACGGCCATATTAGCGCCAAAGATGCCTTTTTTTACCGTCACGCCGTGCCTTTCAAGAAGCTCCGCGAATTCAAGGTATTTCTGCTTTGCCTTTACGGGCTCCTCCGATTCAGTGAAAGAAGGCCTATTCCCCTTTTTAGTAGAAGCGTATAGGGTGAATTGTGAAATAAGGAGAATCTCTCCGCTAATGTCTCTAACCGAAAGATTCATCTTCCCCTTGTTATCTGAAAAGATCCGCAATTGTGATATCTTCTTCGCCAATTGCTCGGCTTGAACTGTGGAAGACCCCTTCCCTATCCCGATGAAAAGCAATAAGCCTCTGCCAATGGCAGAGATCTCTTTACCGTCAACAGAAACCGATGCTTTGCTGACCCGTTGCAGGACTATTCTCATTTCATCAATAAATAGAGAATACCCTTCTGAAGATGCATTCTATTCTCCGCCTCATCAAAGACCACGGAGTGTTTGGGATCATCTATAACATCGTCTGTGATCTCTTCGCCTCTATGCGCGGGAAGGCAGTGCATTACAAGAGCATCCTTATCTGCGAGATCAAGAAGGTCTCTGTTCAGCTGAAAGTCCTTGAATTTACTCACTCTCTCAGCATGCTCCTCTTCCTCTCCCATTGAAGCCCATACATCTGTGTAAACAAGGTCGACATTCTTGACGGCGGCCTTGGGATCATTCATTATATTCAGGGTACAATTATTATCCTCCGCTATCTGCTTTGCTTCTTTCAGTACATTCGCGTCAACTTCATATCCGCTCGGTGAGGCAATGTTTAAATTCATTCCGGTACGGGCGGCACCATAAAGCCAGGAATGCGCCATATTGTTTCCGTCGCCGATATATGCGACAGTCGCGCCCTTCGGGTCTCCTCTATGCTCCACAAAAGTGAAGATATCGGTAAGTACCTGGCAGGGATGAAGGAGGTCTGTGAGTCCGTTAATAACTGGAGCCGTGGAATACTCGGCAAGTTTCTCGACATCATTATGGGCATAGGTCCTGATCATAATACCATCAAGATATCTGGAAAGCACTACTGCGGTATCCTCGATGGATTCACCCCGGGCAACCTGAAGATTTGTCTTGATATCCAGATATAAGGGATATCCTCCCAACTGGAACATTCCAACCTCAAACGATACCCTGGTCCTTGTAGAAGCCTTTGAAAAAAGCATTCCCAGGGATTTTCCTTTCAATGGATGATATTCGTCACCCGCCTTCTGATATCCCTTGATCCTGGCAGCAGTCCGGAAAAGATGCTTGATCTCCTCCTCATTCCAATCTTTGATCGCAACAAGGTCCTTTTTCTGCATATATGCCTCCACTTTTTTTTTATCATATCAACTTAAAATTTAAAGTCAAGAGCTATTTTTCTGATTCATAAATTGAGGATATAGGTTTATAGAAAAATGGACAATTGACAATTGACAATGGACAATTAAAACAGCGAAGAATGGAGAAATGAATAATGAAAAATTTTAGGGATGGGGCTTGACCTGTCCTCCGTCATTCCCGCGAAAGCGGAAATCCATCCCTCTCCACTTACAAACCTATCACCTTCTACTTACTCACCCCGCACATCGTACATCCAACCTCGTACTCTGTCTGCGCAGCAGGCTGTGGGTACACCGCACTCATTGTTCGTTGGAATTGATTCAAATCTAAGTATTCCATTGTCTATGTATTTATGAGACAGCACACTAGTGTACTGATTGAGCAGCAGCAACACAGGGGACGATAGATTTTGTCAAGTTGATTTCTGATTTTCCCCTTGCAATAGAATTCATTAACGAATTAGGTGTGGGTAATCTTTCTCTCTATTTTGGAATGAAATAATTTTCTGATTTTGAATTATTCCACTATTTATTTCTATTGCTTTTGATATAGTTCTGTCGTTTTCCCATGCTTTTTGTCCACTCATAACTATTGGAAGAAAAGGCAATAAGGCTTCAGAAATATCCCATGAAGCAGAATTCCAATAATAACTGGGGCTGTGGTCAACTGAATAATAAAATTTACCATCAACATTAATCATCGGGTGTTCAAATGTTGTAGGTTTTGCACACCAAAATCCCATTCCTTCGTCACAGCTTATATCAATAATAAGAGTACCTTTCATCAACTTATCTGCGCTATATTCAGGTACAAACATTAATGGACGCTCAATATCTTGAAGAGTGCCATTAACGATTATTTGCATGTCTGATAATACTTCCGAAAATGGGCGAGTGCTACCGTCAGATTCAACTGATAGCATGTTTCCTGAATCGTCACTAATCATTTGTTTAAATATTATTGTTGGCAATTGATCACCTACATCTGTTGGTTTTCGGAGGGTATATATTGTAAGGTTTGTTACTCCCTGACCTTGCAACGCATAAACTGCTCCTCGACTTACAGAACCAAAGCTAAATATCACTGCTTTCTGTGGTTTTCCATAATTTCCTATAACACCTATAAGGCTTAAAGCATGGTTTACACCGGCATAGCCTGCAATTTCATTATTTTTGTAAAAAATATGCATGTTCTTATCACCCGCTCTACTCCATTTATACATTTGTTCCCATGCAATAAGTGTTAATTTTCTTTCAATGGATATTTGAGTAATTTCTTGTTGTTGCACACAATGTGGCCACCCCCAAACAATTGCACCTTCGTGTACTTGAGCCAAATCTTCTCCTAAAGGCTTAGGCATAATCACACAATCATAATCTTTCAGTATTTCTTCTCGGGGAGCAACTCGTCCTGATGTAAGTTTGGCTATTGTGTAATCATCCATTCCAAATCTCAACCCATATCCTAATTCAAATGTAATTTGTTTTCTAAACCTCAGAGGGATACGTTTTATATGTTCAGGATGAATTGCTACTCGTTTTTCATTTTCTTTTAGTGATTTTCCAATCACTCCAACTGTTAATAATTGTATCATATTGTTTTTTTTTATATTGTATACCGCATGCTATTGGAGATGGTTGTTGGATTTGTCGCAAATTGCCTTATCATCAGATGTAATCTCCTCTCATCAGTATAATTATTGTACCACTTATATATTGAAATGCAAATTCCACGAAACAAAATATTTAATGCTCCTTGAAAATCCGGCGAAAGATTATCCCCTATATACAATTATTTATTGAATACTCTCTATGATTTTGCAACAAATGCAACAACCGTCCCCGAATCCTCATTTTGAACAATCTTCTTCTATTTTCTTTTCTCTGCTTCTCCCCCACACTCGAGCACGGCGCAGCCGTGCGCC
>JAGLGN010000021.1 GCA_023144005.1 bacterium
GTCAATTTCTTCCTCTCGCTTCGCTGACGGACCACAAAGGGTACGCTGCGCTCATTGTTCGTTGGAACTGACTCAAATCTAAACATTCCATTGTCATCGTATTTATGAAAAAGAGCACTGGCAACGCAGAAGACAAAAAAAGAGCTTCAGCCCGAAGGGAATATCATCTTTGATCAATTTCTTCCTCTCTCTTCGCTTATGTACCACAGAGGGTACGCTGCGCTCATTGTTCGTTGGAATTGACTCAAATCTAAACATTCCATCGTCACTGTATATATGAATCAGAGCACTAAACTCTTCGCAATGCTTAGCATCAACTGGAACGATATTCACACTCACCCTCTGTCATTCCCGCGAAAGCGGGGAATCCATCTTTCTCCAACTTTCAACTTTGAACTTTTCAACTTTTTAACAATCTCTATTTGAAATTTTCTACTTTTTCAGTTATCATTAAACAGCGGAGGCATTATGGAAGTGAAAGGAGCGGCGGTTGCATCAATTCCAAAATTCGTAAATAAGTTTCATAGCGATGGCTATGATGAGTGGATGAATTCCCTTTCGCCGGAATCCCAAGAAATAATGAAGGAGGCGTTCACAAGTATGTGGTATCCTATTGAACCCTCAATAGTGGAGCCGACGACACAGCTTTGCAGGATATTCTATGAGGGAGATCTCAAGGGAGCTTGGTTAAGCGGGCGTTTCAGCGCTGAAATGGCGCTCGGGGGGATCTATAAGGTATTTATTAAATTCGGAAGCCCCGGATTCATCATAAAAAAAGCGAGTCGGATAATGCCAACCTACTACAGTCCGTCGGCGATGGAGACCACTGATTTCCAGGCCAAATCCGCGATCCTCAGGATTACCGACTTTCCCAATCTTGATGCTCATGTAGAGGGGCGCATAGGCGGATGGATACAAAAAGCCATCGAATTAAGCGGTTGTAGGGGAGTTGAGGTTACGATCCCCAAATCCATTTCTCATGGACATTCTTTTACTGAGTTTGATATTTCCTGGCTTTAGATCTATTCTCTTGAATAATTAGGCGTTTCCCTGGTAATAGTAATATCATGGGGGTGAGATTCGATCAATCCCGCCTGTGTTATCTTAACAAAGCGTGCTTTTGAATGTAACTGCGCAAGATCCTTCGCTCCGCAATACCCCATACCTGCTTTAATACCCCCAATCAATTGATATATTGTATCAGGCAATGCTCCTTTAAAGGCAACTCTGCCCTCAACACCTTCCGGTACGAATTTTTTCGATTTATCCTGAAAATATCTATCTCCACTTCCCTTATTCATAGCACCGATGGAGCCCATACCTCTATATACTTTGTACTTCCGGCCTCCGTAGATCTCTGTATCGCCCGGACTTTCTTCACAGCCGGCAAGCAAGCTTCCCAGCATACAGGCCCCCGCTCCGGCAGCGAGTGCCTTAACTATATCACCCGAGAACTTGATACCCCCGTCAGCAATGATCTTTTTCCCATGTTTATCCGCCTCTTCTGCGCATTCCAGAACTGCAGTTAATTGAGGTACGCCTACACCTGCAATGATACGCGTAGTGCAAATGGACCCCGGGCCGATACCCACCTTCACAGCATCCGCGCCTCGCTCAATAAGATCTCTTACACCTTCTGCGGTGGCAACATTTCCGGCTATTACATCAATATCGGGAAATTTGTTTTTAATATTTTCCAGAGTGCTCATGATCCCTTTGGAGTGACCATGCGCGCTGTCAATAACTATCAGGTCAACGCCGGCGTCGATCAGACCGCTGACCCGGTCCATCGTTTGAGGAGTAACTCCAACGGCTGCGCCCGCCAATAGTCTTCCTTTTGCATCCTTGGAACTTATCGGGTACTTTATCCGTTTTTCTATATCCTTAAAGGTGATCAGGCCGATCAGTTTGCCATCACTGTCGATCAGGGGCAATTTCTCAACCTTATATTTCTTAAGAATGCTCTTCGCTTCTTCCAATGAGGTGTTTCCCGGGGCTGAGACGAGTTTTTCGGAGGTCATGGCAACGGAGATCTTCTTTTTCATGTCCTCTTCAAATCTCAGATCGCGGTTTGTTATTATGCCTTTGAGAATGCCATCGACAGTTATGGGTATGCCGGAGATCCTGTACTTCCGCATCAAATCACGCGCTTCCGCGATAGTGTTATGCGGTGATAAAGTGTACGGTTCGGATATCACGCCGCTTTCGGAACGCTTTACTTTCCGTACTTCGTCAACCTGCTTTTCGATGGACATGTTCTTGTGAATGATCCCTATGCCGCCTTCCCTGGCAATAGCAATAGCAAGACGGGATTCCGTAACGGTATCCATCGCAGCGCTTATCAAAGGGATATTCAGGACAACATGTTCAGTAATGTTCGAAACAAGCTCGACTTCTGACGGCAGAACATCAGAGCGGTTCGGGAGCAAGAGGACATCATCAAAAGTAAGACCTTCAGGGAATGAACTTTTCATGGAAATCTCCTTTGAAAAAGTATAGCAGATTAGATGTTTAAGTCAAGGAATTTTCAGATATTAAGATAATAATCTTTGAAACTCTGCTGAAACTCCTCCGGGATATCGTTCATAAGGTCTTCCAGCGATGCGATCATCTCATTTTTTATCTTTTCCGCTTTAGTCGTATCATATTTCAATGTATGTGTAAAAATGATCTTCAGGATATCGGGAAGATCTTCCTTTGTGCCTTCCGCTATTGTCTCGGAAAGTATGATCTCAAATTTTTCAACGGCTTCTTCATTGTCGCCTATCGCTCCCTGTAATAGAGCATCAATATAGCGTATCTCGGTGGAATTATCGTCCCCAGTCCCTTTTTTATACAGGAAGAATTTCTTTGCAGCCTCTTTTAGCTCGCCCGACTTTATCAGGCATCTCGTCCATTTGCTCAAGGCATAAAGCGCAAGGCCTCTGCTTCCAAGTTCTGTGAATTTATTATACGACCCTTCATAGTATTCCAAAGCGGCAGGAAACTCTCCCCTTCTCTCACACACGCTTCCCAACCCGGCGGAACCGTATCCTATCCCGAGATTATTCTCTATCATCCGATTGATATACATATACCGCCTAAGGTACTCCTCTGCTTCATCGATCACATTGAATGAAAGGTATATCTGGCCAAGATTGTATGTGGTTATCGCCTGCGAAAGCATATCCCCTGTCTGTTCCGCGATCGCCAAACTCTTTTTGTAATATTTCAAAGATTCTATGTAATCGCCTATATGTGAGTAATTACCGGCAATATTATTATAGGCGACACCCAGTCCCTCAATATCATTCAGCTCTTCATTCAAATCGATATTCTTCTGATAATATTCCGTGGAGAGCTCGCTCTTTCCTGTATTCGCATAATAGATCCCAAATAGATTATAAAGGCGCGATTTCCTCTTTCTCAGAAGGATGTCATCCTCATCAATGCTATCTATCATTTCCAGAAGGTTGAATAATATCTTACCGAATTGCTCGGTACTGCCCTGCAGATATCTTATCCATGCTATTGAAACATCAATGGTGAAGATCTCGTTCACATCTTTATCAGGGACAAGGCCGTCTTTTATCTTGTGGAACCATTCCAGAGCGGATTCGTATTCGGACATCCTTTGATACACCTCTCCGATATGTCTTTGTATGCCGCGTCGCTCTTTCAGATCCTCTGTGCTTTCAAGAAGTTCCATATATAATTTCAATGCGTCATCATTCTTTCCGACATGTGTATCAATATTCGCTAAAGCACTTTTAATTTTACCTGCGTATCCATCGGTATCATCGATATATTTTAATTTATCCAATGCGTCTTTCAATAGAAGCTCACCCTCGGAATTTGCAAAGGTTTTTCGAGCACGTTCGCCGGCGAGATATAGGTATTTTACTGCCCTGTTGTACTCCCCTCCCCTTTCGAAATGGTATCCCAGCAGGTCATAGAACGAGGCCAGGTCGCCTTCATGAGTTCTTTCGATCCACTCCGCTATCTTAAGGTGCAGCCCGCTTTTTACCTTCTTGAGGATAGAGTTGTAAACTACTTCCTGTATCAGAATGTGCTTGAACTTATACTTAGCATCCTCGTCTTCCTTTATCTCAGAGTAATCCTTCTCAATGAGATTCCTGTCAAGAAGGCCCTGAAGCTGTGAATCGTTGATATCGGGGAAGATATCCTTGATAATGGTCTTCAGGAACACTTTTCCGATCACGGAGGCGCTTTGGAGCAGGGATTTATCCTCTCTGGTAAGAGTATCGATACGGGTCTGTATGACCGCCTGAACCGTCTTGGGAATATCGACATCGGTAATCTTTTTCATCGCCTTCCAGTACTTCCCCTTATTTACCAGTACACCTCTATCTATAAGGCATTTTATGATCTCTTCGGTAAAAAACGGATTGCCCTCGCTATGGCGCACGATTATCGCTTTCAATTCCTCAGGAAGTTTTTCAACTTCAAGAAGCATTTCTACCATCTTTTTAGTATATTTGGGGCTCAATTCCGATAGCTCAATATTTAATATATCCCCTTTTCCGCTGATATTTTTGACGAACTCCCTGCATACTGCACTTTCCTTATACTCGGGCCGTGTTACAAATATCACCATTATAGGAAGATCTTCTACTCTTCTCAACACACTTTCAAGGATCTCGACCGAAGAGTAATCTATCCAATGAAGGTCTTCTATTATCAGCACCAATTTTTCTTTTTTCGCGATTATTGTCAGTATCTTGGTTAGAATGAGTATGGTAAGTTCTCTAACCTTCTCAGGTTTCATATCCGCTGGAATATCAGGGTGCTCCAATCCGAGAAGCTTCATCAGCAGAAGATCTCCCTTAACAACACCCAGATCGATATCCCCGAGAATATGGATCAGTTGGCCTCTGATCTTATTGTGTGCCAATTCCGGTTCATCATTATCTTTTAGTTCAAAGAGGTTCTTAATGATATCCAGAATAGGCCAGTTGATGAACTTATCCCCATAGGGAAGACATCTGCCTTTTAATACCTTCAATTTTTCCTTCTCGCTTTGCTTGAGAGTTGAGAGGAATTCCGATGTCAAACGGGTCTTTCCCAGGCCCGCATTGCCCATAATTATTGTTTCCGATATGCTTTTGCTGTCAAAGGATTGCTTGAATTTATCCAGAAGGGAAGCCAACTCCTTATCCCTTCCTACCATGGGAATGTGAAGGCCTTCGATACCGCGGAATTTCCCTCTTTGGGATTTTCTGCCGATAACCTTATATAGAGTGGAGCTTTCTTCCTTTCCCCTCAAGGCAAGATCTCCCATTTTTTCGAAG
This sequence comes from bacterium, assembly GCA_023144005.1. Classification (GTDB taxonomy): domain Bacteria; phylum AUK180; class AUK180; order AUK180; family AUK180; genus JAGLWT01. Next base: position 5,292 of record JAGLGN010000021.1, read on the forward strand.
GTGAATGCCAGTTTTGTAAGGGATTCAACCTCTTGGGAAACCGCAATGGTACCAGGCTTGGCTTTCGATTGAATCCTCTCCGCGGTATTCACGGGATCCCCTATCACGGTTTCCTCGGAATGATCATCGGAGCCTACTTCACCAGCGTATACCTTGCCATAATGGACGCCGACACGGAATTGGATATCTTCGCCTTTGAGCATATTCAAACCGTATACGCCGGTCAGGAATTCCTGTGCGATCAGAACGGCTCTTTCCACATCATTCTCATGAGCTCGGGGATATCCGCAAAGGATGAGGACGGCATCTCCCATGTATTTATCTATATGGCAATCGTATTTATCAACGATCTCAGCGATCAATTTCCAATATCTTGTTAGGGCTTCGTTGACTTCTTCAGGATCTTTGCCTTCAGAATATGTGGTATATCCGACCATATCTATAAATATGATCGCGACTTCTTTGAGTTCCGCGAAACGTTTCTTTTTTACTAACGGATTTCCGCAATTTCCGCAGAATCTCATTAAATCCGGATTTTCAAATCCGCATTTACCGCATTTCATTATTACCTCCCTGGTTTATTTTAACTTAGTAAGAGAAAAATATCAAATCATAAAAGAAATATTTCGCGTTATTTTGTGAGTTTAAATACATTTTCAAGAAATATTGATGTTGCGAGCAGGTCAGCGGTACCCCCGGCGGAGAAGCTCCACTTTTCGACGGCATTCCGAAATATGCCGATCTCTTTTTCCAGATTTCTCCCCTTCGGATCAAGATTCCGCTTCATTTTGTCCAATATGTCTCCGGGGACTTTCTTATACGCCTGAGTGTCTTCGGTAAATGCAAATAACATCAGAAATCTTCGGAGCAAAAGTTCATTCATCGAAAATGAGCTGATATCCTCATCCAGCACCCGCCATACGGAGCTAAGCCCATTCTCCATCTCTCCCCTGATGCCTGTAATGCCGTATTGTCTATACATAAGGGCACTTGTAGACATTAGATCGCTGTCTTTCAGCTCTTCTGTTAATCTCTTTGCGATCAATTTGATCCTCTGTTCCAGCAAGGATCTGCTCACATTTTTCTTTTCTACCCATAATTGTCCAAGTGAAAAGAGTATTATAGAAAAGATGAATAAAGCACCCTTATGGGTGTTGATCCCTTTTGTCGCCTTGAACATCTTCTTTTCGACTTTAAGGCCTTCTTCTCTGATGATCTTTAGAAGGCCCCTTCTGACACCCGGATACCTTGTACCCGCTTTGAACAAGTCCGGAAGACGCAGGGCTAGTAACTCAGCGGAAAGGGTAAATGTCGAAAGGTCCATATCCGAATGAATTCCCCTCCCCAGAAGATCCACCATACCGGGTTTCGGTGTCGTGGCAAGCTCCGCCATCAGAGATGTTCTTATCAGGTTTCCAAGCTTCTTCTTTACTTCGGGTATTCCCTTGATCCTCTTCATCACTTTGAAATATTCCGTCCTTATTTCTGTGATATTATGCTTGTTCCCGGTTGAACAGGCCTTTGAGCTCCCTCGATTACAGACAATGCATTTGCGGGGCGGCAGGCCAATCGCGCTTCTTTTGAATTCCCCATCATTCGACAGGATATCCATATCTATTATCGAGAATATATACAATGACTCCAGCTTGACCAGAGATAACTTCAGCTTTAAAGGACCGATCCGATCAAACTTATATATCTTCTGATAACCTGCTTCATCGATGATATGGTCCAACTCAGAGATTTTCCCGTAAAATACTTTCTCAAGATAATTAACCGCGTATTTGAAGTATTTTTCATAGGCGGCGGTATTCTTTCTGTTTCCGGGAGGTGTGAGCGAGATAGTTAGAATATTAGGAATAGCTTTCAATAATTCAAGATGAACCGCATAACGCCTTTCCCGCGCTTTTAGAATATTATTCAATAACCTGATCTATTGTGTCTATTATCGTGCCGTCCCTGTACTCAATAAGACCGCAGATCTTATCTCCGAATTCAACCATTCGGGGTTTCAGAGTTATCTTGTCAACTTTCTTTTTCAGATCACAGATATCGATGATATTCAGCCCTTTCCCTTTGAAGTTCTCCAGAAGATCCTTTCTCTTCGGATTTACCGCGATCCCTCTTTCTGTAACCAGTATATCCACTGTTTCACCCGGTGTGATAATTGTATTCACCCTATCAACAAGAGTGGGTATCCGAGCCCTGAACGAGGGTGCTACGATAACCGTCAGTTTCGCCGCGGCGGAGGTATCGGAATGTCCTCCGGAGGCCCCTTGAGCATATCCATGAGAATCCACAAGGACATTCACATTAAAATCGGTATCAATCTCGTAAGCTGCAAGGACAACAACATCAAGGTTATTTATAATAGCGCCGCTGTTAAAAGGATTCGCGTAAAAATCCGCGGAGATCTCCAAATGGTCCTCATTGTTCAAAAGAGAAGAGACAACCCCCTTGTCAAAGCTCTGCACATCGAACATCTTCTTGAAGAGGCCCCTCTTATATATATCAACAATATAACTGGATATACCGCCTATGGCATATGAACCCACAACACCTTTGGCTTCCATGATATCCGCTACATATTTCGCGACTGCCAGAGATGCGCCTCCGGCACCTGTCTGAAAAGTCATTCCATTTCCAAAATATCCCGAGTTAAAGATGAGTTTCGCCGCTTTTTCCGCAATTATATGATCCACCGGATTTGTCGTCAGCCGTGTCGAGCCGCTGCCGATCTTATCCGGATTGCCAAGTTTATCAGTCAAAACAATATAATCAACCTGATACTGCGGTATTGAGATGGGAGTATTAGGATAATCCACCAAATGATCAGTGACCGCGACAACACAGTCGGCGTATTCCGCGTCTACCATCGCGTATCCGAGCGATCCGCAGGCCGAAGGGCCGCGGACACCGTTCAGATTGCCTTCTCTATCAGAAGAAGGTGCGCCGATAAATGCTACATCTATCTTGACATCTCCGGATTTAATGGCTCTTGCCCTGCCGCCGTGAGATCTGATGACGACCGGGATCTCCATATTTCCCTTGGAGATGAATTTCCCCAATTCTCCCCGCAGTCCCGAGGTGTATATCTTCTTTACAACACCCTTTCTTACATAATCAACGATACCCTGATGGGCGGATGTAAGAGAGCTAGGGAACAAAGTCAGGTCCTTGAACCCCATTTCATCTATGACTTTCATAACATTCATAAGAAGAAAATCACCATTTCGAAGATGATGATGAAAAGAGATCGTTCCGCCGTCCTTCAGTCCGGAAAGCTCTATGACTTTCTTCAGATCTTTAAAGACTTTTTTCTTTCCGGGAAGAGAAGCCCTCATTTTAACACCGGTGGTGGTCAAACCTTCTTTTTTTAATCCTCTCACTCTCGCGAACGGCCCCTTATATGGCAGGATCTTCCCGATACCGTCAATATGATCCGGTAATTTAACGCCAAGCTTATTTTTCATTACCTACTCCTGCTCCATGAGATATGCCATTCCGGCGATCCTTTGAGCCCTTTTCCTTACAGGCGGATCTATCATCTTGCCGCGCACGGCGATCACGCCACGGCCTTCTTTGAGAGCCTTTTCATATGCGTCTATGACTTCAAATGCCCACTCGACCTCGTCCTTGGAAGGGGCGAATACGGCATGTATCGGTTTTATCTGACGCGGATTGATCACCGCTTTTCCGGTAAATCCCAATGACTTGATAAGCCGCGTCTCTTCTATAAGCCCCTCTTCATCATTGATATCGGCAAAGATAGTATCAATGACATCAACATTTGCCGCCTTGGCGGACATAACGACCTGGGACCGGGCCCAGAGTATCTCTTTGCCCTCTTTTGTCTTAGAAACGCCCATATTTGCGGTCAGGTCCTGACCTCCAATGGTAATAGCGTCAATTCTGTCGGAGGATGAGGCGATCTCATAACTTCGTATCACACCGATCGCGGTTTCTATCATTGGGTGTATCTTTATACTCCCCGGTTTTAATTTGTATTCCTTTTCGTATTTATTGATCAATTTTTCCAAGGTCTTCACATCTTTGGCGGAATTGGCTTTCGGCAATCTTATGGCATTGAGCTTACCGCTGGCGACGATCTCTTTTACATCCCTCTCAAAACATGGGCTGTCGATCGGATTGACCCTGACCGTTATCTCTATGTTCTCGTATTCTCTGAACCTTATCATATTGGCGATCAGATCTCTTGCGGCATCCTTTTCATTGGGAGCGACAGAGTCCTCAAGGTCAAAAAGGACGGCATCTGCCCCAAAAATATCGGCGAGCTGCAGCATTCCCGGATTATTTCCGGGTATGTAGAGCATCGTTCTTCTCGTTTTAAATTTCATTCAATTCCCCTGCTTATCGCCGTCTTCAGACGGGCTTTGATGGTCAGGTTCAAGGCGCCGTTATCCTGTACCTTGACATAAGCTCCGCTGATCCCGGCCTTTTTCAATTCTTTCTTGACCAGCGCTTCGATCTCTTTCTGATGCTGACTCGTACTTACCGATGAGACCGCTTCTACTTTTATCGTATCCATGGGCTCAAGATAAACCATAAGATCGCTTGATTCCAAACTGCCTGCGGAGGATTTCTTAGATATTTTCATATGATTAACTCCAGTTATAATGCGTGGGTGACTAACACCATAGTGCTCTGCTTCATAATTACCTTGACAATCGTTCGCGAGTGAACGAGGTACGAGGTTGGATGTACGATGTGCGAGGTGGAGATGAAAACAATATCCACACCCGTAACCGGAAAATCAATATTTCGTTTAACACTTTAATTCTCCTGTTCCAATCATATCACGCCGCACCCCAATCAAGATATGGGACATGACGTACGCCGCCGGCGTTCGTCTGTCCCGATGTAAAAGTACCAAGCGGAGAGTTGAAAATTGTGAAGCAATTGTACACTCTTCGCAATGTATAGAATCACATGACAACATTTTCTACGCCTCTTCTCTGTCTTCTGCGCTCCTCGCGCCTTGAACACAGAATAAAATGGCATCAGCCATTGTTGATGGATTTTTGAAACAGAGCACTAACATATATTACATATTCTCAATAATAGCGTCGCCGAACTCGGAACATTTGATCTCTTTCGCATCATCCATAAGGCGTGCGAAATCATATGTAACGGTTTTATTGGCAATCGCGCTCTCGAATCCGCCGATGATGAGTTCTGCGGCGTCATTCCACCCCAGGTGCTCAAGCATCAATACTGCGGAAAGAAGGACTGATCCGGGATTGACCTTGTCAAGGCCGGCATATTTGGGAGCCGTACCGTGAGTTGCTTCAAATAATGCTGTTCCCGAAATATAATTGATATTTCCCCCGGGAGCAATACCGATACCGCCAACTTCAGCTGCCATCGCGTCGGACACATAATCACCGTTCAGGTTCATCGTGGCGACAACATCGTATTCCGCCGGCCTGGTAAGTATCTGCTGAAGGAATGCGTCAGCGATAACATCTTTTACGACAATATCTTTTCCATTCTTGGGATTCTTGATCTTGACCCATGGTCCGCCGTCGATCTCTACGCCGCCGAATTCGTCCTTGGCAAGCTCGTATCCCCAGGCCCTGAAAGCGCCTTCGGTGAATTTCATGATATTGCCCTTGTGAACCAAGGTGACCGATTTTCTGTCATGCTTGATCGCGTAATTGATGGCTGCTCTGATCAATCTTTCAGAACCGGATTTAGAAATTGGCTTGATCCCGATCCCGGAATCTTCCTTGATATCCCAATCGTATTCTTTTTTGAGCAGATCTATCAATCTTTTCACTTCCGGTGAGAAGGCCTTCAATTCTTTTCCGGCATAGACATCTTCCGTATTCTCTCTGAAAACGACCATATCTACATCCTGAGGTCTTTTTATGGGTGAAGGAACGCCCTTGAAATAGCGCACCGGCCTCAGGCATACGTAAAGGTCAAGGACCTGTCTTAGTGTAACATTCAGACTTCTGATGCCGCCGCCTATAGGAGTGGTCAAGGGGCCTTTTATGGATACCAGATATTTCTGAATTGCCTTTACCGTATCTTCGGGAAGCCACTCATTGTACTTGTCAAAGGCCTTCTGGCCTGCATAGACCTCGTACCATGCGATCTCTTTCTCACCGTTATAGGCCTTTTCGACCGCTTTATCCACAACCTTGTTGACCACTGACCAAATATCGGGTCCGATGCCGTCACCTTCAATAAAAGGTATGATAGGACTGTTCGGTACTTGCAATTTGCCATCCTTCATTTCGATGGGCTGGCCTTTTTTGGGTTCTTCATATACTGAAAATTTAATTTCTGACATAATGTCTCTCCTTATGAATGTTTTTTAACGTACTGGAGCTTTCCGCCCGCTTCAAGTACATCGATCTCTTTGTCGGTCAGGGTATGAACCAATTCATATTCCTGTCCCTTGGCGATATTCTTCATTATCACCGGCTGTTTTCTTATATCACTGACGCCTATCTCAAGTTTGTCACCTTGTTCTATTTTCTCAAAATCATCCGAATTCTTGAATTCAAACGGAATGATGCCGAAGTTTATCAGATTGGCAAGATGGATCCTGGCAAAGGATTTAACTATAACGGCCTTGATCCCGAGATATGATGGGGCTATAGCGGCATGTTCACGGGAAGATCCCTGTCCATAATTATCACCGCCGATAATGAATCCGCCCTTTTTCTCCATGGCACGATTATAGAATTCCGCATCAACTACCTTGAAAACATGCTTTGCTATCTCAGGTATGTTCGAACGAAGCGGCAGTATCTGCGCTCCGGCGGGCATGATGTGATCGGTAGTGATATCATCACCCACCTTAAGCAGAACCTCTCCGTCTATCGTATCGGCAAGTGCGTCTTTCAAGGGAAGCGGCTTTATATTCGGGCCGCGTATAATGTCTATCTTCTTAGCTTCTTCAGGCGAAAGCGGAGGGATTATCATCGAATCGTCGACGATGAACTCTTCAGGCATTTCGACCGTGAATGGTTCGATACCTAATTTTCTGGGATCCGTGAACTTACCCGTGATCGCGGAAGCCGCTGCAACTTCGGGGGAAGTCAGGTAGACTTCTGCTGATTTAGTACCGCTTCTGCCGAGAAAGTTCCTATTGAAGGTTCTGATGGAAACTTCATTACTTCCGGGGGCAAAGCCCATACCAATGCAGGCGCCGCATGCGGATTCAAGAATTCTGACTCCCGACATAACGAAATGGCCGATCCAGCCTTCATCAGCGAGGTGATTCATTATCTGTCTTGAACCGGGAAGAAGTCCGACGCCAACGCTTTCAGGTACTTTATGGCTCTTCAGCATTTTCGCTGCGGTTACCAGATCAGTATATGAAGAGTTGGTGCATGATCCGATCACTACCTGATTTACAGGTTTTCCTTCCAATTCGGAGATCGGTACTACACTACCCGGTGAATGGGGTTTTGCTACCATGGGTTCGATCTGTGAAAGTTCTACTTCCACTACTTCATCATATTGGGCATCCGTATCGGGAAGTAATTCCACCCATTCATCCTCTCTTTTTTCTTTCTTCAGGAATTCTCTGGTGATCCCATCAGAAGGAAATAAAGAAGTTGTCAGGCCTAATTCGGTCCCCATATTTGTAATGGTGGCCCTTTGGGGAACAGAGAGCGTTTCAATGCCGGGTCCGGTATATTCAAATACCTTTCCACGGCCGCCCTTTACATCAAATTTACTTAGCAGGTACAGGATCACATCCTTTGCAGAAACAAACGGCTGTAATTTGCCGGTTAAACGGATGTTTACAACAGAAGGCATCTTGATCGTATAGGGCTCTCCTGCCATTGAAAGCGCCACATCCAGGCCGCCTGCGCCGATGGCGATCATTCCCATTCCCCCGCCGGTTGGCGTATGAGAATCGGATCCGATCAGCGTTTTACCCGGAGCATCAAATCTTTCAAGATTTACCTGATGACAGATACCGTTCCCCGGGCGGGAAAAATGTATGCCGAATTTCTTGGCGATACTTCTTAAATACCTGTGGTCATCCGGATTCTTAAAATCCACTTGTAGCATGTTGTGATCAACATAGGACACTGATCTCTCGGCTTTTACCCGGTCAAGCCCGAGAGTTTCAAATTCCAGGTACGCCATCGTACCTGTGGCATCTTGCGTCAAGGTGTGGTCGATCTTGATCGAAATAGCTTCTCCGATCTCCATCGTACCCTCGACGAGATGGTCTTTTAAAATCTTTCTTGTAAGATTTAGACCCATGAATACCTCCTGCAAATTGGGTTTAATAAATCCCAATATATTAAGTTAAGTATTTTTTCGTGGAATAAGGGTAGCAGCGAAACGTCGTTTTTCATCGTCATTTGCTAGTGCTCTGTTTCATAAATTCGAACTAAGTATAGCACTTTATTGTTGAATGTCAACAGGTATTTTCACTTTTTTTAAAGTTTTTTATTTTACCTCGTTAAACCACATGGAAACACTCTCCACACCTCTTTGATTATTATCTCCTTTCTCTTTTGTCATTCCCGCGAGAGCGATGAATCCATCCCCTTTCAGATGTGCCGAATGATGTGTAGCGTGTGAGGTAGGAGAATAGAATTGGCAGTGAACAATTGACAAATCGTGCAGCCGCACCATTGAATAGATAATTATCTCTTTACTCATACAATTTTTCTACTTTTTCTACCACCGTCCCCTATTCCTTGAATCTGCGATCAATAATGCAGGCATATACCAAGAGATAGATCGAGCGAGGAGAAGTTGACATTGTGTTCTTTGAGTGTTCTCTCCTCTATTTTACCGGTGATGTGTTCTATGCTTGCCGTAAATGAAGGGACATGCACGGAGGGTACAATTCTCCCGTCGACGCGGAACTGAATTGACATATTCTTATTTATATAGTAGGCAATACTCCATTTCAGCAGAAGACCGGGGATATTTTTGTTTACTTTAAAAGATTTTAGAGGATCAGAATAGTGACTCCAAAGATCACCATGGACCGTCAGATCGTTGTAGCATACGCCCACACCGTGTACCACTTCAACACGCGACAAGAGGAGAGGACTTACCCTATGGCGAACATAATCCAATATCAATCCGTATGAAATCCCGTACCCGTACTCGTCCGGCGATATAGATCCAGAGACCCACTGAAAAGGAAACACTGAACGAACAAGTCCTATTCTAAAACGATCATTAATGCTGTAATTTAACGCTATATTCCAGGCAAGTACACTACTCATATCAATTGGATAAGAAGTACTCTCCGTGCTTTCAAATCCAGAGGATTTAAATGCGTTGAGCATATCCCCTGCCGCGAGACATTTAGAGGTACCTCCGCTCAGGACCAGGTGTAGCTTCATCCGTCTCAAAAGGGATTTGCGACTTCTATCTATGGGAAGAACTGATGGGGAAGGTAAGGAAGGATCAGTAGAAGAATGATCTATAAGATATTGGAGTATCCCGGGTGTTTCCAAAGCACAGAGCGATCTATCCCTGAACATCTTTCGGATTTCCCTGTACAATCCAGGATCACCTCCGACATCAATATCAATATCGCTGTTCTCAACGGCACCTATTAGTAATCCGATTAACGGCAAGAACAGCGACAACAGAGTAGTCGTTGCATTGAGAAAGTCATCTTCTCCTGAGCCCATCGCCGGGTAGAACATTATCAAACCGAATCCCAATCCGGTGAAAGCCCAGCCACCGAAATTTCCTTCCTTAACAATAATAATACGATCTACTTCAGTAAAGTGAAGGGATTTAACATAATGATCCAGATTTTTTCCGGTGTACGGAGAAGTACTCTGCCAGATCATAAAATAACTTTCGGACATATGAAGAAACATACCCTTGTGCAATTCCCCTTTCAGGGTCTTTACCATGACTTTATCTGATGAAGCCAACGGGACAGAAAGCAGGGCAAGGAGAGCTGTGAAAACAAAGGCTTTGGCAAGCAAATTCTCTGAGTAAAATAACGATGCTTTATCTCTAATTCCCAGCATTTCGTTTCCCCTTCCCCAACAAATCATAAGTGCATTTCAGGAAAAAGTCAACAGTGTCCTGAATTTTAAACGCTGGCAACGTAAATAAAGTTCACCTGCGTCCCGAATATGGACGGTGTAAACCTTAGACAAGTACGGAATCTTCTAATCAGGCCGAGTAGTCCTTTATCGTCAGAAAAATCTATCAGTTTATTAGGCTCTTCCTGCAACCTTAAACCTTGAACTTTTGAACATTTCAACCTTTGAACTGGCTTCCCATTAGAAGCGCCCGGAACCAGATAGTTAATTCTTGTGGCCTTTCCGATAGAAGTGATCTCAATTCCTCACAGGACACCCACATTATTTCTGATACTTCGGAAGTATTGAATGGTATATTTTCGGAAGTGAAAACTCCTTTGAAGGTGTGATTGAATTCGCGTTCAAAAAGTCCCTGACCGACATCAAGGTCATACCTTGCAGTTGTGATCTCTTTGATATCGACCGTGATCCCGAGCTCTTCTGTCACTCTGCGGGCAGCAGCAGCGGCCGTTTCCTCCCCCGGTTGCGGATGTCCGCAGCAGGCATTGCTCCAGAGTCCCGGAGAGTGATATTTCTCAGCGCTTCTTCTCTGTAGAAGCATATTACCGTCAGGATCGTATAAGAATACTGAAAAAGCCCTATGGAGTTTGCCCCCATTCAGATGCGCGGCGAGCTTCTCCTCAACACCGACCGGATTATCATCATTATCAACAAGGATCACAACGGACAGGTCAAGCCCTGTCCCTACGACTATTTTTAATTCTTTATCCTTCTTATTCTTCATTTCCCTATGCTTCATTTCTTAACTAACCTCTGCTCTAATTGTATTTTCCTACTTTACACTTCAGACTTCACACTTCAGACTTGCTGAGCAAGCTCAGCATTGCTTGTGATCTGCGAAACGTCATTCTTTATTTCCCCATTCGTTATTTCTTAACTAACCTCTACTCTAATTGTATTTTCCTACTTTACACTTCAGACTTCACACTTCAGACTTGCTGAGCAAGCTCAGCATATCCTCGGTATTTGGACTATGTCAGAAGAAGTCAGTCTTCTCTTTCCGCCACTCAATGTTTTCATTATGGCAGACGGCTTATCTGATTTTCCGCTGAAGTGCCCTATTACGGAGCTTTCGGGGAAACCGTTTTCCTTCAAAGCGGTTTCAACATCACTCTCACAGTCCCTCTCGCATACTATGATCATATTCCCTTCGCATGCCAGATATAGCGGGTCCATACCTGTTATATAGGTAAGTCCTTTCACCCAGGACTTTAAAGGTATCATTCTCTCATTGATCTCAAGGTCGCTTCCGGTCAGACGGGCGAGCTCTATCATCACCTGAGCCAGGCCGCCTCTTGTGGGATCGCGCATGAAGTGTATCTTGTCCTTGAAGGGTGTCAATGCTTTTAAAACACCTGTCATCTCACGGCAGTCGCTTTTTACGATCTCATTCTCTTCAAGAATGGAATTTCTGGCCTGAAAGATAGCTGCTCCATGATCCCCGACACTCCCTGCGACTAATATCGATGCTTCTTTTTGTATTTTTCCCGGATTAGTAATGATATATGGAGTGCCGATGCCGGAAGTTGTAACATATATGCCGTCGCCATGGCCTTTTTCCACTACCTTGACATCTCCGCAAACGATCTTGACCCCTGCACTTTCAGCTTCATCAGCGGCGGCTCTCACTATCTTTTTTACAGAAGATATCTCAAATCCTTCTTCCAGTATGAATGTCATTGACAGGAATCTGGGTATGCCTCCCTGAGCCACGATATCGTTTACCGTTCCGGCGACGGAAAGCCCACCGATATTGCCTTTTGGAAAAAATGCCGGAGAAACCACAAAAGAATCGGTGGTAAATATGACTTTTTCCGAATCCCAGGGCATTTCCGCGCCATCATCGAGTTTTTTGGCATACGGATTATCAATGATCGGAATGATTATCTCCTCAATGAGTTCGCGTGTTTTTTCACCGCCAAGCCCGTGGGCTCTTATTATCTTAGTTTCTTTCATATTTATAATATGCGCTGCAGGCGCCCTCTGAAGAGACCATACAGGGCCCGATAGGATTATCAGGTAAGCATTTGTTCCCAAAGAGCGGGCAATCGGTCGGTATGCAGATACCTTGCAGGATCTCACCGCAACGGCAGCCGGCGGGTTCGTTCTCCTCGGGATATTTTACCTTGAATTTTTTCTCGGCATCATAATCCGAATATTTTTTCCTGATCCCAAGCCCGGTAGCGGGTATTACACCCAAGCCGCGCCATGGGGTATCAACTATCTCAAATACTTCGTCCATGACCTTCTGCATGAGTTCATTCCCTTTGTCTGTGACAGCCCGGGAATAAGCGTTTTCAACCTCTACAACACCCTTGCGTATCTGCCGTATCAGCATATGTATACCGGTCAGTATATCAAGAGGCTCAAAGCCTGAAACCACACCTCTGATACCGAGATCGGCATAAGAATCCTTGCCGAGGATGATGGAAACATGGCCGGGAAGGATAAAACCATCTATCTTGCTTAGAGGATTATCCGCAAGTGCCTTCAGAGCAGGTGGAATGATCTTATTAGCGGACAGGCAGGTAAAATTGGAAAGCTTATTTTCTACAGCTACCTTTATGGTCTGAGCGATCACGGGCGCAGTTGTCTCAAAACCTACTCCGAGAAAAACCACCTCCTTATCAGGATTTTCCATAGCGATCGTAATAGCTTCCAAAGGTGAGTAAACTATCCTGACTTTCTCCTTCGGAAATCTTCCCAGTGTATCGCCGGAAGAATTGGGGACACGCACCATATCACCGAATGTGGTGATCAGGACTTCCTTTCTTTCCGCCAACTCGATAGAAGCCGATATATACCCGGAAGGCGTTACACATACGGGACAGCCGGGGCCGGAAAGAAGTTTCAGCTTGTCAGGTACAATACTTCGTATGCCTGAGCGTCCGATGCTCATTGTGTGGGTGCCGCAAACCTCCATGAGGTTTACCGGCCGTGAAATATCTTCCAGATCTTTTTGGATCAAGTGCACAAGTTTCTTTACGAGTTCAGGATCCGCATACTCGTCAATAAATTTCATTCTGCTGAAAGGATCTCGTTCCATAATTTCATACTCTCCCTGGCTTCATTCTCATTTAGGACCTGAATGGCAAATCCGGCATGCAGGAAAACATATTCCCCTACTTTCACATCAGGAACAAAAGTAATATCGAGTTCGCGCTCAACGCCGCCGATCTCTCCGATAGCTCTTTTGTTCTCGTTTATCACTACGATCTTAACAGGTATTGCGAGACACATATCTATTCTCCTTCAAAGGCAGCTCCGATAACTGCCTGACCAAATGAAATCCCATTGTCATTAGGGGAAATCTGCTTCTGTGTATATATCTGTATGCCCTTATCCTTAGCCAATTCTCTGCTGAGGACAGGCAGATAACCGTTACAGAATACACCGCCTGATAAACAGGCCTTGTCGATGCCGGTGTTCCGGCGCATATGGTCCAGACCGGCAACTACGATAGTTGCCATCGTAAAATGAAACTTTGAACTTATTTCAACAGGTGTACATCCCATATCCAGATCTTCTACAATACCCCTTATAATATCTGATGTATCTACACTGAACATATCACCATTTATATAGCTTATGTTATAACCCTCTTTGAGTTTGGAAGTGTCCACGAGAGCTTCCAGCGCGATCGGTGCGCGGGCTGAAAATGTATTTATCATCGCGACATTTAAAAGTGCGGCAACGGCATCAAAGAGACGGCCCGCAGAAGAAGATAAGGGTGCATTCAAATTCTTCGCGATAATGCTTTCCACATAAGCGGCTTGCTGAATATTCTTGAGATGATCGAACTTCCGGTAATCGATACCTGCTTCTTTCAAATAGCTTATAGCCATCCGCCAGGGTTCTTTTGCGCCCATGTCACCACCGGGCATAGAATGTGGCTTCAAACGGCCTTTGCGGGAGAAATCCTTGTAATTGAAGACCATGAACTCCCCTCCCCATACCGTTTCGTCATCGCCGTATCCCGTCCCGTCAAAGCATGCTCCCAGCAGATCACCGGAAAGCCCGTTCTCGGCTGCGCATCCCGCAAGATGAGCGTGATGATGCTGGGCCCGTATCAGTGGTTTGTCCCATTTATCGGCAAGATCAGTGAAGATTTCCGTAGAGCCGTATTGCGGATGCCTGTCGCAAACCAGTAGTTTCGTATCATAATTCCAGATATCTTTCCACTTCTCAATGGAATCCAGGTATCTTTCCTGTGTACTGACCTCATCAATAGTACCGAAATACTGCGAGGTATATGCTTTTCCGCCCTGAGTATAACAAAAGGCGATATTCTCTCTTGCGCCTGAAGAAAGGACGCTCTTTTCAAATGGGAAGGGCACCGGAGCAGGTACATATCCCCTGCTTCGCCGGAGCATTATCGCCGGGCCCGAACAACTCTTCAGTACAGAGTCATCGTTTTGAAATGTTATCTCGAGATTATTATCGAGTATATTGCCGTCAAAGAACTCGGAAACACGGGCACCGTCGGTCAATGTGGGTGCCGAAGGGGGGTTGATGCTTGTCGCGATCATGAGTTCCAGTCCGGAATACTTAAATAAAAGCAATTGTATTGGAGAATAGGGCAGCATGACACCGAGGGAATTATTCTGTGGGCAAAGTCCTTCGGTAATATCATTGTGTGCTTTTTTAGGCAGAAGGACGATCGGACGGCGGAATGAGGTCAAAAGAAACTCATCCTCCCCGGAAACGATACAGTAATTTTTCACCGTTTCCAAGGTCTTTGCTATAACGGCGATCGGCTTATGCTCTCTCTTTTTGAGCTTACGGACCCTTGCGATCACTTCAAGATCAAGAGCATTTCCCATCATATGGAAACCACCCCAGCCCTTCACTGCGATTATATTGCCGTTTTTAAGGTCTTCCGCAGCCGCAAGGACTGCGGCTTCTCCGGAAAGTTCCTTGTAAGTATATTGAGGACCGCATTCTTCGCAGCAGATTGGCTGAGCATGATATCTTCTGTCAAGTATTTCCGAGTATTCCTTTTCGCATGCATCGCACATCTGGAACTCCCCCATAGAGACATTATGCCTGTCATACGGTAGCCGCTTGATAAGCGTATATCTCGGGCCGCAGTTGGTACAATTGATAAATGGGTAGTCATGGCGTCTGTCGGACGGGTCATCAAGCTCCACGCGGCAATTCTCGCATATCGCGATATCCGGCGAAATATTCAGATCGGGATCGACCTTGCCTTCGCTTTTTATTATCCTGAAACTATTAGCCGCCTCGTTATCGGGCTCCATTTCAAGGATCTCGGCGATGTTCGCGGCCGAGGGTAATCTGGAAAGCAGGTTCTCTCTGAAATGATGGACTTTCGCCTCATCACCCCGTATCTCGACCTCGACCCCTGAACCGGTGTTCTTCACCCATCCCCGGAGTTCGAGCTCATGTGCGATACGGTAAACGAATGGGCGGAATCCTACACCCTGAACCGTGCCTTTAATATGGTATTTCTTAATCATTTCTTTCATATAACAAATCTAATGGTTTCTATTTTATCAAATATACAGGAGCAATTCAACCCGATTAATGTGCAGTGGCACAGTTGCCATCCCCATCTTGATTTATTTCAATTTTATTACAGCAAACAAAAGAACCGGTATGAGAAAAACGCGAAAAATGATGAGGCCTAATGTCCTCATAGTTTCCGGTTCGAGAAATCCCTGAAATCCCCTGATAGTAATAATCGCCAGGAAAACAACAGTCAGTAAAATGAGGATGTTCCTTTGCCGCTTTTTCAAGAGAAGAAAAGTATTTTCTGATCGTTTGAATCTTGGAACAAAGCCCGGGAAAATTATCTCCAAAATAAATAATATGAGAAGCGGTGAAAATAGGAATGTGTAATGCCCGAAGGCTCCTGCCATGATAACGGAAATATTCTCAAATATCACAGCGGGAATAGCAATTACATGCAGAAGTATTCCGGCAACAGACAATATGAGTTTATCGGGAAAGGCAAAGATGTATTGCAATGAATTGAGCAGAATACCCGCTAACAGACAAAACAAAGCAGTCACAATTACCACAGATGATCTTTTAAGGGCTTTCATAAAACCATTTGCAGATATCCGGTAAGAAATAAATATCAAAAGGTAGATTGTCAGCAGCGATTCCCGGGCCAATACTGAATAGGGATAAAGCCACAGGATAATAAAACCGAGCAGCAGAGATAATGAAGGGAGTATCCATCTCAAATTATCCCGCAAGCGGATAACATTCATAAATAAGAACAAGAGCAGCAATAAAAGTATAAACAATACCAGAAGCCTCAATATGAGCATTAGCATTGAGTTGTTCGTTGAAATACTATTTACGTCAAGTCCGAATGAGCTTTTAAACCAGGAAACTGCTCCTGTCAGAAGAGCGTCATCATAAGGCTCGGTCATATGGTCGGAAAACTGAGATACCAGAAGTTTCCGTGCAGTGTTATCGCTGAAACTTCCGTATAATCTGCCGTCAACGGCCTCTTGGACACCTGTTATCTCTTTCAGTGAAGCTAACATTGCATTATAGGTGCGAACCTCGTCAAAAGCACCGAAGCCCATCAATACATTTAGCTCAGCATCTCCGGAGACATTACTGATCATGCCGAGTAGAACATGCGTATGCACTCCTATTTCCTTCAAGGACGCGTATTCACCTATCGCCGCTCCGTATGAATGTCCGATAATTCCGATATCTTCCTTGGAAAATCGCGGATCGCCTTTCAGTATTTCGATCACATTCATGACATCCGAGATGCACATCCGCTCATAACTCTTCGACATAGAGAAATTGAAACCACGGCCTTTTAATATGACACAAGCAATGCCGTTCCTGCGCAGGACATTTGCTACATTTATCATTGACGGTGTAACCCTTCTGAATGATGTATATGAATAGTAAACCCAGGGAAAGGGGCCGGTGCCATCAGGCATGAAGGCCAGAATAGTCGCTTCTTCCTGAAGGCCGAAAGGAATCTCCATTACTGATGAATTGATACAAGACGCAAAAAGAATGAGAATAATTATGGCGAACAGCTTTTTCATCTACTTATCTTCAATACTACGATCATTGCAGGAGTTGGTATTGGAACTTCACCTTTTCTTCCTTCAATTCCCCTCATCATATGGAATTATACCATAACCGGAATGAGAATCAAATACACGATTTGGGGATGAGTAAGGTTAAATGATGCAAAACGATGCACCCACCATTCTCACTTCTCTTCCTTCTCTGTTCCCACTTCAGGCCTTGCACACCGTACTTCGTATTCCCCCACACTTTCATATTTCCGAGGTAGCAACCATAGTCTTTATATCCCTATCTGCATTGATTATATCAACTGTTCCAATTTAATAAGTAATCGGTCCAGCAGAATTCTGGCTTCGGTAATATCAGCGGAACTTATTCTCCTTAAATAATTTATAGCTTTGATGCACTCGAGGATAGATTTTTCTTTCATTTCATCAAGATCATGGACATTCTGAACTTTTATCAGACATTTAGCGGCATTTGATATTAAATGCTCTTCTTTGGGTTCAACCTCCATTGCCAGCAGGTGTTCAATAATTTCATCCATGAAAATTCTCATATCCGGTAAGTGCTGCACATCAAATTCTGTCATTACGGGAGGTTCATCCCACCAGATACCGTTCAGTTTATATTTCAGCAGAGCTTCAGCAGATAATTCATTGATATCCTCAGGGATTTCAATCAGAACATGATAGGCCTTTCTTTCTCCGGTATTCAGTCTGTCCGACCAAACGGAAACATTGGATTCAACTTCAGCGGCAGGATGGGTTTCAATTATCATGCAGCTTTCAGTGAAAATACCTGTCAGAGAAATATCAAGATCCGCAACTTTCGATTCTACTTCTATGCCTATACCTACCAAATCATTGGAATCAACCTGAGAATGTTCCGGAGTTAAATATTTCATTGCGTTTTGTAATATGCCGTCGGCCATATCCAATGACTGGAAAAGATCAAACGCAATATATACCGTCCTACCCATCCCGTATGAATTACCGACTATTACCGGTGTAGGCAAAGATCCGGAAATAGAAGCATACCCCGCGTTGAAACAACCGTTTGATTCTATTTTATACATCTCTCCTGAAGTAAGCAATATGCCTTCATGCGTAATGGGAGAATTCAAAAGATTTACGCAAAGGTTCTGCCCGTCGTAAACTCCGTTGAATTTGATCCCGAGAACTTCAGGACTGTCCCCTTCTCCCAGAAAGTGGTAGTAATGCGATGTAATAAGACCCTTACCGGAGAATACATGCTCTCGAAGCTCTTCTGATGTATGTCCTTCCAGATTTTCGTAATTGCCGAGGATGACATACTCGTTGAACATTCCTGTTCTCATCGCGGATACGAATTCCGATTGTGAAACCGTAATAGTGTATGTCATTATATCAGGTCCCGAAAGGAGTTCGTCAAGAGCCGCCCTGGTAATATCAGGGACCGTCTCTTTATTGAGCCATACGAGAACCCTCGGTAGTGAGGATACTTCGACAGTGATATCAAATGCCGGAACGACCTCGAACTCGATACTCTTTGTATCCTCGGTATTGTCCAGATTGTCAACACTGAAAAATTCCATGGTATGAACACCGTATCCAAGCGTTGATATATCTACACCACCGGTATAATTCAGCCACATGTCCCCGTCTATTCTGAACTGTGTGTATTTTGTACCGCTTCCGAACTCACCGTCTTCAGATCCGATATGGAAATACGAGCCCCGGATGACATTCGGTATCCCCTGTGAAAGGATCGAGGGCGTAAATGTCCCGGTGCTTTCCGGAGCAGTTGTATCGATATAAAGATCAAGGATATTGTCATTCTCGGTATTGAACGCCCTGTCGGTCGAGTGGTAGTAGAATGGGCAGTATCCGTCCGTCATATTTTCAAGCGCGACAGGATAGCCGTATTCGCCCCAGAGTATTCCGTCAAAGGAATATTCTGTATTGTACATACCGGCAAGATCGTCATTTCCGGTGAGAATAACAGATGCTCCGTTAATGGTATAGACATTGTTGTTTTCTATATAAAGTTTCTCGGAATCAACCAGTGCCTGTGTAACCGGCGGGGTCGTGTCAAGCTTAACGGTTGTCTCGATCGTATCTGAACTCAGTCCCATGAGATCAACTGCAAATGTCTTGATGGTATATTCCCCGTCGGGCGCAAGGCCTCCGGAAAGCGAAGAACCGTTCCAGGTAATTGTCACAGGAATCTCATCACCGGTTTCGGCCGGCGTCATGAATACCTTTTCACCGGTACTGTCATATACCTCAACAAAGAGTACGGATTTTTCCGATACAGAAGCAGTTATTGAAAGAAGGTCAAGCTTCCCGTCGTCATTGGGACTGAATACATCCGAAGATACGCTATATCCCAGTATTTCCGGATCGCCGAACTCGTTCTCCGATGAAACAAGCGCATAATACGAAAGATGAGGCATCTTGATCGTAATAAGATTGTTTTCAGAATCCTTCGTGACAAGAGTTGTATCCGGCTGTGCAATATCCCATCTGTCGAGGTTCCGGTAATACATATAGATGTCCAGATTTTCCTCCGCTCCGATCACCGAGCTGTCATCATATGAAAATTCAATGTCACACATATCCGCAAGGCTGTATATCGTCGATAAAGTTTCTATCCGGTACACATCTCCCACCAGAATTTCTTCCAGAGAACTGCTTGAAGGGATCAAATCCGGCTCAGAAATTTCATGTATCGTTAAATAATCCATCCCTTGTTTAAGGGCTTCGCTGTCAATTGCAATCGAAAAATTCCCGTCAGTACTTTCAACTGTTCCCGGTACATTGTAGGTTGTCGGGTTGCACGGGTCATCCCAGAGGAAATATCTGGCGTAGATGTCTGTTTTGTCCATTTCTTTATTATGTTCACTGTAAATAAGTATGTTCCCGTTGTCTGACCACTCCGGAGAATTCAGGACAACCTCCTCCCTGCGTTTCTCAAGATATCCGCAAACCTTTTCTATATCTCCGCCGGAAGGATCACATGCCAGTATTTCATTCTGTACATAAGATTTTCCTGGATCATCCTGTTCGATCCTCACGAATGAGATCTTATTGCCGTTTGCAGTCCATCTCAGGGTATGTGTTTCCAATTTATCATCGGTAAAAAAAGTCACCTGATACGGCACCTGAAAATCTCCCGGTGTCCCATCCTCCAATACGATCCTTTCGATCATCCAGATATTCCAGTGACCGTCCGTATTCGATGAGTAGGCCAGCTTCTGCCCGTCAGGAGAGAATATCGGGTCTTTTTCCGATGCCGGATCGTCTGTAAGCCAGACAGGATTAAAATAATAACTATTTACCACACAAAGATCGTTCCTCAGGGTATTGGAAACAAGAGAACAAAAATCGCTCCCACCGGGATTAGGTGTACAGATCCTGCTATAATTGCGTTTTGCAATAGGCGCAACGATCTTTCCGTCAATGCTCCATGCCGGAGATCCGCTTGAAGGGATATTTTTAAATTGATTCTGTAGCGGATCGTTTGCTACCGGCCTGATTATCTGCATATGAAAATCACCGGATGTTATTGCCAGGGGGGTGTTTATGTACTCATTATTGATTGAATGGAAGTTGAACGCCATTAATTTGCCGGTAGAACTGGGGCATTTGCCTAATACTACTACATCCATTACATCTCTTATTCTGGTGCCATCATGGTCGATGAACTTGAATTCTTCCCACATTTGACCATTTTCCGAATAATACCGTTCCTCAAATGCTATTGGGGGAAGGTACTCATTCTGCTTATAGTTTTCTTTCAGCCAGACCGGATCATCTATCCTGTTGAAATCCCCCGTATGAATATCAAATATCCCACTGTCCAGAAGTTCAAGATCTACGACTCTGAGTATATTTCCGTCATGGACAAATGCCGTATATTCATTCCCGGGTGATAATGTGGGCTGAATGGAATGGACACCCTGAGTGTTTTCCGTTATATTATCAACATGGCTCATATAAGTTATTGTCATTTGAGAATGGTTAATGACGATAAATCTGTCTTCAGAAGGCTGTTCAAAGTATGCATTTCCCGCTAAATCGCTCACACGGATTCCGTAGTAGTACCTGCCTTCAGGAAGGTCATTGCCGTCATTATCCTTTCCGTCCCAGACACAATGATAGATATCACCGATAAACTCACAGGAAATTTCAACCAAGCTTTCCCCCGGGTTCGCAGTTATTCCATCAAAGATATAAACTGAACAGTTTTGAATCCCGGAAAGAGCGTCAACCGCATCTACCGAAAACTCCATGAAGTCATTACATCCGTCCGCGTTCGGACTGAAGGTTTCCGGAACTGTCGTGATGGTATTCACATGGGGGTTACATGTATCAACGATCAGATCATCCCCATCAAATGTGGAAATATTGCCTATGTTGTCAGATAATATCATTTCATAAAGATACGAGCCGTCACCTGTAATTGCGCTCTGCATATCAGTACCGTCCCATGAAATTGATAAATTACCTCCTGATCCCAGATGGTTCCAGACAACGGATCCCTCGCTATTCAGAATATTGAATTCCCAATATGCCACCCCGAATGAATCCGATGCTGTACCGTTTATATGTAGAATATCTTTTATCCCATCGCCATTCGGACTGATAAAACGATCATATGGCAGAATATTCACGATCGGACCTGAAGTATCGAGAATAATAGTGGAACTCGATACCGGACTATTACTTCCAAACGGGTTCACAGCGAAATACTCAATAGTGTATTCTCCACCCGGATAGCCTTCAAATGTAAAGGGGGCTTTGTATTCGTCCCAGTCATTTCCATTTATGCTGAACATGATTTCAACAAGTTCCTCCGGCCTATCAATTGATCTGAAACTAAGGGGAGTTATAGAACTGATGTTTACAATATTGTCAACGGTTATCCTCGGTTCACCAACAACGAGTTCAATCTCAGGTTCATGTGAATAGATCCTTGCATCTATATACCTTTCGCTGCTCGTATTGAAAGCATGATCCGTACTTCTATACCATATTCTGTGTACTTCGCTTGAATAGTCTGAGAAATTGAAAGGTTCGGTATATTCCGTCCAGGGATTTTCATCGATCCTGAACTTGATATCTTCAACAATATAATTATTACTCCCGAAATCATCAGATGAAATTGTAAACAGAGTATCCGGTGATACGGCGTGATATTCTTCAGATTGAACATAATTGCTGGGATCGCCGACGGATATATATACCTCAGGTGGATTCGTATCGATCTCAATGCTTTCTGTTATTCTGGATATGTACACACCATGAGGTGAAGACGCGTCAATAACCAGTGTATATCGATCATCTTTCACATATTCATTGAAATCCTGGTCCGTACCGTCCCAGGCAAAGGAATGTCGACCTGTCTGCAGTAGTGTATTATTGCAGAGCTCTTTGATATGGTTGTTCTTCAGATCGTAAATATTTATTGAAAGTCTGAGTTCTTCGTAAATCGTAAATGCCACTTCAGTGTTGTCAAATACCTCGTATGAGAACGGATTCGGAGAAACACTCAGATCTGTAATCACCGGCATGGGATCACAGTTCATGGCTATATATTCAACCCTCTCTTCGGCATGATTGCCCGCCAGATCAATACAGAAGAATCTGCACAAGTAATATCCGGAAGGACCTAAATCTCCATTGATCATCCCATCCCATTCAAAAGTGGCGTTACCTTCATTAGCAGGCAGGATTTTCCTGCAGATTTCGTCTCCGTAAACATCATATAAATAGAAGTAGATGTTCCCGGGTTCCGATATCAAGATGTCCACCGAAGTTTTTGAAGTTATATCTGTAAAAAACGGATTCGGAATTATTTCCAGGTCATTGATCTCTGGTGAAACGGTATCTCTGACAACATATACCTTTTCAAAAGTCCTGCTTTCAATGTTTTTATATGTAACGAAGATATAGTTATCTCCCTCATTCGGAAGCTCGATATCCGAAAGCTCAAATCGAACCGTGTCACCATCAACGCTCCATTCTACCGTATTGAATGTACTGCCTACAGCAGAAGTATTGTCACCATCATCGATAAAATCCGGATCATCGTCAACCAATATCTCAATCTCATACCTGCTGTCAGCAGTTCCCGATATCGAAATACTGCTTTTGTTGGTAAGCGATGCGATCTCGTCAAGAACCGGTTTGATCGGCGGTGCTGAATTCAACGAAGCAACGATAACCGGCGAACTGATCTCAGCAGACAATTTCCATAATGAGTCACCTAATCGTGTACATGTTCGGTTCTCCAGTTTTTCAAACTCACCTGATGGTTTGATCGCATAAAGAGAAATAGTATTTTCATTGATTCCGTTTTCCTCTATTTCTTCATTAGTATAGTAATATATAAGAGTTGCCGGAGAATTAAATTCCTCGTTTTCCTCGCCTGCCTTGACCTGTACAATCGGTCCGAATGGAACAATATCCAGATCATGATCAAGTTCCGATAGGCTGCTCGCGGAAACGCTGATGACATCCTGAGCATTGAAGGTGCCTGCATCAAAATTCAGATTTATCCTGTCGTAAGGTGCGCTTACCGTTCCACTTGAATAATCATCAATGTATGAACCTACATTAATCGAAAGGTTGTTAACATTCTTGCTTCCATTCGAATTTGTGATTTCCAGTAATAGATTCTGAAGACCTCTGATGCCGGTTACATCCCACCAGCAAAGTGTTCCGGTTTTAGTGTCCGATCCGACTGGAACATCACTGCTTACTATTTCGTCCCAGTGCCCGTTATTGTAACTGTAAACCGTATAGGATTCAAATTCATCACCGAATGCCTTTCCCTTAATTTCTATCATCTCTTTGCCGCTTGCCATCAAATTGAGCTTCATATTGAAACGATCATTGATATTATCGATTTTATTAACATGAGTTTCATGAGTTGAAAAATCATTGTTTGTAGAACCATCGGGGTATTGGCATTCAATTATCCAATCATCAATTATTGTATGGGGATTATCTTTCTTCAGAATACCTTCCAGAAGGAAACAGCTTTTATTATTATCGCTTTCATACAAATTCCATGGATAAAGATCAATGTGGTGGAAGATTTTTGTTATCGCTCCAAGTGAAGAGGGCAGTGAAAATGAATGAAGTCCGCTTTCAAGAAATCCATTAGATTGTGTAAGTAATGGATCTTCCAAGGGTGCCCATGTACTATCGTAGGTTGGGAATGTTGCCTTGAGCGCAGTTTTGGTATCACTGAGATTTGATTCCACTAGCTCTAAGTGTATCCCTTCAAAATTAGTATCCGAAGAAATTAAGGTCGAGTCCTCTCTCTTAATAATGATTCTATCATAATAGCCGCCATGAACATAATCATTGTGAAAAACCATAATGTCTTCTTCTTCAAAATAATAACCGTCTTGGTTATTATCATAGTCCATTGTTGAAGTAACTGTATCTAACTCGCCATTCTGGCAATCCATACGAATCGAAGCGGTATCTATCTCATAAGGAGGATCTCCGGGATTATAAGCATCAGTGGGATCATTATACTGACCGGTTGTTTCCGGTGGTGAATCATTGTATTCTATTAGATCTTTTGTATAATCGTCAGGGGAAGAATCCGAATTAATGTCCGCGTAAACCGTATTAAATGCTTTGCTATTGAGGTGATTGATGGAATTTAAATCCTGAAGTGGCCAATCAACCGAATAAGGGGTTATACCCGGTGTTTCGGGACTGATCTCTTTATCACAATAAACATAATGTTTCTTAGAATAAACCGGGTCTTGTACTAAATGAACACCTGGTTCCCCATTGTCTGAGATGACGGGATTAAACTCAATTGACTGGTTGAATAAGTAATAATCAATAGATTTATCCGGGAAATTCAACCATCTATTGTATTCCGCTTCCATTTCAGGTCTGAAATGGTTCCAGTTTCTTCCGCCATACCGATCATTTTGATCTATTTCGGCAGTAATAGTTATTTTATCGCCGCCGATAATATTACCTTCTCCATCTTTTTTCCAGACAACATCCTTGTAAACCGCACGATTTTTATTCACATATCCGAACCAAGTATAATATCTGTTATTTACGGGATTAAGATCCCAGCTGATGAAATCACATTTCAAGTTGATAAAAATATTGTGGTTGGTTCCAATGTCATAGTTACCTTGAATTTTGAAAGGAGGATACTCCTTGGGTTGAGTGAATCTTGAATAATTGCAGTTTTGTTGTATCGGAAAATATGTCGGTCGGGTTTCATCCCAACAAACCGGTCCATCTGGAGTAGGTTTACAAATGGTAATTGTATGGGTTCCCTTAAAAACACTGAAGTTCAAATTAATGAAATGCAGTTTTGTAAAATCGCCCCACTTTACATTACCGCAGCAATTAGTCTTCCAGCCGACAATATCAGTAGAATAGGATAAGTTTTTTTCGCTTAGTAAACATCTTGTTGAATCAGTCGGATCGGTAACGAATACTGTTTCAAAACTAAAAGGAATTTCAAAAAACTGTCCTTCTTCTTTAATAAAATTACAGCTACTCCCGCACTTATACTTCACACCTTCACCATGGATATTACCGTCAACTTTGACTTCTGCTCTATTGAACTTCCTATGTACCTGTAACGCAAATGGATAATAAGGATAGACTGTTACCAATTGCTTTCCTTGAAGATTTGCGGACCATGAAAATTTAAGAGAAGGAAAATATCTTCCTTCAGGTTTGCTTCTTACTACAAAATTTGATGTTGATTTGGCTACATCTAATCCATTCACTGAGCTACCATTGTCTTCAATTTCAATAAACGCGGTTGAAGTACCGGATTGATAATCTGAATGAGAAACATTTATAGCAGTTGAAGACTCCTCAATACTTATACTTTCACCCACAGGTGTACAGATAAATTTCACCTTATAAGTACCTTCCGGTGCAGTGAATCCCTCCGGATCACAAGTGCCATCCCATGTAACATGATGTTCGGTTCCGCCTTTAAATACTCTATCTGATACTATGGTCAAGAGCTTCTTTCCGGGATCAGTTTCTTTAAAATCATAAACTTCAGCAGTTATAGTCACATCTTCGGTGGGTGTAAAACTGATTGTACTTGAACCGGGATCGCTAAAAGAATAAATCTGATCCGGAGCGGGAGAGTCAACATCAATATCAAATATCGTTTCCACATGAACAACTGCGTCGGCATATCCATATCCGTTATTGTCAACCGAGGAGGCGGTCACCCTCACAGTATAATCACCGTCATTGACAAAAGAATCCGTATCGAAATACTTCCCGTTCCATGAAACCGTCTGCGGTGAAGTCAGATCTTCTAAAGAAAATGGATTGGTAAAAGGATTGAGGTTTTCTTTACCGATATAAATGTTTTCAGTCCCGGGATTTCCGGTAAATTCGATATTTGAAATGATATATTCACCCGAAGACTTAAATACTATTTCCCCTGAATTATTTTCCAGATTTACATTAAGATTCAGCAGACCTCCTGAAAATTCAACTCCTTCTTCAAGTAAGAGTACGGAAGTATCACTGAAAATGCCATCTGTGACTATACTACCGTTAAATGTATTGTTTCCATTGCTTGAATTCAGAAATATATGCCAGAAGTCATCTTCAGCCTGCCAGTAGTAGTATCCAGGATCACTTTCGATAATTACGGAAGTTCCCGCATATTGACTTGATGATATATTATCGTGATGTTCATAATACACCAGCCTTCCTGATGAGTCCAATATCTCGATATCAACATCGGAATCCTTGTTCTCCAATCCGTATATTATCTCAAGTATGGAATCGGGAGGGGAATTTCCAAATGTAATGTTGGTATTGCTTAGATTTAAATTTACATAAAGATCAGTACTTTCGGCTTCTATAATATTAATGTTTCTTAACACACAGGACCTTTTTCCGTTTACACCTTCTTCCTCTACGACCAGGAGCAATGTATATTCTCCCGGACCCGGATATCCAGTATTCCAGTATGCCAATATACCGTCATCAAGTACGCTTGCCGAAGATATATGAGCCTTTCCGTAATAAGGATCCGTATTATCCGTTGACATATAGAATTTGGGAACACTTATTTCATTTGTAACCCAGCTGGACCCGATAAGAGATTCATCATCGAGAGAAGCTGGAATGGTATTTATCGATCCGGCTTTAAAGTATATTCGATATGCCCTGAAGGAATTCGAGTTTGTCCAATCAGGGTCCATCGCCCTGCCCTTTATGGTTATTTTTCCGTAAACTTCTGATCCTTCTTCGGGAAAGCTGATCTCGGGAGGAACGGCATCTTTTACAAAATCAGCGGATGCTGTTGATGAGTTTCCTTTTGAATCGGTTGCGGTTATCCTGAATTGATATTTCCCTGAATTCCATTCTTTAGGAACCGTATATTCGATCTCATTCGTATCATAGATTGAGTTTCCGATTCCCTCGAATTTTTCGAGACCTTCACCTGAATTCGAGTCTATTATTTCTCCATCAACGATGATATTTGCTCCGTCTTTATTGATTCCTTCGTCATTGTCCTCGGAGAGATCGTATCTGAACTTTATCATAGCTGATGCTATGAAAGGCATCGAATGGATCTTTGAGATGATCGGAGAAGTTCTATCGACTATTATATCACTCATGCTATACCAATCACTTTGATTGCCGGCGAAGTCCATCATCCGTATTTTTAACTGATATTTCCCATCTTTGGGAGCATTCAACCCGTTGAAGGAGAACTTGTTCTCTTCATCGATACCGTCATCATTCATATCCTGAGGTCCGTCGTTCAGACTATGATATCCCATTCCCGGATATTTCGTTAATACACTGTCATGACTGATCAGATTGATCTCAAGCGTACAATCTTCCGATACCTTATATAAAAAGTCCAACGAATAATCGGTTTTTGTGAAGGTCTTGTTTTCAGGGTCAAAACCATATTCAAGGAATTCAGGCACTGCTGTATCAATCATTAAATGAGTAGATGACTCCCCGACATTTCCCGCAACGTCGGAAGCAGATATCTTGACCAGGTACTCTCCGTCTTCGATATCTCCGTCCCATTCGAAGAACCTTCTTCCAATACCCTGATAAGAAATCTCTTTCAAAACGGCAATCTCATTATCCGAAACATCGCAAAGTATAATTTCTATATTATTTAATGATTCTGATATATTGTCTTCCATGTTATATGCGACAAGCATTTTCTTTTCGCCGTCTGGAGAGAATGGTTTCAATTCATCTATTGAGATAACAGGACGGGTTTTATCGATCCAGAAATTCCAGTATGTCTGAGACATCGGGGGGTTTTCCTCTCCTGAATCATGGATTATTTTAGTATAAATCTTATACTCACCTTCTTTTGAAAAGATCGATTCATCCGATGAATATTCCAATGTTGAACAAACGGTAGAAGGTCCCGAAGAAGTGTCTATAGTAACAAAATCAATTATATTTTCAAGATTCTCAAGTGAATCCCCCGCCATTCCGATTTTCAACACTTTATAATCGATCATTGATTTCGGGTCATCTTCATAATCTGTTCTGTCGGAATCTATCCTGATAGAAAGGGGGGTCAGGATAGGATTGATGCTGGACCTTGGCATTGGAAATTTGGGGATGGCATATAAGGGAACCGGATTGTAGTTCAACCTTAGCATTCTCCAGTCGGTAATTCCATAATCATTTGTGGATTCGAAGCTAAAGATGTTCTGACCCTCCAGAACATGCTCCTCTATCTTTATCTTGAAATTTCCATACATGTCTCTGATGTATCTTTTTTCATTAAGGACTTCGCTTCTTATAAAATCATCGTTTGAAACCATCTCAATGTATTTCCATTCACCGTAATTGAATGAAACTCTGGCATACCGTAGCTTATGTGGAAGGAAATCATGGATTTGACCTGTAATAATCGAATCTTCGGTAAGATCACCAGGACCTAATCTGATGATATCGACCTGTTCATACTGTTTCTCACCATCTTCGTCGAATGTATTGAGCTTTTTCAATAATCCATTCTTTGCTGAAGTATTTTTGTTGACTTTCTGATATGAGAAATCCGTATTTCCATTTACTGAAGCTATACCTCCAAGGCACCAATCATTAAGAAAGTATCCCCAGTTATCAAACAGTTTGAGAGCCCGAGCACTATTATGGGCATCAATTTTGAACTGCTCTTCAAATTTACCAGTATTAACTTCAAAACTTTTTGCATTTGCTAGATAATTCAAATTTCCAGACCATGTAAATCCTCTCTGACTGGATTCTGAAACTACAAAATCTCCAGGACTCAACGGAAACAAGGATGATAATATTGTTGATACCTGTTTTAGAAAGGGATCTGATGATGAATAATTGGTTTTAGGTCTTGGCATAATATCAAAAGTCATAATCATCTGTTTTTGATATATAACACCCCAGTCAATCTCTAACATTTCATCTATTAGCAATCTGTTATTCAGATTTCTTAAATCTTGACTATCGTAAATATATTGATCAGAATTCGTATAGTATGGTATCTCATTT
Organism: bacterium; assembly: GCA_023144005.1. GTDB lineage: Bacteria > AUK180 > AUK180 > AUK180 > AUK180 > JAGLWT01. The sequence goes on from JAGLGN010000021.1 coordinate 34,936, forward strand.
TTTAGAACTAAATAATTACAATATACAAGTAGAATTGTTGCAGCTTTAATAAAAATATTAGCTTTTATCAAATTGCCAATTGCACATTGCTGTACTCCACTTCCTATTAAAATATTCGCAACTGTTAATAAATAGAAATATGTTGCAGGTTTTATTAAAGCTAAATCACTTCCAGTATGCGGACCACTGCTTGTAATTACTTGTGATATGTCTAGAATTTTTTTATTTTCTATTGAATCATATCTCCAATTTCCCTTATCCATCACATAAGCTCTAGCACCTAATCCACCAGCAGAATGAGTAATTAATATAATGTTCTCTGGATATTCTGTTGTTATAAGAGGTGAAAAATTATGATTGTATTTCTCCTTCCATCTCCTTCTAGTATCATTAATCCATTTATCATTTTGAGTTCCAATTTGATGTCCCCAATCCAAAAATTTCCCAAATTCATCATCAAATTTATACTTATACACAAAGACAGTATTATCATTTTCAATTTCTCTTTCAATAAAATGATTACCTTCCAGAAATCTTGATAGTTCTTTTGATACTTCTTTCCACACTCCCCCACCGCCAAAGCCATGAACAAGAATTATTGCGGTTTGATTAATACTCCCATATTCTTCCGTAGCAGACGTGGGTTGCATTAAGAAGAACATCAAAACAATCAAGATAGTTGTTGTAACTTTCTTCATAGATTATTCCTATAATATAAAATGATTTTTATCCATAGCTATATTCACTTTGATATTTGAATAATTAACATTTGTACTAAACATATTTTGTCCAATTTCAGTAGTAGAAGTTATTCTTTTAGCTATCCAGAAATTATTCATCTTTATGAAATCAGAAAATTCTACAATGATTTCTATGTTGTTGATTTCATCTTTACTCACACTTTTAATAATTGCACCTTTTTTGATATCAATTTGTAGCAGGATTTTCATTGTATCCTTTTCATTTTTGGGAGAGAGTTCGATTGTCCGAATATTGCCGTTCGCTCCAGTTTCCTTGATTATGCAGTTTTCTTTCATTTCCGCGTGATTGAATGTAAAATTCATATTTGAAAATTCGCCAGGTTCAGGCATTCTTTGCTTTATCACCTGACCACCTTCAAGTTTTATATACATCATCTTCTCTTTCCCGTTCATTATTGTTGTCTGCTTTTGGGGAGAAACAAAATCCATCCTCATAAGGTCTGGCTTTTTAATGTATATTTTCCCATTAGAGGTTATGGTATAACCCTGCATGAAGATCGTTTGTGACATGTTCGCTTCCATGGTTTTCATTATATTCTGGTTCTCTTCCACTTTTGAAAATATCTGATCCACATCGATATTTTTTTCATTAGTTGAACCGAGAAAGCAAAAAATCGCAACACAAAGACAAATGGCACTTAAAAATTTAACTTTCATGAAATCCCCTTCCTTTAAAAGAATTTATTGGTTAAATTATAGTGATTATGTCTGTAAAATCAAGTTCAATTGCGAATTTCTTCACGATTTTGAAATATTTCTTTTTGTGAAAAACACACATTGGTTTCTTAGGCCCAACACAGACAGATTTATGGTTTTACGCTATTTTACTTTCATACTTATAAAAGTTATTGAGTTTAAATTCAGGAAGCCAAAGTACGCTGCAACTGCGGATCAGCGATATGCCGCCAGCAATATAACTTGTGATTTACTTCGAAAATTAAAGAAGTTACGGAAGAGGTATCTTCCGTCGATATCAATGTTTATCAAATCTTTAAGCCATAAGTGATCTATCGTACACGATATCCATCGCATCTGTCAAATCAAGCAGATGTTATTTCAGGTTTTGCTATATTTCCTGTATCCGATCATCTGATTCTCGAGGAATCTCTGGGGACGATAGTTGGAAAAGTTGCAAATCCGCTCATATTCCTCCCTTGATTTTCCTCTGTAAACTAACCTCGAACCTCTAGCCTCTAACCTCTATTTGATATTTCTCTAACGATCCCTTCTGAGTACCTCTATCGGAGCACCTTTATCGTCTCGGATCGTAACTATGAGCGGCATCTGGCCCGGCAGCGAATGTGTCGCGCATGCCAGACACGGGTCATACGCTCTGAACGCCATTTCGACCATGTTCAGGACACCGTCCGTGACCTTTCCGTTCTTTATGAGATTCTCCGCAGCCTTTGAAACGGACATACAGATCGCGGCAGCATTGTTCACGGTCGCGACGATGAGGTTCGTCTGCGTCAACACTCCCCTTTTGTCTGTATTATAATGATGAATAAGCGTTCCTCTCGGAGCTTCCACAATACCCACTCCCTCTACAGGTGTATTGGTAGGGATATTCATAATATCATCTGAAGTAATGGTTTCATCCGAAGCAAGCTCGACTATCCTTTCGGCCGCATACAGAACTTCCACGAGCCGAGCCCAATGGTATGCGAGCGTGTGATGAGAAGGCTTACCACCCAGTACCTTGAACATTCTCTCATATTGCTTCTGAGCAAGAGGAGTAGCCATTCCGTCTGAAACATTCAGCCGTGCAATGGGAGCGACCCTGAATACACCGCTGTTTTTTCCGTCAACGAAGCCCTTCCATCCGACCTTTTTAAGGAATGGGAACTTCATATAACTCCATGGTTCTACATGCTCGGCTATATGGTCACGATAGTCCTCGGGTTTGAATTTAGCGAATTCCTTGCCATCGGGATCCACGACCCTGATATCACCATCGTAGAAATTTACTTTATTGTCCTTGTCCACCATTCCCATATAATAGGTGTTGTGCTGGTAGATATGACCGGTGATGAGCTTCACATACTCATCATTTGATAAGACGATATCATCGAATATCTTGAGGGCGAACTGCGCGAATTCAACTCCATCTTTTCCAACTTGCAGCATTTCAAGGCGTTCCTCTTCGGTTATCTTCTTTGAAACACCGCCGGGAAGTCCGCAGACCGGGTGTATGACACGACCGCCGATGGTAGTTATAATATCTCTCATCTTCTTTCTGATGCCGATGACCTGCTTGCCGATATCCAATCCGACCTTATCAATGACACCGAGTATATTTCTATCACCTGCCGGAGCATCGGGGCCCACAACGAAATCCGGGCCGCCCAGGAAGAAGAAATGCAATGTGTGATCTTCGAACATGAACGCATTATACATCAGTTCTCTGATCTTTTTCGCGGTCTCGGTGGGTTCTACCCTATAAAGGTTATCCAAGGTCTTGGTCGCTGCCATATGATGTGCTGTCGGACATACTCCACAGATCTTAGGAGTTATCCTCGGCATTTCTTCAGCCGCGCGGCCCAGGGAGAATACTTCGAATCCTCTGAGTTCAGGAACTTGGAAGTACGCCTGCTTAACATTCCCTTTATCATCAAGAAAGATCTCTATCTTTCCGTGCCCTTCAAGTCTGGTTATGGGATCAATGGATATTTTTCTTACCACGATCTACCTCCTTTTCAGCCAAGTTCTTGTAATAGCCAATCGGTCCATTTATCAAGACCCTCTCCTGTCTTCGTGGAGAGTTCGATGATAACGGATTTCGGATTGACTTTCTTTATATTTTCCTTCACAAGGTCGATATCGAGATCGAGTACCCCAAGAAGGTCGCATTTGTTTATCACTACTACCTGAGAAGTATTGAAAAGCAGCGGATACTTCAATGGCTTGTCCTCGCCTTCCGGCGTGCTCAGAACGGCGACATTGAAATGTGAGCCGGTGTCAAATTCGGCGGGACAGACCATATTGCCGATATTTTCTACGAAAAGCAGGTCTATTTCATTGAGGTCTATCTGATCCGCGGCCTGCCTTATCCAGGCAGCTTCCAGATGACATGCTCCACCGAAGGGCCCTGTATTTATTGAAACGATTGGGACACCGTGTTTGGCGATCTTATCCGCATCCAGGGATGTTTCGATATCACCCTCAACAACACCAATTCTCTTCTTTCCCTTGAGGGCTTGGATCGTCTTCTCTATAAGAGTTGTTTTACCCGAACCCGGAGAGCTCATCAAATTAATGGTGAGAACCCCGTTATCACTGTAGTGCTTTCTTGAATCATCCGCGACCTGGTCATTTGCCGCAAGCACTTTCTTCAATATTTTGATCTGCATGATGCCTCCTAATCTACTTCAACGGAATCTACATAGAGCTCTCTTCCTGAAACTATTTTGTATTCCTGTGATTTACAGGAAGGACAGATCAGGAAGAACTCCGATTCGATATTATATTGTTTTTTGCATTCTTGACATTCGGCGAGAAACGGGATGACATCGATGTTCAGGCTGCATGCACTGAATTCCGAATCCTCCTTTATCGCCTCAAAAGAGAATTGCAGGGCTTCTGAAACCACACCCGAGAATTCTCCAACCTTCAGATTGATCTCGAGGATCGTCTCATATTCCTTTTCCTTGAGATTCTCAAGGACGATCTGCATTACATTCTGTACTATGCCGAGTTCATGCATGAAATTCAATCTCCATTATTTTCTTCGCATTACTTTTAATACTGTCTTCTACCTCGGAAGTGCATTCATCACTGAAAGTAACATTATCCGTTATCTCAATTGCGTAAATGGTTATCTTCTCCGGCATTTTTCCAAGATATCTCTTTCCAAGTTCGAGCGCCGTAGGAAAATTCAGATTGTGAAATGTTGAAATATTCACCGCCTTGGATAATTCCTCCATCGGTATCTCGAGCAATGTACCCGGGGGATGTTCTCCGGTCTTCACCGAATCGATGATGATCACACGATCATAGCCCTCCATGCAATCTACCAGTTCCATCCCCGAGGTACTCGCCACCTCTGTATCGACATCAGGATACAGCTCTTTTATTTCTTCTGTGATCCTTATGCCTACAGCATCGTCGGATAGTATCGGATTTCCGATCCCGAGAATAAGCGTGGAGCCCTTAGCGTTCATAGTGCTCCCCGCAAAGGTTCCAAGTTCGCAGGTTCCAAGTTCACAGGTTCCAAGTTCACAAGTTGAGAAATATGTTTCGAGATAAGAATTTCTTGGTGTTCAATCTTATAATTCTTCATTCTTCACTTCTCAACTAACCTCTAACCTCCAGCCTCTAACCTCTATCTTCTCGTTCTTCAATTCCTAGTTAACCTATTATTCACTATCAATTCCTTTTATTCCCATCTCCAATTCTTCATCCTTCATTTCCAAACTAACCTCTAACCTCCAACCTCTATTCTTCTGTGTACTCCGGGATTATCTTTTCTCTCATTGCCACATCAACAAGCTTTCTGGCTCTTTCTATTTTTTCTTTCGCGCTCTTTCTAAGCTCATCTTCCGTCAGTGTCCGCCTTGCTGTACCGTCCTTCATCGCCTTCATTCCGCATGCGACGGCTACTTCAATAGCGGCTTCGACATCATCCATTGTCGGAAGGATATAATCCTCGCTGATGCCTTTTTTCACAGCGCTGTTCGCAAGTGATTCCGCTGCAGCAACACACATACTATCTGTAATTGTATTGGCCCATACATCAAGAACACCACGGAATATCGCGGGGAAGCCGACTGAGTTATTCACTTGATTCGGGAAATCGCTTCTGCCTGTGGATACTACTCTCGCGCCTGCTTCTTTCGCTTCCCACGGCCATATTTCAGGTATCGGATTGGCACATGCGAATACAATAGAATCATCCGCCATTGAGCTTACCCATTCCGGCTTTATCGTGCCCGGCCCCGGCTTTGAAAGTCCTATTACCACATCCGCGCCCTTCATGGCTTCCGCAATTCCGCCTGAAAGCTGAGCTTCATTCGTCGTCAAACATCTGTCCCACTTTTCCTTTGAATAGTCTGTATTCAGATCCTCTCTGCTTTTGTTCAATATTCCTTTGCTGTCGACCATGACGCATTTCTTGGGGTCCACGCCCGCAAGGAAAATGATCCTTGAAATACAGATATTGGCGGCGCCGGCGCCGATCAACGCTATTTTGACATCACCGATCTTCTTCCCAACGACCTTGAGGGCATTGATAAGTCCGGCAAGCGTTACCGTAGCGGTCCCCTGCTGATCATCGTGCCATACAGGAATATTCATCTCATTTCTGCATCTTTCGAGTATCTCAAAACACTTGGGCTGTGAGAAATCCTCAAGGTTGATCCCGCCGAAGGTCGGCTCAAGGGCTTTTACGATCTCAACTATCTTATCAGGGTCATGTTCATTGATGCATATCGGGAAAGCATCGACACCGCCCAGATACTTAAATAACAACGCCTTGCCTTCCATTACGGGCAGGCCGGCTTCCGGGCCGATATCGCCGAGTCCGAGAACACGCGATCCGTCACTGACAACAGCGACAAAATTGCCCTTATTCGTATGTTCGTAAACTTTCTCAGGATTCTCATGAATATCACGGCACGGCGCGGCAACGCCGGGTGTGTACCATATAGCGAAATCGTTGAAGTCCCTTACACAAGATTTTAATGTGACCTCAACTTTTCCTTTGAAAAAGGGATGCATCTTCATCGCATCCTTAGCGGGCTTTTTTGCTTTTGCAAGAAGCTTTTCAACATCTACTTTTTTATCGTTCATTATTATCTCCTATCAAACCATTTCAGTTAAAAATATCCAGCATTCTCTCGAGAGCTTCTTTACCTCTGTAATCGGGAAGTACCATCGGGGCCTTTCTATTTGTCTTGATCTTCGCGTCCTTTAAGAGCTTTTCATATCTTTCAAGGTGTTTGAATGAGAGTTTCCCCGCTGTCTTGTTCTTTTTAAGGTATTTCGCCGCTGTACGGCCTGAAATACGGCCGAACACTATACAATCAAGGGTAGAGTTACCCATAAGCCTGTTTTTTCCGTGAACGCCGCCTGAGACCTCTCCGGCAACGAACAAGCCGTCAATGCTGCTATTTGCAAGAGGATCCGTCTCGATACCACCGTTTTGATAATGGAGTGTAGGGAAAACCAGCACAGGATCTTTTACCATATCCACGCCGAATCTTTCGAACATTCTGACCATGCCGGGAAATGAATCTTTAATGGTTCCCTTGCCGTTGATAACGTCGATCAACGGTGTGTCAAGCCAGACACCCTGCATTCCTGTCGGGGTCGGGACGCCTTTATTCTTTACATAACATTCCTTGATAAGAGCGGAAGCCTCGACATCTCTTGGTTCCAGCGGATAAACAAATGCCTCACCGTCAACATTTACCGGCTGAGCTCCCATTGACCTCAGTTTCTCTGTAAGAAGAAGTCCGATGATCTGCTGAGGGTATGCGGCTCCGGTCGGATGGTACTGAACTGTATCCAGATCTCTCAATTTCGCGCCGGCTCTGTATGCGAGCACAACGCCGTCATTTGTAGCACCATAGTGATTTGTGGTCGGAAAGCCCCTGACATGAAGCCGGCCGAATCCGCCGGTCGCCATAATAGTGGCTTTTGCTCTGATAACCTTATAATCCCCTGTTTCCATCTCCCATATCACAGCTCCGGTCACTTTTTTCGTAGTCGGGTCAGTAAGAAGCTCGATCACAGGACAATATTCCAGCGTAGGGATCTCCCTGTTGCGGAATTCATCCCTCAATACTCTTACTTCCTCCATTCCGGTATAATCCTTACATGCATGCATCCTCTTTCTGGAGGTTCCGCCGCCGGCAAGACGGACGAAATCACCGTCTTCTGTACGGTCAAAAAGTACACCGAGGTCGACCAGCCACTTCAATGAGTGGGGAGCTTCTTCAATGAGAGCTTTCAGAACTTCAGGTTTATTCGTAAAATGTCCGCCGCCGAAGGCATCGAGATAATGGATCGGAGGTGAATCTTCGGGCGCATCAGCGACCTGAGTGCCTCCCTGGGCCATGATCGAATTGGAATCGCCGTGGCGTAATTTGTTCACCAGCAGTATCTTATCTGTTTTCACTCCGCCGTCATTGGCTAATAGAGCGGCCGCCGTGCCGGCAAGTCCACCGCCGATAATAAGAAGGTCAACATCGTGATCGATCTTTTTCAGATTTATTTTTTTTGGATCTACCAGCGGATGCGCTTCGATAAGGTCAGCTACTTCATTCGGGGCGATGTTTCCCTTGTTCAGACCAAGGCCGATCTTCCTTTTTCCACCGGGCCGGAAATCGGGATGGCATTGATTCAGAACCTCTTCCCTTTCTTTCAGCGACATGCCTTCAAGTACCTTGCCTGCCCTCTTTTTTCTGGTGGCTTCCACTTTCTTGATAGAGTTCCTCATATCCTGAGGGTATCCCCCGATAAGTTTATATTCGGTTTTCGTGCTCATTTCTTACCCCCTTTGAGAAATTTGGCTTTAGTAGCCTGTTGTTTCTTATAGGCTTCCTTGGATTGCTTCATATTCAGACCCAGAAGATTCTTGAAGTCCTTTTTGTATTCGCCTTTCTCTGTGGCTTTAACAACTTTTTTCAATGCTTTGTTCTCAGGGAAACCATTTCTGCCGTACATAACCCTGCCGAATTGCGAGACATTGTACTGAACGATCTCAGCCGGGCATCTCAGAGCGCACATTCCGCATTGTATACAGTCAAAAGACAGCTCTGCCACCCTCTGAAAATCCCCTCTTAATGCAGCTTGGACATAATCCATTACTTCCAGGTCCTGGGGACATGCTTTTGTACAGGTATTACAGGAGACGCATCTCGCAATTTCAGGAAAATATTTCAGGAATGAATTTCCTTCATACGGTTCCTTGGTAACACTGTAAATCGGTTTTTCAGCCGGTGAGAACGGAAGTTGAACCAGATACATCCCGCATTCAACCCTTGTCTGACAAGCCATTGCGGTCTGAAGTTTGTATTCCCCCTTCATCCTGTAGATGGTCGAACACGCGCCGCAGAAGCCTGCACGGCACCCGCAGGAATGAATAAACCGGTATCCCGCATACTCCATCGCCTGCATTATCGTCAGATCGGCCGGAACCTCATAAACCTTTCCCATGATGTAGATCTTTGCCCAGTGTTTGACATCCTTGGGATCAATCCCCTTTGTAACGGACTGATTTGCATGGGCGATCTTTTCCATGATGTTCTTTTCTTTCGCCATGTGGTATCTCCTTTATATCTTCTTTTTCTTTAAAAGCGGCCTGGGATCGGTGAAGTTAAGGTCAAAATTGTTAACATCCTTCTTCAAACCGAAAGCAAGGGCCGTCAGCTGTGTAAAATAGAAAACCGGCATCCGTTCAAAATCCGGATGTTCCAATTTTATTTCTTTTTGCCTGTCATCAAGGTTGAATGCGCAAAGCGGACAGCTTGTTACAAGAGCTTCAGCGCCTCGTTTGCGGGCACTTTCAATTATCTCATAACCAAGCCGCACAACGGTTTTGGGATTACGGACTGTCTGATATGACCCGCAACACATTGATTTCTTCGGACTGTCGATGACATCGACCCCGATGGCGTTCAAAAGGTCTTCCATGATCGTAGGAACTTCCGGATCATCCAATGCGACCTCCTTCGGCCTCAAAAGCGTACAGCCGTAATATGGAGACACTTTCAATTTACCGAGGCTCTTTTTCACCTTGGATTTGATCTCGTCAAATCCCATTTCCCTGATGAGCTCCAATAGATGAACGACCGTTACACCGCCTTTGTAATCCTCTTCCCTGTCCATGAAATTATTTATCTTGTCAAGGTCATCAGGCCGCTCCTGCATCACATTGCTTACGCTTTTCAAGGTATTATAACACATCGAACAAAGGGTCAGAAGACGGTAATCGTCTACTTCGCCTCTTTCATTCATTTCCTGAACACGGATAAAGTTACGCACCGATGCTATATGATGTATCAGATCATCTTGAGTGAGTGATGTAACCGTTCCGCAGCAATTCCACCGGTCAATCTCCAATAGCTTCAAGCCAAGGACCTTCGCGGTGGCGATAGCGGAATCTTCAAAATTCTTTCCCGTGGTCTTCAAAGTGCAGCCCGGGTAATATGGTATCTTCTTCATATGCTATCCTGTAAACTTTCTAAATGCGCTAACAATAGCTATTTGAGGCAATCTGCGCATCTCTTTCTCAGAGATATCACGGATATCCATGTAATCTATCGCTTTGCGCAGCGTCATCTGCCGCAGAGATTCGCATATCTTCGAGGGATCCAGTCCTCTTGGACATCTCACGGTGCAGGTGAAACAGCTTGCGCAGAGCCAAATTGCTTCAAGGTCCAGAACCTCTACTTGACCGAGTTGGACCATCCTGTTTATCTGAGAAGGTGTAATGTCCATTTCTTCGGCCATGGGACAGCATCCGGAACATGTCCCGCACTGGTCGCAAAGAGTTACGACCTGGCCGCTCAGCTCATTTACTTTTTCTAAAAAAGCATTGCCTTCGTCCGTGATCTCAATTATTTTTTTACTCATATCTTACACCTCAATCCGATTTCTTTCTTTTCAGAAGCGAAGATGGAAGACTGTACATATAAAAGAGCCCGCCCGGATCGACGATGCCGTCCAGAAGTATGTCCACTTCCTCTTCAGTAACGGCTTCTTCGTTCTCCATCCCAAGTATTGAAGCAATACTGGAAAGGATCTTCGCGCCGTGATCAACTACATTTCCAACAGGGCCGAAACATCCTCTACAGGGCATATTTGCATTGATGCATCTTTCTCCGCAGCCGGAGCGTGTCGCCGGCCCGAGGCATATCAGTCCTTGTGCCAGAAAGCAGAGATCCGGATCTATCTTTATCTCATGCGGGCGCTTGATCTCTTTCATCGTAAGTTTCTCCGGCTTTGTCTTATTCAGCCGGCAGGAATCACAAAGAGACTTCTCGGGCGCAAGCACCGAACCCTTCGGGGGAAGTTCCCCTTTCAGTATTGCGTTTATCGCCCCCATGATAAGGTCGGGTGGCGGAGCGCATCCCGGAAGATAATAATCCACATCAATAACCTGATCCAGTGTTTTTACCGTATTGTGAAATCTGGGAAGTGTTACTTCACCGGATTTGACCTTTGTTCTGGTCTGCGGTATCACGCCTTCCTTATTGTCAACGGTATCCAGATCACGATAAAGTGTGTTCAAGATCTCCTTGCTGTTGGAAAAGTTAGCCAGGCCCGGAATTCCGCCGATATGGGCACATGCTCCGAAGGCGACAACGAGTCCGGACTTCTTTCTGAGGAGTTCCACCATCTCGACCTGTTCGTCTGTACGGACGGCACCGTTGATAAAGCTGACCGCGATAGCACCGTCATCCATTGCCTGAACATCTTTTTTCTTAAAATCCATGGCGACCGGCCAGAATACGATATCTACGGCATCCACCACTGTGAGGATATCTTCGGCAAGGTCGACTACTGCTTCTTCGCATCCGCCGCAGGAAGCACACCAATAAAATGCGACTTTTGGTTTTCCCATCGTCATCTCCTACTCGACTTCCGTCTCAGCATAAGATAGATCAAGCGGTCCGAGCTTTTCAATATCGTCTATCATCTTATTCACGACCTTACCGAATTTTTCGCCCTCATTGGAGGAAACCCAGTCAAGTCTCAATCTATCATCCTCAATACCGAATTGTGCAAGCATTCTTTTGAGAAGTTTGACCTTCCTCAATGTCTTATAATTGCCGTTCTTATAATGACAGTCCCCGGGGTGGCAGCCAAGTACCAGAACTCCCCAAGCGCCTTTCTTGAACGCTTCTATTATCAGTTCGGGATCTATTCTGGAGGAGCACATGGTCCTGATTATCCTGAAATGAGGTTTTATCTGTACCTTCGCGACTCCGGCATTATCAGCTCCTGCGTATGAGCACCAATTGCAGCAGAAAACGATTATTTTCGGATCTTTTTTCATAATGCCGCCTCCAGCATTGCTCTGAGCTGTGTGATATCGAACCATTTTTGTTGTGATGCGCCTGTAGGACATGCGCCAGAACATGATCCGCAACCCTTGCAGAGTATCTCATTCACTACAGCGAGACGGGTTCCGTCGGACTGTTCTTCAGAAGTTATCGCGTCATACGGGCATATTCCGACACAGATACCGCAGCCGGCGCAGATATCTTCATCTACCCATGCAGTTATAGGTTCGGCTTCATATTCCCCCTGGTTCATCAGGCGGATCGCCCTTGCGGCGGCAGCGCTTGCCTGCGCGACAGCATCCGGAATATCTTTCGGGCCCTGAACGGTACCGGCGAGGAATACTCCCTCAATGAGAGTATCAACAGGCCTGAATTTGGGATGGGCTTCCTGAAGGAAACCGTCAGAACTCTTTGATATCCTCAGAATGTCCCTGATCGTCTCTGTCCCCTTATTGGGTTCAAGTCCGACCGAAAGAACGACCGTGTCAAATTCCGATTCGATAAATGATCTGGAAAGCGTATCTTCGACCTTGAGTTTGAGTTTCTTTGTATCAGGATTCTCTTCGATCTCGGCAACCCGGCCTCTTATGTATTTAACACCGCTTTTCTGCGCCCTTTTATAATACTCCTCAAAGCCCTTGCCATAAGTTCTCATATCGGTATAGAAGATACTGATATCCTTCTTCGGATCCGACCTTTTCATCAATTGAGCGAGTTTTGTCGCATACATGCAGCAGACCCTGGAACAGTATTCCCTGTTGATCTGCTCATCTCTGGAGCCCACGCATTGAATGAGAGCGATCTTCTTGCCGACCTCTGCGAGTTTCTTGCCTTCCGCCTCACAACCGATGATCCTTTCCATTTCAAGAGCATTGTAAACATTCTCGAACTTGCCGAAACCGAACATGGGCTTCTTCTTGGCGTCAAAGATGTCAAATCCTGTAGCGATGATTATCGTATCAACAGTGAACTTGACCTTCTCGGGATAGAGATCATAATTGATGGCATCCGCTTCACAAGCATCCCGGCATTTGGAACATGCCAGCGGGAAAAGCCCCAGACAATGATCTGTATCAAGAACATATGAATGCGGCACCGCGATATCTGAAGTTATATAAATTGCCTTTCTCAGAGATAGCCCTTCATTGTACTCATCAGGCACATCAATGGGACATACAGGCACACAATCACCACAGGCGGTACATTTTACCGGGTCCACATAAGTCGGCCGTTTATTGACGGTCACTTCGTAATTTCCAAGATAACCGGTGATCGATTCCACCTGTGAATATGTCATCAGTTCGATATTCTTATTGGCGGGCACATCTGACATCTTAGGAGAAAGAATACACGCCGAACAATCCTCGGTGGGGAATGTCTTGGAAAGCTGAGCCATATGGCCGCCTATGGAAGGTTCTTTTTCGACCAGATAAACCTTGAATCCGGCATCGCCCAAGTCGAGGGATGCCTGAATGCCAGCGATTCCCGCTCCAACTACAAGCACTCTTTTTCCAATGGGCATTTTCTTAGAGTCAAGAGGCGTATCCAGTCTTACCTTGGAAATAGCGATCTTTGTAAGATCGATCGCCTTATCGGTAGCCTCTTTGGGAAAGTTATAATGCGCCCATGAGCATTGCTCTCTGATATTAGCCATCTCGAGAACATACGGGTTAAGTCCAGCGGTTTCCATAACCCTCATAAAGGTCAGGCCTTGGAATTGCGGCGAACATGCGGAAACAACGACCTTATCAAGTTTGTATTCTTTAATATCGTTGAGCATAAGGGTCTGTCCGTCATTGGAACAGAGATGGGAATTATCCTTGACAAGAACCACATCCCCTTCCAATTTCGCCGCCTCTACAACTTTATTAATGTCAACAACTTCAGATATATTACCTCCGCAGTGACATACATATACTCCGATCCTCACTTTTTACCTCCACTTTTTCTTCTCTTTGAAGGCTTGTAATTGAACCCTACCTCAAAGGCCTTGAGATTCAGGTCTATGAATTTAGCAGGGACTGATTCTTTGATCGCTCTTAACATAGACTCGCGGCTGGCAAGCTTTGTTTGGGCTATGACAAAGCCCACCATAACTATATTTGCTACAATTCTCTTTCCAAGTTCCTCCGCAAGTCGCGTGGCGGGGATCGCCAATGCATTATACTTGGAATGATCCTGTACAACTGAAACAAGGTCATTATCATACAAAAGAGTCCCCTTGTTCTTCAGATCCGGCAAGAATTTATCGTAACCGGCCTGTGAAAGGGCAACAAGGATATCAGTTGTATCGACAAGAGGATAGTTGATCGCCTTTTTATCTATGACAAGCTGAGAACTGCAGGCACCGCCGCGCGCTTCCGGCCCGTATGCCTGTGTCATAGATGCCTGTTTTCCGTCATATATGGCTGTCGCTTTACCGACGATATATGCGGAAAGGATCACACCCTGTCCTCCGTAACCAGAAAATTTTACTCTTAATTCACTCATCCCTCACTCCTATTCCTGTGAAAGGGATTTTTCATAGTCCCTGTGCTTTTTGACTTCTCCGTGAATTCCGGTCTGAACATTTTCCCAGAAACTCGGTTTTGGCTTATTCACGAAAACACCGCAGACGATGGGATTTTCAAGATCCATTGGAATATCGTTGGGGTTCGCGCTGTGATCAATAACAGATCTCTTGCCGAAATGGTCCAGAAGATCAAGACCGGAGCCCTTTTTGTTCTTTCTCGCGAATACCGTAGGACATGGCGAGACGATCTCAATGAATGAGAACCCCTTATTATTGACCGCTTCCACGATAGAATCCGTCATCCTTCTGATATGAAGAGAGGTCCATCTGGCAACATATGTCGCACCGCTGCTGGTTACAAGGCTCACAAGATTAAACGGTGGCTCGTAATTCTTGAACGGTGCCGTGCTGCTGTATGCCTTTAAAGGAGTTGTGGGAGCTGTCTGTCCGCCTGTCATACCGTAGATAAAGTTATTGACACAGATAACAGTAAGATCAATATTTCTCCTTGCCGCATGGATCAGATGATTACCGCCTATTGCGAATAAGTCACCATCACCGGATATTACAACCGTGGTCAGGTCTCTATTAGCCAATTTTATCCCGGTAGCAAAAGGAATTGCCCTTCCGTGAGTAGTATGATAGGAATCCACCTTCACATAACCGGCGACCCTTGCGGTACAGCCGATGCCCGATACAACGGCAACCTTATCAAAATCTATGCCCGCTTTCTTAATAGCTTCGGTAAATGCCGTAAGATTGGTTCCAAGGCCGCAGCCGGGGCACCATATATGCGGCATTCTATCCATTCTAAGAAAATCTTCCATCGGATGCTGACTTGAATTTTTTGGAGCCTTGCTCTTATTTTTTGCCATGTGCAACCTCCTCGATAGCTTTCACAATATCATTAAAATCGTGTATGCCGCCACCCGCGTGTGTAACTCCCTTCGTCCTTGCATCCGGGAACGCGCACCTTTCCACTTCAAGCGCGATCTGCCCGAGATTCAATTCAGGGACAACAAATCCGGCGCATTTACGCGAGAGTTCTTTAATTCTCTGCTCAGGGAACGGCCATACCGTGATCAAGCGCATATAGCCGACCTTTATTCCTTTCTTCTTTGCCTTTTCTATGGCAGGAATTACGGTCCTTGCCGTAATTCCGTAACAAACGACTATCACATCTGCACCCTCGATATCGATCTCCTCGATCATCATGATATCGTCGATGTTCTTGGTGATCTTTTCGACAAGACGGGTAACCACACTTTTCTGACATTGCTCGGTCATATCAGGATATCCCCTCTCATCATGGGTCAGGCCCGTAGTGTGATAACGATATCCGTCTCCCGCTTTCGCAAAGTCAGGTATCATACTCTTGCCAATTTCATATGGAAGGTACTTATCGGTGGATTTATTTGTGTATTTCCTGTCAAATATTTCGATCTCTTCTACAGGAGGTATCACGACTTTCTCCGTCATATGGCCGACTATGGCATCCGTCATTATAAATACGGGCAGCCGGTATTTCTCCGCCAGATTAAAAGCTCTGATCGTGAGGTCGAATATTTCCTGCGGTGATTTCGGGCATAATGATATAGAGCCGTAATCCCCGTGTGAACCCCATTTCGCCTGCATCATATCGCTCTGGCCCCAGGAGGTCGGAAGTCCGGTCGAGGGAGAACCCCTTTGAACATTTACAACCACACAGGGGGCTTCCATCATCATGCCGAGGCCGATATTTTCGGTCATAAGCGAGATACCGGGGCCGGATGTTGCCGTAAAGGACTTCATGCCGGCGAATGACGCGCCGATTATGCTGGCCATTGAAGCTATCTCATCTTCGAATTGAATAAATACACCGTCCAGCATAGGCAGCCGATAGGCCATCCTCTCAGCGATCTCGCTCGCCGGTGTGATCGGATATCCGCCGAAGAAACGGCAGCCGGCGGCGATGGCGCCTTCCGCGCATGCGATATCGCCCTGCATGAAAAATTCACCTTTCATTGTGCTTTTTACAATTGGCAGATTCTTGTTCCTGTTCGCGTAAACCTTTTTTACTTCTGGCTTTACTTCTTCTACTTCCTCTTCCGTGGTGATGTAGATAGCGAAATCAGGACATATCCGTTCGCAAAGGCCGCAAAAGGTACAATTCTCTTCATTGATCACTTCGGGCGGATGATACCCTTTCTCATTGAACTGAGTGGAAATTCCCAGTACATCCCGTGGACAGTGTTCAACGCAGAAATCACATCCTTTACACCTGTCTTCAAGGATAATGATCTTGCCTTTTATCCTTTTCGTGCCGGATCCTGCGGGTTTAGCATGGCTTGCCATGTGTCTCTCCTTTAAAATATTCCGAATTCTTTGTAAGCATTAAATATACAGAGCTCATTCTTCATTATATTTTTTCATGCCTTCTTCATAAAGGTCGCTTCCAAATGTATCATTTGCAACGATGCAGGGGAAATCCACGACCTCAAGTCTTCTAACGGCTTCCGATTTCAGGTCCTCATATGCGATTATCTCGGCTTTTTTGATCGTTTTCGCGATCAGTGCGGCTGCGCCGCCGACCGCGGCAAGATAAACCGCAGTATTCTTCACCATTGAATCAAGAACCTCTTTAGACCGATTCCCCTTTCCGATAGTGGCTTTCAGGCCGATATCCAGAAGTGCCGGGGTGTAAGGGTCCATTCGGTAACTCGTGGTGGGCCCTGCCGAACCGATAGCATATCCGGGTTTAGCGGGTGCCGGGCCGACATAATAGATCACCGCGCCGTTTATATCGAACGGGAGATCCTTTCCTTCTTTAACCAATTGTACAAGCCGTTTATGCGCGGCATCACGGGCGGTATAAATTATTCCGGTGAGCAGAACCTTATCTCCGATCTTCAACTTCTTAAGGTCTTCGACTGCCAAGGGTGTGTTGAGTTTATATACTTCAGCCATTTTGTTCTCCTTTATAAAATTTGTTCAAAGTTCCAAAGCTCTTCTTTTCTTCACTAGCCTCTAACCTCGAACCTCTAACCTCTGAGCTTTTCATATGATGCTTCATATGACTACTACCTTATGTCTTGCTGCATGACAATTGATGTTGACAGCAACCGGCATTGATGCGATATGACAGGGAATGTATTCAATAAATACATCCAGAGCCGTGGTCTTTCCGCCCAATCCCATGGGGCCTATCCCAAGTTTGTTGATCCTTTCAAGCAGCTCTACCTCGACCTTAGCCATTACAGGGTCGCTGCTACGCTGGCCGATATCACGAAGAAGTGATTTTTTCGCCAGTATCGCGCTTTTTTCGAAATCACCGCCGATACCGACTCCGACTACAACTGGAGGGCAAGGGTTGCCCTTGGATCTTCTTACTCTATCAATAACAAAATTCTTGACGCCTTCAATGCCGTCAGCGGCTTTCATCATCTGCACTTCGCTCATATTTTCCGCGCCGCCGCCTTTCGGGGCAACCGTGATCTTTATGCTGTCTCCGGGAACTACTGTAAGATGTATGATAGCGGGTGTATTATCCCCGGTGTTCTTTCTTTCTATGACGGGATCGCCTACCATCGATTTTCTAAGATAACCCTCTTCATAGCCCTGTCTGACACCTTCATTGATGCTTTCCTCAAAATCGCCGCCTGTGACATGAACTTCCTGCCCGAGCTCAACGAAAAATACCGCGACTCCGGTATCCTGACAAATGGGCATCTTTTCGGTCTCGGATATCTCGTGATTATCTAAAATAATATTCAAGATCTCCTTCGCCGTAGGAGAACTCTCCTCGCTGACCGCTTTTTTGATAGCATCCGACACATCTTTGCCAATATAGTAATTGGCATCAATGACAAGTTTTTTCACCGTTTCGGTGATCTTAGAAACATCTATTTCTCTCAAAGCTGCCTCCTGATAAGTATTGTATTATGTTGTTGATGAATTTCTATATAAAGACGAACCGCTTGGGGTTTACGGTGCATTGAATTCCACTGGTTTGTGAATGCTTTTTAATTGAAAATCACGAAAGTCCCCTACACAGAATAGCGGGGTTTGCCTAATAGAAGAATGAGTGCATTTTCTACTACATGGTATTACCATAACTTCGCGTATATTTTACTATATATAAGTTAAATGTCAAGGGGTTTTTTAAGGTATTTTCTCCTAGTGTTCCGATTCACAAATACGATAATAGTGGCTGGTGCTATTTTGTTTCGTATTCAAGGAGCGAGGAACGCCGCATACCCCCTGCGGTATGTAAGCAACGAGCAACGCAGAAGACAGAAAAAGAGCTTCAGCCCGAAGGGAATCTCATCTTTGAATTGTCAATGTAAAATTGACAATTTAATAAAGATTATTTGATGGAGTTTTGACCCATCTTTGTTCCCATGTCATTTTTTGCGACGATACTCACCACGGCCATCATTCATTAAAATCCCAAAACTCGTTAGCTTTCGCTCACTCAGACAATTGGATATTTTCGGCTTCGCCACCATTCATTCCTGCCGTTAAAAATGTCAATGTCGCTTAAATGGTTCAAAACTCTTTTGGGTTGGTCGCCCGGCGCTGCCGGGCTCCCGTTGAGCGGATGCGGGAAGGAAATAAAGAAGAGGAGAATGTCATCCAGAGGGAGTTTGCGACCGTGGGATCCAGTTTTATTTCATCCTGGCTCCCACTTTACACTTCACACACATCGTTCGCTGCGCGAACGACTGTTAGGGTATTTATGAAACAGTACACTGGCTACAAAATCATGAAAATTTGATAAAAATGAAATATTAGATGGCAAATCGGGTATAATATCATATGAGAACTATAAGAAGAACACTTTTGCTTTTTGGCTTTGCTCTGCTTATGATATCGCCCAATTCTCTGTCCATGAAGGATTATCTGATCCTGGCAATGGAGAATTCGGATGAAGTAAGGATGGCAAAGCTGAATTACGACCAGAAGGAACTGGAAGTAAGGATAGCGCGTGGCGGTTTCCTGCCGCAGGTCGCACTATCCCTCCGCGGCCCGGATTATTCATGGAATGAGAATTATATCAATTTCTTCGGGCTTCCGGATAGAATATCCTTGATCAGTGAGACCGACAATTATTCCGGGTCGTTATCATTTAAACAGTGGCTGCCATTCTCAGGCGCGTTGGTAGTTAATAATGACATAAGAAGGTACAATTCCGAATACAATCTCTATAATGCGGTTGAGGAATACAATCTTTCGTCCAATATCTCTTTGAGATTTCCGATCCTGGAAGAAGATCCCTCCAGAAGGGCCTATAGAAGGAAGGAACAGGAATTCATTATCGCGAAGAACGACTTTCAACAGGCAATGAGAAGGATAAAACGATCCGCTATGTCTCTGTATGTAGCGGCTCAGCTTTCTGTGGTGGAGGAGAAGATAGCACAAGAACAGCTTTCCAATACGCAGAATCTTTTTGAGATAACAAGTACGACCAATGCCGCGGGAATTTCTTCTGAAATGGACCTCATGGATGTAGAGATCATGCTCATGGAGAAGAAGATCGCCGCTAAAGGAGCCGCCGAAAAACTCCGCCGTGATCTCAAGAAGATGAGAGAATATGTCAACGAGGAGCAGGTACTTGATCCGGACCCAGGCCAGACAAAACTATTTTCTGACCTCCCCCAATTTTCACATTTTGTGAAAAAGGCATTTGAGAACGATAATAACAGCGCTAATATGAAGATCACCGTCTCAGAATTGAATAGAGAACTGAAGTACGACAAATTTCGAAAGTATTTTTCCGCATATGTGGCATTGGGATATGCGCTGGACGGCAGGGCAGAAGAACTTGCAGATGCATTTTCTGATTATAAAAAAAGCGGCTGGTACGGTTATCTCGTAGTTGACCTGCCTGTATTTGACGCTTCCATAAAGAAGCTTCAATTCAAATTGAAAGGGGAGTTGCTGAAGGAGACGGAGATCACCCTGCGTGAATACGAAAAGAACTTCTCTTCGACACTTGAAGAGATCTACCATTTGCACCGTACTCTTCTGCAGAATCTTGAACTTCTTGAAAAACAGGTTGAAAAATCAGCAAAACTCCATGAGATGACGAAATTACGGTATGAGGCGGGCCTCGTATCGCTTGAGAAGATGAAAGAGATACAATTGAGCGATGAGTCCGTACGCCTGAGTTATTCAAATACGCTTTTTGAGATCAACAGCAATTATCTGCAGATACAATTCTATATGGGAGAATAATTATGTGGTACAAGATACTGATAAATATCATTGACAAACCTTTTGCGGCCTTCAGACAGTTGAGAGAGAATTATGAGGAGAATGAATTCTATAAATATCCCTGGCTCTGGCTCCTTTTGATATACTCTTTACTGGTAATACCGACATATTACATCATGCTGCCTCAAATGAAGCAATTTGCTCCTCAGATTGCCCGTGATACTGCCGAGAAGGTGTCTGTAAGAGGAAGGGACGTCGATGAAGGTGAGATACTTGGCGGCATCGTAAAGGGGTTTAATATACAAGGCGCTCTCATGCCTATTAATGTTCTGTTTGCTGTTCTGCTCGTCGCCGTTTTTCTCTGGGTATACCTTTACTTCTTTTCATATAATCTCACATTCGGAAAGATATGGGTAATCGTGATGCTTGCCTATTTTACGCAGACCGCGGGTGGGATCGTTAACAGTATTTTTCACATTGTCTCGGAGTATAAATTCATGAATTCACTACAGGATTTCAGATCATCCACGATTGGTTTTCAACTGCTTCTAAATAAGGAGACCACTCTTCCTTTCCTTTACAACTTCCTTGCGGTGAACAATGTTCTTGCTCTTTGGAATACCGTGATCCTGGCGATCGGGCTTTCTGTTATGGGCAAGAAGGATTTCTCAAAGACCCTTGCGATGATATTTATTCCATGGCTGATCCTCTCAGCGGGCCTGGCTCTGCTAATGAATTTGGGGGTCTAAGTGGAAGAAAAAAAGAAAAAATTACCCATATTCTGGATAGTACTTCTGGTGATAGTCATATTATTGATCATTGTCGGGCTGACATCAAATGGGAATAAAAAGTTGAACAAGGTCAAGGTGATCACTGTAACTCCCGATGAATTTCAGGGTTATATTTTTACCAATGGATATCTGCGTTACAAATATGTCGAGAAATACGGCGGAGATTTTGATGGCCGTATCGGCGAGATCAATGCGAAATCCGGCAACTTCTTTGAAAAAGGGGATGAGCTTTTCACCATTGGATTCTCACAGACATTGATGGAGCTTTATACTGATTTTATTAGAGCTGAAAGGAATCTTTCCACTTTGAAAAAGGAATTCGTTTCATCCCAAAAAGTATTCGATCAGGGAGGTATCTCGCAGAAGGAACTTGCCACTTTGGAGACCGGGCTGATAGAAGCGCGAACCCTTTATCATAACCATCCCTTCAGGGAGTATATGACAATGGGCTATACTTATACTAAATCAAGATTCACCGTGAAAGCTCCGTTTTCAGGAAGAGTATTGAATGTCAATTATGTCAAAGGGGATCAACTGATACTGACAAGGCCCATCATCACTGTCTCAAGAGGAGATAATATGGAAGCCGTCCTGAATGTCAATATTCTTGATTCAAAAAAGATCGCCGACGAGATGGCTGTCCAGATCACTTCCGAAGTGCTTCCTACATTGAAACTGGATGGCACGATAACAGATATTTCCCTTGAACCGAAGATGCTGAATGAAGCTCAGGTGATAGAAGTGAAGGCCTCGGCAATTGTTCGTGAAGCTCTTCCTCATAATATACCGATAGAGGGAAAGATAGTTTTCAAAACCTTGAAAGATGTATTGAAGGTTCCCATCGAATCCCTCTTTGAAAAAAAGGGTTACTTTATCAAAAAGAACAAAAAGAAACAAAAAGAAAATAAAAATAGAGCATATTACTTCGTGTATAGGGTGATGCCTTCGGAGAAAAAAGGTGTCGGCAAGGTGAAATATGTCGATGTTAAATTGGGCATGCAGAATGATTTCTATGCTGTGATCGAAGAAGGGCTTGAGAAGGATATGAGGGTTGTAAGCTATTCAGAGAAGGCCTTATTGGAAAATCAGGAAATTAATTATGAATTTGATAACGCTGAAGAAGATAAGTAAGATCTACAAAATGGGCAAGGTCGAGGTTCCCGCCCTTGTGGACGCGGACCTGCAGATCCAAAAGGGTGAATACCTCGCCATCATGGGCCCGTCGGGATCGGGAAAATCAACATTGATGAATGTTCTGGGCTGCCTGGATGTTCCCACATCAGGGGATTATTTTCTGGACGGCAAAGATGTCGGTAAATTGAATGATGTTGAGATGGCCTCGATCCGGAATCAGATGATAGGCTTTGTTTTCCAGACATTTAATTTGCTCCCTCGGTTGAATGCAAGAAAGAATGTTGAGCTTCCGCTTATTTATGCCGGCGTAAAACGGCAGGAGCGCCATATGCGCGCGGATAAGCTTCTTGAAAGCGTGGGCCTTTCCGGGCGGGCTGAACATCTGCCGTCAGAGCTTTCCGGCGGAGAGCGTCAGCGCGTAGCGATCGCCCGTTCCCTTGCCAATGACCCGCATCTGATATTGGCTGATGAACCCACGGGAAATCTGGATTCCAAATCGGGCGAAGAGATCATGAAGATCTTTGACTCTCTGAATAAATCCGGAGTAACCATAATCGTTGTTACGCATGAGAATTTTATCGCCGAGCATGCCGACAAATCCATACACATCCTTGACGGAAGAATAGAGAGAATAGAAGTACATAAGAAATGAACGATTTTTGGGAAGAACTCGTACAATCACTAGGAAACCTTAAGGGGAATAAGACCCGGTCGTTCCTGACCATGCTGGGGGTTGTCGTCGGCGTTATGGCGATCATCGGCATCATATCCATCGGTGAGGCAGGGAAACTTTCAATAAAGAAAGACCTTGAGAGCTTCGGCTCAAATCTTGCCGCGATATGGGCGGATAAGAGAGAGGATACTGTTTATAAACCGCTGAATAATTATGATGTGGAATTCCTGAGGTCCTTACCTTTTATTAAGGATGTTTCACCTACTCTTTCGCTGTATAGAGAGGTGAGGCGGTCTGATAAGAGATTGGATTGTCCCATAATGGGAGTTTCTCCCTCATACTTCGGGCTGAACAACCGCCATATCGAAAAAGGAAGGTTCTTCTCATCCTTTGAGAACAATAACTTTCGAAGGGTCTGCGTGATAACCGAAGGAATAAAAAAGGAACTTTTCGAACGCCATGGTATAGATGATCCGGTGGGACATGTGGTGAAGATAGGGGATTTCCCTTTCTTTGTTATCGGTGTGATGAAGAAGATCGAATTGCAGTCATTCCTATCCTCCTTTGTCGGAGAAGAGAAGGAGATCTATGTTCCTGAAAGGACGGTCAAGACCACCTTCGGAATAAGCAGGATCAATTATATTCTCTTCGGCCTCAAGGAAGGCGTTAAACCCACCGCCGCAAGAAAGAGCCTCACTTCAATGTTCCGCTTAAGAAAAGGCCGAAATACTTATTATGGGATGCAATTCGTTGAAAATCAAATAAATGCCTTCTCTTCGGTGATGAACACGGTTACCATGATCATCACGCTTATCGGCGCATTATCGCTTTTTGTGGGCGGCGTCGGCATCATGAATATCATGTTTATTTCTGTAACCGAACGCACCAGAGAGATCGGTATCCGTAAATCCCTGGGCGCGACACAAGTGACTATACTGAGGCAGTTTCTGAATGAAGCCGTCATTTTATCATTATTGGGGGCCTTCGCGGGAATTGCGATCGGCTCTCTTGTAACCCTTGCCGTGGAAGGCGTGATCAAGTGGAAGCCCTATATTTCGCCGGGTGCTATCGTCCTCTCCGTCTTCTTCTCTCTTATAATAGGTGTAGTATTCGGCATTATCCCAGCCAAAAAAGCATCCGCTCTACATCCGATCGACGCTCTGCGGTACGAATAGAGATTGTTCAAAAGTTCAAAAGTTCAAATGTTGAAAGGTTGAAGGTTCCAAGTTGATATAAATTCGTAGAGACAGAATTGTGAATAATACTAGCACTTGATTCTAATGAAGCAAAGAGTTTACACGCTACGCTTCCTGTCAACTCTCTGCTTGGAACTTCTATCCGGGACAGTCGAACTCCTACGGAGTACGGCATGTCCCTCTTTTCCTAATGTTACTGGTGTGGATATTGTTTTCGTTTCCACTTCGTACTTCGCACCTCGTACCTCGTACACAGTCAGCTGCGCAGACTGACGAGATTTACATTGACATAAAGAGCCATTTATAATATAATAAAGAATATTCAAAAAAGGAGATTTCTATGATCCTGAAAAGATTCGGTTTAGTTCTTCTAATCCTCCTTTGTGTCTTTGTGATACCTTTTTCTCAACAGTCAGATAGAGTAGCGGGTATCTCAGGCTTAACGGTAGAGGATTTTAAGTACGATCACGGGGCTTCCGTGATCATTAAGTTCAAACTTTCCCCCGATGACAACATTTCTTTATTCGATTACGATAAGGAAAAGTTGGCGGCGGTTTACACTGAGGAAAGTGAGGACGGAGTGACGGTATTTGAACTTTCTCCCGAGGGAAAACTTTCCGCATATGAGATCCTTCAAAGCGGTGAGAAGAATGAAGTTGCCATCACGGATGAAAATTCTCTTCTGAAGAAGAATCCGGTAAGATACTACAGGATCTACGCCAAGATAGGTGCTCTGGCTGAAGAGGATATTGACGGCGGCAAGTATGTGAATCCCGATGGATTTAATGAGATCAGAAATATTTCTATTATCGGATTGCCGAAATATACATATGAACAATCGGTGCTTGATGATATTGCCTTGAAGGATAAATTCCGTTTACCTTATTACAATATGACGAATAAAGAATACGAGGTTCGCATCAAAAATCTCGATGATTATAAGGAGCTGTTGCTTAACAGTCTGAAAGAAGAGAAAAAAGCAATAAAGGCGGCGCTTAAGGCCGGCGATCTCGGTAAAGAAGAGGCCAAGGCCGATCTTGCGGAGCTCAAAACCCGGCTCAAGGAAGCCAAGAAAAATTTTACGATGTCTTTTACCGTAGTGGTTGAATCAGCTAGCGGCATTCTCACCTTCGGGGAATATTATGAGGCGATACATCCAAGAGTGGAGTGGATAAATCTGGACAAGTCCTGGGTCTATCTTTTCTCCATTGCATTTATCATAATGCTTCTTATCGTTTATAAGCTTACAAAAGGCGGAAAGGAGTATTTCATCCGCCCGATCGCCGGTCTGTCCGCTGTGGAAGAAGCCGTGGGCAGGGCGACAGAGATGGGAAGGCCGGTGCTTTATATCTCCGGCCTGAGCAGTATCTCGGATATTGCGACTCTTGCCTCGATAAATATTCTGGGGCAGATCGCGAAGAAGGTCGCCATATATGAGACCCCGCTTATAGTTCCCGCATATGACCCGATCGTTTTTACTGTTATCCGCGAGGTCGTCAGAGAGGCCTATATAGATGTTGGCAAACCGGACGCCTTTCAGGAAGAAAATGTGTTCTATCTGACCAGCGCCCAATTCGCCTATGCGGCGGGTGTAAACGGTATCATGGTCCGTGAAAAGCCGGCTACCGTATTTTATATGGGCATGTTCTTTGCCGAAGCCCTTCTGATGTCTGAAACCGGTAATCAAGTCGGCGCTATTCAGATAGCAGGCACCGATGCCATAACGCAGGTGCCGTTCTTCATCACCTCTTGTGATTATACGCTTATCGGCGAAGAATTGTATGCTGCCAGCGCCTACCTTTCCAGAGATCCCCTTCTGCTTTCTACGCTGAAGGCGCAGGATTATGGTAAGCAGGTGATAATGTTGATCATAATAATAGGGATAATTCTTGAGCTTATGGGTGTTCACTGGTTCACCTATATTCTGCAGAATATTCCGGATTAATAGGAGTTGATGATGAAGAGACAAATACCATTGATGTTGGTTCTAACCCTCGGTATAATCTATTTTTTCGTACCTCTTGTATCAATTCCATGGGTTGTGGATAATCTACAGTACGAGGTTTTCAATAAGTGGTTGAAGATAATAGGTGTTTTTGCGGTTATAATGTCCGTAGCTTCCCTTTGGAGAAGAAATGCCGTTAAGATAAAAAGAAAAAGTGGAGATTATGCCTATTCTTACCTTGAATTGATAGGGATGGTCCTTATGGCCGCCCTCGCTATAATCGCGCCCAGATGGAATATCGGCAACGGCATGGTCCTGGGCGGAATCGGCGGCAATTCAGTCTATAATTGGATATTTATGAATATGCAGGTCCCCATGCAGGCGACGATGTTCTCAATGCTCGCCTTTTACATCGCCTCGGCCGCGTACCGGTCATTCCGAGCCAGGAATATCGAAGCTACATTGCTTCTGATAACCGCGGCGATCGTGATGATAGGCAGGGTGCCCCTTGGAGAGAATATCTATCAGTTCATGCTTAAGCTGAACGGAGGTGAAGCCGCGGCCTTTCAATGGTCGAGGATCTTTGACTTCCAGGGGATAACGCAATTTATCCTTGATGTGCCGAATGCAGCGACAAAGAGAGCCATTGGCTTCGGAGTCGCCATGGGAATGCTTGCCACCTCACTGAAGATCATCTTCGGTATTGAGAAATCGTGGCTTGGCGGCACGGAATAAGGGGGTTATGATGAAATTTACATGGCACAAATTTTTCACATTACTTACCAATATCGATAGGCGATGGATATACCTTCTAATGGCAGTTGTGGTCGTTCTACCCCTCTTTTTCTCATTCAGTGTAAAGGTGAAACCTGCCAAGACCGTCAATATGTTATATGATTTCATTGAGAATCTTGAACCGGGAAACACGATATTGATAGGTTTTGATTACTCTCCCGATTCCCTTGCGGAGCTGAACCCTATGGGTAAAGCCGTCGTATATCATGCCTTCAAGAGAGGCATTAGGGTGATGGGTATCGCTCTTGCCTGGCCGTCCGCTGCCGGCCTCGGGCTTGATGTCATACAATCACAGGCATTCAAGATCAACCTTGAAATAATGGATGAAAAGCTCAAGGAGCTTGATGCTCTTGATGAGATAGTAAAGTATAAAGCGGACAAAGAAATCACAGATGAAGAGGTTCATTTCCGCATAGTGAAACTCGCCATGGGTATCTTTGAGAGAAATCAAAGTGATTTAGATCTCTTCCCGGAACTTATGGAGATACTGCGCGCCACCGGCGCCGCGGATGAATTTGAGCCGTTCAAGGCCGATATGATCCTCTCCGGCGTGGATTACACCTATTTCGGCTATAAGCCCGGCTATGTTTCCATCATGCTTGGAATGGGAAAGGATATGGTTGAGACTTTGACCACCGACTACCGCGGATCTCCTCTTATAAGGTATGAGATGTTCAATTCCAATACCAATAAGATCAAGAATTACGAAGATGTGTCCTTGGTCGTTGACCTTGCCGCCGGCGGATCTGTCGGTGCCTGGGTGGTCTATGTGAATACAAAGTTCGGCCGTCCCGTTGCTGCCGGTGTAACCGCCGTTATGGCTGCGGATTACTATCCCTTTATCCAGTCAGGGCAGCTCATTGGGCTTCTTAACGGCATGAGGGGAGCCGCGGATTATGAAACATTGAATATGCGGCATTTTCCGGATACCGCAAGGCCCGGAAAAGGCCTCGGCGGCATGGCGTCGCAGACATGGGCTCACCTGATGATACTTATTTTTATCATATTGGGTAATGTCGGCTATTTCGTTACCAAGAAAGGGGGTGAAGCATGATCAATATAATACAGACCACTATTGGCGCGATACTGACCCTATCTATCTTTTCCTTTCTGTATAAGGACAATCCATTGTACAGGATCGCCGAGCATCTTCTTATCGGCATCAGTGTGGGATATATTATCGGACAGCAGTATCACATGGGATTTATGAATTATGTCATTACGCCGATCTTCAAAGAAGGCCAGTTGATCTATCTTATTCCGAGTTTTATCGGCCTTATGTATCTGGGATTCTTTTCGCAGAAGACATCGTGGCTGATCAGATTCCCCATCGCTATCTCATTGGGAATAGGTGCGGGATACGGCATCCCTTATACCTTCCAGGCAAGTATCTTCATACAGTTGAGAGAGACATTGACCGTATTCAGTGAGCCGGGGATCACCGGTTTTGGAATATTCAGCGGTGTACTATTCTTATTAGGTGTTTTTACGGCTATCGTTTACTTCTTTTTCTCATGGAAACACCGTGGAGTTGTGGGGATCGTTGCCAAGGTCGGTATATATTTTCTGATGATCGGTTTCGGCGCCTCCTTCGGCCTGACCGTTATGGGAAGAATTTCTCTGCTTATCGGCCGTTTCCTGTTTTTGTTTAAGGATTGGCTGCATATCATAAGTTAGTGAAATAAACAAAGAGCTCAGCTCGTATAATCCAATGAAGGAAGAAGAGATCCTCCTTAAAAAAGTAAAAAAGGGGGATCTGGATTCCTTTGAAGAGCTCTTTAATAAATACTGCAATCTCGTTCAAAGCAGGATCAGAAAATTGTTGGGAAATAATCAGGATGTGGAAGACCTTGTCCAGGACACCTTTTTCAAGGCGTTCAAGTATATAGGATCATTCAATCCTCAGAAAAGCCGTTTCTCAACCTGGATCTCAACCATAGCCCACAATGTTACGGTGGATTACATCAGAAAGAATTTCAAGGTCACCATATATTCGGTGGACACTTTTTATTCTCCGGAAGATGAGCTGCCTGTTTCGGATGGGCACGAACCCGCTGATACATATAAGCAGAAGAGCGAATATGAAACAATGCTTTTTTGTGTATCCTGCCTTGACAAGAAATATCGCCAGGTGGTGGAGTTGAGATACCTTCAGGATATGGATTATAAAGAGATAGCAGCATCCTTGAACATACCTATGGGTACGGTAATGACACGCCTGTTCAGGGCCAAAGAGAAATTGGTGCAAATAGCAACAAAATATGGAGCCAGAGATGGATAAATGGAAAAAAGAAGAAAAAAGATTCATTGAAGAAAGAAATATTGAAAATAGTAAGTATGAGAAGATAGATTCAATGCTTTCTTCCATCAGGACCGCTTCTGTTCCGGAAACTCAGCATTCACAAATCTCTTTCTCTCCATTGTCAGAGCGGCTCCGCCGCCTGATCTTCTGGCGGAGGGCGAGATATGTCTCTTTTGCCGTAGTGATATACACCCTTGGGTTTAATGCATTCTTTTTGAAAAACATTATCCAATGGACGGATATCTCCCGTGCTCTGAGATACTTCTTTATTTTCCTGGCTTCCAAATGGCTCGAATATATGGGCGAATTCGCCTTCAAGACTTTCTCGCTTATCCACGGGATCATGAGTAATCAATTGGCCGCGGTCCTTCTGCTTTTTTTCCTTATGCTTCCCTTTGTTGTATATCGGCTTAAGACGAGGCTGAAATGAGAAAATTACTTTTAGTGATCCTGTTTCTGATCATTATGATCTCCTCGATCTTTGCTCAGGTAAATGTGGGGACATATAATGTAGCCGAAGGGCAGATCGTAGAAGAAGATCTGCTGATAGTGGGAAACTCCATTGTCGAGGGAACGGTTGATGGCGACCTCACCTTCTATGGCGATGTACTGGAGATCTCGGGAGAGGTCAAAGGCGATCTGGTCTTTATCGGCTCCAAGCTGCATATCAAGGATTTTGCGGTAATAGGCGGCACCGTTGATTTTATAGGTGATGTCTTTCTGATAGATGAAGGTGCCGATCTGCAGAACGGTATCGAGAATAATGTTTACCTTGAAGAATTTACCAATTTTCCGGGTATTCAGAACAAGATACTCGCGAAGGCCTCGCATTTCATTCTGAAGGTGTTCTTTGTATTTTTCGCTTTTTTTATTTTTAAGCGCTTTATTAAGAAGATGGAGAGGAATCTGGTATCCTCTCCTTTCGGTGGATTTCTTTGGGGTCTTTTGTATAATTTTCTCGCTTTCTTTGTTATTATTATATTCTTTATCACTATTCTGGGAATACCGATCTCCCTTTTTGTGACACTCTTTTTCGTGGTTTCGCTGTTATTTGCCTCGGCCGCATTATACCTGTGGCTTGGACGAAATATTGTTAAACTGCTTGGTGTACCCCAAATCAATGAATATCTGGCGATATTTATCGGGGCTTTGATCATCTTCATGCTTTCGCTGATCCCAGGTTTCAGAATTCTTTATTATCTTACGATATATACCGCATTCATGGGCGCCTTCTTTGTAACGCTATTTCTCAAGCGCGGTATTGATGAAGTTAAATAAAGCGTAGTATCTCGGAAATTTAAACCTTTCCTTCATCCACTTGCTGGTTCTATCGAAGTCTTTACATTCCAGAAACTTTCTTATAAACACCGAGAAATAGGCGTCATCATCTCGGGGAGAAAGTATTAAAAGCGTATTATTATTAGCAACAAGAAGATCCTCACCTCTGAAGGCCTTAGGAAAAGGAGTGCCCGCATTAAATGTGACAAGATCATAATTGCGGCAATCGGAGAGGTCCTTTCGGCCCTCGCCTGTCCTTGAAAGGTAAGGGTCAACGTAATTGATCTCAAGAGGGTAAAGCGCGAAGAACATATCACTTTCTATGCTTCTGCGAAGATGTGAGAAGTGAGCTTTATTTTCACTCGCGAATACGGCTTGCCGGCTCTCCGCTGAATTCTTTCTTTTATACGGCATTGAGTAGAGTTTGACCCTATCGGGGTAGATGATATTCAAGGGCAGGAGGAAGATGTTCCCAGTGGGTATGAGAGAGTCATTGAACGGTTTTGACTCTCTGCCCTGCGGCGAAAAAAGTTCTCTGAAATAATCAACTTCCAGCTCAATTGCGGAAAATGCCTTTACCTTTCTGTAGAGGGCGGAAAAATTCCTATTGAATTCCAGGCGGTCAAATACTTTTTCATACTGCTGTAGTGCTCCATTTTTATTTTCGATGATAAAGAGGACATTTCCCAAAAGGATCAAATATCTTCCCGGGATCAATTCATCTGCTTTCCGACTGAAAACAGTTCTTTCCCGCTCCTCCGTGGACAGAAGGTACTTGTAGAAAAAATGAAGGGAAATCTCAGGCCGATTCGATCTGAAGAAATCAACGAATGCTGAAACAGGGTCAAAGGACATACCGTTCTTGATCAATTCAAAGGAAGATAAGCCCTCCAATGCGGGGATGAGAGAAATGAGGTCTTTTGCGTAAGCCGGCTCCGAGCGAGACAATCGGTACAGGAGTTCAGCTCTAATGAGTTCCGGCGGATTTGAGTTGAGAAGTTCCTTAAGAGGCCCGGCATCTGAGGTAGAGGTGATTATCTTCCACATACGGGCAAAGAAGCTGTATTCGGAATAATTATGTTCGGTGGCTAATTGCATTATCTCTTTGATCTCCTGTTTCGGCTGTACGCCCATTCGGACCAGGAGAACGGTGAGTAATCGGAGGTCGTAGAGAATATCATATACCTTGTTGCCCTTGCGGTCAAGAGAGAGTATCTCATTGATCTTTGATCTTGCTTTTTCAAGGTCCCCGCGGGCAATATCGATTATCGCGAGGTTGGAGGTAATATTTGAGATGTCATCTGTGTTCTTGGTCTTGATGGAGTATTCAAGCGCTTTAGTGAAGCTTTTGCCTGCAAGCTGTACTTCTTCCAGCTCAAAATACACGAGGCCCTGCAGATTGTAGCCCGAGGTCTTGTCGGTATCTTTTGCTGCGATGAGTTTCCGTGCTATGTCCATTGCTCCGCCAAGGTCTCCGCTTTTCAGCTTTGCCGCTCCCTTCAAAGGAGCAAAAAGCGAAAGATCAGAGAGATAATTAGAATATGTTGAAATGGCTTTATCCAGATCCCATTGCTTGATCCTGATCAGACTGCGCAAGTAATCAAAGAAGAAACGATCGATATTCTTTCCCTTATTAGAAAGGATGTCGAATTCGAAACCCTTATTAAATAGTGCTGCTACTTGCTCCGGGTCTTTGCCGAAAGCCTGCATAAGTCGTGCTCTATTGAGAATTATTATAGAACCAAAACTTCCTGCTCCATTTGGTGATGCATTCATAAGAGAGTATAGACGCTCCGATAATTGAAGAGCTTTTCCATGCATTCCATTGGACTGCAGGAGATTTAACTGAGTCAGGAGTATGGGAAAGAGGTAAAGGTTATTGTCGTCGAACGCCTCCTGCATCTTTTTCGCGGTCTTCATTGCCCCGCTCAGGTCCTTCTTTGAATTATAAAAGGTTAGAAGGTTCTTAAGGAAACGGTAAAGGACCTCTTTGCTGTCGCTATGATCTTTTTCACAGTCATCGATCACTTTATTCAGATAATGTATGCCGAGGTCAAATTGTCCGCTGTAAAAGAGAGAATTTATGAAGTAAGTGAAAATCTTGGTCTTCTGATCACTTTCCAGCGGAGAGCCGTAGATATTGATGAGATTCTGAAAATAAATAGAGGACAGCGCCCACTTCTTTTTCTTATATGAATCAATTGCCAGGTTCAGCAGGATGTTGATCTTTGAGCCGATATGTGTTTCGATGCCGTCCTTATCGATGCCTCGGTAGCCGAAGTATTTCTGCTGCTGGCAGATTTCTCCGGAGGCGTTGTAGCGATTGCGCTCCCTGAAATGCGATTCTGGCAGTTGCGCGGGTTTACCCAGTGAAAAAGAGGTAATTCCTGAGAAAAGAAGCAGGGGCTGTATGATCTCTACCGCATCATGATCCTGAATTTCACTAATAAAGAGATGATACGGGGCCTGAATTTTCTTGATGAGGCCACTTAATTTCATATTGTTGAGATACCAGGACCCTCCCTGGTCCTTTTTGATGATCCCGCTGTTCAATATTCCAAAGCCGGATATCTCTTTGGTCTTCTCATTCAGATCCAATATCATTTCAGGATTATAATTAAATCTGTCATTTGAAAGGAACAACCAGTTGAGCGTGCTTGAATTTGCGATCTTATTTTCATAGTTCTGTGTATAAGAGATATTATAATCGATCGGGTGTTCGCCCTTACCTCCCTTTATCAATTTCCCGTGATCATAAATTATTTGAATGTCCGATTCCAAATCCTCAAAAAATATGGTGTTTTCCTGAAATGCCTCAAGCATCATCTTTACATCGTAGGTATAGGGCGTCATGAAGAAATTCACAAGAGAATCGGTATTGGAAAACATCTCCTCCCGAAGGGCGTTGAGATCACGGTTGGTTATCCCCTTAAAGAGCAATTTATTTTTCAGATAAACAATATTGCGATAATAAATATTGTCCAGTTCGCTTGAAAAATCCCATTCCCTGCCCACGCTGTATATAAAAAAGCGTAAGGTGGAAGAGAGCTCCAGGTATTTTATCGTATTGATCAGGTCATCCTTCTCATACATCGTCTGCGCGGCATTTTTCATTAGAGCGACAGCAACGGGCATAAGGGACGGCGGGATGGGCACCAAGGTCTGCTGAATTGCTTCTACCGCCTTATCCATTTCACCTTTGATAAAGAAAAAATACCAGATCATTCCATTCAGCGGATTCTCGGAAAGCAGGGCTATCCCGCGGTCGATAGGAGCCATATCCGAAATGCCCAGAGCTAATGACGCGAAATGATCCCCTAGCTCCATAAGTGCTTTTAATTCCCTTGCGGTAAGCTTATCCTTTACCTTCTGCATTCTTTTCTGTACCTGTATGAGAGGGGTGAATTTCTTTTCATAGTCAAGAAGCATTTTTTCCATCTCATCGAATTTAAAGGTCTTAAGGCCCTCGATTATTGGAAATATTCTCAGAAAAAGCAGTATCGCCTTCTTATCATTATCCAATTTCGGGTCATCCACGATCTTCAGGAAATCCTTATGCGGGATCTGGGGGTCAAAATCAGCGATCGGGAAGTTAGAGGAGTATATGTCAATGAGGTTCTCTCCGAGGCCGATGGTCACTTCAAGATTTTTCAGCATCAGATAACTCTGTTTAAAATTCCAGAATGCCCGGGAATAATTTTCTTCTTTTAGCCGGTTCATTCCGAAATGATTGTACACCATTGCCATTTCCGATTGCTTCTTTTCCTTCTTTGACAGCAGTCCGATCCTTTCATTCAGGTACTTGTCGGCATTCTCATAATCATTGAATCGGCCGTATATGGAAATGAGTTTGTTGAATATCTCTTTCTTCAAATTATCTTTGAGCTTCTTTGAGATAAGTCCGCTTCCTTTATCTTCCAGGGATACGGTGGCCTGAAAATTAAATAATCCCTTTTTCCCCACTTTGAAGTCGGCTATCTCCTCCAGTGCCTTCAAATAGTATATCTCCGCGTTCTTCAAATCGTCCAGCTCATAGTAGATATTGCCCAGAAGCTTGAATTCAAGGGTGAAATTGGCCTGAGGTACTTTTTCTTTTTCACCAAGAAGACGGAGGGTTGAAAGCAGAGCGGAGTTGAAATCCCGATTAATGAACTTCAGAAAAGTGATGTACGAAAGTAGTTTGATCCTCTGTTCAAGATCCAATTCTTTGTCTCTGAGAGCATCCAATCTTTCTATGGCCTTGTCGCCCTCTCCCCGCACTTGAAGTACTCTTGAAAATAAGAGCTGATCATCCAGCCATTTCTTTTTATTCAGCGTGAAAGGATATGAATTCAATTTTTTATCAAGGTAATAGTAAAGATTATCATAATCGTCAAGCATATGAAATGTAGATGAAAGATATGACAGAATAAGCGAATTGAGATGATAATTCTCATTGGTGCTGATCGTAAAAGCTTTCAGCAATAAACCGCGTGCCTTATTGTAATTACGCCTTTGAAATTCTTCCACTCCCATTGTCAGAAATAATGCGGGGTCCTCCCATTTTCCCGCCGCGAATCTTCTATTGACGGCGGTCGCGAGATCCTTTTCTAAGAAAAACGCCAAGAGGTATTTTTTGAAGTGATAAACCGGATCGTTCTTGGAGAGGGCTTTATACATAACTTTCATTTCCAATGGATGGTTCTCTCTTACATACAGCAGATACCAGAAAGCCACTGATAGGTCAGTGGGGAAGTATCGGTATAAAAATTCAAGCGTCTTTCTGTCCTTCTCATTAAATATCTTATCAAGGTCCAGAAGAGACATGACCTCACTTTTCCATATCCCCGACCTTCTGGCTTCGGGATAAATGATCCTGGCGATAGCATCAAGATCATGCCGCTCAACTCCTATACGCAGCCGGATCAGCTCCGCATCCGTGCTTGTATTGTCCTTTAGAAGGTCCAGAGCCGCATCATACAGCTTTAACTTAGACAGAATAGAAGCTTTTAAAGCCCTGTCTTCATCGGAATTCCCAAAGCGGTCAAGAAAGTATATCCTTTCCCAGAAGGTGAGAAGCTCAGAGCTGAATGCTTTTTCCAGTAATTTGCTGAAGCGTTCCATGGATGCCGCCGGCACGGAGCCGCTAAACTCCTGCCATAAGTTGGTGATCTCCCAGAGGTCGCCGAACTTGGAATAAATGGAAGCCATATTGAAACCGGCTGAAAAGGAGAAGGAACTATCCCGGTCCATTCCTTTGAGGATCTCAAGCGCTTTATCGTAATTTTTAAGATGGAAGAAGTAATTTGCCCTTATGATGTCGATACGTTCTCCATACTTTCCAGAAACGGCATTTTCCATTTCTTCAGCAGTTATCTCCTTGAAAATATATCGGTGCAGGATATTATAATAAGAATACTCCTCTTCAGACATCATGTTCTTCAATGAAGCTAAGTGCTCTCCGGACCGCTGCCTGAGTTTTAATCTGATACCGCTTAAAAAAGCTCTTTTTATGATCGCTGCATCATTGCTGTTTCTGCTGAGATACCTTTCATAGGCCAGATTTTCCTCTTCCAGGTCTTTATAAGGGTAAGCGAATAACTCCTTCTTGTCCGAGAAAAAAGGCACATCGCCCCAGAGGTCCATCGCTTCAATATCATAATTTTCGTCCTTACGGGAGAAGAATAATTTATCATTTCCGCCATGAAGGGTCACCACCTGAGAAACTTTCTTGAAAAACGGCAATTTGCTCCCGCCCAGGATGACGAATGCCATATTGGAGCCTCTCTCAATGAAATAGATATATTCCGCGATCTCTACAGGGTAAAAGACCTCGCCGGTATTTTCAAAGAAGATCCTGTCGGTCTCATCCCTTATATCATAAACAATGATCTTTTTTCCTCTTGCATAGTATATCTTAAGGTTCGAATAAGAGGGGGTTATACCCCTGCCCAATTTTTTCTTATTCCCTGACGGGATATCCATGAGCCAGATCCAATTATCCGCTGAGTATACTATTTTATCATTTGTGATAAAGACCGCACCGTCAAAGCGCTTTCCAGAATCCAGGATCTGATCTTTTTCCTTGCGGATATTTCTTAGTTTCAGTACACCCCGCGAATCTTCCATATTGGATATCCATAGGAGCAGGGATTCATCCGGGGAGACATCAAGTCCGACGGGAAGCAGGAAATCTTCAATTATAGAGGTGGTCTCTCCGGCGGGACTTCTTTTAACAATGGAGCTGGAACTTTTATTGTATCTGATGAAGTAAAGGTGCTCTCTCTGAACTGGGAATATCTCGTCACCTGTGAAATTGGTTATCTTTTCAGAGAACCCTAAGGCCATTAATAAGATAAGAAGGCAGATCGCTCCCCGCTTCATTTGTCCACCAGGATACCTTCCATGAAAAGATGGTCAATTCCGGTACTGAGGAAGGTCTTGAGCGCATCCTCCGGCGACAATACTATCGGCTCCCCCCTTACATTGAAAGATGTGTTCAGAATAACAGGAATATCCGTGAGGTCCTTGAAATGAGATATGATGGAGTATATCTTGGAATTATCCTCCTTATTCACCGTCTGTACTCTGGCGCTCCCATCGACATGTATCGCAGCGGGAAATGTTTTTCTACCCTCGTTTACCGGAAGGCAGAGTATCATATAAGGCGAGGCGACACCCTCATGGCCGAAGTATGATGAGAACTCCTCCTGCAATATCATAGGCGCAAAGGGCCTGAACGCTTCCCTGTGCTTGACGCGCTCATTTAAGATATCTTTCATCTTCGGATCCCTTGGGTCAGCCAGGATAGATCTATGCCCGAGCGCTCTGGCGCCCAGTTCCATCCTGCCATCGAACCACGCTATGATCTTCTTTTGGGAAATCAATTCCGCGGCGGTTCTTTCAGGGTCCTCTGGTATAGAGAACTTAATGTCTTTGCTTATCAGCAGGTTCTTTATGTGGTCCTGAGAAAACCCGGGACCCCAGAAAAGGTGTTTCAACGGAGAGTTCTCATTGTTTCCAAGCACATTTCTCCAGAGATACAGAGGTCCGCCGAGAGCAGCGCCGCCATCTCCGCCTATGGGAAGAAAAAAATGATCCTTGAAGATGTCGGACTTCAGGATCGCGCCGTTCATCACAGAATTTAGCACAACGCCTCCCGCCATGCAGAGCTTGTCCGCTCCGGTGAGCTCTTTGGCATATGCCGCTAGTTTCAATGCCGTTTCTTCGAGTACCCACTGCAGGGTGGCGGCAATATTCTCATCTCTTTCGGTGATCTCGGATTCTGCTTTCCGGGGTTTTCCGAAAAGTTTCACAAAAGATCGGGAAAACATCCTCGTTCCATTTTGATAAGCGAAATATTTCTGATGAAGTTTGAAAC
Source organism: bacterium (assembly GCA_023144005.1). Taxonomy (GTDB): domain Bacteria; phylum AUK180; class AUK180; order AUK180; family AUK180; genus JAGLWT01. The sequence continues at coordinate 72,887 of JAGLGN010000021.1, forward strand.
TCCCATCAGGGAAAATACTGATCAATTTCTCAAATTCCTTTTTGAAAGTTGCTTTGCCGTAAGAGGCCAAGCCCATTATTTTCCCTTCACCGTTGTTGACCTTGAAACCCAGAAAAGCCGTAACAGCGGAATATAAAAGGCCGATGGAGTGAGGGAAATCGATGGTCTTCAGGATCTTTAAGGAGTTAGCATCTCCGATGCCGATGGAAAGGGTGTTCCACTCACCGACACCATCCATGGTTATTACCGCAGCTTTCTTAAATCCGGATAAGTAAAATGCACCGGCGGCATGTGATATATGATGCTTAACAAAAAGTGGATATTTTCCCAATTTGCGCTTTATTATAAATCTGATCTTCAGTTTCTCCTTTGTCCAAAGGGGTATTGCAGGAAAGAACGCCGGATATGAGAAGGGCCATGCCCGGATATGTGTGTCCAGGATACGGTCAAATTTTAAAACGGGCTTTTCATAAAATACGATGTGGTCAAGTTCAGCCGGGTTGATCCCCGCGCTGTTCAGGCAGAATTCGATGGCATGATCAGGCCATGAGGAATCGTGCTTTTTCCCCGTGAAGCGTTCTTCCGCTGCAGATGCGATCAGGTCGCCGTCTCGGAAAACGGCGGCAGTAGAATCGTGATATAAAGCGGATATGCCAAGAATGAACATGATATCAATACCCTCTCTTCAATGTATGCAGATCATCATCCTTATCTCTTACATCCCTATAATTGGTCCCCGCGGGGTCGATCTTCAAGAGCGAAAAAATATGATAGAGTATTTTGAAGACGGGAAATAGAAGAAAATACAGTATGCCCATGAAAAGATGTGTCTCAAATATCGTAAGGACAAGAAGAAGTTTTTTGAAAAACTTTTTCATCAGAAGAGAGTATAAACAAACGGCAGAAGAGGTGAGATATGCGCAGCAGCAACGAGCAAACCGAAAAAAATGATAATAAGGAATATCGGTATGAACCACCACTTTCTCTGAGAGAAGAGAAAAGCGGTGTATTCGCCGAATATGTACACGTTCTCTTTTAGTGCTCTAAACATAAGTAATTCTATCAAAATTCAAATATAAAAACAAGAAGACGCTTTTATATTTCGATAGATAGAAGTATAATGAATATGGAGGTATTACTATGAAGAAAAGGAATACCGACCACTATCAGATGAATAAGGATCACTGGGACGAACTCGCACCGGTACATCGTGAATCTTATGGAGTGGAAGATATTATAAATGGAGCGGACACATTGGACAGTATTCAGAACAGGGAATTGGGTCCTTTGAAGGGATTGAAGGTGCTGCATCTCCAATGTCACATAGGAACGGATTCGATCTCTCTGGCAAGGCGCGGTGCTGATGTGACCGGGGTTGATATCTCGCAGGAGTCCATAAAAGTTGCCGGGGAAATCACGCAGGCCTGCGGGCTGAAAATAGATTACCTCGTGTCCAATATATATGATCTTGGAGAAAAATTAAAGGGAAAATATGATCTGGTATATACCACTCAAGGAGTCCTGCCCTGGCTTGGGGATCTGACGAAATGGGCTGAGCTGATCAAGTCATTCCTCAATACTGAAGGACGGCTGTACCTGATGGAAACTCACCCTCTCGCGAATATTTTTCAGGCGGATATAAACAGCGGATTCACACCCGAAATGAATTACTTCTCCAATGGTACCCCGAAAATTTGGCCGGCCGGTGACCCGGATTATTCGCATCCTACCTATAAGGTGAGATCACCTTCCTGTGAATGGCAGTGGACATTGGATGATATATTCAACAGTGTTATAGCATCGGGGATGCGGATAGGTTTTTTTCACGAGTATCCTTTCACTTTCTATAAACTCTTTGATGGAATGGAGAAAAGGGGTGAATATTACTATATTAAAGGGCAGAGCGACGGTGTGATGCCTCTGATGTTCACGTTGGGGTGCTCTCATTCATAAATCCGATGACAATGTGTGATATGGGCACAAGTGCACAAGTGCACAAGTGACAGGGCACAAGTGGGGAAATGAAGGATGAAGAATGAAAGAGAGCCGGATGTGATTCCATTTTTCTGCACTAACCTCGAACCTTTAGTCTCTATCCTCTTACGATGAATGAGAGCACTATAAAAGCAAAAGCCTGAGGATTTGAAATTTTACTCTCTTTAAAATATAATATAGTATTAGGAAAAGGAGAATATGAAAATAGGATTTATTTCAGACACTCATGAACAGGTGAAGATGATACAGAAGGCCGTTGATGTCTTCAATTCTATTTCCTGTGATATGGTAATACATTTGGGTGATATATGTTCGCCGATAATGGCTGCCCATTTCAAAGCTCTGAAAATGCCGATGAAGATCATATTCGGGAACAATGACGGTGACCGTGATTTCCTTAGAGAGCGATTCGAAAAAACGGAATTCTATAATGGCCCCAGAACATTCAACTTACAGGGAAAAAGAGCTATATGCATGCATGAGCCCATCTTGATAAAGGAACTTATGGCTTCCGACGGTTATGACCTGATCGCCTATGGTCATACACATAGAGCAAAAATAGAGCTCTTTCATAAAACGATATTATTGAACCCGGGCGAAGCCTCGGGCCTGATAACGGACAAGCCGAGCATTGCCTTATGGGATACACAAAAGCATAATGCCGAGCTGATCTACTTAAGCGAGGATCAAAATGGGAAATAAGGTCAGGGTCAGATTCGCTCCCTCTCCTACGGGCCATCTGCACATCGGCGGCGTGCGAACCGCGCTCTTTAATTATGTTTTTGCCAGGAAGATGAAGGGAGATTTTATTTTGAGGGTCGAAGATACCGATCTTCTGAGATCTAAGAAAGAGTATGTAGATTCAATACTTGCTTCTATTGAGTGGCTTGGATTTTCACTGGACGAAGAACCTTATTTTCAAAGCAGCCGTTTGGATATCTATAGGAAGTATGCTCAAGAATTAATAGATGCTGGAAAAGCTTACTACTGCATTTGTACAAAGGAAGATATTAAGCGTGAGAAGGAAGAAGCCCAGAAAGCAGGTAGATCTTTCGCTTACAGCGGCAGGTGCAGAGGAAATAAGAAATATGATGAAAATGCCGCAATAAGATTATGTAAACCTGATGCGAAGCAATACTTGATTCAGGATATGATCCGGGGTGAGGTGAGCGTTAATTCTGTTGAATTCGACGATTTTATTATAATGAAGTCAGATGGGACACCAACATATAGCTTCGCATGTGTTGTGGATGACGATCTGCTGGGCATAACTCATGTGATCAGAGGGGAGGATCACATCACCAATACATTCAAGCAATTGATAATATATGAGCTTTTCGGATGGTCACCGCCGGAGTTTGCCCATATTCCGCTTATAAACGGCCCGGACGGTAAGAGGCTTTCGAAGCGGCATGGAGCTACTGCGCTTATTGAGTACAAAAAGATGGGCTTTCTGCGTGAACCCCTCTTGAATTACCTCAGCCTGCTGGGATGGAGCCCCAAGAATAATGAAGAGATCTTTGATATGGAATACCTCATAGCGAATTTTGATTTTGCCATGGTATCAAAGAATCCCGCGCAATTCAGAATTGAAAAGCTGACATGGATGAATGGGGAATACCTTTTTAATATGGATATTAAGAAAAAGACTGAGATACTTTTGAGTTTCATCAAGGAATTCAAGGGATTTGAACCGGATAAGGACCTCCTGCTGACCATTGTCTCCAATCTGGGCGACAGAGGTAAGACACTTGAAGAGATTTGGGAGAAGATAGATTTCTTCTTCATCTTTGATGGGGAGTATCCGAAGGCCAAGGCCTTTGAGAGCGCAGCTTTATTATATGAAGTGCTGGAGAAATGTGAATTTTCAACAGATTCCCTTGAGATCGCGATCAAAGAGTTCTGTGAGGTGAATGGCGTGAAATTGCGCAAGGCGGCAGAGCATTTGAGATTGGGCGTGTCAGGCAAGAAAGTTACGCCGGGCCTCTTTGAGACGCTCTTTATTCTTGGAAAAGATGAAACATTGAAAAGACTATCGGAGTATGAGATATGGCTGAAAAGATCTTTATAATCGGAGGCGGGCCCGGAGGGTATGTAACTGCAATAAAAGCCGCCCAGGCAGGTATGGATGTTACAATTGCCGAAAAGGCGGCCTTCGGAGGAACATGTTTGAATAGAGGGTGTATTCCAACGAAGTCGCTCTTGCATGTTACATCGTTCTTAACACAGAATTATTCCAGAATGGGAATATCATTTGATAAAATGACTTATGACTTGGATAAATTCCGAAAATGGAAGGATTCTTCTGTGAGAAAGGCTGTTCTCGGGGTAGAGATGCTTTTAAAAAAGAACGGGATCAAGATACTGAGGGAGAAGGCGCATGTGGTCTCGAGCGGAAAGGTGGAAACAGAAACAGGAGTGCATAAAGCCGACCGCATAGTTATAGCCTCCGGCTCGAATGTTATCATCCCGGGATTTATTAAAGATCGGGACGATGTGTGGACTTCTGACAATGCATTGGAACTTTCGGAGATCCCGACGAGACTTCTTATCATAGGCGCGGGTGTCATTGGAGTAGAGATAGCTACCATATATTCCCGCTTGGGTTCCGAGGTACATCTTTTTGACATGCTGGAAAAACCGGGTGGAGCCGATCTCGATCCCGAGATAGCTATCGAACTTGAAAAGAGCTTGAAAGCGATGAGGATCAAACTTCATTTGGGAAAAACAATAAAGGAAATAAAGGGAAATACAATTATAGTAGAAGGCGAAGAGATCTCCGGGGACCGAATCATGGCAGCAATAGGAAGATGCGCAGATATAGAGGGGAAGCATAGCGAAATAGAAATAAATACGAATACGAAAAAGATACGAACAAATAAAGATAGCGAGACAACGCTCTCCCGTGTATATGCGATCGGTGATGTTATTGATGGCCCCATGCTGGCTCATAAGGCATCACATGACGGTATGCGTTTGATAGATCTATTGAATGGCAGAGCTGTTTCCTCTGGAGAGATGACATCTGTTCTTTATACTTCGCCCGAAATAGCAAGTTCCGGTATGACCGAGAACAAGGCTAGGGATTCCTTTGGGAATATTAAGGTTTCTGTTTTCCCTGTTTCTGCCAATCCAAGGGCCAATTGCACAAAGGAACTGCGGGGCCTTGTTAAGCTCATATCCGCAGAGAAGAAGCTTATAGGAGCACATATAATGAGCGAACACGCCTCGGAGATGATTTGGGCGTTTTCTTATTTTATTAAAAATGGTACGGATATTGATAATATTAAAGGGACGGTATTCCCGCATCCAACATTTTCGGAATCGATCGGAGAAGCGATGTTGGGATTGGAAGGCCCGATGCTGCATCTATAGATATTGAGAGGAGGTAACTATGAGAAGAGCAATTCTTGTTTTGATGGTTGTGATCGGATTAATTGCGATCAATGGCGCAGAAACCCTGCCTGTGGCGATCACAGAGGATCCGGTGGTAAAGGTGGACCCATTTGATATATGGGGTGACGAAGGCGTATTAGAGGCTGTGATAAAGGAAAATATTGATATAGAGGAAAAGACACTTGAGCAATATTTAAATGTAGAGAAATCATATTTCTATTTTGGCCAGCGAAGTACTGAGAAGAAATCGAAGCTGTCATATTGGGAGAAAACATGTGAATGGGCGGATAAAGGCCTTGCGCTGTTCCCGGAAAGTGTTGATATGATGTACTATAAAGCCGCCGCATATGGAAGGATCGGAGAGACTAAGGGTGTGTTGAAGTCATTGTTTTTAGTAAAGCCGATCAGAGAGTTATGTGAGAAAATCTTTGAGATAGATCCCGACCACGCAGGCGCACATCTTATCATGGGCAAGATGTATAGAAAGCTTCCCGGCTGGAAAGGTGGAGACATTGATAAGTCGCTGGAGCTTCTAAAGCGAGCGGTCGAGCTTGAACCGGACTATTCGGGACATTATCTTGCCTTGGCTAATACCAAGATAGAGAAGAAGATGTACAAAGAAGCTGCCGCCGATCTGCAGAAGATAATTGATGACGAGGATTTCAGAGATAAAACGCAGATGGGAAGAGACAAAGCATCAGCAAAAGAGAGATTGGAGAAGATCTCAAAACATATACAGGAATAAGTACGATATAAGAAATAGTGCGAAATAGGAGGAGAAGCTACATAGGGAATATAACGAATGACATATGATTAGCTATAAAAAAGACCGAATTTATTCGCTTATATACGCTTCAGACGCAACCGTTAACAGCAATGGTGATGAGAAGTGCGTTGAGGGAGTGTATTTCCCCGAAAATGAAAAAGAGGTTCTAGATATAGTAAAAAAAGCGAATATTCAGAAGAATAAACTGTTTACCAGGGGACGAGGAACCTCTGTGTCAGGAACCGCGCAGCCTCTGCAGCGAGCCGATGTGATCTCGCTGGAAAAAATGAATAGGATTCTAAATATAGACATAAAAAGCGGCCTGATCGAAGTAGAAGCTGGTGTGACGGTGGCCCAGGCGAATAAAGAACTTGAAAAATACAGGTATCAGCTTTCTGCATTCCCGGCATCTTATAGGTATTCTTCGATCGGTGGCAATATAGCTACAAATGCGTCTGGTTTAGGGGCCGTCAGGTATGGCACTGTGGCGAATTCGGTAAAGAGCATTGCAGTGGTCACGGGAGAAGGGAAGCTCCTTAAAGCGGGGGCATATTCGATCAGAGACTCCCTTGGCCACCCGCTAAGGGAGATCTTTATAGGCACATTTGGAAATTTCGGTATTATTACGAGTGCCGTAATGAGTATAAACGCAATTCCGGACGAAATATACATTTCAACACTGAAATATGGAACTTTGTCCGAAATAATGGAGAAATTCGAAGAGATAAGCAAGAAAAGTACCGTGTATCAAGTAGAAATAGTAAATGATACGATATCAGAGAAAGTATTAGGTAATAAGGCCTATTATGTAGTAATAAGAGCGAATAAGTGCTATGGAGGGGGCAAGGAGGGGATAGAACTAAGGAATTCCCTTTCAACAATTCTTTCCTCGATGTCCGAAAGCAAGATAAGTGCTGATATATGTGTGGCAAAAATACATCTTCCTAAGATCGACAAATTGTTTCAAAAACCACAAGAAGGCTTATTTACGGGTTATTACGGGCATCTTGCGGATGGTCTCCTGCATGTGAATGTATGTTTTGCCAGAAAAAACGAGAATAGGGCATCGAGGTTCATTGAAAGGGTATATAAGACAGTTAGAACAGTAAATGGCAGTATTTCGGGAGAGCATGGCATCGGAAGAGGGAAACTTCAATATTTGAAGACTGAAGATAATGAACAAGTGCGGTATCTACGCGGATTGAAAAGTGTTTTCGACCCCAATAATATTCTGAATTCGGGATATATACAATGAAATTGATCCTAGCAGGAATGATCATCACATCATTATTTTTTGGTAATCATAAATACAAGCTCGAAGACTACGAAGGTGCTAAAAGAAACTTCACGAAGAACAAATCCGCTAGAAGCCTTTACAATCTGGGAAACACCCAGTATCGAATGGGAGAATACGCCGATGCTATAGAAAGTTGGGATAGAGTTATCGAAGGGGATAATACGCCTAAATTGAAATTCAGTAGTTTTTACAATAGCGGGAATGCCTATTTCAAAAAAGGAGATCTCAAAAAGGCAGAAGAGAATTATCTCAACGCTCTGAATATTAGGCCATATGACGAAGATACCCGGCATAATCTTGAATTGACCAGAAAGAGAATGAAGGAAGAGGAAAAGAAGAAAGAGGAAAAGAGGGAAGAACAAAGAAGATCCGGTAAAGAAGATAAGCAGAGACAGGAAGATAGGAGAAGTAATACTGAAAGGCAAGAGAAGAAAGAGCAAAAGCCTGCAAATGATAAAAGCGAAGCCCTTAAAGAAGCAGGTGCAAAGAAAAATGCGGCTGAGAAACTCAGCAGGGTCGAAAAGGATTACTTAGAAAGATTAGCAAAAGCTGAGAAGCGATATCGCGGTAAATATTTAGATAAGATACCGAAGAACGCTGAGGATGTACAAAAGCAGATGATGAAGCAGATGGATGAGGAAGGTTATTTCCTCGAGACAAGGGATTGGTAGGAGGCTATATGTCTATTGAACAGCGGCTTGAAGACATGGGGTTGAAGCTTAACGAGTATAAAGAACCGATTGGTAAATATTCACCAATGATACATTTGAAGCAGGAGAATTTGATATTTCTTTCTGGTCAGCTGCCGATTCTTCCAAATGGGGAGTTAATAATCGGAAAGATCAGTGATCGGTCAAATATTGAGGTCGGAAAAGATGCGGCAAGACATGCGGTGTTAAGCGGACTGACAGTATTGAAATATCATTTGAACAGCTTGAATTATATCAAAGGTGTAATACAATTGGCGGGCTTTGTGAATTCTTCTGATGATTTTTTCCATCATCATCTTGTAATTGACGGCGCCAGTGAGCTGATAGCGGAATTATTTCCCAGAGAACCCTTTCCTTCGCGAATGGCCTTAGGTGTCTGCGCTCTCCCTTTAAATGCAATGGTTGAGCTTTCAATGACATTGAGATTGGAGAAGTGATGGAAGACTTTGTTAATCCCGGAGGTCCCGAAGTCACTGATGTCCGCATATATCCCTATGAAATGGATAGGGGTAATCATAAGATAATGGCATATGCAGATGTTGAATTAAGCGGAATGCTCTGGATAAAAGGCATAAGACTAATAAAGACAAAACAGCAAGGATATTTTGTCTCACTTCCCTCAAAGCGTGTCCGTGGGGAGGTTTTTGAGACCGTGGTCATTGACCATCCGGAGTATCTCAGATATTTGAGAAGAATGATCCGTTTGAAATATCAGGAATATACAGGAGAACGATATGGTACTTAAAGTTTCTATTGCAGGCATTCGGGGGGATGTAAATGTAGGGCTCACACCGGAGGTGATCCTGAATATGTCTCTTGCCTACGGTACATATATGAAAAAGGGCACTATCATTATAGGTTCTGACACAAGACCATCAAGGGATATGGTGAAATCGAATGCGATATCCGGGCTCCTTGCGACCGGCTGCCGCGTAATAGATGTAGGAATTGCGCCAACTCCGGTTATTGCCTATATGGTAAAACACTTGAATGCCGACGGAGGTATAGTTATATCCGCATCACATAATGATATTCGTTATAATGCTTTGAAGATGTTGAAGCGGGACGGTATATTTCTGGATAACGAAGAAGGCACTCGAATTTACGATATGTATGTTAACAAAAAATTTAATCTCGCCTCATACTCTAATATATCAAGGATTGAAAAAATGAAAGATGCGTCGGAAATCTTCATTGATTCTTTATTCAAATCGGTTAGTGAATATGTTGATCTGGAAAATATCAGGGAGAAGAAATTCAAGGTCGCCATAGATGCCGTGAACGGTGCGGGTAGTGTTACCAATGAGATCTTCTTCAGAAAACTTGGAATTAAAGAGGTTACATATCTCAATTCCGATATTGAGAAACCATTTCCGAGGGAGCCTGAACCGGTAAAGGAAAATCTTAGGAGTGTAGAAGAAGAACTCAAGCAATTGGATTTCGATATTGCCTTCGTGCAGGATCCTGATGCAGACCGGCTGGGATTTTTCACACCCGAACGAGGGTTTATTTCTGAGGAGCTGACACTTCCCTTGTGTATTCTGGGCGTTAGAGAAAGGATCGAAACTCCCGTTGTAATTAATATCGCCACATCGTTGCTGAATGATCATGTCCTTAATGGCAAGTCGCGTCTTTTCAGAGTTCCAGTCGGGGAGGCAAATGTCTCCATGAAGATGTGGAAAGAGAAATCACTCATCGGAGGAGAGGGTAATGGTGGAGTGATCTTTGCGCCGTTCCATCTTGGCAGGGATTCATATGTCGGAATGCTACTGCTTTTGCACACCTTGGTTCAAACAGGGAAAAGTATCGATGAACTTGTTTCGGAATTTCCCGTATTTACAATGGTCAAAGAAAAATTGTTGAATGTCGCCATTACTGATGAAACCGTGAAGACCCTTAAGGAAATGTTCTTCAGAGGCAAGTACAGATTTGATGATGGGGTCTATTACACTGAAACTGATGGAGAAGCGCTATGGTTTCTTCTGCGGGAATCAAATACCGAACCCATCATACGGCTTCAGGCAGAGGCCCGGTCTGAGAAATCGGCAAGGGGAGTTATCAAGAAGATAAAAGGGCTTTTTTAGGGTAGTCGTGAGAACCGAAGTCGGAACATAGACAATAATGCCTTGTAGATCTCGGTTTTGGAGATCTTCGTAAATCCGAATTTCCTGTCAATAAAAATTATCGGGATCTCCGTAATTCTGGCTCCTGCCTGTCTCATTTTGTAAAGCATTTCATATAAGAATGAGTACCCTTGAGATCTAATGGCGGAGTAGCTGATCTTTTTCAATAACTTGGTCCTGATACATCGGTATCCGGAAGTGGAATCTTTAACCCTGGTCTTTAATATCAGGCGCAAAAGGAGATTGGCTGCTGCGCTCATTAATTTCCGGTGAACGGGCCAATTCTTAATTCCTCCGCCTTTCACATAGCGGGACCCGACAACGGCATCAGAGTTCTGCAGCGCAAGGATCATATCGGGGATTACTTCCGGGTCATGGGAGAAATCGCTGTCCATTGTTATGATAAAATCAAAACCCATGGAAATTGCCTCCTTCATGCCATGTATGTAAGCAGCTCCCAATCCCAGCTTTTTTTCTCTGCTTATCAGGTGCAGGTTTTTGAATACCTTCTGTTTTTGTCTGACCACTTCTTCTGTATTATCCGGGGAATTGTCGTCTATAACTATTATTGTAAGTTCTTGAGATATATCCCGGATCTTGTCTATCAATCCGCCGATATTTTCCCTTTCTTCATATGTTGGTATAAGGATCGCTCCCTGTTCAGCTTTCATTCTTTCCCCATTTAAAATATCTTGTCAGATATGTCGTTGCGCTAATGATCAGGAACGGCTCCAAAGGCATTCTATACCTGGTCTTGCCCGCTACCAGTCCATACACCAGGAGAAAAAAGATGAAGATCACAAATGAGAAAGCGATCAGGGGCTCTTTTCTGATACTGGACAATGATAGCAGAAATAGTATTATAACAGGAAGGTATATCACACCATAGCCTATGCGAAAAAGAAACTCCGCGGGCGCAAACCCTCCGGAAAGCCCCGCTCTGGGCATTGGTTTTAATAATTCCCATATTCTACCTGATGCTCTTTTAAAAAATAGGAAGGGATGTGATATTATATATTTGAGCGCGAGTTTTGAGTAGTATTTACTTCTGCCGATCTCATTCATATTTGAAAATGCCTCAAGATCGAATTTTTCGGGTTGTGTATAACCTTTTCCGGTCACTGCGCCCTCGTGATTCTCCCAGTATAGCGATATCCCGCCTTCGGTTGACACAGGAGTGTAATGATCCAGCACGATCATGTTCCTGATCCCCCATGGAAGCGTGAAGAGAATGAACGCTGCTGTCATGACGGCCGTCCTTTTGAATGAAGCAAATTTGAATATCAGGGCTCCAATAATAATGAATAATGGAAGGAAAAAGGCGAAGCTCTTTGTAAGGGCTGCCATTGCGAAGAACAGGCCGCTGAATATCACGGCAATGACACTATCTTCCTTCTTCTTGAAAGTCAACAGAAAGTATGTACCGAGAATCAGGTATGCGGAGAAGGTGCATTCGGTCAAAATAGCGGATGTGTAGTAAATAGATGAGGGAAATACCGCCCAAATCAATGCTCCGAGAAATGCGCCTTTTCTGCCAAGGGAATTATCAAGGATCTCATAAATGAGAAATATCGACAGAAGAGAAAGCAGTATTTGGAATATCTTCACCCAGGTGAAAGAATGAGGAATATCACCTAGAAGATATATTGTCCAAGGATACGCAGGCGGCCGATAAGCTCTTACGACCAGACCATCCTTTTGTGTGGCGCGGAACTCCCCTTCCTGGGAAAGATTCTGCGCGAATTCCACATATTGGAGGGAATCTGAATATCTGAGCTTATTTCCGTATGCAAAAGCAAAAAACACCCGCAGGAGCGCGGCAAGAATGAGGATGAAGGCCAACGCCTTACTTCTTTCTCGCCACCACATCCATTAACCCCATTCCTCTAAGGAGGATATTTTCTTTTTTATGAAGTGAAAGAAACGCCTTGAATATCCAGATAATAAACCCGCTGTCTGTCCGAAAGAACGCTTTGATCCTGTTTAGAAAGTATTTCTTTGAAATATATCTTCTGTGCACCCTTATCTTCACTATCTCAAATCCGGCATTTTCAAGGATACGCCTGATCGTCGTTCTGGAAAAATATACCGGATGCATCTGCATCAGGAAGGGGTATTTCCCTCGAAGGGTGCTGAATGAGAAACTCCCCGCGTCAACCGTGGATATGAAGAGATAGCCATCTCTTTTCAATACCTTGAAGATATGAGAAAGCTCAAGAGCCGGATAATTGTAATGTTCAAAAACATCCCAGAGGCATACTGCGTCGAAGGCCTCATTCCGCTCATCGGATACTTTCTCCAAGGGTTCGTTGAATATTTTTGCCGTTACTTTTTGTGATGCAATGCCTGAGGCCCATTTAGAAAGCTCCAGGCCTGTAGCAGAATAACCCTCCTTCTCAAGCATTGAGAGAAAGATCCCCGTATATGACCCGATCTCAAAGACCTTTGCATTTTTCTTAAGATGATTTTTTAAAAGTTCTAAATATGAATTAAAGGTGAGCCGTCTTTCGTTTTCTTTCTCAAGGTATATCGGGTCTTCGGTCTCCTTATAAAGATCAATAAGCTTATCCTGATCTATGATCGGGAATTGATAGATCATGCCACAGGTTAGGCACTTGTAGATGTTATTATATTCCGCCAATCCCTCTGATGTGCAATTAAATGAGATGGCATTAACCCTTTTCCCGGCAGTTGCCTTGTATAGAAGCTTTCTATTGGAAGAATCGCATAAGGGACAATTTCTGATATCTGTAATCATGATAGAAGATTTTACAATATTTTTTAATGTAGAGCAAGCGGGAGGGCAGACGCCCTCCCGGTGTTATGAACTTATCTTATCTGATAAGATAGGTTAAAGCGAACTTATGGGTCATGGTCCTCGCGACATCGACATTCATCGTACCACTCATCAAAGCACCCATCGGAAGCAGAGTTTTGATGAAGTTGGGATCATTCTCGTCGAGGTATGTTCCAACGGTCAGCTTGTAATTTAATGAAATGCCGTCAGCAATATCATAGAAGAAAGAGAAGATAAATGCATTATTGGAAAGTCCTAAGAGATTGGAAAGTTTCATCTCACTTTCGTATGATGTGTAAACGGGATCTGAAGACCATGCGTACTGCTCTTCTAGCATACTGCCTGAAACATTCAATCTCTGATAGCCGATGTTTACCCTTACGGTATCTGAAAGTTTGAAAACACCACCGGAACGGAATATCCAGATAAGGCCCTTAAGTGACATATTCCCGGTGATCTCCTGGCCAGCAGGAGGAGGTGAAGTGTAGGTAACAGAATCAATGCTTCCAGAGGGTAGCATGATAAGAAAGTCAGCCGCCAATTCAAAGAACTTATCCCTGAACCAGAATCCCGGCGCGATATTGATAAGGTTTACAGAACCGTTGATCGCCGGTGGAAATTTTACTGTTGCGTATTCCATCTCCACTTCCGGAACGAAATGATCGAATACAAAAGCAAGTCCGAGTGTGAGCTTCGGGCTGGAAATGAGCCTTACAATACCGTTGAGCCTGAAGCCGTTATAAGTGATATGCGTACGGGGATAATTATCAAGGTCATCTGTCCAATATTCGACCAAAGTAGATCCGTTCCAACTTTTATTGGAGGTCTCTCTCGCGGTAGCGGAAAGATTGGACATCTGGAATGAAAGTCCGCCGATGAGCTGGTTAAGATGGAAGATAACCCCCGCGCCGAATTGTATCTCGCTGATAGAGATCTCCATTTCATTTTCCCAGTTGCCTGTAATTCCGTTCTCATCTTTTGTGATACTTGATTCAAAATTGGTAAAGGTCTCATTAAAAAGATTGAACATGAGGCCGACGCCCATCATTTCGGAAAATGCAAAACCGATCTTAAGGCCGAGGTCTATTGGAAAGCCATTCTTAAGTGAGAGCTCATCGTCGTCACTCCACCAATCGGTGTTCGGTGAGGTCATGTCATAGTCATTAAATCGATTTTGCTCAGTCTTTACGCTTTGAATGGGTGCCGCGAATCTCAAGGATGCCGCCAATGGGCCGAATCTCATTCTGCCCTTGAGAACAGGCGTGATATTGGATGCTTTGTCCTTATTTTGAGTATCATACTGTGCGGTTGCCCCGGTTGAGTTGTAATAAGTGTAAAACTCAGACATCTTTGTGGTGTTGGTCCCATAATCAAAGTCAAGCTTGAATTCACCGCCGCCGGGGTAAAAAGCCGCTGCCGCGGGAAGGAATTCCGCATCATTCCAAGGGTCTCTTACCGCAACTGACGCACCGCCGAGATCGCCGGTGTCCGCAAATGTTCCCACAACAAAGAAAAGTGCGAGAACCAAGATAAGCAATTTTTTCATAGTGCCTCCATAGCGTTCTAATTAAACAACTATCTCATTATAATACATATCCGCAGGAAAATCAAATTATTGGTTATCCGCGCAATCACGCGCAATCAATTAATTGACTGAAAGAGAACCTTTTGATAAAATATAAGATGGGCAAAAAACTTGCTATCTACCTGATCGGAATGTTGGTTTATCTTATTCCTTATGGTGAGAGCACATTCTTTCAAGGCTTTTCCAATTATCTGATACGATCTCAGGAACACCGGCAGTGGAAGTTATCTATGGAAAAGGCCCCTTTTGAAAGAAAAGAGATAAAAAGCGCCAGCCTCCCTCATTTTTCATATGAGGCAAGAATGAAGAAATACAGCGGGGTATTTGATATCTCCGATGCTGAGATCGAGTATCTCAATCTCTCCTTTGATGCCGATATCAATCTCTCCAGAAACATTGAAACTTCCTTCACCCTTGTGCAGAATGTTTATTCAGGGGAAAAGATATACGATACGCTCCGCTTGCACGATCTCAGGGTAATTTCATTGAAGATGCAAGAGGATGGTGTGCAGCTGAGTGTATTTTCTGAATATGTGAAGGCTCTGCAGAGGATCAAAAAAGCCTTCCTGCTCTGGAAGATGAAGGAGAACGAGCAGAAGCAGATCGCGGAAGAAGCGAGGGCCGCCTCGCTCAGCCATTCATCAAGATCCGCAAAATACAGAATACTTCACCTTCAAGAGCGTATCAATAACAAGGAGGGGAAATACTATTTTCTGCAATATGGCCAATTAGAGAGAGAATTTCTAAAAAATAGCGGCATTACGGATTTACCTGATATCCCGGGCAAATTCAATTTCTCTGATGTTCCCGATACCCTTTCACCGGCGATCGGCCTATTGGAAAATGAGCTGGAAGCAATTGATATAAAGCAGCGATTGAACAGTGATGATTTTAAACCCACCATAGACCTGTTCTTTACTTACGGGCTTAACGATAATGATCTTTGGATCTTTGAAGACGGATATGTTGCGGGAATGATATTCAAGTGGAATATCTTCGACGGCTTTCTTTATAAAAGCAGAAATCTGCAATTGGAAAGAGACAAGGAGCTTATTAAGCAGCGTCTTCTGGAAAAACGTGAGGATGCTCTTATACGCTCCGAGGAGATAAAAGATCTGCTTATTGATCTGCAGGGCATCCTAGGTGACACTTCGGAAATAATTGAGATCATGGGTTCGCAATTAGAAGATAAACGGAATGAACTCAATAATGCCGAGATCTCTATGACGGTTTTCCTGGCCATCGAACACAGATTGCTTGAGTATGAGCTTCTTCTTGCGGAAAAGCAGGAGAATTATCTCCTTTTGGTGTGTGAATATCTGTCCATAAACGGTTTTAAGGGCAGTTTGGAGAGTTATTTCAATGAGTAAAACTTCAATAATATGGATTACTGCCATATTGGCTATAATTGTTCTGAGTGCCTTATTCTTTCCCCGCGCGAAGATGGAAGTGTATATGCAGCGGATAAGCCGGGGGGATATTGTAAATGAATTGTCTTTCTCCGGAATGATAAAACCCATCAGGGAGGAGAACTTCTTTTTTACCTTTGAAGAAGGGACCGTAATCCATCTTTCACGATTGGGTAATGATGTGGCAAAGGACAGTTATCTTTTCAGGATCCAGAGCCGTCCGGCGAAAAATAAGTTGGACCTTGCGCAGCTGGATATGGAAAGAAGCAGATTCGCCATGAAAACAGCACATAGCGAATTTACCAGAAGCAGAGAATTATTTGCTTCAAATTCCATTTCAAAATCCACTCTCAACAGCGCGGATAATTTCTATATGCAGGCAAAAGCCGTCTGGAAGAGCTCAGAGTTGGTTTACAATGAGTTAAAGAACAGATTGAAAGACCTTTCCCCGCAGGCGCCGTTTTCATGTAAAGTGACCGATGTCAATTTGATAGATGGCCAGAAGATCTATCAGCATCAGAAGATAATGACGATTTCCTCTAAAAACGACTTTTATATAGAGGGATTTCTATCAGAGTACGATAGAGCAAGGGTGAAAGTGGGATTGGAAGTTGAGATTCAGATCCTTTATTCCGATGGCCTTGTACTGGCCGGGGTCGTGGATTCCGTTTCATCTTCTCCGGTGCAGGAAGGCCAATTTTTTGGGCAATACCGTATCCGAATTCAGCCCCAGGGTGAGTTGAAAGACCCCCTTTTCTATGCAGAGTGCGGAGTTGTCGCAAGGTTACAGAGCTTTAATGATGTTACAATGATCCCGGCCCGTTCGCTTCTTCTAAAGGACGGGAAGAAATATATTTATGGTGTGAAGAAGAACAGGGCATACCTGATCCCCGTAACCCCGGAAGCTGTGGTCCGGGGAATAGCCGTATTGAAGGACCCTCTGGAGTATACGAAAGTAGTTCTTGATCCGGAGAGCTCTTTTGATACATTCAAAGAGAAGGTCCGGGTAAAAGAAAAGAAGGAAAATGAGATCAAGGGATTATTATGAGATAATAGGGGAAACCCTTAAGCAGAACCCTCTGCGTTCCTTTTTGACGGTTCTCAGCATAATCATCGGTGTATTCAGCATCATCCTCCTGTCCGCGGTCAGCCATGCCGCGAGGGGACAAGTCCTCGCCTCTGTTGAGAAGATCGGCTCCAAGCTGATCTTTGTACTTCCGGGAAAAGCAAATAGCATTACCCAGTTCAGAAGAAGCAGTATTTATCTGAACTCGGAGACGGTGAAAAGATTAGAACGAATACCCGGTATTTCCGGAATGGTTCCCCAGTCAGCAACATCAGCCACCATTTCTTATAAGGATAAGAACCTCAATACCTATGTATATGGCGTCACTCCGAATTTCCTTTCGGTGAGAGAGTATAAGATGCTCAAGGGATACAGTTTTGATCCGGGTAATCCGCATACCACGGAGAATGTGTGCATCTTGGGTAATAATGTGTATAAAGAGTTGTACGATGGAGAAGAACTTGTAGGAAAATCGCTTTATATCGGTCCTCGCGGTTCGCTTTGCCGTATCATAGGGATTCTAGCTGAGAAGGGCCAGAATATGACGGTTGACCAGGATGACCGTATATATGTTCCTCTTTCTTACTTCCAGAAGAAGCTCTTTATTTCGGATGAGATCGGGTTGATATATGTGAAGGTCAAGGAAGAGAAGAATATCAAGCTGATAAAATCGCTTATTAAAACTGAACTGGAAGACCAATACGGCAAGGATAGCGAGAATTTTAATGTTAAAAGCCAGAGCGAACTCTTGGAGTCTCTTGGAGTCATTTCCGACACATTTACCACTCTTATACTGATGGTGGCGCTTATATCGCTCATCGTGGGTGGAATAGGCATCATGAACATCATGCTCATTTCCGTGAATGAAAGGACCAAGGAGATCGGGATCAGAAAATCAGTCGGGGCACAGCGTTCTCATATAGAGTTTCAATTTCTTCTTGAAGCTGTCGTATTGACGGGTTTGGGCGGTATCTTCGGCATTGTCCTCGCTTATCTTGCTGGCGGCTTTCTCGCACTTTTTCTTTCGTGGAAGATGTATTTCCCCCCGGAAATAACAGCTTTAGCATTTATTGTCAGCGTTGTAATAGGTTTGGTATTCGGGTATTTTCCCGCCAGAAGGGCTGCGCGTATACCACCGGCTGAAACATTGAGGGAATTATGATATTAAAAATATTTTTGGAAAAAAAGAAGCTGTTTACGATGTCCGGTGAAAAATTGCAGCGGTATCAATTCAAAAAGATCCGTAAACTACTGAAACGGGCGAGATCACATTCTCCTTATTATAGTGATCTTCTGAAGGGTGTTTCTATTGACGGTATCGATTCCGTTGAGAAACTTCAAACCGTCCCTATTTTGACGAAAGAACTTTTAAGGGAAAATATCGATCGGATAGGGGTTTCCGGAGATGGCGCGATCGGTGTTTCAACCTCGGGTTCTTCGGGCGAACCCGTAAGGATATTGAAATCAAAACGCAGTGTCATAAGAACTCTTATCACAGGTCATCCTTTTTTTGTTTCGCGCTACACCGGATTGCGGATAAATAAGACCGCGCTGGTATTGATATGGGGAGATAACTCCGTGGAGACCCTCTTTTCAAATCCGCTTGAGAAATACTTGAAAACGGAGAAGGTTCTGATAAATGTTATGGATCCCATTGAGGATGTCGTCTCTGAATTATTGAAAGAAAAACCGGATATGATAATTACATATCCCTCGATGTTGAGAAATATTGCATCGGAGTTTGAGGCCCGTGGCATTAGGCCGGATTTTGTGAAATTGATAGTGCTGAGCGCGGAATTGGCGACTCCATCCTATATAGGAAAATATGAGGATTTCTTCAGCTGCCTGATCTTAAGCGCCTATATCTCTACTGAGACGGGGATGATGGCGATAGATAAGCCGGATCACTCAAATATGTACATAGTGGGAGATAATGCATTCCTTGAAGTCCTCAAAGACGGTAAGCCCGTCTGGGAGGAAGAGGGTGATATTGTTGTTACGGAACTCAATAATTTCGCCATGCCTATGATCAGGTACTCCGGGCTTTGCGATAAAGGCATCCTTACTCGTGACAGCGAGGGCCGCAGGGCATTAAAGGTCATTACCGGCCGACAGATACAAGACCTTATCAGTGCCGGGGGAAAACATATTTCCGCATTTTACGCGACCGAGATAATAGAGGGAATTCCGGGTATTAAAAAGTTCCGTATCGTGCAGCGTGATGTGAATAGCATATTCGTAGAGTTGATCTCTGAGAAGAAGCAGGGGCTTCTACCGGGTGAAGAAACATATGAACTGATCAGGTCTGAATTTGAGAAGGTGCTGGGAAATTCATGTAAATTGGAAATTAAACTTTGTGATCTTATTAAGACCGAGCATGATGACGGTACTTTTGATGTGGTGCGCCGGGATTTTTAATGGAAATAAGGATCGCCGGCCCAGAGGATAATCAAGCCCTATTGAACCTGGAGGCATCTAGCTCTCAGGGTGAAGGGATACAGGTCAGCTATGACAAGAAAGACTTCTTTTATCATGACAAATATTTTCCTTCGACCGTGTTCATCGTTGAGGACGAGGGGAAAATAATTGGTTCGGTCGGTCTTGGGATTAAAAAATATCTCAGCAACGGCACTACAATTACAGGAGCTTATGTTCACAGCCTGCGTATTCATTCGGAGTATCAGAAACGCCCGATAAGGGAGTTTGTTGAGGTTTATCGCGCCGTTATGCAGAAGATGAAGGACGAAGGCGCTGCTTTCGGCTACGGTTTTATAAAGAAGGATAACAAGGCCGCGAATATTTTCGCAATGAAACGGAAATATTCCGTATATTCAAATTTCAGGGTACACATCTACCCTCTTTTTATCAAGCACCCTAAGGAGATCGTCAATGACCCCGCGCTCCTCCAGAAAGTCAATGGAATGGAGATCCTTCCGGAAGATGCGCAGATCCATGAGCTCAATGGCGTGGCTTATACAGAGATGGACCTCTCTCCTTATTACCAGGTCCGAATCGACAAAGCTCCCGGATATCTTATTGAAGCTGTCCGTTTTACATTGGGTAGTGAACCGATCAGGCTCTGGGAAGCGAATGATAGAAAACTCAATTACAGAATACTACAGATCTTAAATGCTCCAACGAAAAGAGCCATCAAGGATTTTATAAAAGATCAGAAACATATCAGTTTTAATATGGGCATTAATCTATTGGCGGTCATTAATCGCACTTCCCACAAGATCACTTCTCTTTTAAAATACGATTCTAATATGTATCTTCATTTTTATGATCAATCAACGCGTTTTGCCTTTGAGAATATGGTTCTAGACCTGCATGATATGTAGGTTCCAGCGAAACAGAAGTACGAGGCATTAAGAAGTGTGAAGTGTGGTGTGTGAGGTGTAAAGTGAGGAGAACAAAGCAATATCCACATCCGTAACAGTGAAATCGTTATATCGTTTAACTCATTAATTCTCCTGTCACAATCGTTTCACGCCGCACCCCAGTCAAGATAGGGGACACGCCGTACTCCGCAGGAGTTCGACTGTCCCGATGTAAAACTTCCAAGCAAAGAGTTGACAGAAGCGAAGCGTGTAAACTCTTTGCCTCGTTAGAACTAAACGAAAACAGCCTCCACACATCTTTAAATGTCATTCCCGCAAAAACGGAAATAAACCGTTCTCCGTGTTTTAGTGTTGTTTTAGGATAAATACGGGAGGGCTTTCGCCCCCCCGTTGAAAGTCATTTCTTCAAAAAGAAATAGGTAATGGTAGCGTATGCGACTGGTGATGATCCCAGTGGAACTCCTGTAAACAGATAATTATTAGTGAGTACAGGTGTCATCAGCGTCAGATCAAAGCTGAAATATCCTGCATGAAGACTTGTCCCCACAAAGGCATATCCATTAGAAAAGAATTCCAGAGAATCGGTGTTCTTCTGAATGTTCTCAGATTCTGGATCTATCTCTCCGGAATCGTACTGGCGGTCTTCTATCTTTACCCAACGGTTGTAGAAAAGATCTCCGCCCATACCTGCCCTGATATCGAGCCAATTACATACCTGCCATTCGCCGGAAAGGAAGATAGGCACGCTGAAAACCTTTTCGTACCAACAATACCCTTCATAGATATTTCTTGCCTCCAGATTATTCATATCAAATGTTTCCCAGGTGTGAGAACGGTAATCAATAATCGCGCCTGAGCGAAGTGTGCCGCTACAGCAGCTGACTGAGTTTGAAATACCGAAGCGGACATTATTGACATTCTGAACGGTCTCTTCGATCTCAGATATTGAAAACCCGCCGTCATCATAGTAAGCGCCGTCGACATAATGAAGAAGATCGTCGGAAGCGTAGGAAGCGAAGAATACAGTGTTGTCGATCTCCGCGATCGCTTTGAATTCCAATGTTCTCATGTCCTCTCCCCAAGCCCGGTAAACATACGTATCAAGGCCGGGATCAAAGAACTCCACTAATTTGGCTTGACTGTAAAAATACGGCACGCCGTAACCGATCGCCAGATTCAAATAGTCGATAAAACCGAACTCCTGGAATGTTATGTCAAAAACAAAATCCCATGAATTCAATTCATTTGTCGTGACCTCTGTAGAATCTCCCCAAGCGGCATCCGGAAGAGTCGCCTCTTCTATATCCTCGCTATCGAAAATCTTGCCGTAACTCACTCTGAAGCCGATAACAAACGTATCAAGATCCAATGCGAAGATCAGATCAAATTGATTATTTGCCGTAAATGGTGTTATCCCGGAAAGGAAAAGCCAGGTATCGGCCCCGGGCGGTTCCTCGAGAACCGTAAATGCGTTGCCTGAATAGGGACGGTAGAGGTACACTCCTATATGCATGATGTCTCTGAATGAAAAATGCATTCCTCCGAAAAAATCCACATAAGGATTCAGAATATCGTATTCGATCGTTGTGCGATTGGAGTATTGCGTTATTTCAGACGGGCGTTCAAAGATATTGGAAACATCTTTTACAGCCCAATTGGGACCCAGTACATTGACCCTCCCTGTGTCTGCTGTTATTATTACTGCAAGAAACAGTAATATTATCAATAGATATTTTTTCATATCAATCTCCTTTGCAATCTCTCATGGATGTAATAACATCCTTGCATAAAATACCTGAGCAAGAATTACTTCCTGCCCCAGTAATAGCTTATTGAGAAATTAGCAATGGGAGATGGTACAGCAGCGCCGGTTATGAGGAAAGTATTGGTCATAAGCGGTGCCAGCAGCGCAAAGTCAAGGCTGATATCATTGAAGAAGAATTGAATGCCGAGATAAGCGAAAGCATTGTAGATATATCCCGTTGAAACATCTTCGGTATATGAGAAGGTCTCAGTGCCGGCGCCATCATGCGCAATGTCCTCGATCTCTTCCTTATAGACATAGAACATATCAGCGCCCATTCCGGCTCTCAGGGTCAACCATTTTTGGATCGCGAATTCACCTGATATGAATGCCGGGAATTTCATGACACTTTCGTTCCAATTGTATCCTTCCGTTGTAAATTCCGTAGCTTCTGTTCCGTCGATCTCGTCAACGGTTTCCCACTTATGTGTCTGCCAATCGAAATATGCGCCCACTCTCAATGTGAGTTTCTTCCATACTTTCTTATTTGAGAAACCAGCGGTAATATTCATGATAGACTGGTCCGTGGTCACGGTATCCATGACATCCCATGTCCCGTCGTTTTCAGTATCTTCAGCGTATATTTCACTCTTATGTCCGAGATTATCCAGAGCAAAGCCCAGGTAAAATACCGCGCTCTTGGTTTCGAAAAGGCTCCTGAAGCCCAGATATGTCATCCCGTCGGGGGTCGTGCTGTATCTTTCCAGATAATATTCCGGATCGATGAACTCTTTGTACTCCTCGACCTCATTTATCGAAGGCAGGCCGAAATCAATGGCGAAGTTAGCTAATTGGAACATCGCGAAATCGATCAATGAAATATCAAATGTGAAGTTGAATTCCTTTACTGCTCTATCTTCCCAAAATTCATAGTCGCCGGCAACGGTGGCAGGCAGCGTGAGCTCGTTCTCACTGTAATTTTCCCAGGACCCGGCAAAATTAAAGAGAAATCCCAATTTCATTGCTCCCATATCCATTCCAAGAATAAAATCAAAGAAATTCGTCGGTTGCAAATAGGCGGCATGATGATCGGTTGTATCCTCTCCACCCGGCGTACTCCATATCATGGTCAGATTTTTGCCGTAGGTCCTATGCAGATAAAGGCCGTAATGCAGAGTGTCGCTCAGTTTGAAATGACCGCCTCCGAATGTGGCGCCTGCGAGGCTCTCCATTCCTTCCATGCTTACCATTTCAGGGAAGAACATGATGAAGGACGGGCTGTTGAAAACATTGTTAGCATCGCGTACCGCCCACCATGGGCCAAGTACGTTCACTCTGGCATTGTTAGCAAAGCCGAGAATCATGATTCCAAGAAGAATCAAAGTCAGACTCTTTTTCATATACACCTCCTGTGTAAAATTCTTGAATAAATCGAAAATTCGAATTGGTTATTGTTCACCTCTAAAAATCCTTTCGGTTAGATTATACGATAATTCTCTGAATTTTGCAAGAATTTTCGGGTTTATTACAAATTCCTATTCAGCGAATATCTCGTACTCAAAAAGAAATACTGTGACCGCCCGGAGTTTTTGAGAGCCCTTGAGATTACAATGCAAGTCAAATTTGAGTGAAGCTGATCAGTGAATCAATAGATTAAGACTCTATCTGTGGGGCAATTATATCGGAAAGCCCGATCTCCACACATCTGTTGCACCAATGCTATCCAAGTTATCTATGCCGTGTATTTGTTACCGTAAGTCGTATCGTATGTTCCATGTCCTTCCCGTTAGTTGTCTTGTTCTTTCTTAGGAGTTTTCGAAACTTGACCATACAGTAGAAAAAGGATAAAATGAATCAAGGAGTATTGGGTGTCCACGGAAAATCGTATTCCTATTGGATCTTCATATGGGATCCCATTTCTCTCCCCGTACTTCTGTTAGGAGGTGTTTGTGAAAAGATCATTTCTGATCCTGATTTCCTTAGTGTTGATTTCAAATTTATTCAGTGCGGGGTACTATTTGTCCGGTACAGGGAGCAAGGCGGCTTCTCTGGGGGGAGCATTTAGAGCACAGGCGGATGATTATTCCGCTGCTTTTTGGAATCCGGCTGGCCTTTCCTGGGTCGACGGCAAAGAGTTTTCATTATTAGGCGGCATGATCTATCCTGCCGCAGAGATCACCCTGATCGATCCTGAGCATGGCTACAGGACCACAGAAGTAATGATGAAGACCAAGATGTCCCTGATCCCCAATCTCGGCTTTTTCACTCCCCTGATGGAGGGGAAAATGAGATTGGGTCTTTCCGTTTTCATTCCTGTCGGAATGGGTTCATTCTGGGACCTTTACACCCTTCCCCTGGGATATAATGATGATGTGGAATTTGAAGAGATCGATACTTTCAGCGACCTTAAGGTTATTGATATTCATCCTACCTTTTCTTATTTACTTAGCGAAGAATTAAGTATTGGAGTTGGAGTGGGCTATCAGATAGTGTTGATAGAAATGGGTTCGGTAATGTTGACACCTACCGGGCAAACATATCCCATAGATTATCTTGCCTCTTTTGCGGAATTTTCCGGCGGCGGTTATGCTATTTCATACAATGCCGGTGTTCTGTATAAGGCCTCGGAAAAATTATCTCTTGCTTTAACTTTTAACGGAGGAACTGCCTTGACTCTTTCCGGCGACGCTTCAATAGACCTTTATACCCCCATTGCGCTTCAGCTTGCGCAGCCTACTGTTTTTACGGACGATATCATTTCAAGTGAAAGCCTGCCTGAGGGGGATCGGCCTACATTCGAGACCGAACTTGCCATGCCAATGGTAATTGGCGCCGGAGTTCACACTCAGCTTACAGATCGTTTGAGTTTGAATGCCGACTTATCATATACCCTATGGTCTCAATACAAATCTCTTGATATTACATTTACCGGAAAGAATCCACTTGGCGATGATCTGGAAGAATTGTCCCAGGCAAAGAATTGGAAAGACACCATACGCCTGGCAGTAGGATTTTCCCGGGCCCTTGGGGAGTCGTCATATCTGAATCTCGGTTATTTCTTTGAAACATCTCCGATCCCAGATGAATCCTTTGATCCCTTGATCCCGGATACGGGTCTGAAACATTCCCTGAATCTGGGATTCGGCTATAAGTTCAATGAAAATATTGGATTTGTGTTGAATGTGGAGAATACATTCCTTCCCGAAAAGACCGTTGAGGAATATTCCGATCCCAATGAAGACGGTGAATGGGACAATGTCCCCGGTGAGTACGAGCTGAATGTATTCAGTGCTAATGCGGCATTTACATACAGCTTTTAAGGAGGGAATATGAAAAAACTGATAACACATATATTGATCGGGATGCTGACAATTGCTTTATTGGTGATCGTAGGATGTAAGTATGAGGCTCCGGTCGAACCGTTACCGTCTTTGAGCGGGTCTTTGGAATTGGAAACCATTGTCGCGGCTTATCTGGGCGGCACTGTGAAGGAGTATTACGTTTATCTGCCTCCTTCATATGATACATCTGCAGATTCATTTCCGGTCATCTACTTATTCCACGGCTTCGGATTTGACTATAGCTATTTTAAGAATTGGACGGCAATAAAATATCTTTTGGATGAATTGATCTCCGATGAAGCAATTCAGGAAATGGTCGTGGTAATGCCCGATGGAAAGAATGACCTTGCGGGAAGCTTTTACACGAACTCATATGATGTTTACAATAGCACAGGGGTCTTCGGGTACTATGAGAATTATATGATCCAAGAGCTTATTCCCACTGCCGAGGCACTTTATGCGAAGATCGATCCGGCGCGGCGCGCCATAGGTGGAATATCGATGGGAGGCTATGGTTCTATGTATCTGGCTGAGAACAACTCGGCTATGTTTCAAACGGTATTTTCCCATAGCGGCCCTATTTATTTTGAAGCTCTAAAACCGATTTTACCCGGAGTTGTCGCGGAAAATCCTCTGGGATTGACACAGACAAATGTTACAGCCGGTGTCTCCGGACCCTCCGCTGAGCGTCCGCTGACCGCCATGGGCTTCGCCATGTCGGGAGCATTTGACCCTATAAAGAGCGCAAGCCCCGCTGATTTTGGTTCAGATACGGATGCAAGATTTATCCTATCATCACCGGGTGACGGATATTATTATGGAGTTGAGGTTCCTTTTGACCCTGTTACAAGTGTATTTAATGATACGATCTTCGATACGATCTGGGTACCGAATTTTGACCCTTCCGATCCAACTCGTATCGCTAATTTAAACGGCCTTAACATATTTTTTGATGCAGGCGATCAGGATGAATTGGGGATGAATTTCCAGGCCGTTGGATTCAGCGGCGTTCTGGATGCCGTATTGCCCGCTCAAGCGTACACATATGAAACATTTACGGGCGGACATACAAATAAGCTGTATGAACGTCTTCGAGTATCGTTGAAATTTGTTTCTGACAATTTCTGATAATACCGTATTTATGAATCAGCTCACCAGGAGTGTACTGTTCCATAAATACCTTGACAATGGAATGTTTAGATTTGAGTCAATTTCAACGATAAATGCAGTCTGAAGTGTGAAGGGTGAGGTGTAAAGTGGGAAAAAACAGGACGAAATAAAACTGGATCCCACGGTCACAAGTTCCCTCTGGATGACATTCTCCTCTTCTTTATTTCCTTCCCTCATCCGCTCACCGGGAGCCCGGCAGCGCCGGGCGACCAACCTGAAAGAGTTTTGAACCGTTTAAGTGACATTGACATTTTTAACGGCATGAATGAATGGTGGCGAAGCCGAAAATATCCAATTGTCTGAGTGAGCGAAAG
>JAGLGN010000022.1 GCA_023144005.1 bacterium
TGATGGCCGTGGTGAGTATCGTTGCAAAAAATGACATGAGAATAAAGACGGATCAAAACTCCATCAAATAATATATATATTTTCTTTTTGAACATCATGAAATGATGTGAGAAAAGCAAATGTTAATAGTGAAAAGATGGATTCACGATCTGTGTCGGGAATGACGGATGTGAGTCTTATTTTCCTACCCACCCGTGCCTTGTGCACTTGTCACTTGTGCTCTGCGAAGCAAAGCCTCAATCCTCTATTTTTGAGTCAGATCACCAGGGGTTGAATATAACTTTTAATTTCATATAATCTCTCTGCAGGAGATTGTATGAATATTCCGATCGTAATAAACAAGTATCGTTTATATGTTGATATGCTGCTCATTCTATTGGGGAGTATTATAATGGCGCTTTCCTACCCGATGTTTCTTATCCCGCTCAAGATAGTTCCCGGCGGCGTTTCGGGAATTTCCATAATACTTCATTATCTGATAAATGTCCCGGTGGGACTGACCACACTCATTTTGAATATACCCTTGTTGTTTATGGGGTGGATACTCATCGGCCGCACCTTTGCTTTGCGTACATTGGTGGGAATGACACTTTCAAATCTTTTGATAGATTATTTTACCTACATTGTCAAGGTTCCTCCCGCCACGGAAGATATCCTTCTTGGAGCGATCTTTGGCGGTGTCCTTCTGGGTGTGGGCTTGGGCATCACCTTTCTCGGCAATGCCAGCACGGGAGGGTCGGATGTGATCGGGCAGGTGGTCAAAAAATATACGAATTACTCTGCGGGAATGGGGATAATGGCCATCGATTTCATTATTATTTCAATTGCCGGCCTGGTGTTCAAATCTTTCGAGGCGTGCCTTTACGGATACCTGGCTCTATTCTTATCCTCGACCATCATAGACCGGGTCATAGAGGGGAGTGATTATGCCAGGGGTGTTTTCATCATATCTTCCAAAAAAGAACTGATCAAGGAATTTATTTTCCTCTATATCAATAGGGGAGTGACCGAGTTTGACGGACGCACGGGTTTTCTGGGAAAAGAGACCGAGATACTTTTCAGCGCCATGAGCAGGAAGCAGGTACCTACATTGAAAAGGTATGTGCGGAAAATTGATCCGGATGCCTTTATGGTCGTTACTGAAGTTTATGAAATAATTGGGCATGGTTTTACACTACGCAATATTATTGATTCCGGTAATTAGAGCTTCTTAACAGTTGACATAGTCAGTAATTTATGATAAAATCTCCAGTTATTGACTATATTTCGGAGGAAATAATGAAAAGAACATTTCAGCCGCATAATCGGCGAAGAAAAAAAGTTCACGGCTTCAGAAAAAGAATGAAGACGAGAAACGGTAGAAAGATCCTTGCTAACAGAAGAGCAAAAGGAAGAAAAAGGTTAGCCGTTGCCTGATGGTTTTCACTTCCATCGCAACAACAGGGTTCGGCTTAAATCCGAATTCAATATTATCTTTTCCCGGGGAAAGAAGTTTTCCGGGAAGCATCTATACATCTACATTGCTAAGAATATGCAATGCCCAAAAATAGGCTTTATCGTCAGTAAAAAAGGCCGGAATTCCGTTGACAGGAATCATTTTAAAAATCAGATCAGAAACATTTTCCGGGTCAATATCTATCAACTATTAAATAATTCTTTTGTGGTTGGGGTTAAGCCCGGCATAAAGAAACTCTCCTATTCACAGATAAGTGAAGATTTCGCATTGATACTGAGGCGCGCGCGATGTTTAAAGCAATAGAGGATGTGCTCAGGGTTTCGGCTTTATTTCTGATCAGGCTTTATCAAAAATTTTTGTCTCCCGCCATTCCCCCCACATGCAGGTACTCGCCAACTTGTTCAGAATACGCAAGACAGGCGTTTATAAAATATAGTTTTTTCAAAGCTTTTGGCCTTTCCGCAAAGAGATTTTTCAGCTGCCACCCCTTTTCCAATGGCGGCTATGATCCCTTGAAGTAATTAGGAGTCGTATATGAAGAGATCCGTAATAATGTTCTTAATGCTTTTCGTTTTCGTTTTTGCCATTGCCGAGACCGCGATCGAAAACGTCGCTTCCGATGTATTTCCTACTTTTGAGAATGATAAAGTCAGCATCACTTTCGACCCCAACGGCGGTAAAATAATTGAGTATCTGCTCAAAGGGTATGAAAGTTCTGAGGGTGGAGAACATTACAATCTTCTTCCTCCGTTAGCAGCCACTTACCCCGCCGAGATAGAGGGCTCGGGCATAAAAGATATAAATCAGCTTCTCTACGATGTGGAAGAAACGGATCGGGGAATGAAGTTCTCCTCGAAAGTGGGAGATATTTCGATCTCAAAGGAGTATATATTTCAACCCGGCACATATTTTCTTGAGGTGGAGCTTACACTCAGCAACGACGGCGATGAGGAGTATGAGACCGACGAGGTTCAAATTCAATGGGGACCTAAGATCTGGAGTCCCGGTTTGTCCAAAACTATGGAAAAACGGTATGCTGGAGCAGTTGTTTATGCGGAAGATAAGGTTAAGAACAGGGCCCTGGGAAAGAAGTTGGGACTGGCATATGCCGATTTCCATTGGATGGGCTACAATTCTTTATATTTTGCTGTTGTGTTCTTTAATTCTCCGGAGATCTCAAAGGGAGAGATATTTAAATCCCGATCCGGCGACTTCTGGGTTTCAGCGGCATATGACGCACGGAGGATCCTGCCGCAGGAAAGCACGTCCTTTACGCTTAAAACCTATATCGGGCCGAAATCTACCGCAGTTCTAAAGGACCATGGCGGCGAACTCAATAAATTGGTATCCATGGGATTGTTTGGATTTCTCACCAAATTGATCATTTTCCTTTTAAAGACCATACACGGTGTCATTCCAAATTATGGCCTGGCAATAATAATAATTACCCTTATGATAAAATTGCTTCTCTTCCCGCTTTCCACATCTTCCATCAAGTCCATGAAGAAGATGTCGAAGATCCAGCCGGAATTGAAAAAATTACAGGCGCAGTACAAAGATGACCCCAAGAAGTTAAATGAAGAAACAATGAAACTATATAAGATATTCAAGGTAAACCCGATGGGTGGATGCTTGCCTGTTCTGGTACAGCTTCCATTTTTCTGGGCGATATACTCGGCGTTCAGCGTTTCTATCGAGCTGCGCGGCGCAAACTTTATTTTCTGGATCAAGGACCTCGCAAGGCCGGATACCATCGCAACTATTTTTGGGATGCCTATAAACATCCTGCCTATTTTAATGGGAGTGGCGATGTATCTGCAGCAGGAGATACAGGGCACGCAGCATTCTCAGAGCGATAGCGCGAAGTATATGAAATTCCTTCCATTCGTCTTTTTGATCTTCTTCTGGAATATGCCGTCCGCCCTGGTGCTGTACTGGCTTACTAATAATATACTTTCCATTATACAGACATTGGTGATCTACAGGCAGAATGAAAAATGATAATACCATATGCGCCATTTCTTCCCCATTAGGTTCGGGCGCGATCTCGGTAATCAGACTCAGCGGCCCATCATGTAAAAGGATCCTTGAGGAGCATCTGCAAAATTCATCCGTAAAGCTCCGCAGGATGTATACATCACATTTTACTATCAATTCCAACAAATTTGACCGCGTGAATTATTGCTATTACAAAGGCCCGGAAACATATACAGGCGAGGACCTTCTGGAGATATTCTGTCACGGCGGAATAGGGGTTCAAGGCGGAATAATCAACGCATTGGAGAATTCAGGCATCAGGCCTGCTCTGCCCGGTGAATTTACATTGAGAGCAATAAGAAACGGCAAGATGGACCTGATCGAGGCGGAAGCCGTCAACGCATTGATCACGAGCCGCACCCGCAATGTGGTCCCTTATCTGAATAAACACCTCAATGGGAGTTTGACCGAAAGATTTACCGGCCTTCAGGATAAATACGCAAAGATCAAAGCGCTCTTTGAGGCCTCGATCGACTTCTCAGACAGTGATTCGATCTCCCCGGATATCCTAGCGCAGGGCATGGATTCTCTGAATAAGCTGGCAGGGGAATTAAAGGAGCTTGTGGATAGTTTTCGCTTGGGCGCCATCCTAACTGCGGGATTTCATATTGCCATTGTGGGGAAACCGAATGTGGGCAAATCCTCACTTCTGAACATGGTGTTGAAAAAAGAAAGGTCCATCGTCACGGAATATGCCGGGACCACAAGGGACATCTTAAAAGAGGAAGTAAGCATCGGTGGTTATGATGTATGTCTCTATGATACTGCCGGGATAAGAAAAACAGAAGACCATATTGAAAAACTCGGTATTAAGAAGGTGGATGAGCTTATGAACGATGCTCACCTAATTATCTTCATCATGGACCTTTCAATGCCGCCCGACAGTGAAGATATGGAGATCGCCCGACTGCTTTCGGAAAGAAAAAAGCAGGTCCTGGTCTTTTTCAATAAAACAGACAAAGGCAAGATCGACGGGCATGAGAAAGTCGCAGAAAGCTCAGGAGCATTAACCGCATTCGAGGGCAGTATTACTAATGAGAACGGCCTTGATGACCTCTTAGGGCATATCAAAGAGAAATTGGATACAATGATCTCCCATGCCCCGGAGAATATGATATTTTCCTCAAGACAGAGATGGATACTCCGTCAGGTCTCAGTGCGCAATGCTGAGATCCTGGGAAAGGATGTTATCAAAGAAACAGATATTTCGAGCTACATACTAGATGAAATACTGGAGCTTCTTGAAGAACTTACGGGCTCCGGTAAGAGCTTCGATCTGCAGGGATACATCTTCGATAATTTTTGTATCGGAAAATGAAATTTAATATTAGAACTTTGGGCTGTAAACAGAATACAAGCGAAAGCGAATTACTCAGAGAAGCCCTGGAAAATGCCGGGAATGTTTTTGATCCCGATGCTCCCGAATTGATAATTCTTCATTCCTGCGCTGTTACAAATAAAGCCGAATACAAATCACGGGATGCTCTGAGGCGTTTAAAGAAACGCTTTCCCGATGCTCGTATTGTCGTGATCGGCTGTGCGGCGGAGAACTCAACCGAGGCATTCAAAAGCATTGGCGCAGACATAATATTAATGAACAGTGAAAAATTCGACCTTTCGAATTATATAGACAGCGCAATAAACCTTGTAGGGATAAATGACAGGAGATTAGAGCATTTCAAGTCTCAGAGCAGGGCATTTCTTTCAATACAGGACGGCTGTGATCTGAGTTGCGCTTATTGTATCATTACTAAATTGAGAGGCCCTTCCGTTTCAAAATCGAAAGCCGCCATTTTTAAAGAGATCAATTCGTTGAAAGTGGCTGGCAAAAATGAGATAGTGCTCACAGGCATTAATACTGCGCTTTGGGGCAAGGAGTGGGGCGGATCATTCACAGAATTGATTTCAGAACTTTCCGCTATGAAAGGAATGCGTTTCCGGCTATCTTCTCTCAATCCGGATCTGATAGATGAAGAATTGCTCTTTCTGATCGCCCGGGAAAACTCGATCTGTCCACATTTGCATATCTCATTACAATCTGGAAGCGCAGAAGTGCTTAAGGGTCAAAGGCGTTTCTATTCACCTGGACTTTTCATTGATATCACGCAGAAGTTGAAGGCCTTGGATCCGCGGGTTCGAATCGGCATTGATATTATCGCCGGACTTCCCGGAGAAGATGATCATGAATTCAAAGAGACCTTGACAACATTGTCAAAAGCAAAAGTAGATTATATGCATATCTTCAGGTTCTCTCCAAGGACCGGTACGGATTCCGCTAAAATGAAATATCCGAACGGCTTGACCGCAAAGCGGCGGGCCGGTATTTTAAAGGAGCTCGATTCTAAGATGAGGGCTGCATTCCTTGGCGAAAATATGGGCCTTTTGCATCGGGTAGTGCTTGAAGAACGGCGAGATAAGAAGGGGTATGTGATCGGTATGACGGAGAATTATCTTGATGTGGGTGTAAAGACAAGAAAAAATTCCGGTTCAGTGTGGTTTATAGGCGAAACTATTGTTAACGGGAGGTTATATGGAAAAGAAAGAAATGATACGCAATGACATTCTTCAGATCGGGAATTTTGAAGTAGAAGCTGTGAGTACGAAGATAAAACTTGACCAGAATGAATCTCCATATCGTCTGCCCAAGAAATTGAGAAAAAAGATATCATCTCCGCTTTTTAATACGATCAGTGAAAACCGCTATCCGCAGCCATGTGATTATTTTGAGAAAAAATCGAAAATAGGAGAATATTTCGGTATTTCTCCGGAAAATCTGGCATTTACCGCGGGTGCTGATCAGGCAATACTGGGATTGATGATGGTGACCAAGAAGCGTGTGCTGATGCTGTCGCCTACATACCCGATCTATCACAATGATGCGATAATACTTCAACGGGATACAGAGTACTTCAAGATGGACGAAGGAAACGCTTTCTCCTTTACCGGCCTTGAGAAGAAGCAGGATTTTGATCTTGTGTGTCTGGTGTCTCCCAATCCCCCCGCGGGGAACTTAATACCCTTTGATATTATCCGTGAACTCTGCTCCAATAATAGCGTTGTGCTTCTTGATGAGGCATATTATGAGATCTCGAATGTGAGCCACATTGACCTTTTAAAAGAATTCTCAAATCTTGTGCTGATACGGACACTGTCAAAGGCCTGCTCTCTTGCCGGTATGCGCCTGGGTTACATGATCTCGGCCGACCCCGTTTTTCCCTCTACGGTGGAGAAGGTACTTTTCACTCCTTATAATCTATCATTGATGCATTATTGCCTGATGGATAATTTCCCCGAGATCGCGGCATGGGGACTGGAATACGGGAAACGCTTGAGAAAGACCTCGGAGGCGTTTCAAAAGGGTCTGAGTGAATTGAAGGTCCCATATTTCCCCGGCTACGGGAATTTTATTCTGACGGGCCTTGATAGAACTCAGCATAATTCTTTGCTTAAAGAGGGTATAAAAACCCGTTTGATAAATATATCCGATAAGGTATATGTGCGCATTTCTATCGGTACTTCCGGTGAGATGGATAAAACCATACAAGCCATGAAAACCCTCGTTAAATAATACGGGGAGATCCTGCTATCTTTTGAATTTTATCAGCTCATCGATGACATGGTCCTGTTGATGAACACTCATCGAATTGTACAGCGGCAATCTTACTATTCTTGCCGCAATGTCTTCTGTTACGGGAAGGTCACCGTGTTTGTATCCTAACTTTTGACCCATTGGTGAAAGATGAAGCGGAATATAATGGAATACTGCTTGAATGCCCTTCTTTGTGAGATGGGATATCGCGTCATCACGCTCTTTCTTTGAATCCAGCAGAATATAGAATATGTGCGAATTGTGATTTATGTTATCCGGGATGTGAGCCACTGTAATACCCGCAATATCTTTTAATGCATTGTAATAACGCTCCCACAGAAGGTCCCTTTGCCGCTGAATAGCCTTCATCTGTTCTAATTGGGCCCAGAGCATACCGGCATTTATCTCCGATGGGAATATGGATATTCCGAGATCCATCCAGACATACTCAGATACCTTTCCCTTCAGAAAATCATCTCTATTGGTCCCTCCCTCAAGCAAGACCTTAGCGCGAGAAATGAATCGGGGATCGTTGATAAGCAATGCCCCACCTTCTCCGGAAATGATATTTTTTGTTTCATGAAAAGAAAAAGCGGCCATATCTCCCATGGACCCAAGGAATCTGTCTTTGTATCTGCCACCAATTCCGTGAGCCGCATCTTCGACGAGCGCTAATTTATATTGTTTCGTTAATGCGCATATGGTGTCCATCTCACATGCCGTTCCTGCGTAATGTACCGGAACGAGTGCTTTGGTATTTTCGTTGATCAATGCTTCTATGAGATTTTCGTCGAGGTTCAATGTGTCGTTTCTGATATCACAAAAACGCGGGACCGCCCCCCTTAAAAGAAATGCATTGGCAGTAGACGGATAAGTAAAAGACGGCATTATGACCTCATCTCCCTGCTCAAGGTCGAGAAGCAGAGCGATCGCCTCAAGAGCTGCTGTCCCCGAGGTAGTTAGAAAGGCTTGCTTTATGCCGAAATTGTTCTGAATGAATTCAGTGCATTTTTTTGAGAATATTCCATTTCCCGAGATCTTCCCTGATCGGAGTACTTCGGTTATATATTCCAATTCTTTCTTGGTTAATGATGCACTGTTAAAAGGTATCTTCATTGAAAAAGCGATACTCCTCTCGATATTGAGAGATCACTTATTCTCATAATTTCTCTGATAGTAATTTCTATAATCACCACTGATACAATGTTGAACCCATTCGGAATTGTCCAGATACCATTGCACGGTATCCTTCAAACCCTGAGAGAATTCCACAAAGGGCTTCCAGCCCAGTTCTTTGTTGATCTTATCAGTATTCACAGCATAGCGCTTATCATGACCGGGTCTGTCCTTAACATAGCGGATCAGGGATACATCTTTTTCAAGTATCTCTAAAATGGTTTTCACTATATCGATATTGGTCCTTTCATTTTTTCCGCCGATATTATAAATTTCTCCGGTCCTGCCATTTTTTAAAACCGAGATAAGCCCACGGCAATGATCGTCCACATGGATCCAGTCACGAACATTCAGGCCGTCTCCATAAACCGGAAGTTCCTTGTCGGTTCGGGCATTCTCTATCATCAAAGGTATGAGCTTTTCAGGGAATTGATAGGGTCCGTAATTATTGGAGCATCTGGTGATAACTATATCCATTCCAAAGGTCTTCTGATATGCCCTGCAGATCAGATCCGCTCCGGCTTTAGCTGCTGAATAGGGGCTGTTAGGAGCTAAGGGGGTATCTTCTGTGAAATACCCGGTCTTTCCAAGAGAGCCGTAAACCTCGTCCGTGGAGACCTGCAGAAATCGTTTAATGCCGTATTTCTTGGAAGCTTCAAGAAGGTTCATCGTCCCTCTTATGTTCGTATCCACGAAGATCCCCGGCTCCAGTATTGATCTGTCCACATGGCTTTCCGCGGCAAGATTGACGACAAATTCGGGCCTCTCGATCTCAAAGATCCTGCAAACTTCTTCATGGTCGGAGATATCTGCTTTATAAAAAGTATAAGCCTTCGAGGATTCAACAGTGCTCAGGTTTTCGAGATTTCCCGCATAGGTCAAGGTGTCCAGATTAACAATATGCAATTCATCGCCGTCGATAAGCATTTTGATGAAGTTTGAGCCGATAAATCCTGCGCCGCCGGTAACCAGGACCTTCATCATTTGATCCTGTTGCCGCATTTTTTCATTATTTGATTTGCCCGCCAGAAGGAGTCCATTGTTCCCGCATCTGTCCAATCTCCCTTGAGAATGCCGTATGTCAAAGTATGGTCATTGACATATGCATTGTTTACTCCGGTTATCTCTAATTCCCCTCGATCTGAAAATTTCTGTTTGCGGATAATGTCAAAGACTTTTTCATCGTACATATAATAACCGATCACAGCGTAATTGCTTTTTGGCTTCTCGGGTTTTTCCTGTATCTCCACGATCTTTCGCTCATCCAATGCAGCTATTCCGTACCTCTCGGGATCAGAAACCTTTCTCAACAAGACCTTTGCCCCTTCCTTCTGCTGGAGGAATTCCTTGGCAAAAGGTGCAATGGAACGGGAAGCGATATTGTCACCGAGGATAACGCATATCCTTTCTCCATTGGCAAAGTTCTCCGCCAGCAGTAAAGCATGCGCTATGCCCTTAGCGTCTTCCTGTACTTTGTAGGTGAATTGAACAGAAAAATCATGTCCGCTGCCCAGAAGGTTTACCATATCGCCCATATGCTCGGTAGATGTGACTATAAGAATATCTTTGATGCCGCATGAGATCAATTGGTTTATAGGATTGAATATCATCGGTTCCGAACCTACGGGAAGTAGATGCTTGTTGGTAACCTTTGTAAGTGGGTAAAGCCGTTGCCCTTTGCCTCCGGCGAGAATAACACCTTTCATATTGCCTCCGCACGAAATTATAGCATATAGATTGTGGAATTCAAAACAAATCCCAACGAATCCTCCACGCCCTTTCGAGAAAAATAGTTTTCACCTGACGATCCCGAGTGTTTCATGGAACAACTTACACAGAAAAATGGCCTCATATCTTGAAATAAATGGAGAAATAAGTATAATATTCCATAAGAAATAAGCAATAAATGTACAATGAAGAAGGTGTATCCGATCGCAGGCGGGAGTAAAGAAATTATGAAAGAAGAAAAAGATCTTTTAAGAACGGAAATCAGTTCAGCTGACATACAAATAGTAAAGAACAGAAAAAAACAATTAATTACTTTCTATATCTTTCCGATAATTCTGATCGTGCTATTTTTATCTCAGATACTTTTTACGAGTAAAATTATACTTAATAATGATGTTAATTTAATGTACATGCGTGATTTTACGATCAAGGATTCATTAAAGGATTTTGAAATTCCCCTGTGGGAATATCATTTTCAGATGGGATCTCCGGCAGTATTTTATCCCAACTATCTTTTCTTGTTTCACTTCCTTCATATAGGTGCAAATCCATTTGCTGGGATGAAGTTATTTTACTTGATCTCGATCATATTGGCCTTTTTATTTATGAAATTCTACCTGAAAGAGATCGGTTTGTCCGAGACAACTTCCTCCTTATTCGGCCTTGCATATAGCTTTAATTCATATCTTATGGTGCATTTGTTTGCTGGCCATCTGGGAATCGTTGCGGGTATAACCTTTTTTATTCCAATCCTTATATTTATTGAAAGATCGTTTAAATATGATTCTAAATGGGACGG
The DNA here is from genome assembly GCA_023144005.1 of bacterium. Classification (GTDB taxonomy): domain Bacteria; phylum AUK180; class AUK180; order AUK180; family AUK180; genus JAGLWT01. Next base: position 10,786 of record JAGLGN010000022.1, read on the forward strand.
GGTCGGAATTGTTGTTAGTACATTCTTTTTCTTTGCCGGTTCTCATGCACAATATGTTTATTACGGTGTGTTCTTTATTCTGTTTTACGTGATTTTCAAGTATTTTCAAACAAATAATCGAAAAAGACTAATAAAAGTGATCTTGATCTTTGTCATTTCGGGCCTTATTTCAGCTATTACAGTCTTACCAAGTCTTTATATTGCTTTTTTAGACCATTCGCGCGGTACAGGTTTTTCCATGGACCGGGCTTTGAGAAGAAGTTATGATCTTAGACAATATATTTCCTTAATATTACCAAGTTTTTTCGGATATCCCGAGAACCCTTTTTATTGGGGTAGGCCAACATTTACAGAATTGACTTCATATTCGGGAATTGTACCGTTATTTTTCTCTATTATATTTATTTTTAGCGGTTGGTTTAAAAAGCAGAAACCATACATCATCTTTTATTTGGTAATAATAATAGGTTCTCTGTTATTGGCCTCAAATTCAATTGCCAATGTACTGATGTTTAAATATTTCCCGCTTTATAAAATTATCAGAAACCCAGGCCGTATACTCTACTTTTTCATCATGGGGATAACAGTTATCGGCGCCCACGGTTTCCAGAATATATTTTACAAAGAAAAAGCAAAAATTAATTTTGAAATAATTTTCTTTATCATTTCTGGATTAACGGTTCTGTATTTTATACTGCAACCGGTAACTTTTAATCTTCTTGGAAAATTTCTGGAAGAGATTAATGTTAAATGGCACAATATTAATTTTAATATTTTCAGATCATTAATCTTCAGTATATTAATTCTTTTGATACTTATTTTTCGGAAAAAGATCCGAGTACTATTTCTCATTCCCTTCCTTTTAATGATAATATTCTTTGATCAGTTCGCTTTAGCCCTTCCTATGAAAAAGGGTCTCGTTTTCAAAGAACCTTTGAACAAGTACAGAAAGATCCTGGACACTATAAAAAAAGATGGAAATATTATAATATACCTGGATCCTAAAAGTGATTTTGAAGTTCCCGGCTATCTCATGTATACTATTGCAGAGAGCAGAATGAACCCGCTGATTCACTATGCAGAGATCACGCTTCTTAATTATGGTAGTTTCTTAAATAGAATTGACGGATTTGAACCATCTCGATATAGGAAGACCAGGAACTATATTGAGAACTATTCGCATATCTATGTTAAATTAGCCTCAGTGCAATATTTCCTAACTACAATCAAAAATAATTCAAAGGATCTCGAGTTATTTGATCTAAAGGACGGACTCTATATTTACAAGAATAAGAAGGTAAAAGGTCTTTATCCATTTCTGCCGGGGAAAAAAGAAATGCTTCCCGACAATTCTCCCGAGTTATTTTTCAAGCCCGACAGAATACAAGAGACAGAATTTTTTATTAATAATCCTCATCTTTTCAATAAATTTGAAAAGACCGTGATCGGCAATTTAAACATAAAAAATAATTCTCAATCTTTTGATATAAAAGTCTTTCGAGAAGGGTATCTTATCATTAATCAAACACTAACCCCTTTCCATATAATAAGGATCAATGGCAAAAAAACAAAATTTACTGCAATTGATTACATATTTGGTGCGGTCTATCTGGAACCGGGGAATTACGATGTAGAGATCCGTTACTCACCGCACGTTAATAAAATAAGCTGGGCACTATTTTTCCTGGGCTTGGCTTTCTTTGGTTTTTACATATTTAAGAAGAGACACTTGAAATAAATTATTTTTATTCTATAATCTTTATATGAATAAAGGCTGTATTCTAATTCCCACATATAACGAAGTGGAGAACATTAAAAATCTCATCTTAAAAATTAGACAGTATCTTACAGATATTCAAATTTATGTAATAGATGATAATTCGCCTGATGGCACAGCAAATATTGTTAGGAAAATCGAGGAAACTGATATGAATGTGCGATTAATTTTCAGGCCCAAAAAAAATGGTTTGGGAGCCGCTTATATTCACGGGATGACTGTTGCCGCGGAAAAGGAATTTGATTTCGTGATAATGATGGACAGTGATTTTTCACATAACCCAAAACATCTCCCTACAATGATCGAAAATATCCAGAAGTATGATGTGGTGATCGGTTCCCGTTATGTAAAAGGCGGCGGTATTAAGAATTGGCCCATGTATCGTAAACTTATGAGTTTTGCTGCCAACTACATGATAAAAATTTTCTTAAAGGCAAATGTTAAAGACAGTACCACCGGATATAGATGTATAAAAACAAATATATTAAAAAAGATCAAATTTGAAACTATTCATTCTCAGGGATATTCTTTTTTATATGAGATGTTATGGCGTATTGAAGGGGTGGGTGCCCGGATAAAGGAGATTCCCATAATATTTATCGATAGGCAATTTGGGCAAACAAAGATATCTCAGGGCGAAATATTAAAAGCCATGACAATGTTAGTACGATTAAATTTTAGTAGAAAATTTTAAATGATGTTCCTGGAAAAGAAATGTCCCTTATGCGGTTCCGATAACAGCAAGATCATCCACAGTGGTTACAGACCGGAAAAAATAGATATCAAATCCATGAATTGCACATCCACCGACTTCGGACTTTTCACAAATATCAAAAAATGCAGGGAGTGTGGAATGATCTTTCAGTCTCCTGTGCTCACGGAAGAATCTTTGATCGAGCTTTACAAAAATGTGGAAGATCAAATTTATCTTGAAAAAAATGAAGAGAGAAAATTGAATTTTTCCCAGTATGTGAAATTGATAAAACAATACCTCTCGAAAAGCTCACATCTTCTCGAGATCGGTTCTTACACGGGAGTATTCCTTGAAATGTTAAATAGAGAGGGAATAGGAACGGCTGGTCTGGAACTTTCGGATTGGGCAAGGCAAATTGCAAAAGAAACGGGTGCTGAGGTTTATGGTCAACCCCTTTCCCAACTATACGAGGAATTGAAGAATAAATACGACGGCGTCTGTTTATGGGATGTTATTGAGCATTACATTGATCCTCTAAAGGAATTAAGCTATATGAATAAGGTGTTGAAAGAAAACGGCTATCTTTTTATTTCCACTCTTGATATATCAAGCTTTACCGCGAAGATACTGGGGAAAAAGTATCCTTTTCTTATGCTCATGCACACAGTATATTTTTCAAAAAAAACGCTTAAAAAAATCCTTAATAAAACGGGATTTAAAATCATTAAGATAAAAAAGCATAATAGGATGGTTTCGGAGAAATATCTTTATAACCGGATAAATACATTCCTGGGAAGGTTTTCCTTCATCGTGAAAATGCCATTTTTTCTCTACTTCCGTATCTTTGGTAAAAAATTCATTTCCATTGGATTCATGGGCTTGATGGATGTGGTTGCTGTGAAAAAGTGATATTTCCTGAAGAAAAATGGAGTTATCCCTTCTCTCATTCTTTCCTAAAAACCGCTTTTCATGGATTTGAAAGTGTCAAAATGTCAACCTGGCACTCATATTAAGAAATTTGATAAATTCACTTTTTTGCCGATTATATTCAGTTGCATATCTCTTCAGAGCATTATCAGCATTTTTCAAATGTTCAGTGATGTATGTATCCTGAAACAAAATTTTCGGCTCTGTACGAATGTCATCAATTAGAATCCCTCCGCCGCATGCAACTTCCCGCGAGATCTCAGTTCCAAGAATAATGGGAATGCATCCGGAAGAAAATGCTTCAATGATGGGTATTCCGAAGCCCTCGTAGGAGGACAAATAGAAAATGTAAAGGGAATGATCTAAAAGCGTCTCTTTTTCTTCATCGGAGACATAGCCCTTTAGTCTAATTGCGGCCCTTACAGAGGGAGAAAGAGAAGAAAGTTTTGCATCGAATGTTTGTTGATATTCTTTTCTGACTGCACCCGCAAATATCAGTTCTGCAGAGGGCCGCTGCTGGAGGATCTCTTGAAAAATATCAATGACCAATTCCGGATTTTTCCTTTCCTCGATAGTTCCAAGACATAAAAAAATGTCCTTCTCCCCGGGAGGTTCCGGCATTGATTCAGGAATGCTGATCTTTGGGTAAAGGACAATAATTTTTTCTTTTGGAAAATTGTAGTATTCAGTGATCTCCCTTTTTATCGTGTTGGAAATCGTAAGAATGTGATCAGCCCTTTTTATACTGTTTTCGGTGGATACTGTGAAATAGTTGATCGAGTTCATATCTTTATCGTTCCTTTTTATGAATTCCAGGTCATATATCACCGGGATCTTTGTAAATCCTTTCTGTGGCGGTGTGTAGAAATATGGGGAGATCAAGATATCTGCCCTCAACATCTTTGCCAGCTTGCCAATAATAAATCTATCCCACAATTTTCTTAATTTGAAATTTCTAAAGGAGAATCTAAAAGTCTTTGTGTTCGGATAGGAAAGTTTCTTTTTGTAATTCTTAATAAGAATTGTTTCGGGACAAGCTTCCTGAAGTATTTCTATCAAACCTCTGATGTAATTGGTTATTCCAGAATAGCCGTATTGCAATTGTGATATATCTAATGCGATCCTCTTCATGGATTAGATCTTTCGGCCTACGATATATGCGTCTTTGGGTGTGAAATATTTACCGAAGACATTGAACCTTCTTAAGAATCCTTTAAAACCTTTGAATTTTGTGTCTTTATCGAACCCTTTTTCTACAATTTCAAATCCTGTATCAATCAGAAGGTTTTCAAGTATCAGCAGGGGGTATGGCCTTTTATGCTCCAGATCCAACCAGAATGTTTCCGTTGCGACTTCAAGGTTTTGAAAGTTAGGTGTAATGATCACAAGGATACCGCTTTTTTCAAGAAGATCCCGGCATTTTGAAAAAAATCCCATTATCTCTTCACCGGAAATATGTTCAACAATGTGACTTGCCATTATCCCTGAAAATTCTTTGTCCGTTCTGAAGTCAATGAAGGAGATATTTTCAACCCGGAATCCCTTTTCCTTCAATTGCTCAATTTCCTGGATGTCCGTATCAAGTCCGAGAGAAATAATCCCTTGGAGTTTCAAGGCCTCCAGGAATTCTCCCCGTCCACATCCAATATCCAAGACAATGTCTTTTGAGAAGTACTTGACATACTTTTTTATCCGGTTGAATATGGTTTGATAAGGTCCTCTAAATGATGTAAACATAGTTGTTGTAACTCCACTCATTATAGCATAAATATTGCAATTTTCAATAGATGTGTTATAATCAATTTATGAGAAAAGTCCTTATGTTGTCCAATCTGGGGCACAATCTTATTCAGACAAAAAGGCTGATAAAGGGCTCTGGAAATTATTCCTTTTTTACAGCATTTGAATCTTTGGGATGTGAAGTGGATCTTCTGTCGCTTGATAGAAAGGGGTATGAGTGGATAAGTAGTTTCAGCCCTTATTTATGGAGATTTTTCTATTATCATTTTAAAAGATTTTCTGAAAAGGATAACAGACGGTTTCAGAACAATCTTGTACAAAAGGTCAAAGACCTTAACCCGGAGATCGTTTTTATCGTTGTTGGAAATCAGATACTTCCCGAGACGATAAAAAGGATCTCTGAAATTTGCCCGAATACTGTTCTCTGGATCGGTCTGGACCCTGAATCAGCCGGATGGGACAATGTAATTAATTCAGTACCTCACTATAGTCACATTTTCATTGTGGATCCGGATTGGCAACCCAAATTTGAGAAATGGGGGGCGAGAGAGATCTTTCAGCAGGACTTGGGAGTCGATCCATCGGCGTTTCACCCCATGAAAATCCAGGAGGAAGAGCAAAAAGAATATGCGTGTGATCTGGCCTTCGTCGGACAGTGGAACGAATTCAGGGAAGAGTTTTTCTCATCTATTGCGGATTACGACCTCGGTCTCTGGGGAAAGGGCTGGAAGGAGAATATTTCTCCGTCGTCCCCTTTATATAAAGCAATCCGGGGCCCGGCATTTGGAGAGGAAGTCGCAAAAATTTACAATTGCTGCAAGATCGTCATTAACACACATACCAGATTTACCAAATACGGTATTAATATGAGAACATACGAGGCCGCGGGATGTCAAGCTTTTCAAATTGTAGATGATGTCAGAGGAATACCCACCCTTTTTAAGGAGGGAGAAGAAATTGTGATATACAGGAATAATGATGATCTGAGGAGTAAGATCAATTTCTATCTGAAGAATGATCAGAAGAGAGAAGAAATAGGTAGAAATTCCTTGGATCGTGTCTTGCGTGATCATACTTATTCCCATCTAATCGGCAATGTCCTGAGCAAGGTATTTGTGGATGAGAGGGCGAGAGATGCTGTTTAATTCCTTTCGTTTAGATTTCATTGGAGCAGAAGAGTTTTTGAAAATACTGAATGTTGGTATTAATAAAATACTTAACAAGAGTAAGTTATGATTAACGAAGTAGGCGAAACACTGCGCTTTATAAAAATCGCAAATATAGATTTTCACGCCAAGGAGCATAATTATCAGTCAATACTCTCTTTTTACTCCGATAGGTGGCTTTCTCCCGGAATTTCTTCAGCTAGAGATATAAACGACAAAGAGGGATTTGAAGTGCAGATATTTCAGATTGGCAGATGTCAGAAGGATGATCACTTAATACAAGACGGATTACGAGTGAATTTTTTCAAGGGCGCTCCTTCAATATATCCCAATAGAAAATCTTTGAATTATAAACTGCATTCAAGATCACTGGAAAAAAACATTATTTCCTACAAACCTGACCTCGTTCATATCAATCAAAGCTCCGGAAAAAACTTTATGCGATTTTGCGATTTCCTGAGAAGGAAAGGAATCCCATATGTTGTGCATTTTCGTGGCGGAGATCTGAAAATGTTTTCAGATCAGCGGCAGATGGCCTTTTTGAACGCAAAGAAATTATCAGAGGATTTAGATGCTAAACTACGAATGTCCTCAGGAAAGAGAGAATAAAATGATAAAAGTATTACATGTGGACCTTATATGCAAGGAACATAATTTTCGGGATCCTCAGGATTTTCTGGATAAGCGAGGCACTTCAGTTATGACCGCAATGGCATCCCAAATGAATGCGTCCGGCAAATATGAAAATTCAGTCATTTCCCTCACTCGCAAGAAGAAAGGGTATTTCACGGATTATAATGGAATGGAATTCAGATTCTTTGAGGGCAAACCTTCTTTCCTGCCAAATAACAAATCAGTGAATTTCAAATTGTACAATAAGGAATTAGAAAAATTCACTCTTGATTTCAAGCCGGATATTTTGCATTTAAATCAAAGTGCGGGGAAGAATTTCTACAGGTACATTTCTTTTCTTCTTCAGAATAATTTTAAATATATCATACATTTCAGGGGTGGAAACCTTAACAGTTTTCCGAAGGTAAGGCGCAGGGCATTTGAAAGGTCGGCAGCGATTATATTAAATAATCAGGATCAGAAATCTAAGCTAATCAAAGTATTGCCGCAAATAGATCACCTCCTCAAGGTCGTACCCTTAGGCATAGATACCGAATATTTTACTCCTGATGCAAATCCAATAAACGATGAGATGATATTCTGCTATACGGGAAGAATATATGCACATAAGGGCATTGAACAAGCCCTCGCCTTCTTGAGCTCGGTGAAAATGATGGGAGTTCAATTCAAATTTATTGTTGCAGGGCAATTTGAGACCAAAGAATATGAAAAGCATATCATGAGGAAAATTGAGACTCTTGAACTTCAGGAGCATATTACTTTTCTAGGATACCTGGTTGGAGATGATCTAAGAAGCATTTATCGAAAGTCAAGATTTCTCCTTTTTTTATCAAAGCACGAATCCTTTGGTAAAAGCGTCGTAGAAGCCATGGCATGTGGAGCGATCCCGATAGTGAAAAAAAACTCGTCGGGCCCCGAGGCAATAATAGATAACGGTAAATATGGCCATATTCTACCTGAAGATGAATCATTGTGGCCAGATTTTGTAAGAACAATCACTTTAGATAGTGAAAAATTTCGTGATAAGGTTGTCGCAAGATCGGCGAGCTATTCAAATATTGCATTTATTGACAGGATGAAGAGGATATACAATGAGATTGTGGCGAATAATTAAGCTTTTTAGAAACAACTTCAGCTCTACAAAGTCCATTATATTTCGTTTTGAAGGTGCTATCTTCCAATCTCGCAAGGAAGAACTTTCCATTGTATTGACAAAGGATAAAAAGGAGTTAGAGAGAATACTAGATTTCAGGCCGCAGGGTACATATGAAAACATAAAGAAGTTGTATAATGCTGGTGAAAGCGTATATCTCGTTTTTTACAATGACTTATGCGTCCATCATAGTCTGGTCTTTCGTAATGATTCCGATGCGGAGGTGCAAAAAGAACATATCAACATACCCGCGCATACCGCATGGATACATTACTGCAATACGGCCGTTGGTCACCGCGGGAAAGGGATCTATCCCTATGTTATCAATTATATAGCAAAAGCATTAACAGACTCTGGCAATGGGATGGATAGGATTATTATTGATACGGAACAAAAAAATATCCCATCGCAAAAGGGGATTATCAAGGCGGGATTTAGGGAAATGGGAATGGTCAAAAGATCTGTATTTTTTGGCAAAGAGAAGATCAAAGGATGTTAATATGAATACAAGGTATCTTAAAGAAAATGAATTTCCCATCTGGGATGAATTTGTAATTAAGAATGGAAATAATATATTCACAAGGACCTTATGGCAGGATATGCATTCGGAATCTCGTGGATACGAGCAGAAGATCGCTGTTGTAGAAAAAAAAGGTGTTATTATCGGGGGAATATCTTTTGTAACGGAGAATAAGCGCATCTTTCGGCCGAAATTAACACAGTTTGTCTCACCCGTAATATCTGAAAGAAAAGTGAATGATAATTATAAAAAAATAAAATGGCGCATGGAAATATTGAGATCCTTGCTGGAGTTTCTCAAGACGGATTTCTCCGACATCACCTTTATTCTGCTTCCTGAAATTGACGATGTCAGGAGCTTTGTTTGGGATTATTGGACCGTAACTCCGGTATATGACCTCTTTCTAGACCTTGAAAACTATTCGGAAGACCGCCTAAGTCATAACCTGAGAAAGAATATTAAGAAATCAAGGGCACATGACCTTAAGTTCGTTAAGGATATTGACAAATATCACGATGCCTACTATGAGATATTTACTGCTGCATACGGCAGGAAAGAGAAGGATATTCCGGTGAACGAGAAAGAATTCAGGTTTTTTATCACCTATCTTCTGAAGCAGAAAGTTCTGGAATTAAGTCATGTGATATTTGAGGGGGAAATAATCGGGTTTCGGGGAAACCTGCTCTCAGGCGATCAGGTCTTTGATTGGATCGGAGGCACTTCTCTAGAGCATTATGATCTCGGTTCTACCGCCTTTCTTCTGAATGAGCTCATTAATGAATATCGGGAGAGAGACTACGCCCGTTTTGTTTTCGGCGGTGCCAATACGCCAGGCATCTGGGATTTTAAGGCCCAATTTCAAGGGGAGTTAAACCATTATTTTCAGGCCAAATTATCCTTTGAGGCAAAAAAGGGCTTGTTGACGAGAGCGAAGAGAAAAATATTCGGATGAAGAAAAGGATCACCGTTTTTCTGAGCCTTGGTGAAAGATGGAATAGTCGGGGGGAATATGTGCTCAGGACCTTCGCTGATTACGCAGGCCTGATGCTGGATATTACTGATGATGAGGCAACCACGGATATTATTTGCGGAGATTCAGAACGGTCTTTGCTGAAGTTAAGCCATAAATTTGACCCATCAGAAATATTTTCAATAATTCCGCATTATTACAAGATGGGAGAGAAGGAGCTTCCGGTGTTTTATGGCGGCGATCCTGCGACCTATCTTATTGAGAACGCCTTTTTATTCCTTTCGGATATACAATCATACGCGATCAGGGAGCGTGATGACCATGACCGTATTTCATATTCGGATTCTCTGCAGAAAAAATACGATATTCAGTATCCTATTGTGGAGGAATACTTTGACTTGTTTCTAGCAGCACTAAAGAAAAGTGGTGTGGTGGATGAAGACCATATCACAAAGAAGGAAAGAATATTGAATTCCGGGATCAGAGGAACCCTTTCGCATGATATTGATATCGTCCGCAGATACCCGAAATTCCATTCCGGTGCGATAAAATATTATTTAAAGAAGTTTTCAATAAAATGGGCCAAGGAGGTTTGTGGATATTTGCGTGAACGATATTTGATCTCGCCGGATATGCTTCACCGGATAGAGAAAGTTGAGAAGAAGCAAGGGATGTCATCTACCTTCTTTGTGATCCCGATTTCTACGCATAAAAAGGATAACAAACTTAATATGGGCATTATTATAGATGAAATACGAAAACTGAGCGATGATATGGAAATAGGCCTGCACTATCCATATGAAACCTTGTCGGACCCTGAAAAACATCTGAATTCTTCTATCTCTGAACTCAGCTCGGCTTCTTTAAAGGTAAGCGGCGCTCGAGCACATTATTTAAGGACGGATATCAAGGTATTAAGGGCACTGGAGCAGGCCGGAATTGAATATGATTCAAGCCTAGCTTTTGCACAAATGTCGGGATACAGGAACGGGGTCAGCTTCCCATTTAAGATGTATGATATTGAAAAGGAAGCTTCGATGAATATGTGGCAGATCCCCCTTACTTCGATGGACCAGTCGTTTATCGGTTATGGCGGCAGGACCCTGAAAGAATTCTTTTCAAATGAACTTGAATCGCCACCAACTGCATTTTCTCATATACTTGTCCATAACTATAATATTTTGAACACCAGAAGGAGCATAAATTTATACAAAGATTTTTTAGTGAATTTGAAAAAGAGTGGCAAATATGTTACTCTGACCGAGTATTTAAGTGAATGGAAAAGTGTAAGTGGATGATAACTATTGTGCACTTGGATTAATAACAATTATTTTGTAAGGTGTATTTAAACATTAGTAAATGAAGAATTTTAAAAATAAATTTATTGCTTCTCTTGCGAGTTCATATATTATTCAATTTTCAATAATGGGAATTAGCTTTATTTCTCAGATGGTTATTGCAAGGGTATTGGCAAATTCCGATTTTGGACTTTTTGCAATGGCTGCCTTTGCAAATCTTATCTTGGCAAATATAGTTAATCTCGGCTTCGGAAAACATTTAATAAGAACTGATTATGAAAAATGGGGAAATGCGATTCTCTTGCAATTTATTGCAATGGGCGTTATCGTTACTCTATTTCAAGTATATCCTCAAGTAATTAGTTTTTACAGCAGCGATATCGTCGTAATAATGAAGATATACTCCTTAAATTTGATTTTTTTAACTATATCTTCGATTTTTAATACTTACCTATTGAAAGAATTGAAAATTCAGAAGATGATCATTCCCCAGATAATATCAACGATTATCTATGTGATATCCGTTATCTATCTAGGATTTCATCATTATGGGGTCTGGGCAATAATCTATGCAACAATGATTAGTGAAATCTTCAAATCGCTTTACCTTTCTGTAGTTTGTGGAAAAGAATTGTTTTCAAGATTTAAATTCACTTTTGAATACAGCTTCGAGTTGTTGAACGGTGCATTCTATCTTTTTCTAATTTTGTTAGTAGGGAATTTCTACAATCAGATCCATAATGCCCTTTTAGGTAAGTTTCTAACTCCCGCTTTTGTGGGAATGTTTTATCTTGCGTATAGATTTGTTCTCTTGCCTGAGAAAATTATATCAAAAGCCTTTCGCCAGGTGCTCTACCCAGCCTATGCTGAAAATGTCAATAATAAGGAAAGAGTTCAAAAGATTATTAAATTCTCGACACTTACAGTTGTGGCGATTGAAGTATTTATTTATGTTTTGATGTTTATTTATGCGGACTTGATCATTAAAATAGTTTACGGAAACAGTCATCTTGATATAGTACCGCTTTTTAGATTTATCTGTTTCTTACCGATTATTTTTCCATTCGGCAAATTCTCAGAGGCATTAATTATAAGCCACAGATATGAAAAATGGGGGTTTTGGGGATTACTATTTGTAATCGCGGTAAGCATCTTATTAGGCAGTGTTCTGATTCCCATCTATAAGAATTATGGAATGGGACTGGTAAAATATATTATTGCATTTATCTCGCTACTGCCAATTATCATCACAGTTTTTAAGATTAAGATTAAGTTATTTTATAAAGAATACTTCCTTGTGTATCTTCCATTATTAGCACTGTTCGCGACAATATTTGATTTGAAAGTGAGATTGTACCTTTTATTCTTCATAGGAATTTACTTTCTAGTAATTTTCTATTTTGAATATAAGTACATTTTTAGTCGTTATGTTTCACTTAGAAAACTAGTTCGAAAAAGACAGGCAAAGAAATGAAGAAATTTGTTGGTATTGTTAATTTAGAAAAGGGAATTGATCAAAAAGATAAAAAATCACTGATAAATATGATTTCAACGAGCGGGACGACTATTTCGTCAAATGAAATAATTGAGATTGATCATAAGCTACTGTTGTATTTTCCAGGGAATGATATTGTATGTCAGAATGATGAAAATAGTACTACTATCGGACTATATGATAAATCCGCAAATGGAGAAAGACATTTTGGATCAGTTAAGGGAAATCAAGAATTTACGCAGAAAATATCTCAATTAAAAAATGGTTTCGCACTATGTTATTGGGATAAGAATAATGAAACTTTCACTTTGGCGAGAGATCACAACGGATTGGAAAGTGTGTACTATTTACATCTGGGCAACTGTCTCATATTTTCGAACAAACCTGGAATTATTGCGGGCTTTTATAAGTATTCCAAAAGATTGAATCTTGAAGCTCTGGATTGCTATATTTCCGCGGAATTGAATTACTTTGAAGAAACCTTTTTTAGAGATATTTATCGGCTGTTTCCTGGAAATTACTTATTCTTTAACAAAGGAAGTATTGAAATCAAAAAATACTGGCAATTGAACTTCAATAAAAATGACTTATTAACCGAGAGTGATTCTGTGAATTTATTGGAAAGTGGCATATTATCAGTATTAAAAAAGAATATAGGATTGAATAAAAGTGAAAAAGCACTTTTGTTAAGCGCGGGTTTAGATTCGAATTACCTGCTTGGTTTATTTTCTGAAATCAAACAAAAAACGATACCTACCATAACGGGAGGTTATTCAGGCAAATTTGAATTTGATGAAATAGATAGGAGTCAAAAATCAGCAAAACATTTCGGAAGTGAACATACTTCAGTAAAAATAGGAATAGATGAATTCAAGGATCTTGTCTTCGGCAAATATGTTAGCCTAATGGATGAGCCAAATGCAAATGTTTCTAATATTACTCTTTATTACATTTTAAAAAAGGCAAAAGAGAGATATAATTTGTTAATAAGTGGGATCGGGGCGGACGCACTTTTCTATAGCAGCCCAAATGACTTTCTTTTTTATAAGCTACATAATATTTTTGAAATACTGGAAATATCAGGATTAGGCAGTCTTTTTGAGTTGATTAAGGAAAAGTTATGTCATAATTATCATTTTGACTTTCGAATGAAAAATATCTTTTCTACAAGAGCTAGCTTTATAAGGGGAATAAGAACGAAACGAGAATTCCAGTATTATTCAAAATTTAGAATTTATAATGAAAAAATGCAAACGGCAAGAAAAAGGAGCCAAACCCTTTTCAAGGAATTGACAAGAAGTTATATGAATGAATTAGGTAAAAGCTATGATATTTCAGATTTAATAACTTATCTTGACTATAAAATGGTTGTCCAAAGGAATTTTATTGATTCTACAAGTCAGATCGCTGATGAATTTAATATAACAGTATTACATCCGTATATTGACCCGCAATTGTTAGAAAAGTACTCTACTATTCCAGAAAAAATCAAGTTCAAGCCCGGGCAACCGAAATATTTAGAGAGAATGATGGCAAAACGAAAACTTCCTGAATGGATTTTTGATACTCCGAAAATTCCTTTTAAAGTCCCGCATATGGAATGGATCTCAACATATTTGAAGGAAGATATGTTGGAAGTAATCCGAAACGGGATAATTATGAAAGAAATTATTAATTCCAAAGGATTTGAAAAATATTTGAACTATTCAAATTCAATGTTATTGATATGGAGGCTATATATTTTAGAAAAATGGCTTCGTTTGTATTTCTAAATTGAAATGAGTATAATGAAACATGAGTAATTTAAAAAGTAGTTTTCAGTTATTACCTCCACCAATTATTTACTTTGAAGTAGCGGCATTCTTCAAAAATGAATTTTGTTCAGGCAATATATTTCTTTATCAAAGAATAAATACCTGAGAGAAAATATGAAAAGTAAAATTTATGAGAGGGAAGGATTTGTTCTAATTACAATGTTTATTTACACGAACTTATTTTTATTGCTAAACGGCTATTATTTCGGCATTTACGATCATTCGATAATGCTTCCCTTTATCTATAAATTTGGTAATCCCGACCTTTTCCCAGGGGACCTTTTGGCTTCCACTTATAAAAATACCTATACAATTTATGTTCCTATGATGAGTATATTAATAAAGTATTTCAATACGCAAGCGGTATTTTTTATTCTTCATTATATTTCCATGTTCTTCACTTTTCTGGGGATCTTCAAAATCTCTGAAAAATTGTTTAATTCAGTTGCGGGCTTTTTCTCTTTGATCCTGATATTCTCGGGGCTGAAATTCTATATAGGCGGCTCACCTATATTTACAAATATGCTTGCTCAGTACAATATAGCTCTGCCGCTTGTACTGTTCGGCCTTTTGTATTTTTTCAAAGAGAAAAAAATAATCGCCTTTATTCTATTTGGCGTAGCATTTAATTTCCATGCAATGCTGACATTCTATACCTTTGTTGGAATTGGACTTTATTATCTTTCCATGATCAAAAAGCTACGATTCAAACAAGACATATTACCGATTCTGATTTTTATTATGATCTCTCTTCCCACTCTGATATGGATACTATCTGATATGAAAACGGGTTCTCACCAGGAATGGGTAGAGATATTGAGAGCAGTTCAATCACACCATGTCTTCCCCTTTTCCTTTCCTTTGAAAACATATTTGGGCTTTTTAATAGTGGTATTTATTGGATTATTCTTGAATAAATACGATATGAAAAGGAATGACCACAAGCTGATTCTGTGTATATACGGAGGAATGTTTATTCTATTTGTCTTCGGTACTGTCTTTACTGAAATGTTTCCGGTTGGCTTTTTTATCAAAGGGCAGATGTTTCGTTCATGTAAAATCCCAATAATATTCACATTCATTTTTCTTGCCGGATATATACAAACTCAGTTTAAATCTTCTTTCAAGGGTAAATTCCTCTATGTTATTGCAACTCTATTTCTCCTTCTTAATATGTACTTGGCTTTTTTCCTGACACTTTTAGCGAGTTTGATCTCTAAAAAGATGAATAGGGAACTAATACTACCTGTTTCGGGGTTTTTCTTCATTTTTTCTGTTCTGGCAATATCATTTGACAATATTTTTGATGTGGGAGTGAAACTGAGTCTTGTAGTCCTTTCCGCTTCAATTGTCTATAGTGTAATCAAGAATAAAAGAATTAAAAGTGTCATTGTAATATGCCTTTTTGGACTATTTCTGCTTTATATATTTATTCCGAGATTCCTGAAAATCGGCCAAATTAAATTCGAACACATTAAAGCGGCAGGATTGTGGGCGAGAGAGAATACTTCCCAACAGGCAAAGTTTTTTATTGATCCCGGCCTATATAATTTCCGTTCATGGTCAAAAAGAAGCGTTTATGTAACATGGTCAGAAGGAACAAGAGGTCTCTTTAACGTTGAATATTGTTTCAACTGGTGGTCAAGAGTGAAAAAGTTGAAAGTTGTTAAGCGGGCGGATCTGAAAGATTTTTCAAAAACAATAGATTTAGAAATGCTTGAAAATGTGAAGAATGAATACGATTTCAAGTATGTTGTTGCGCAGAAAGATATATTTCTGAATCTACCTGTGATGTATGAGAACAAAGAATTGACTATCTATGAATATATTGGAGCAGGGATATAAATACAGCCTGCAAGATTTGTATTATTAAATCAAAAAATGTATAATAACGCCGTGGTAAATAAACTAGAGAAAGTCAGTATTGTTATTCCGTGTTTCAACGAGGCAAAGTATTTACATGAGATGATCAAAAAAGTCTTGAATGCTGATGTCTTAGGCCTGGAAAAAGAAATTATCATTATCGATGATGCTTCTTCTGACAATAGTCCTGATATTATTACAGAATTATCATCTTCACATAAAGAGATCACCCACATATTGAAAAAGAAAAATCAAGGGAAAGGCGCAGCGTTGCAATCAGGTTTTGAGCTATGCACCGGAGATATAATAATTATTCAGGACTCTGACCTTGAATTGAACCCCGATGAATATCCTGATTTACTTAGACCCATTTTAGATTTAGGAATGGATGTTGTGTACGGCTCGAGATTCTTAAAACTGTCTCACAAAGCCTTCAATTATAAGAGTTATTTGGCGAATAAATTCTTAACAAATCTTTCTAATGTTTTCACGAATGTCAGGCTAACAGATATAGAAACATGCTACAAAGTATTTAAAAGAAAAGTGATAGATAGGCACCAATTTAATAGTAAGAGATTCGGTTTCGAAGTTGAATTTACAACCGTTGTTTCGGCAATGAGATTAAATATTTATGAAGTTCCCGTAACATATTTCGGGAGAACTTATGGGGAAGGCAAGAAAATCGGTTTTTCGGATGGCGTAGAAGCGGTGTTTCTGATTATTTGGACGAATTTATTTTTAAAAATCTATAATAAGTAGAGTAATATAGAATTTAAATATAAAAGTTTAGCTTCACACTGTTTGAAATGATATAATTTGCTGTGGTTGTACATTGTCACGGCGTCGTTCTGTCTCTCTGGAACTCTTTATTCCATAGGAGTATGGATACACCAACACTCCACCAGTGTTTTTGGTTTATATCTGAGTTTTCCCACGGTATTTTCAGATATTCAAATCCCAACTCTTCTTAAATGACTGATTCTATATGTTGCATCATACGATCTTGCGAGGTCATCTAGCAACACAGCTCTCCATATATGAAACATTATTTTGCTTTGCTCGCGATCACTAAAAGTAGATGCGATATTTGCGAGGATTTTTCAAGAAAATATCAAAAGATTAAGCCCAGAATATAAATATTTATGACTACACACTTCATTTTGAATCACTATTACAAGGTCTGTGCATGGCAAAAGGAATCGATTGCTTTTCGATTTCTTACAATATTTTTAGGAGAACCTCACTTTCTCAGTGTTATTCCCGGCAGGAAGAATGCTCCGATCAGAGCTGTGAGTAATATATTGAAAGCGAAAGAAAGAAATGATGCATTAAATGCTGCCGTTTCAGTAACATTAAATGGGCTTAGAAGATATATCGCGGTTCCCTCTCGCAGTCCCAATCCGAAAAGGGTGATAGGAACGACGCTCATGAATTGGATCAGAGGCGCCGTCTTGAGTATGGCAATGAATTCTATATGGTCAAAACCATTTACCAGTAGATAGAATTGAGTAAACACTAAGAAGTACATAGCAAGAGAAAAAAGGAGTACAACAAATATGGTATTTCGCTTCACTTTACCGTAATGTGAAACAAATTGATGTATTTTGCACCCGATCTTTGATTTTGAACGAGTTCCCGTCTTTGAAATATAAAGCCGCAGAGATTTGATGAAAAGAAAGATCAGTATGCCTCCGGAAAGTCCAATTGTGAAGAGAACAATTGCCGGGTTTCTGATGATTTTGATCACTCCCCACAGCGAAAACAGGGTAATCGATAAAAGATCTATAAACCGATCTACAAAAACCAAACCACCGATCTCAGTTTCCTTGCCGACCGAAAGAAAAAGTCCGCGGGAAACCTCTCCTACTCTTCCCGGCGTCATTATCCCCAGTGCCATGCCTCCGGTTATAGAACGGAAAGAATTAATAAAGCTGACTTTAATTCCGGAACTTTTCAGCAGCAGCATCCACTTAAAGGATTTTATCGCTATTATCAAGGCAGTGATCAATAGGGCCAGAATAAGGTATCGAATATTGGCATTTCCCACAACATTTAGAAATTTAGAAAATTCAAATTTGCGGAAAATAAAAAATAATAGTAGAGCGGAAATGAAGAGCTTGGCGATGAATTGAAGCTTTTTCATTGATTTGATTTGTATAATCTAATTTTGTACTTGATCTCCTTTCTGCAAGCCAATAGAGTTTCTGTCACAAATTCTCCTTCTCCTCGGTGAATTATATCAAATATGATATTTGTTATCAAATTTCCTATTTCTCTCACCTTTTTTTGTAGACCAGTGAAGACACCTTGGTGAATTATCGGAATAAATCTTTCTAATCATTTGATTCTCTGCACTGCAGGTTAGAAAAACGCAATACTTGGATTATATTGTCAGAAATTGCGTTGTGACTTGAAAAACCACGATAATGTGATATAATTTTAGTAATATGAAATATGTAGTGATATTTGTCGCTTTTATCTGTATTTTACTATTCTATTATTTTATACTTAAGCATATCACATTCAAGAAAAAAACATTATATCCCATAGTTATTTTATTTGCCTTCACAATTTTTTCTCCATATTTATCTACTAACATACAAATACTGATTTCTTTTGCTCTGAGTATATTTCTCGCTTATCACTATTCTAAAGATGCAAAATTGCGATCTCGCCCAATTCCCGTTTCTGCTCTCATTATTCTGTATGTTTGCGTTCTGACGATTGCCGTATCTCTTAGGTATTTTGCTTTCAATAATGCAATGCTTGATCTTGGAAATATGCTTCAGCCCATCTTCAATACAGCACAAGGAAAGTTTATGTCTTTATCTGGAGCGGAAGGTAATATCGTTCGATTTTCCGGACACAAGGAATTAATATACCTTCTTCTGGTACCTTTTGTAAAAATATTTCCTTCAGGGATTACGATACTATTTTTACAAACTCTCTTAGTCGGGTTATCAGCCATTGCTATCAATAAAATAGCATTCCTGATAACAGATCGAAAAGATATTGCATTTATGATCGCAGGGGCATTCCTCTTATACCTTCCTTTGCAATTTTCAAATCTTGCGGATGTTCACGGTGATACAATAGGCATCTTTTTTATTTCTTTCGCGATTTATTTTTATTTAAAAAGAAAACTCTGGATTTTTACTATTTTTATGTTCCTATCTATGTCATGTAAAGAATATATTCCTGTGATATTTTTTTTCTGGGGCATTGCAATGTTGATATTTGAGAAAAGGTATATTTCTGGAGTAATTGCATGTACGTTTTCGTTGTTCTTCTATTTTTGGATTCTGAAATTTATCGGATCATTTTATCCTGTGGCTTTTACAAGTGAAAACCTCCATTTTTCTCAGAGTTTTACGAATCATTTTTTGAACATAGCAAATATGGAAAAGTGGAAAAATATAGCCATGCTGTTTGTTCCCTTTCTTTTTCTATCGTTAAAGAAGTGGAGAACACTTATACCCACGCTGCCAATCTTTGGGGGTATTCTATTGTCAGGCCATGGAAATGTTGCAAATATCCGTTGGCACCATTGGTCAACGATCTTACCGTTTATTGTCCTTGCCTTGGTGTTAGAGGTAAAGACCTTAAAAAAGTGCAAAATTTTAGTTAAACCCTTGAATGGTAGAGATCCATTAATTTTTCTAATTATATACATTATAGCGTTTTCGTTTCTTTCGAATGGATCTGGTTTTGGTTATCGATTTTGGCACCCGGAGGAATATTACTTTTTTAACAGTAAAGCAACATACGGAATCACTCAGCATGACAAGTTGCTCATTAATGAATTAAAGAAATATAAGGATCCGGCACTAAGAATCACTACTACACAGATGTTAGCAACTCATCTTTGCATGAGGGAACATGTAAATCTATTAATGTGGAATGATTACAAAAGGATTGATCGTTCGGATTTTGTGATATTCTCGTATGTCGACTTATTTATAAACGCTGCGAGAGGAAATAAGATGGAAAAAGGTATTTCTTATGTCCGCAGATCAGATAAATTTACGCGAATCTCCATTTATCCATTGGAAATATATAAGCATAAATGATTAAAACCGGTGCTGCTGCTTGAATAAGCATAAAAAATGGGATAAAATGAATTGTGGCAAAGAGAAAGATATTAATAATTACTGATAATTTTGAATTCAAGGGTGGAATGAAGGTAATGGCCAAAAGAGTGTGCCGGCAATTTCCTGAGGATGAAGTTAGACTGCTAAGTTCCGTAAGTAGAAAGTACTTTTTTGGAACTGCTGGTATTTGGGGAATATTTTTCCCATTGAACTTTATCTATTTATTCAAGGTACTTTTTCTGACACTCTATCTTATAGGAAAACTAAAGGTATTTAGTAAAATTATTATTGTATCTCCTTCCCCCCTTCTTGGAATAATTGCGATTTTGCTTAATAGGAGGGCTGATATCTGGTACGCAACCACCCTACCTGATGAGATCGGAAATAAGAGATCTCTTTTCAAAGTAGGGATGAAAATGAAAGTGATCATAATTATTGAGAGATTTCTTCTTCCTATTTACTACTTATTGGAAAATATGGTGCTTAATAATCGGAATTTGGACTCCTATGCCCTCAGTACATCCAGTGCATGTTATTACAATACTAAAAGCAAAGTGGCGGTTATAAGATATCCTATTGAATGTGGATGGGGGAAACACTCTGAAGAAACGCGGAAAAAGCAATATGACATCATTTCTGTTGGACGATTCAATGATCCCAGAAAGAACCTTAAGATGCTTCTAATCGTTTCATTGCTTCTGCCGCAATACCGTTTTGCTTTAATCGGACCCCTGCCTTCCAATATTAATATTAAAGAATTTAAAAATATTAGCTTTATTGGAGAGATACCAAGAGCTGAGATTGAACCTTTTTATAAAGCATCTAAAATCTTTTTTCTCCCTTCTCTGCAAGAAGGCCTCGGTATTGTGTATCTTGAAGCTATGTCTGCAGGTTTGCCCGTGATCACACCCGACAACGGAGGGAGCAGAGACCTTATTCGCGAAGGATATAACGGATGTTTCATTTCTCCGGTAGATGTTAATGGCTGTGCTGAAAAGATCAAAAAACTGCTTTCAAACGAAAATAACTTAAATAATATGTCAGCAAATTCTGTTGAATTCATAGTAAATTATTCACAAAAAGAATCGAAGCTTTTCAATAGAATTTTCAATTAGTTTACTAAATATTGAAAACCTTCTAATTATGGTATATAATAGAACATGTCAAAAATAGAGCTTTCGATAATTATTCCCGTTTATAATGAAGAGGGTAATGTTCAGGAACTTTTCGACCGTATCCTCCTTGCCATGAGCAAAACAAAAATTCCCTATGAAACGATTTTTGTTGATGACGGCTCAACAGATTCTTCTTCTGAGATCCTTTCTTATATTTGCCGTCACCATGAAGGGTTTATATTGATTCGTTTCCGGAAGAATTTCGGACAGACTGCCTCCATGCAAGCCGGGATTGATAAATCCAGAGGCAAATATATATGTTTCTTGGATGGAGATCTGCAGAATGACCCTGATGATATTGAGAAGCTTTACACAAAAGCCTCAAAGGGATACGACATTGTAAGCGGATGGCGCCATAAAAGAAAGGATAAATTCATTTCCAGGAAGCTTCCTTCAATGATCGCAAATTCTATAATTGCTAAGGCAACTGGTGTCAAGCTACATGATTATGGTTGTTCATTAAAGATGTACAATGGGGATCTCCTTCGTGCTACTCCGCTTTACGGCGAAATGCACCGATTCATCCCAGCTCTAATATCATTAAAAGGTGCCAATGTAGCAGAGATGAAAGTAAGCCATCACCCCAGGAAGGCCGGAAAATCCAAATACGGCATCTCCCGCACCTTCAGGGTGATCTTGGATCTTATAACTGTGAAGTTTTTTGGAAGTTTCTCCACCAAGCCCCTACATATCTTTGGCGGGTGGGGAATGCTTTCCTTTTCCCTGGGTGTCGTTATCTCTCTTTACCTCACCATTCTCAAGTTATTTTTCAATCAATCAATCGGTAGCCGCCCCTTGCTTTCCTTGGGAATACTCCTCATCTTTTTGGGCATACAATTTGTGACAATCGGACTCATAGGAGAGTTTCTTACCAGGATCTATTTTGAAAATCAAGGAAGAAAAACCTATCATATCAGAGAAATCATTGAAAAGTGAAAGGAGACTACAATAGAAAGAAGATCCTTATTATAACCGCATCCGGCTTCGTTCTCCCTCGAGGTTGCAGCCTTCACTTACACTCTTTCATATCCGTTCTTAATCAAGTTGGTTTTAGTAATATTACTTTACTGGCTCCCAGGTATGGAATAGATGATACATTTGGTAAAAAAGTATTTATTAAAAGATATGGCATTAAGGGCTTTAAAAAATATCCGGTAGGTTTTTCTGTAGCAAAATTACTAAATCTTCCGTTTTTTATAATGGCAGCGATTTTTTCATTCAGAAGGAGTTATGACTATGTAATTGCACATGATCACGAGGGGCTATTTGCCGGAACAATATTGAAATTAGTATTCGGTAAAAAGTTTATTTATCTGAGTGAAAATCCCATTTCATCTGTATTGAAATCTACTAATTCCAATGTAATAATGTTAATATTAGCCGATATCTTTGAAAAAATATTTTACCGGATAATTTCAGGATTGATTACAAATTTCTCCTATGAATTAGTTGATATCGGCAAGTATAAAAGAAAACATCATCTCGCAATGCAACTGAAAATCAGCCCGGATCTTTCCATTTCCGATTATCATAATCAAGCTCTGAATATTCCTGAGAAATATATAATCTATGTGGGTAACTTTAAGTCATATCAGGGTTTGGAATCCCTTATCAATGCGATGAGAATTATCAAGAATTCAGAGGATGAAAAAGTCACATTACTAATTGTTGGCGGTGACAGTGACCCGGCAAGAGAATCCAATATTCGAGGACTCGCAAATGATCTGCCGAATGTAATATTTTCAGGTTTTCTACCTTTGGGAAAAGCTAATTATCTTATTAAAAACTCATATTTTGGAATTTCACTTCAACAAGGGTATAAGCCTTTTTCCACGAAAATATATTCATATCTACTCTTGGGAAAGCCGTGTGTAGTAACCACAAGCAAGGTAAATAAATTAGAGTTGGAGAGATATAATATTGTTAGATTTGCCAAGGAAGATCCCGAGGATATCGCCCGTAACATTCTTCTTTTATGGAAAGACCGAGAACTCCACCGGAAATTAAGGAATTCCATATTAGATTTCTCTAAGGAATTTAGAATAGATTATATCAAAAACAAACTTATTTCCTTGTTGGATCTGTTTTAAGCCCAAACTTTTCTTCGCCCTGATGTTTCTTGATTTCCGCGTAATTTACCTTACTTATTGCAAAACACACTCCTCCGATCAAGCCCATTATTACATAAGCAGCCCTATTAACGAGTGAAATCATAATCGCCTTTGGGTATATAATGCCGGCTAATCCAGAAAAATAAGTAAATCCGGCCTCTGAGATCCCCAGACCATTTAGTGCTATTGGGATCATTGAGATCAGAGTTACAGCAGGGAAAAAGAAAAGTACATAAGTAAACTCTATTAGCTCCCCTGAAAAACGAAAAAAATAATATACATTCAGATATGTTGTAATTTGGATAATTGCTGATAAAAGCAATATAGCCATGATCCTTTTTCCCTTAAAATATTCACTGATAGCGTTATATTGCTTAATAAAATTCCGAACTTTGTTCAATATCATCGAGCGAGGTTTGGATTTTTCTAATACTTTGAAGGTTTTTGGGTGAAGAACTACAAATAACAGCATTAGTAATGCCGGATATGAAATACAAAGGATACACAACAATCTCCAGTCAAGGGCACGCCAGTGAAAAAGCAA
The DNA here is from genome assembly GCA_023144005.1 of bacterium. Taxonomy (GTDB): domain Bacteria; phylum AUK180; class AUK180; order AUK180; family AUK180; genus JAGLWT01. Next base: position 34,757 of record JAGLGN010000022.1, read on the forward strand.
TCCCACAATTCCAGTAAGTACCAAAAGCAAAAGCCCCCAGATCCGTGGAAGGAAAATACCCGCAAATGCAATAGGCGAAGAAACCCCTGTCTCCCTTTTCAATAAATAAAATCTAGCAAAATCACCACCTACCATTGTGGGGAGAAAATTGTTAAAAAATAAACCGATGAATATGTATTTCAACAGTGAGGCAATCGATGAAGTAGCAACTATAAGTTTCCACAGAACCGCAGCGATAAACACTTTTAAAGAGGATAGAATGACGATCGGAAATAAATATTTCAATTCAAAGGATTCGAAAGAAAGCGATTTAAACTCCAATTTAGTCAACAAAATATATATCAAAAATGTGGTAAATATTAACTTAAGCAGAAAAAAAGTTTTTTTCATCGAAAGGTTAAAATCGCAATGTTTCCTTATTGTATTTTATTACATCGTCAATTATATTGTCGAGAGAAAGAGTTGGTGACCAACCTGTGAACTTTTTGATCTTGTCTATATTTGGTACCCTTCTTTTCATATCCTCAAAATTCTTTCCCATTACTTCGTCATACGAATGCCGTATTATTTGGGAACTTGAGTCGGCTTTGCGCATCACAGCTTCAGCTAAAGCATTTATTGACACCTCTTGAGGATTTCCGATATTAAAGATCTCGCCCAAACACTTCTCATTGGTCATTAGCGGTAAAAGAGCATTAATGACATCGTAAATATGGGTGAAACATCTCGTCTGATCTCCGCTTCCATACACAGTTAACGGTTTTTCCAGTAATGCTTGCTTTACAAATCGAGGGACAACCATGCCGTAATCACCTACCTGGCCTGGACCGGTTGTATTGAATAATCGAAAGATTACAACCGGTAGCTTTTTTTCATGATAATACGCTAAAGCCAGAAACTCATCCAAGGCTTTTGTATTTGAATAGCTCCAACGGCTGATCGTGGTACTCCCTAATATTCTGTCATCATTTTCACTCAGAGTGTCATTGCCGTTTTTTCCGTATACTTCAGAAGTTGATGCAAGAATTACCTTTTTTTTGTATTTGTGGGAAAGTTTCAATACATTCTCTGTTCCTTGTACATTAATTTCGATAGATTTCAGTGGGTTATTGATAATGTATTCAACTCCAACTGCAGCAGCGAGGTGGAAAACAAGGTCGACAGGTTTTATAACCTTTTCTAAAATATCGATATCTAAAATGGAACCGAGTTCAAAATGAAAGTGTTTATTCTCCTTGAAATCCTTAATATTTTCCATTGATCCGGTTGAAAGGTCATCTATAACTGTTACTACATGTTTCTCTTTCAATAATCTTCTGGTAAGGTTGGACCCAATAAATCCGGCCCCTCCTGTAATCAAAATTTTCATATTACCTCCTATGAAAAAAGCAAATTTCTTTACATTATAGCATAAAACCTTGGATTTTCAATTTGAGAAATAAGAAAATGGATTTCACATTAACTCTGAAGGGAAAGGTTGTAGATAAATACCGTTATACTTTCAGATCAAACAACTTAGAGATTGGATGAATATGATCTCTCGTTTGCCAAGTTTGAATTCTGGAAAACCTGAAAATTCTAAAAGTTACTCAATATTGAACCGTTTTAAACTCTGAATATGTAATTTCTATTGTAGTAATATACAGTCAGGTATGTGTGAACTTAATCCACATGAACGATAAAAGAGTTGCCCTGCCAATTGAATTTTTGATATTGCGATACCTTTATCTGAGGATTATTTCCAAGCCATTCTTTAAAGGCTTTCTGCTCGCCTTTTTCAGGATCCCCACGGAAACAGAACCAATCATCAAAAATTATCAAAGTTCCATTCTGCAGATAATTGGTAATGAAATTCAAAACGGGGACAGCTGATTCATATAGATCACTATCTATCCATATAACGGAAGCTTTTTCAAGAGGTAGTTTCTTCATGGTATTTTCGTTTAATACTTTATCGAACCATCCTGTCGTTATATGCACTTTATTCTTATCTACTCCAAGTCCGTAAATATTGTTTGTGAAATTCCTTAAATCACATGAATACTCGTTCTTCTCAAAGTGTTTGAATCCGGCTGCATCAATGCCTGCGATTTCAGGAAGCCCGGAAAAGGAATCAAAAGCATAGAAATGCATAGAGTCCAGATTAAAAGCTTGTGCAAGATGATATGCCCCGGCAAATGTTTTTCCCTTATATACACCAAATTCTAAATAGTCGCCCTTTAGTTTTGATGCTGAAACAAATTGCATTGCAAACCTAAGCATATGCTCTCTTTGGAAATAAGAATTCATGTTCAGTACAAGAGAACGAGATTTCGAAAATCTTATCTTCATCAAGGGTGCTAATATGAATCTCAATAGTTTAATGTTCATTTGTCTCCTTGCTTGGATTATACCAGAATTAAGTAATTGATGTCAAGCGGAAATATTGGAATACGCATCAGTTTTTGCTATAATGACATATGTTTAATAAAGAGTACAAGGTCGAAAAAGATGACTTCGGCGATATCTATGTTTTTTCAGAAATTTCCGAGCATGCGAATCTAATCGAACTTGATTGGAGAGAAAAACTACAGTTTGATTCCGATGCCAGGTACGATGCTCCTGAGAAATGGCAGAAGATATATTCCGATGGCCGATTTGGAACTCCCGATAAGATAAGAAAAATATTTAAGATCAAAGGTAAGGTTCTTGATCTGGGTACAGGCTCCGGCTGGCTTGCGGCATATATTTCGAAATATGAAGAGGTGGATGAGGTTTATGCTCTTGATTTTTCAACGCTCACATTAAAAGAAAATTTTCCTCGGATCGCAAATTGGATCGGTTGCGATAAAGACAAGATAAAGCGCATCGTCGCTGATTTTCATCTACTCCCGTTCAAAGACAATTCTCTGGATGTCGTACTCTGTGATGCGGCTCTTCATCATTCGGATAATCCTGTAGCCCTCTTGAAAGAGATAAAGCGAATCTTGAAAAAAGGCGGCTCGTTCGCGGCCACTTCTGAACCGATCGCATCGAAATGGCGTGAAAAGAGCCAGAAAAAACATTTCGGCGCCGAAGAGAAAAAGCTTGGTATCACTGAAAATATCTATTCAATGAAAGAATGGAAGGAAATGTTTTCACAAGCCGGGATCGGGCTTGAGGTTAAACCGTATTTCTTCACAGAAAATACAAAAGGTGTAATAAATTTTCTGAAAAATTACACTCCGCTCAGAATGTTCAATGGCCTATTATTCTCTAATTATATAATGTATTTCAGAAAAGAACAATAGAGTCTTTGAGAGGATTTCAATTCACGAGCATTGCTTTTCAACCGTAATCCCAACTTTGAAAATTATTGTTCTTAATGATACAATACGGTTGATGTAATATAAAGGTAGGAATATTTATGAAAATGGGAATATCGGTTGTGATTCCTGTGAAAAATGAACACGGGCATTTGAAAGAACTTCTTCCAGAGCTTTTGACCTGGGTCGACGAGATCCTTATTATGGACGACTTCTCCACCGACGATACTGAAATACTTATTAAGAATTTTGCGCCAAAAGTAAAACACTTTCCAAGTACGCCTTGGAATATGAACGAGTCATTGAACAAGGGCTTTTCTAACTGCAGCAATAGCTGGATCCTACATCTTGACGCGGACGAGAGGATCCCGGATCCATTAAAAGAAGAGATATTAGAAGTAGTTGAGACCAACCCTCGTGGACTGAATGGGTATGAATTGCCCCGCATTGGGTATATTGGGAGCAAGGAGATAAAAAGTTGTGGGTGGTATCCGGATTATGCATTAAGGTTATTTATCAATGGCAAAGCACATCATCCTCAATTAGTACATGTTCCACTGCAACTTGACGGAGAGGCGGGTAAATTGAAAAACGCGATGCTTCATTATTCCTACAGAGACATGGAGCACTTCATCTTAAAATTCAACCTGTATTCAACCTGGCTGGCTAAACACATGCTTGCAGGAGAGTATTCTCGCTCAAGTATTATTATTAAAATATTTCTCAAATTTCCCTATAAATATTTCATTCAGAAAGGCTTTACAGATGGAATACATGGTTTTCTGATCTCTCTTTTTGATTCGCTTTATTACTTGGTAGGATATTTAAAATTCTTGGAAATGAGGAGAAGAAAATAAACAAAAAAAGAGTTCTGTATGTATCTTCTCTCTCTCAAATGGGCGGTGCTGAACTTTCCCTTTCCGATCTCATCAAAGGCTTTTCTGTAAAAAGCGATTATGAGATACTGGTTGTATTGCCGCAATCGGGAGAACTCTCAAAGCGAATATCTGAATTTTCTGTGGAAGTAAATCATCTTTCGTCAGGACTTCGGCCTGGGAGGTTGGAGAAATTCTTCTTCTTTCCCTTGCGGCTGTTTTCTATTATAAAAAAGTTTAACCCTGATATCATACATTTGAATACTAAAGGGGCGATCAAATATCTGCTTCTTTCGAGAATCTTCCTGAAATTTAAATGGATTCAGCATATTAGAGGAAATCTCATAAAGAAGGATGCAAGGCTTTTTCATCAGACAGTGATCGGCCTTTCCGATATCAGGATCGCCATCTCTAAGAGTGTTAGGAGATCATACAACAGAGAGAATGACAGGAATTTCCATGTTCTGTACAATGCGTTTGATTTTTCAACCTTTTCTCAGAAATTGAACGAAAATGGGGAGCAAATCTTTAGAAAGGAGGTTGGAATTCCACATACTCACCGTGTTATTTTGAGCGTAGGGAGGATCAGCCCTATTAAGAGACAGCACCTTCTCGTAGCAGCGGCAAAGGAGTTGTCCTCAGAACCTATCACATTTGTGATCTGTGGTGATGTGGCCTTTGACAATCCCTACGAAAAGAATTATGGAAAGGAATTAAGGCGCATAGCTAAACCTCTAAAAAATATTATTTTTACCGGGTGGCAAAGCGAATTGTACAAATATTATTCTATTGCTGATCTCTTGGTACACACTGCTTATACCGAGGCCTTTGGCAGGGTTTTCATTGAAGCTGCTTATTACGGCGTTCCTGTGATCGCCACCAACAGAGGTGCAATGGCCGAGATCATAAACGGATGGGCATTGGGACGACTCTTTAGCGAAGATCCCTCTAACCTTTCCGAGAGTATCACATCTGCTCTAAACGATCCTCCAGATGCTGCCGTGCTTCAAAATAGAAAAAAGCAAATAATGTTAGATTTTACCATAGATAACTTGCTTCAGGATTTGGATGAGTTTTACAAAAACTGAGAAAAAAATTAACTTGCTTTTATTGGAGCAGTACTCCTCTATCGGAGGTGCCGAGATAGTTGCTTTGAATTTGCTGGAAGCACTTCACTCCCAAATAGATATGCATTGTATTCTCCCTAAGGAAGGTAAGTTGTCTCAAGTTCTTTCGGAGAAAGGATGTCAAGTTGCTTATTATGAAATTCCACCTATCAGATCTGCAATAAACGAGAGGCGCAAAGCTCTTTCTTATATAGAAAAATATATCGAGGAGTTCAAGATAGATCTTATATATACTCCGATGATACGCTGTGGGTATTACGGCTCGATCATCTCGAAAAGAAAGAAAATACCGTTCGTATGGCAATTAAATGAGATCATTTCGCCACTGAAGGTCTTTTATCTGAATCGTTATTTGCATGGGAGACATACCTATCCTATTGCTGTATCGAGTGAGGTTCGGCGTCGCTTTGGAGAAGATATCCCTGTAATTGAGAACCCGATATTCCAGAAAATTCAATATAAAAGCGCGAAAAATCCTGAAAAGATGGGTTTTATAGGGCGAATAGTACCTCAAAAAGGGCTGCATCTCGCTCTTTTGGTATTTTCTAGAATTGTGAGGGATATGCCTTCCGCAGAATTCCTAATTTATGGTGAAGAGGAAAATGTAGGCGGTCTTCACATAAGAAAGATAAAAAAGGCAGCCCGGGAATGCGGGTTTAAAATATCTTTCACCTCTTATCGCGACCTGCTGGATGCATTGATAATCAGAGAGGCTTTATCTGATGAGGTAAGATTCCAAGGGTATTCAGAGAACCTTAATGAGGCAGTTGCTGAAATAGGGACTCTCTTCGTACCTTCCTGGAATTCTCCCGGGGAAGCATTTGGCCTCACCGCTGCCGAGGGAATGAAGTCAGGTGCTCTTGTAATTTCTTCTCGATCTGGCAATTTGAAGAATCTGATAGTCCACGGGGCAACAGGCTTGTTCTCGGATTTTAAGGATCTGGACAGAACCGCTTCGAATATACTGGATGTTCTGACAGACAGTAAGCGATTCAGGGAGATATCAAAAAATGCGGCGATCTATGCAGAGAGATTTGATATCGATCTTTTCGATAAAACCGTGAGGAAGTTTATAAATGGCATCTTTGAATAAGATATTGATTATCTCTACCGACCTGCCGCCTATTATCGGAGGGATCACAAAATATGTGGAGAATATTGCACTTGCCCTAAGGGATGAGTATGATATTGATTTTCTGGGTATCCCCCTTGACGGCAATAACATTGATCCGGTCTTCATGCAAAGGGATGTAAATATCATCAAATTACACAAGAATAAGCTCTTTGAGGTATTCCAGATGCACTCCTGTTTTAAGAAACTTGCACTGGAGAAGTACCATAGAATAATTCTGGCAAATACCCTGCCGGATTTATTTATTGTTAACCCTTTGTTAAAGAGATATAAAGAGAAAGTATATTTTTTACACTATAACAATAAACAGTTATTGGGAAGAAAGAAGAGTTTTCGGCATGCCATTAGGGATTTTCATAATATTTGCATTTCTGATTGGTTAACCTCGGAATTCAGAGATCGCGGCATCTCCAATGTTGAAACACTTTATCCAATGTTGGATACCAAGGAATTTCTAGCCATCAAACCAAAGGCAATTAAAGAATTGACTAAACTCACAGGTTTTAAGCTTCTCACGGTTTCCAGAATAGTTCCGCATAAAGGCCACCGTGATGTTATTTCTGCTCTTGAATCACTAGATATAGCCGTAGAGTTTATAATCGCGGGGTCCGGCTCCTATCTAAACGAATTGAAAAGCTTTGCTGCGGGAAGTCCTATCTCTGAAAGGATACACTTTACTGGAAGAGTGGATGCGAACGAGCTTGTCTGGCTCTATGGTAATTGCGACCTTTTTATAATGACCTCCAGGAATATGCCTGCAAATATTGAAGGCTTCGGGTATTCTTTCATTGAGGCGAATCTCCATAAGAAAGCCGTAATAGGGACTGATGTCGGTGGTATCCCCTCGGCTGTAAAGGATGGAGTTTCTGGGATTCTTCTACCAGAGGGAAATATAGAGAGATTGGCTGATACTATAAGGCAGTTATATCTTGATGCAGATCTTCGACATCAGCTTGGCCTGCAGGGATATGAGAGAGCTTGTAAGAAGTTTGACATACATTCAGGTCACAGCACAGTAAGACAGGTATTTGGCTTGTAAGTGTGTTCTGATCCATAAATACGATGACAGTGGAATGTTTAGATTTGAGGCAATTCCAACGAACAATGAGCGCAGGGCGAATAGTTTTTTCTTCCGATACCGGGGCGTTCAGGAATTATTTAGAAAATGGTGTAAATGGTTATCGAATAGATTTTAGCAAAAAGAACTCCTTACTGAAGCTGATTGAGAAGTTAAATAGTGATCGAGCATTGATCGATGTGATAAGAAAAAGAGGATTTGAATTTTCAAAGAAATTTTCTGAGTCTGATTTTGATGAAAATATTTGTAATTACTTCAAGACCTTCTTTTGATATTTGAAAAACGATTCGATGGACAATAGCAAATTTCTATTTTGACCATTGCATATTGTTCCACCGTGTGACCTTTTTGTGGAAAGGTAAGTATAGGTTTTGGGTTTAATTACTTAGTTCGAATATATGCTGCTTACAGATATCATCACCACAATCTAAATATTTGGAACCCAGATAATGATTTAACAAGGTGAAGCCGGATTCCTTTATAACCTTCAAAACATAATCCAATTTTCTATAGTACATAGGGATGTAAATTCTTCTGTACAGAATATTGGATTCAACTCTCTTATTAGCTAATTCATTAATGCTTGGAGAGCTGAAAATGGGAATGTGACAAATAACTTTTCCTCCGGGCTTCAGAATCCTCTTGAATTCCCTAAGAAATTTTTCAAACTGGAGGTCGTTAAGATGTTGAAAAACTGCGAAAGTATATATCAGGTCAAATCGATTGTCTTGAAATTTCGAAAGTCCATTCATCTTCCCAAGGACATACTTGATATTCTTCCCAGAATTGAGTATTTCTGCACATTTGATAACACCTATTGAAATATCTGTTCCTATAACAGATTTAGCATACTTTGCAACGGCACATGAAAGATATCCGGGACCACATCCAAAGTCAAGAACATCCATGTCCTTATTTACGAAGGGCTTTACGAGTTTTTCTGAGATTTTATGGCGGGACTCTTTATTCCGGTAATGTTCTTGATTTAGTAAATAGCTTCCTACCTTTTGCCCGGATAATATGCGATCTTTATCAAGATAAATAAAGTAGTGGGGGCTAATTCCAAGAAGTTGCAATGCGAGTTTGTGGCGAAATTTAGCTGGCGTTAAGTTCAGAAGCAAAGGTATCACGGGGTTGCCCAAAAAATTTTGTCCGCTTACTCCGCCCAATATGAATCTTAGAAATGTTCTGGTTAAATTTACCATGCGCTATTGTATCACGGTATGACATTTTAATCAATAACAATTTATCAGGGGAAATATATAATGATTTGCATATAAATTCATTGAAACAGATAAATATGTGAGGTAAGATTTCGAATTACTTGTCTTTGCGGTGGATTCCTGACATTACAAAGATTGCTCGTAGTATTGGTTTTTTCATATAATATGTTACAATGAACACTACGGTAATAGTTATGAAAATAAAGCGAAAAGAACTAATTATGCTCTCAACGGCTTATTGGGATGAACCCAGTTGGACCAATAAGCAGCATATCGCGACAGAATTTCATAAGAAAGGTTATAGCGTTCTTTATATTGAACCTCCGCTCTTTATCGGAAGATTTCTGCTGAACATGATCCAAAAAGTGAAGAGACTGCCATGGTACAAGAAATTAATCCTTTTAAGAAAGATAAAGAAAGGTTTCTTTGTGTTTTCAACATTTTACATCTTTCCTGCAAGATTCCACGAATTGAATTATCGTTTGGGAACATCTCTTATCCTCTGTGCTATTCGTATGGTGAAATTACTGCTTGGATTTTCAAAACCCTATCTGATCAATTATCTGCCCAATGGGGCTCGATATATTGGCCAGCTATCGGAAAGAAGCTCACTTTACGATTGCGTGGATGAGTATTCAGGTATGGCCGGTATAGATCCCCGGATCGTGTATTTAGAGCAGGAGTTGTTAAGGAAAGTAGATGCAGTTGCTGTCACTGCAAGAGGATTGTATGAAAGAAAAAAGCCATACAACTCTAATACACATATAGTACATAATGTGGGGAATTCCTCACTTTTTGATCGTGAAAAAATCTGCGCTCTTCCAGTCCCTATCGAGTTAAAAGGGATGAGAAATATTGTCGGGTTTATCGGGGCGGTGAATTTCAAGATTGATATTGAATTGATGAAATACCTTCTTGATAACATAAGTGATGCGGATTTCGTGTTTATTGGTCCTGTGTATGATTTTAATCCGGCAGATTTCAAAGAATATGGAAATTTCCATTTGCTTGGTTCAAGGCCCCTTGACCGTTTGCCAGAATATGTGAGTAATTTTAAGATCGGCATCATACCCTATCTCGTGAATGAATATACAAAATATGTATTCCCCCTGAAACTTTTTGAATTCTTCTCTGCCCGTATCCCTGTCATCGCTACCGCACTTCCCGAAATAATGTACTATAAAGATATTGCTCATATTGAATCTCAAAGAGAAAAGTTTTTAAACACATTGAAAAAACTGATCTGTGGTGAAATCACATCAGAGCGTCTTGATAAGGGCTACGATGTTGCATCTAAATATGATTGGTCCTGGCGTGCAAACGAACTGGAAAAGTTGCTCAGAATATGAAAAAGATATCTATAGTATTGATATTTGCGTTCTTGGTGATATTTGGGTCGAGTGTTATCTTAAATCCTACAGGAAGGTTGCCGATGATGATCTTTGCGATCCTTGTGGTAATCACATATTTTCTAATCGCGCGTAAAAGCGTAGTGGCCGGCATTCTTCTCTTTCTGCTATTTCTTCCATTCTATAACTTTGTAAAATACAGAATATTCAACAACTCGATGATGGGGGTTGCTTCCAAGGACATTATGCTCTTACTTTTGCTTGTTGCTTGGGCTATGAATAAGGTAAAATCAGGTGAAAAGATCAAAATCCCCCCTTGGTGGATGATGATTCTGCCATATCTTTTTATTGCCAGCGTAAATATTATTAAAGCGCCCAGTTTGATGGCGGGAGTGTTGGACTGGAGGATAATGGTGTTCTATCCTGTTTGTTCATTGATCTTCTTTGATGCAATAAATACAAGGGAAAAATACTACAAGTCAATTAGGATATTAAGTTATGCGGCGCTATTAGTGGCTGGAATTGGAATATTTCAGAGAATCTTTTTTATGAAATTCGGGAGATGGATGTCAGAAGATCTGTTCGGAGCAGCATTTATCAAGACAATGTATGAAGAGATTTTCATTACCTCAACTGTTGGCCATCATGGAGTATTGGGATTGTATATGATATTCTCATTAGGACTTCTGTATATCCTTTTCAATGAAAGAAGGAGCATGCTTCCTCGCTGGCTTTATCCGGTATCAGCGATGTCATATATTCTGGCAATCATTTTTTGCAATAATCGTACTGCTTGGGTAGCATTAATAATCTTGGCTTTTGGTTTTTTCATCAGAGAAAAAAAGAGGAGAGTTCTGCTTGTTATTGTTGCGTTACTGATGATCTTCGGGTTCTTTGTTAATAATCAATTTTTTCAAAAACGATTTTCTGATATTGTTAATCCACTGGGTGAAAAGTCATCCTTCCGGATACGCTTTAGCGGTTGGAGGGAGAAATTGCTCACAGGACTTGAACATCCATTGGGGGTAGGCTTAGGGCAGGTCGGAATGACTTCGAAATCTGCGTCTTTTGGAGTTGCCAATGATCTTGCGCAATACAGGGGTTATGCTCGTGTCGTGGATAATTTCTATTTCATTATCTTCATCGAATTGGGATATCCGGGTTTTCTGTTCTTTATTATGTTCTGGAGTATTTTATTCAACTGGATCACGAAGCAGAACAGGAAGAATAGGCATCCAGTCATTTTTGTTGCATTCTTGACTACGATAATTATGACAGTAGCGAATATCACAGGAGTGTATTTCAATTTTATTCTGCTCCAGATGTATTTCTGGTTTATTATTGCGGGGGCTTTTGCCGAATCAAATGAAAAAGCATTACCGAAGACCTAAGATACTCTTGGTGTCTCAATTACCCATCATTGGAGGTGAGCAGCTCCATATTTTGGAGATAATAAACAGATTATCCGATAAGTATGATTTTACAGTAGCCTTGGGTGGTGAAGGTGTATTCACGCGGCTGCTTGAAAAAAACGGTATTAAGTTCTTCGTATTGAAAATGTCCGGACACATGAATATAATGGCTTTCTTCAAAACTTTGAAGATACTTAATAAGCGGGAGTATGACATCATTCACCTTCATAGCCCGCGAGCCGCGTACTACTTCATTCTCGGGAATGTATTTTCCCGCCGAACGCAATTTGTTTGGACTCATCATATATTTATCGGTGACGCCTTTTCTCCTCGAACATTTAAAGGTAGGCTGTATCTCTGGGGAGCGAAATTACTTCATAAAAATGTGGCATTAAATATCGCGGTATCAAATTATGTGAAAGAAATGTATCAAAATTCGTCCTTCAAGGGTAAATTCAATATGATATATAACGGGATCGAAATTCTGAAGCACACTTCTGTAAGGAAGCTAAATAATCCGATCCGTTTGGGCATAGTATCCAGATTAGAGGAGTTTAAAGGATATTCGTTACTAATTGAGATGATAAGAAAGTACGAACTGCCGGGATTTGAATTTCACATTTTCAACACCGGAAGTATGTCCGATGGCGTCGAAAAACTGTCCAAGGCGTACCCTTCTGTAAAATACCGGGGGTTTGTCGAAGATAAAGATGTGATGTATGAGAAATTTGATGTTTTATTGCTTCTTTCGCGATTTGAGGGATTTGGCTATGTGACAGTAGAAGCGGTGGCAAGGGGAATTCCCGTTATTGCTTACGATACTTCATTGAATAGAGAGCTTCTTTCAGATTATCCTGATGAAGGATTTTTTAAAAAGTATTCGTCCGAATCATTAAAAGATACCTTGGAGCAATTGAAGGATACTGATCTTTATCAAACACTTTTATCAGCACTTGAGAAGATCGATCTTGACCGATTTGATAGTTGCAAGAACATTCATCGGCTTGAAGATGTCTATAAAGGAGTATTAAATGAAAATCGCAATTGATATTTCTTTACTGGGAGCTATTTATACAGGGCAGCATTTTTATATTACTTCATTGCTCAAAACAATGATCACAAAACATCCGGAGGATCGATTTGTCCTCATAACCTACGGGGATCGCGGCAGATCGGATTTTGAGCATTTTGATAATGTTGAATTCATCGAATTGCTTGGCGGCAAATACTCAAGAACGAGAAGAATATTGCACCAGCAAATGAAATTAAATCACATTATTAGAAAAATCTCTCCTGAAGTATATTTCTCTCCGGCATTTGTCCAGCCCGTAACGGTGAAGGGAGTGAAAAAGATAGTGACTGTTCATGATCTGATCTACAAGGAATTTCCCCGAACTTATTCAAAAGTAAAGAATGTATATCTTAATAAGGCCCTGAAAAGGGCTTTGAAGAATTCTGACAGGATCATTGCGATCTCGAAGCACACAAAAAGTGACATTTTGAAATATTTTGACATTCCGGAGGAGAAGATCGATGTGGTATATTACGGGGTGGATGAGATATTCAAAGAAGAACTCACGCTTGATACGGCGCGAAAAATTACATCTGGACTCGATCTTCCTGATAATTTCTATTTTTATATAGGAACCTTGGAGCCGCGAAAGAATATTCCATATGTAATTAGCAACTTTGATCTTTTTCTCAATAAATTTCCGGATAATCACCTGATACTATGGGGCTGGAAAGGAGATTTGCCGGATGAGGTTTTCAAGCTGCTGAACAAGGTGGAAAATAAAAAGAACATTCATTTCAGAGGATATATTGATCACTCTATGCTTCCATCTGTTATGCGATTGGCGAGAGGGATGTTTTTTGTCTCTCTTTATGAGGGCTTTGGACTTCCTCCCGTTGAGGCGATGTCTGCTGGCTGTCCAGTTTTTACCTCGAACATATCTTCCATCCCTGAAGTTGTCGGTGATGGAGGGATATATGTTGATGTTAAAGACCCGCAAGGACTTTATAAAAAATTGTTATATACACATGAGAATCCGGCCGAGATCATTGCTGTTGTGAAAAAAGGAAAAGATCTCGCAAAAAGATTTACTTGGGAACGGGCTGCGGAAGAGACCTATAGGTTATTCATATGAAGAAATTACAGGATCTTAGGGTTGCGCTTGTACACGATTATTTCATGCAGCACGGAGGTGCCGAAAGGGTATTTGAAGTGCTGTACGAGATATTTCCTGATGCCGATGTATTCTGCCCTGTTGTGAATAGGAGTATTATTGATTCTATTGATAGCAAAATGAAACTGCACACATCCCGATTTTTTAACAATCCACTTATAAAAAGGTACTATAGAGTAATGCTGCCTTTTTACCCGCTCGAGATAGAGAAATTCGATCTTTCCGGTTATGACCTGGTTATTTCCGATTCAAGCGGATGGGTAAAGAATGTAATAATTCCTCCGGGAACGAAGCACATATCGTACATATACAATCCAATGCGGTTTCTATGGAATTATTTCCATCAGGACCTTCATAAGCGTAATACGGTGCAGAGACTTATCCTTTCTCCTATAATGCATTTTCTAAGGATATGGGATTATATCGGAACGAACAGGATCGATAAAATAATTACAATTTCCAAACATGTTATTAAAAGAATAGAAAAATACTATGGAAAGAAAGCCGACTTGATATATCCCTATGTTGATACCGATTTTTATCGACCGTCGAATTATAAAGGAGACTATTTTCTTCTGGTATCCCGTTTTCGGCCTTATAAAAAAGTGGACCTCGCCATCAAGGCCTTTAACCGGACAGGTGATAAATTGTTAATAATCGGCAGAGGTGAAAAAGAGAAAGAATATAGAAAAATGGCGAAACCTAATATCATATTTCTTAATTCTGTAGATGATGATCATTTGCGAGAATATTACGCATCTTGCAGAGCATTTATCTTTCCTCAGGAAGAGGATTTCGGCATAACGCCTCTGGAGGCACAATCCTGTGGACGCCCGGTAATTGCATTCGCTGCAGGGGGAGCTTTGGAAACTATCACAGATGGCGTTAGCGGTCTCTTTTTCTCAAAGCAAACGGTTTCCTCTCTCGCTAATGTGATTGAGCGCTTCAAAAAAGTAGAACATTCATTCAAAAAGGCAAAGGTAAGAGAATCCATACTTGGTTTTTCGCGGAATAATTTTAAAAAACAGTTTGTCCAGCAGATCGAACTCACTATGTCGGATAGTGAGGTTTAATTTGAAACGCATAGCGATAAATTTATTTGCTTCCCATAAAATTCAGACAGGGATCGGGACATACCTTACAGGCCTGATAGAGGGCCTTTCAAAGATAAAATTAGAATTCGAACCGGTTCTGATCCTGAATACTGAGGGCTGTGAGATCTTCTCGCCTTATCTTGATAGATTTGAGCATTTCCATGCCCCGTCTATTACAGACACAGTCAAGGGCCGGGTATTTTATGAGCACACAATCTTCAAGAAAGCTTTGAAGAAATTGGAGATCGATCTTCTTCATTCTCCTGTATTTGTAACCCCGATAAATTACAAAGGCCCCGGTATTCTAACTATTCATGACACGACCTTTATAACGCATCCGCAATACCATGTTCCTTCAAAGAGATTTTATTTCAAGAACGGAATACCAATGTCCGTAAAGAAAAATCAGAAGGTTATCGCTATTTCTGAAAATACAAAAAGAGACCTGATCGAACTTTTTCCGAAGAGCAAAGAAAAATTCGTATATATCCCTTATGGAGTATCCTCTATTTTCTATTCCGATATTTCTAACACGGAAAAAGTTGAATTCAAGAGAAAATATGAACTGCCCGAAAAATTTCTTCTCTATGTAGGAGTTCTCGAGCCAAGAAAGAATCTAGAATCTACCATAGAGGCATTCGCCAAAGCCGATATTCCGAAGGATGTTTCGCTGGTATTAGCGGGAACCAAGGGGTGGTATTATAAGGACATTTTTAAAACCATCACGGAACTCGGCCTGGAAGATCGCATTACACATATAGGCCATATTGAGTACCGTCACTTGCCTCATCTTTACCGCCGCGCCATCGGATTTCTTTACCCCTCTCTTTACGAAGGATTCGGTATGCCCGTCATAGAGGCGATGGCAAGCGGATGTCCTGTCCTGACATCTGATATTTCATCCACAAAAGAGGTCGCCGGCAATTCGGCGATGCTGGTCGACCCGCATTCCAATGATGACATTATCAGAGGGATTGAAATGCTTGTTAATGATGAGAAAAGGGTAAATGAGCTTGTAAAAATGGGAAGGACCCGTGCCGATGAATTTACCTGGGAAAAGAATGCCAGAAGGACGCAAAGGGTGATAATGGAGGTTTTAAATGGAACTTAGCATCATCACTATATCCACAAATGAGCTCCATTACCTCAAAGAGATGATCCCATTGCTGTTCAAATTTCATTCAGGGATGAAATTTGAACTGCTGGTTATCGATAACGCTTCTTCGGATGGCACCTTTGAGTGGATAAGCGATCATTTCCCTACGGTTAAAGTGATACGCAATCGCAAAAAACAGGGATTCGCATTCAATAACAATGCAGGCATTAAAAGAAGCCGCGGCAGATATGTTCTCCTTCTTAATCCGGATATCATATTTGTGGAGAGTGTTTTTGAGCAGATGATAGAATTCATGGACAATAATCCTCTGGTAGGATTGTCATCATGCAAATTGATCAATTCCGACGGCTCTCTGCAGAATTCAGTAAGGAGATTCTATACATACTTCACGCTTGTGGTAAGAAGATTTCCTCTATACAGAAAATTCTTCCAAAACAGCAGGATCAATCTGAAGCATCTGTATAGGGACAGACCTCTGAATGAGGTGATCTATCCTGATTGGGTATTGGGCGCCTTTCTTCTCATTTCCCGGCGAGTTATTAATGAAGTCGGCTTTCTGGATGAAAGATTCCGTTTGTATTTTGAGGATGTGGATTATTGCCGGCGCATTTGGTCTGCCGGGTATTTGGTCGCTTATTACCCATTTAAAAGGCTCATCCATCTTTACAATCGAGAATCTGATGTGAAGAAGTTATTTCAAAATTTCAGATTGAAAAAAGGAGCGAAGATCCATCTTGATTCCATGATGAAGTACCTGAGGAAATATAATTATAGACTGGGATTGAAGCAGCAGGAGAAAAGACCTCTTGGAGTTGAGAAGAAAGAGCAATAGGGAAAGTGGACAAAAGAGTGGAAATTGTATTGACGCTTGGTTTTCTGAATATGAATAGGATAAAAGAGATCAACTAAGTATGTACAATTGTCACTATCAAGCGGAAAATTTTCGACAGGAGCCCTCTACTCTTCTCCAGCATCAAAGATCGGAACTTCCATTAAAAAAATATTACTGACTTGCAGTATCGTCGGGGGAGGCCATTAATGACGCCGTATATAACTGTTGCAGTAGTCATCTACCAACCTGAAATATTTAGAGGGACGATTAGAGAAAGTTTGACATGCAATACAGAATAATATAAAATTACTACATGAAAGTACTTGTCACCGGTGCCGCAGGATTTATTGGCTCCACACTTTGCGAAAAACTCACAGAAAATAATATTCACTGTGTAGGAATAGATAAACTCACCAATTACTACGATGTTTCCTTGAAAAGATCAAATCTCAAATCCTTAAAATCAAACGATAAATTTTCATTTCATGAATCTGATGTGATGAGTGAAAAAACAATAGGGGAGATTAAAAATGCCGATGTGATCTTTCACCTTTCCGCGCAGCCCGGTGTGTTTAAATCCTGGGGTAAAGATTTCCAGATATATGTTAGGGAGAACATAGAAGTAACACAGTTTCTACTGGAAATCTTGAAAGATTACCCAGAGAAAAGACTTGTTTTTGCTTCTTCGTCATCAGTCTACGGTAAAACAAATACTTATCCTATGAGAGAGGATAATATATTGAGGCCGATCTCTCCTTACGGCTTGACAAAACTGGCATGTGAAAGATTATTAGACCTTTACAACATCAGTTTTGGTCTTAAATATCTTTCGCTTAGATTCTTTACAGTTTTCGGCCCCAGGCAGCGTGCTGATATGGCATTTCATAAATTTTTCAAATCAGTGATAAAGAATGAACCAATTAATATATACGGCAACGGTGAACAGATCAGAGACTTTACCTATGTTGATGCGGTTGTGGATTTTCTGTATAAACTAATTGATAATGATAAATGGAATTATGAGGTCAATGTAGGCGGCGGGGCTTCTATCAGTGTTAATGAAGTGCTTAAGATGATATTTGAGATCACCGGCAAAGGGACTAAGGTGAATTACATTGCTTATCAGAAAGGTGACATGAAAAAAACCCTCGCAGATATTTCACTAGCCAGAGATGGATTTAATTATTCACCTGAATTTTCACTCTTTGAGGGATTGAAGAAAGAGTGGGAATGGATTCAAACGATATATAAAGTCGATCGGTAACTCCTTGGTTTGCGCTCGCGAAGTAAAGTCAAGGAAGTAACAGAATATCAGATATGTGTTCAATTACTTTCTTACCTTTCTCATTAATTGAGTTGCGTCGAAATCTGAAGTCTCATGAAACTAAACTACTTGTGAAAAGAAATCTTGTATTTATATTCAAAAAACAATAAAATGATTAAGTGAACAAAAGAGATGGCCAATTCCTCAATGAAAGAGAAAAATTCGTATTACAGATATTGGTGAAGGAATATTGCAGGGTTAAGACCCCCGTCGGCTCGACATATCTGAAAAAACGGTTCAATCTCGATATTTCAAGCGCAACATTGAGAAATGTCTTCGCCGCCTTGGAGGAGAAGGGTTATCTCTTCAAAGCACACACTTCCGGCGGAAGGATACCCACTGACCTTGCGTTCAGATCCTATGTCGACCATCTCCTGCACTTAAATCAATTCATTCAGATCGAGCTCAGAAATCTCAAGAGTGAGTTGGATGAAAGCATGGTCGATCTGGAGAATGTCATGGTATTTTCTTCAAAGATGATCTCTAAATTCACCAATGAGATGGCTTTTTCGCTCGGTGTTACGGTGGATACTCAAAAATTGAAAGGTGTCCATTTTAATCAGATCGCCCCGAATCAAATACTGGCCCTTATTTACCTTTCCAGCGGATTGGTACTGGATAAGATCTTTTTTATCTCGGACGCCGCGATCGACAGAAGGGTATTGAAGCTGGTAGAGGGCTTCATCAATGATGCCGCAAAGGGGAGAAATCTTGCGGAGATCGAAGAGGCGTTAAAAGAGCGCTTCAAAGAATTGAAGGGTGAATTAAAAAAATATGACAAGGTCGTAAAAGGACTGCTCGGTAAATTGGGGACTGTCATCACGGAGTTCCAGAGGATACATCTTGAACCCATCCCAGGCCATGAGGGCCAGCTTTCCGAGTTCAATACAGGTGATAGGATGAAAGAGCTGATCCTGAAATTTTCCGCCTTGGATTCAACACGGATATTCATCGGTCAGGAATTGGGTGAGGAAGAGCTGAAGGAAATGACCATCATCACCTCGCCCTTTAAGATCAATGATGAAAGGACAGGGCTTTTCGGCATCGTCGGGCCGAAGGCGATGTATTATGACTTTAATATAGATTTTCTCAGAAAGTTCTCACAGATGGTATCCGATGTCATCAGCGAGAAATTTAAAAGTTGGAGGTAAAGATGTTAATGGACAATGAAACCAGGTACTTCTATAAAAAATTACGCAGTCTCAAAAAAGAGATAGCTTTCAATCATGAGATCCTGGAAAAGCTTCTTGTGGAAAAAGAGAAGAGCATGAAGGAAAATGAGTCCTTGAAAAGAGAGAACGAGAATTTCAAGAACGCCATTAAGAAAAACAAGGACACCTTGGATCAATTCAGCAAAGACAATGAAAAATTCCAAGAGCGTTCTCAGAAGGAGCTCAAGAATGCCTTGAAAAGAGAAAGCAAAAAATTCCTCATCGGCTTTATTGAGGTTTTAGGACATTTCGAATATGCGATGGCAAACATCAAGGACGAGAATACCCTGAAGGGTATTGAAATGGTCTATAATGAATTCATTAAAAAACTTGAAAATGAAGGGGTTCAGGTCATTAACGAGATAGGGGTTGACTTTGATCCGAATGTACATAACGCAATAGGTGTGCGCGAGAAGAAGGGCTCTCATGATAAGGTTTTGGAGATTGCATTGAGGGGGTTTATTCTCGATGGTATTGTGATAAGGGCAGCGGATTGCTATGTCTCTAAATCTAAATAAGATATCTGTATTTGACAAAGAAGGAAAGATTCCTTTTCAAGTCCAATTTAATAGTATTCTTGAACCCCAGAATAAAAAGATGTTTCTCACCTTTTTCTAAAAGGGAAAGGGAGATGAAGTACCTGTCATAGAATTCAGGACCCGCTACCAGAAAATAGTTCTTATAAAGTGGAATTTTTATTAGAAGCCGCTTGTTTTCCCTAGTGTCACTTAAGTAGAATTGAAAGAAAAATCTTTCGTAAACATCCATAGTAAATTCCATATCGGGAGAATGGCTTTCGCGAGTGCGATAATAGAAAAGAATTCCCAGATATTCTTGGATGCGTGTTCTGAAGACGGTCGTGAAAGAGATCTCTCTTTTTAAAAAGATGGAGTTCAAATAGGATTCAGGGTCGGAGAACTCCGAAACCTTTCCACCCATTACTCCGATCTCCATATGATCAAGTGGTTTCCAAGATCCGAAGAAAGAAAAGTTCCTTGTGAAATTTTCGGAACCGCTGATCTCATATCGAAGGACAAGGCCGAGCTTGTCGATCGAATATTTCACAAATATATTGTAAATATGTTTCAAGGAATAAAAGTCGATCGGGCCATTATCGGATATCTCATTCCAGGACGCTTCTATTCCCAGACTGGTATCGGTTAATAAAGGATAAGAAAAAGCCAGCACCACTGCCTTATTATCAAGATCAGTATATTGTCCGTATCGTCCGCTCAAGAGGTTGATGTTAAGGAAAAAACTGCTTTTCCCGCTGCGGAAATAGGATTGTTTGAAAAAGATAAGGTCTGCCTGTGAAGGCAGAGTGACCGCATCATTATTGATGAGGTAATTTTCAGAGGAGAAATTGTTCTTGTTGCCGCGGCACATATACCTGCCGAAAATATCGGCAAAGTACCCCGCATTGTCCTCGAATATTCCATTATTGATGAAATTCGGGGAAATAGCGCAACTATTTGTCCAGCTTAAAATGAGAAATAATAATGTCAACAATGACTTGAAGTTCTTGTCTTTCATCGTTATTAATGATAAGATCGGCCTTAATTTTTCTAAATTCCCTCTTCTGTTCTTTCAACAAAGCTCGAGCTGTTCTCTTGGTAAAGTCCATTTCCGTGATCCTTCTTTTCACGATCTTCATGGGTGCTTTGACAAGAATCACTTTATCAATATTATCCATAATATTCAATGTCAGGGGTATTGGCGCATCAACGATGCAGCTGGGGTTTTTCAGTAGAAATTTATCAATAGCGCTCTTTATTGCAGGATGCATAATGGAATTTGTTCCTTTTCTCAATTGGCTTTTCCACATCCCGCTTCTCATAATTACTTCCAGATCCGTATCCCCGCATTGAAAGAGGTTTTTCAATTGAGTTCTGATATCCGCATCCCTTCTAAGCTCTGCTGCAATACTATCTGCCTTGAGAAGGGGATAACGAATCGTTTCAGAAAGCATGTAAGCGACAGTGCTTTTTCCGCTTGCCATGATCCCCGAGATCAGCAGTCTCATCAGTGGATCTCCAAGAGGTCACTGCCGAAAGCATGATCGACCTTGAGAGGAACAGAGAAATCAACAATGCCTTCCATGAGCTCCGCGATCGCCGGAGCTTGCTGCTTGATCACTTCTTCCGGCCCTTCAAAAACAAGTTCATCGTGGATCTGAAGAAGCATTCTGATCTCCGGATGCATTCCTTCAGCGATCTTGATCATCGCAAGCTTAACGATCTCGCTTGCGGTTCCCTGTATAGGAGCATTTATAGCAACCCTTACTCCGGAGGCATGTACATTGTGCTCGCTGGACAAGAGCTCCGGGACATAGCGTTTGCGATGAAAAAAGGTCTCAACATGCCCAGTTTTTTCTCCCTCAGCTATCAAGTGGTCCTGGAATTCTTTGACACCCACATATTCTCTGTAATATGAATCAATGAAATCGACAGCTTCTTTAATGGAAATACCTATCGTTTGAGACAGATGATAAGGTCCCATTCCATACATGATACCGAAATTAATGGTTTTTCCGATAGCCCTTTCCTTCTGACCAATACGATCGAGAGGGAGAGACAGTATCTTCGCCGCAGTGATAATATGAATATCCTTATCAAGTTTAAATGCCTCAACAAGTGCGTCATCCTGTGTCAGGTGAGCAAGTATCCGCAGTTCTATTTGGCTGTAATCAAGTGAAAGGAGAAGATCGCCTTCTCTGGAGGGGACAAATAACGAACGCATTATTGAACCTGTCTCTGTCTTGATAGGCAGGTTCTGAAGATTGGGATTTTCTGAGGACAGCCTTCCGGTAGAGGTCGCTCCCTGTAAATAAGTGGTATGTATTTTCCCGGTTTCTGCAGTGATGTGTTTTACGAATCCTTCAAGATAAGTGCTGAGTATCTTTTTTACCTCTCGGTATTTAAGTACTTTCTCCAATAGTTGTATGGTGCTCTTCTCCGTGGCTTCGTTCATCAGTGCTTTCAATGTCGCTGAATTGGTAGACGCTCCGGTCTTGGTTTTTTTAAGTATGGGCAGGCCGAGCTTATTGAAGAGGATCGAACTCAGTTGTTTTGGTGAATCCACATTGAACTGCTCCCCTGATATTTCAATAATGTCGCGCTCCAGTGTATTCGTGATCTTGCGGTATTGCCCTTTTACCTCATTAAACTTTTTTCTGTCAATAGATATGCCGTTCAATTCCATCGCTGCCAGAACGGGGATTAACGGGAATTCTATGGGGATCAGAACATCCTCCATAACCTGGGTGAATGAAGAGAATTTTCTCTGCAGCTCATACATCGCCAAGAGGTGATGAAGATGGCCGGCGTTTTCCAAGAGTTCACCTCCTTCGCCGGGATCATTCTCAAAAGAGATATGTTCGGACAGCGGGAAGTCTTCCGTCATGTCATGAAAGGAGGTCACTTTTTTTCCGCCCTTCAGAACATGATGGGCAATTGCCGCATCATAATAGTTCTTAGCGAGTGTATAATTTCTTTTCATAAGGATCTTGAAGTCATCCTTGATATTATATGAGATATATAGGTATGCTGGATCAAACGCAGCATCTTCCAAGGGCAGGACGGTGAATTCCTTGTTTGATGAAACGAGAAGTATATTTCCGTCAATTATCTTGAATGCGGTTTTTTCGGTATGCCGAAAAACCGCGCTTTGAACATAAGTAAGTGTAGTCTTGGATGTTTTCAGGTCAAGTTCGGATATGAAGGAGTGAAATTCCAATTCCCGGAACTTCTCGATCAATGCGGAATTCTGAGGGCTTCCGATAATATATTCTTCCGGCTGCGTTGAGATATCCAGATCTGTTCTGATTCTGACAAGTTCTTCGGTCAATTCCCTATGGGATGAGAATTCTTTTAGGCTTTTTTGCTGGCCGGGGGTTAACTCTTCCTTATGAAGAATTATTTCTTCAAGGTTACTGTAACGGTCAAGCAGTTTTACCGCTGTTTTTGGGCCTATGCCTGGAGCTCCGGGAATATTATCGGAAGAATCTCCCACTAAAGAAAGGTAGTCCCTCATTTGCGCTGGAAATACGCCGAACTTATCAAAAGTTCCCTGTTCATCATATTCCATATCTTTCCTGGGGTCATAAATGCTCACATTGCTGTTTATCAATTGAAAGAGGTCCTTATCCCCGGTGATTATAACGATATTGTCAACAAGGCCTCTCATCTGCTCGGATATGGAGCCTATGACATCGTCGGCCTCAAAGCCCTCTATTCTTTTAGAGGGAATGCCGAAAAGTTCTATCATCTCTTCTATCACGGGGAATTGTTTGATCAAGTCCTCTGGTGTTTTCGCTCTGTTCGCCTTATATGTCTCGGTCAATTCCTTCCTGAAAGTGGGTCCTATACTGTCATATACCGCGCACATCATCTTTACATTGAAGTCTTTTCTCATCTTTGCCAGTGATTTGATTACCCCGTATACGGCATTGGTCTGAAATCCGGAACTGTTTACAAATGGCGGTAACGCGTAATAAGATCTGAAGATAATGGAGTATGTATCGATTAAGAAAAGAGTATTCGGCCCGCTCTCTACCATTTTATGAACAGGTCTTCGGTGCCTCTTTTTAATTCTGCACTATAGGTTAGAGTGGTTTTAAATCCTTTTATCCTGCTGATCATATCGTAATTTGATGAGAACTCGCGGAGCTTCGAATCAAGAAAAATATTTACCGTAATGGGCGTATCCTTGATGACGAAGGTCCCGAGGCTTTTTACGGGAAGGATGACCTCTCCTAAAACCAATTGATATTCATAAATGACCTGTATGCTTGCTCTCTCGCCTTTCTGCGGCACATAGCCGCTCCAGGTGATAAAGCCGTTTTCATGTACCGGTTTGCCGGATCGAAGAGGGTATTGTACCGAGAAGCTCTTCAGGACCGCATCCTTTGGAAGATGAAGAGGGAAAGAGAAACTGCGCTTATTACCACTACCCCTTGACTCAAAACCCACGCTTGCCCTTACCCGGATGGTAGTTGATCTTGTTTCTACTCTGTAATTAAGATCGGAAAGTTTTAAAAAAAGCGGTGACCGCTGTAAGTTCTGCATAAGAGCGAAAAGTACAGCAAAGGTCGCCATACTGAGAAATATTACAACATATGTTAATATTCTTTTTCTGAAATTTAAGAATTTCTTCTCTACCATTTATTCTTCGGAGGGCTTTCCGGCGGTCGCCAATCCTAACTTGTCCCGGAGCTGTTTCTCTATGTCTCCGGCCATCTTGTCATTGTCTTTTAAGAATTCTATCACATTTGACCGTCCCTGGCCGACCCTTTGATCCGCGTATGAGAACCATGAACCTGCTTTTTCAATGATGCCGTTCTCAACTCCGAGATCAAGGAATTCACCGTATCTAGATATGCCTTCTCCGAACATGATATCAAATTCCGCCTTTCGGAAAGGAGTGGCTACCTTGTTCTTCACGACCTTGGCCCTTACCCTGATACCCTGATCCGCCTCCGCTGCCTTGATGGTGCTTATCCTTCTTATGTCGATCCTGACCGATGCATAGAATTTTAGAGCAAAGCCACCGGTGGTTGTTTCGGGATTACCGAACATTACGCCGATCTTATGTCTTAATTGATTGATGAAGATTACCGAACACCCCGATTTACTTACTACTGATGCTAATTTCCTCATGGCTTGCGACATCAGTCGTGCCTGAAGTCCGACATGAGAATCTCCCATATCCCCGTCGATCTCTGATTTCGGCACTAATGCCGCCACCGAGTCAATAACAACAATATCCACGGCACCGGATCGTACCAGGGTTTCCGTGATGTCGAGAGCCTGTTCGCCGAAGTCCGGCTGGCTGATAATCAGTTCCTCGGTATCCACGCCTATCTTCTTGGCATATTCCGGATCAAGGGCATGTTCGGCATCTATGAACGCCGCAATGCCTCCCAGCTTTTGAGCTTCCGCGATCACATGAAGCGCCAGCGTGGTCTTTCCGCCGGATTCCATACCGTATATTTCTGTGATCCTTCCTTTGGGAATTCCGCCTACGCCCAGCGCGGCATCCAATGTCAGTGATCCCGTGGGTATGGCATCAATTCTTAAATGCTTCGCGTCCCCCAATTTCATTATCGCGCCTTTACCGTGATTTTTCTCGATTTGCGAAACCGCGATATCCAGTGCTTTTTTCCTATTTTCCAATTCTTTATTATCCTTTGTCATGAGACACTCCTATAATTTACTTTTAATGGCTACGAGCAATTTCTTGATCTTCTCATTTTCAGGATTCAATTCGAATGATTTGGAAAAGATATCGTATGCCTGTTTCATATTGCTTAATTTGAAATATGCATTCCCCAATAAAAGATAATAGGTGGAATGCCTGATCTCTCCAAGCTCTGTCAATGTCTTTACCACGCCTTTGAAATCTCCCTTTTTTGCCTGTTGAGTGGCAAGTAGAAGCGCTTCTCTGGGACTGGCTTTCTTGGGTTTTCCGCTTTGTTCTTTCTCCTGAATGACCTTCTCCGCTTCGCTCTTGATGAATTTGAGGATATCTTTAGAATAAGAAGTGAATCGTGAGAATCTCAAGGCGCTCTTAAAATGTTTGATCAATGAAGGTGATAATTCGGTATAATCGGAACATAACTTCAAGAGCGCAATGATATTCTCATCGGTGGGAACCAATGAAAATGCTCTTTCCGCTTCCTTGAGGGCATCCTCATAATTTTCTCTTTCCACATAGAAACCAGCCAGATCAATGTGTTCGGATACGATGCCGAACGATTCCTCGGACATGACCTCAATGATTTTGGATTGATGAAATCCATAGACGATCTTGTAGAGGTCAAATTCCTCCAATTGCGAGCTTTCCGCAAGACGATAGATATTTGAAACGTTCTTGATCTCAGCCAAAAGCTTTTTCTCTGTGTCGTTCAGCTCTAATTGTATCAGTTTTTCCGTTCCGGTCGCGGTTACAAAAAAACGGGTTTTATCAGAGGTGAATATTTTTTTTATAACATCGATCTCGTCAATCCTTCTGGAGCCCTCCATGATAAGATTGGAAAAAGATGCTTCAAGAAGAGCCATTGGAGATTCGGGTTTCTTGTCGGGGATAAACTCAAAATTTCCATCGGTCCACTTGAAAAAAGCATACATGGTCTCAAGCATAAAATTCTTTGTCGCCGAGGCCAATTTGTCTTTTGGGATCAATCCACCTTCATCGAGGAGAGAAACGAGGTCTTTGCCTTTTTCCTCAGCCGATGCCATGACCGTCTTCAATTTTGAAGCATCGATCAACTTCCTTTCATTGTTGACCCTTTCTACGGAAACTTTATTATTATCAGAATATCCGTAGATTATGATGCCCTTGTCAAAGAAGATATACCCGGTGTCATTCCCCCGGGATAATTCCAGACATCCGGACTTTTCCCCCAAGCCGATGAGTTGGACTATGTCCGCAAGATGAATGGAAGTCAGACTACCCTTTAAGCTCATGAGCCCTCCTCGCTATGTTTGTAGACCTTATAAGTAAGGATCTGCTTGATATTCAAGATCGCCGCCTGCTCCCAATCCGATCCCGGAAACTCAATGCTGACCCTCTTGAAAATATTCAAGGCCTTATCGTAATCCTGAACAAAAATGTAAACCATAAAGCCTTTTTCGTATAATAGCGCCGCCTTCTCTTTCCTCGGAGCATAGTCGATCGCTTTGTCGATATATGTAATAGCGCGTGTGTTGTCCTTCAATTCGAGATAGCAATGCGAGACCATATAATAGGTTTTGTAGAGATTATCGCTATCAAAGAATTCCTCGGCTAATTTCAGATATCTGGGGATCATTTTTTTGATCTTTTCGAGATCTCTTTCCTGAACGGCTTTGATCCAAATATTATTTACTATCTCGATTTTAAAATCTAAGGTTTCGTTTAAAACCTCTTTCTCGGTCTTAGCTTTTCTTTCTTTTTCCTTTCGCTTTTCTTCCGCTCTTTTTCGGGCCTTTTGCTTATTGCTCTCGCTCTTGGCCTTGTCCGTCTTTTCTTCTTGTTTTTCCGCGAGATCCGCCTTTTTACTTTTTGCGGTGATCACTTCCTTTGGCGTTTCCCTTACCTCCGCTTTTACCGATGCGGCATTTTCTGTTTTCGCAACCGTGTAAGCAAAGTCGGGCGGGCCATGATATAAGGTCAAGAATGAAGCGATATCCTTCTTTTTCAATATTTCAATGTATTGCATCGCGTCCTTTTTCTCGGAGAATCTTCCATAACGGACCCTGTACCAAACGCCCTTTTCTCCCAAGTCTGTACGGACCATATGGACCGCATCCCGGTCCAATAATTTTGAGAGGGAATTCATCCTGGATTTTGCGCGTGCTTCGGTCTTGAACGAATCGGTCTGTAGAGAATAATCCGAATGTATCTGCAATAAAATACCACTGAATAAAAGGCAGAATAATATTATTTTTTTCACTGTTGATTATACCACTATTATATGAAATATGCAACACTTTTGCGGTCATGGAAATTTAGATTTCTTTGCAAATTCGCATAAAGTTTTGTATAATGAATTTCTAGTGTCCTGATTCATGAAACACTGACAATGGCTGACGATATTTTTGCCGTATTCAAGGCGCGAGCAACGCCGCATACCCACAGCGGTATGTAAGTAATTAGTGCTCTGATCCATAAAGACGTTAACAATGACTGACGCTATTTTTGCTCGGTATTCAAGGCGCGAGGAGCGTTGCATACCCACAGCGGTATGTAAGCAACGAGCAACGCAGAAGACAGAAAAAGAGCCTCAGCCCGAAGGGAATATTATCTTTGGTCAATTTCTTCCTCTCTCTTCGCTTGCGGACCACAAAGGGTACGCCGTACTCATTGTTCGTTGGAATTGCCTCAAATCAGGGTATTTCATTGACATCGTATTTATGAAACAGTACACTAAAACATCGGAGGATTTATGTTAAGATTCGCATTGTTAGGCTGCGGGCGCATTGGAAAACGGCACGCCGCCCTTTTAAAACAGATAGATGGGGCTGAACTTTCAGCTGTATGTGATATTATTGCGTCAAGGGCAGAAGAATTCGGTAAGAAGTACGGGATCCGGTATTATACAAGTATGGAAAAAATGGCAGAAGGTGAGAAGATAGATGTGGTGAGCATCTGTACTCCTTCAGGCCTGCATGCCGAACATTGCATGTATTTCGCGCCGCATACAGGGAATATTATCGTTGAGAAACCCATGGCGCTTAGGCTTGATGACGCCAAGGCGATGATAGAAGCCTGTGATGATAATCATACTCGATTATTCGTTGTCAAGCAGAACAGATTCAATCTCCCCATCCTAAAGTTAAGGCAGGCAATAGAAGAAGGCCGCTTCGGGAAGATATACATGGCAACGGTAAGGGTTCATTGGCAGCGTCCTCAGAGATATTACGATATGGATAAATGGCACGGGACATGGGCCATGGATGGAGGAGTTCTTACTAATCAGGCATCGCATCATATTGATATGCTTCAATGGGTACTAGGCCCGATCTCCGATATTTCCGCGATGACCGATACCTTCCTGCATCAGATAGAAGTAGAGGACACCGGAGTAGCCATTCTCCGGGCGGAATCCGGGGCCTTTGGCGTTATTGAAGCTACAACGAACACATCCCCACAGGACCTGGAAGGTTCTATCAATGTCTATGGTTCAAATGGGACCGTCGAGATAGGTGGATTCGCTATGAATAAGATCGTTACATGGAAATTTGAAGAACCCCAAACGGAAGATGAAACGATCATCGAAAAATTTTCCGTTAACCCTCCTGATGTGTACGGCTTTGGACATCGCGCCTATCTGGAGCATGTTCTCGAAGCTATTCAAGCCGAAAGAGCGGCTCTGATCGATGGAGCGGAGGGAATAAAATCCTTGAAGATAATTCACGCGATATATGAATCGGCGGAGACCGACAGAGTTATCAGTTTGGGCTCTGATGTAAGCCATAGTAAATTAGGGAGAAAAAAATGAAAGTACCGCTTTTGGATCTTAAGAGACAGTATAAATATCTGAAGAACGACATACTTCCCGGCTTGAATGAGTTGATGGAAGCGCAGACATTTATTCTCGGAGAGCCCCTTGGCCGTTTTGAGAGAGCAATAGGGGATTATTTTGAAACTGAGTACGCTTTGGGTGTCGCTTCGGGTACGGATGCTCTGATACTGGCTTTGGACCAGGCGGGTGTGAAGGCTGGTGATGAGGTCATTACGACCCCTTTTACCTTTTTTGCCACTGCGGGTGCTATCACGAGATTGGGTGCTATACCTGTATTTGTTGACATTAATCCCTCAACATATAATATGGATGTGAATCTCATCGCTGAGAAGATCACCCCAAAGACCAAGGCAATTCTGCCGGTACATCTTTTCGGCCAATCCGCCGATATGGATTTCATTATGAAAGTCGCTCTTGAGCATGACCTGCAAGTGATCGAAGATGCCTGTCAGGCCATCGGCGCCACTTATAAGGGGAATAAAGTCGGCACGATCGGTGATTTCGGCGCCTTTTCGTTCTTTCCCTCCAAGAATCTGGGCTGTTTCGGTGACGGCGGGATGATCACGGTCAAGGATTATGACAACTATACGCGTCTTAAGGCGATGAGAATGCATGGCGAGACGAAAAAATATTCACATGATTTTGTCGGGTATAATTCACGGCTGGATTCTCTGCAGGCCTTCGTACTTGAGAAGAAACTTAAATACCTGAACAATTGGCATGAAATGAGACGAGATCATGCTCAAAAATACAATACGGCTTTCAAGGAAAGAGGATTGGATGAGTTCATTACCGCTCCATACGAATCTTCCGTGAATTATCATATATACAATCAATACACGATACGGACAAAACAGCGGGATGATCTCAAGGCCTTTTTGGATGAACAGGGCATAGGAAATGCGATTTATTACCCTATCCCGCTGCACCTTCAGAAATGTTTCGAACATCTTGGATACAAAAGCGGAGACCTTCCCGATGCCGAAGCCGCTTGCTTGGAAGTTCTTTCGCTTCCTGTCTTTCCTGAGTTGACTTCAGAGGAGCAGGAAGCCGTTATTTGCGCTTTGGAAAGTTTCTTCAAGGGAAATGGTAAATGAAATTCCTGGTTACCGGCGGCGCCGGTTTTATAGGCTCCACACTTGCCTTGGAGTTAACAAAGAAATATCCCGCGGCAACCGTTGTCGCCACTGATAATTTCTGGTCAGGCAATTTCAAGAACCTCTTGGGTTTCACCGGCCAATTTCTTCCCTTTGAACTGGATTCAATGGAATTTATTTCTTTCCTTGAGTCTTCAGATTTTGATGCGGTATTTCATATGGGGGCGATCTCGGACACGACCGTGGAAGATCAATATCTGATGACGAGGGTCAATATACTGGCCTTCAAAAGGATGGTCAAGGTCTGTCTGAACAGGAATATCCCGCTGATCTATGCTTCCTCTGCCTCGGTGTATGGTAAAAAACCGGGCCCGAACAGATTAGAGGAGGGAAACGCTCCCGCAAATGTCTATGCCTTTTCAAAGATGATGATGGACAGATTGACATATGAGACCATTGCCATGGCGCCCTCTTTTCCGCTTGTCGGTTTGAGATTCTTTAATGTCTATGGTAAAAGGGAGGAGTCCAAGGGAAAATTCGCATCCATGGTCTATCAATTATCGGTGAAAATGATGAATGGCGAGAGCCCCAAGCTTTTTGAAATGGGAGAGCAGAAAAGGGATTTCGTTTATGTTAAAGATGTGGTGAATGGTATCATTTCTGCGTATGAATCAAAGAAGAACGGCGTATACAATCTCGGATGCGGAAAAGCCTATACCTTTAACCGGCTCGTGGAGATCATCAATGGTGTCCTGGGAACAGATGTGAAGGTCGAATATTTCAAGAATCCTTACGATTTCTATCAGGATCATACAGAAGCTGCTCTTGATGAATCTATAAAGATCGGCTACGCTCCTAAGTGGCTTCCTGAGGAAGGAATAGCTGACCTCATTAAAGAGCTTCAAGATTCTTCAGAGTCTCAATGAGCGTTGTCAGGGTAAGATTCGCGCCTTCACCGACAGGTTTACTGCATGTCGGAGGCGCGCGGACAGCATTATTTAATTATCTTTTTGCCCGCGCTTGCGGTGGAACTTATATTTTAAGGATCGAGGATACGGATAAAGAGCGTTCCACGGAGGAATCGGTACAGGATCTTCTCAAAAGTCTGGAATGGCTGGGATTATCCTGGGATGAGGGCCCGGGCAAGGGCGGCGATCTTGGTCCTTATTTCCAGACAGAGCGTTTTGACCTCTACAATGATCATATTGATAAATTACTGGAAGCCGGCTCGGCATACCCCTGCTTCTGTACCCCGGAAGATCTGGAAAGAGAAAGGGCGGATGCTTTGAAAAACGGGCAGACCCCAAAATACTCAGGGCGCTGCAGGGACCTCTCAAAGCGGGATATTCAGCAGAAGATCGATTCCGGCATTACTCCTTCGATCAGATTTAAGATACCATTGGACGGAGAGATCGTATTTGAAGACCTGATACACGGCGCGACCCGTTTTGATCCTTCCTTGATGGGGGACTTCGTGATCAAGCGTTCCAATGGTTACCCAACTTACAATTTCACATGTGTCGTAGACGATGCTCTGATGAAGATCACACATGTACTGAGAGGCGACGACCATCTTTCAAATACACCGAAACAGATAATTCTTTATCAGGCATTAGGATTTGAATTACCGCTCTTTGGCCACCTTTCCATGATACTGGGTGAGGACGGTAGTCGTCTGTCCAAGCGCCACGGCGCCACCTCAGTGGAGGAATTCAGGGAAAAGGGCTATCTTCCGGCGGCATTGACCAACTTTCTGGCTCTTTTGGGATGGTCTCCTCCCGATAGGGAAACCAGTGAAAATCCAGAACTGCTGACCATGGAAGAGCTCATCTCATTCTTTTCTTTGGATAGGGTTTCAAAGACCTCGGCGATCCTGAATCGCGAAAAACTTGATTGGATGAACGGTGTATACCTGCGCGCGCTTAGTGATGAAGAAATAATTGAGCTTGTTCCGGAATTAAAACGATCTCACTTTTTCAAAGATGACGCCGATATGGTGCATAGATATATTTCCGCTACTCGCGACTACTATCATTTTCTTGGCGATGTAATTGCACGCATTGATGATTTCTCCCTTTGGGTGATCAATAAGGAGCTTCTTACTCCTTTTAAAACATCCGCCCATATACTTCTGGCAGAGAATTTCCTGACCCTGACGGCTGAAAAGGATTCCTTGTCGACAAATGATGCCGGCGGGCTTTTTAAGGAGCTGTCAAAACGGACGGAGCTGAAAGGCAAGGACCTTTATCATCCCATCAGATACATGCTTTCCGGTAAGGAGGAAGGGCCTGAGTTAATACACTTTCTGACGGTACTTCCTCTGAAAGAGATACGCAGTAGAATTCAGAATTCACTTGAATTTCTGCGGGAAAGTTAAGATGCTCAAGATAATCGGCCGTAACGCCGTCTGGGAGAATCTCAATGCCGGCAATCGCGAAATAATTAAACTTGTAGTCCGCGAGAACACCTTTGGTGACAAGGTGCAGAAGATCATAGAATTGGCTAAAGGCAGAGGAATAAAGATCGAATTTGTATCCCATAGGAATTTCGATTCACATTATTCTCCGCATTCCCAGGGTGTTGTCCTTTTCGGGGGGAAACGCAAATTCTTCTCTGTGGAAGAGATGCTTAAAAATGCCAGAAGTAATAATGAGCCGCCATTCATACTTCTTCTGGACCGTATACAGGATGTTAGAAATCTTGGCGCCATAATTCGAACTGCCGCTGCTCTTGGGGTTCATGGCGTTATCATTCCTAAGCATGATTCGGCTAAGGTAACTCCTGAAGTGGAAAGGGTCTCTCAGGGGACTTTGAACCGCTTAATGATAGAGGAGACCGTTAATCTCAAAAGAGAGATCAAGATACTCAAACAAGAAGGCGTCACGATACTTGGCCTTGATATGTCGGGTGAACTGCCCCTCACCGATCATCAAAATGATAGCGATGGTATAGCTTTGATCATGGGTGGAGAGGCCCAGGGGATTCGGCCCGGCATCCTGAAAGAATGTGATCATATCGTGAGCATCCCAATGAAAAACGATGTCGAATCCTTAAATGTCTCTGTTGCCTTCGGTATTGCCGCCTTTTTTTTGAATATCAGGGACGGTGGTTGACAGTGTTGACAGTTTAAGGAGGGGAATATAGATGGATTCCCGATCCCTGATATAATCGGAGTAAACTTCATGACAATCCGAGTGGGAGCCCTTTTTTCTGCACTAACCTCGAATCTCTAGCCTCTATCTATGAATCAGAACACCAGTGGACAAATTCAAAGAAATATTGTAAACTATTCCGGTGGAAGACGATTGGCCGCTTTTTCTGTTTCGGCAGAATGAGAGGAAAGTCCGGACTTCGCAGAGCAGGCAGTCCCAATGGGATCCCGCAAGGGAGGAAAGTGCCACAGAAAATAAACTGCAGCGCATATCGGGTATTACCCGGCAATGGCTGTAAAGGTGAAAGCGCGTTATTCGCGGGAGGGTATGGGAACATATCTTCCGGTAAACCCCTGTCGAAGCAAGATCAAACATACGGCATTTGAGGGCTGCTCGTCCGAGCCGTAAGGTCGATCGCATAGATGAATGGCCATTAAAACAAAATCCGGCTTACTCTTCCACCGCATGATTCAATTATGGAGGGAAGAATGGCTGATCACAACAGAAGAAGCTTGGTCAAGGTGGACGACAAAGAGATGACATTTCATGAATTTGAAAAAATGCTTTTCAATAAGGCTCTAACCGGAGAAGAGAAGATATGTTCTCATATCCTTACTGACGATAAAGAAAAGATCTTAAAAGAGACACGGCTCTGGGAGATCGTTCATGTTCTGCTTGAGCAGATACAACAACACGATGAGTTCTCCGACAGATTGAGAGAAGAGATACGTAAGGTCATTTTTTCGGATTTTGATTTCTGATCAGCATAAACGGAGGATAGAGGCCTATAGAGAGTTTGACAATTGACAATGGATAATTAAAAAATGAATAGAGAACAAGTGAGAAGAGGGTGGAGGCTAGTTGGGAAATGCATAATTGTAGAATGTCATCGTATTTATGAATCAGAACACCAGTAAAATCTTCAAAGGCGGCTATACCGAAGCTGAGATCATCGCGGATCTTCTGCGGAGTCATGATATTGAGGTCTTCATAGAAAACGAGATATTAGGTACGGTTATGCCATGGGTATTGTCTCCAGGTGGATGTGCCCCCGTGACTGTTTATGTTTCGGATGAATATTTGGCTTATGCAAAAGAGATCCTGAAGGGATTCGAAACCGACGCAGAAAATGCGGAATAAATAGGGGGCCGATGAAGCTTTTTCGCTTCCTGATTTATTTCCTTTTGATCGCAATGTTTCAAAATTGCAGCTTCCATGAAAAGTTTATAAATACCACAATTACCTATTCCGGCGGAATCCAACGGGAATGTCAGCTGAAAACGGCCGAAGCATCCGAGGATGTACAGAACGAGGACTCTTTCTCTGCGGACCTGGTCTTCGCCCGCTTATATTCTGCGTTTAGAGTTCCGAAAGGTCTGGGAAGATTTCCCGACGGCGGCCGTATTAAGAGCCGCTTTGCCATAGTTTCATTATACAGTTACAGCTTGAGTGATACGGTGCCGGAACATTTGATGGACTTCGACCTTCCCAAGTATTGTTCATTGCCCGTCCGAGTACATCTGGATCTTCGGGGTGATGTCATCCTGGTAAATCCTAAAACAAATACCTTCCTATACAATATTTCCTCAAAAAAGAAGATCGAATTGGGCAGATTAGGAAATTCCGCCCGTCTCTCACCCTCGGCTGACAGGGTTCTTTATGCGATGGATGATAATTTGTCTATTCTGGATATCGAAACCCTGCAAAGTCAGACGATATTTGAAGATCGGTATGTCTGTGGATTTTCATGGTCGTTTGACGGCAAAAGCGTCTATTTCAGTGATAATGAGAAAAAGATGTCCCGCTATGATCTTGATACGCAAAAGGAGCAGATCGTTGATGAAGCCGAAGCTTGTGACCGGTACATGGGAAATCAGAGTCTGGCGGGCATTTTTGGATTTCTGCCATATTCCTTCTGGGGACACCCTACGCCATTGGAATTGAATCCCGCCTCTTTTAGAAAATATAAGAAAGACCTTATCAGAAAATACGGCAACCGCCATTACCGCTATGCCATCATGGAAAGGATCATTCTCGAGGAAGGCTTCACTTCCGCAGAAGTGATGTACGGAAAAATGGTGGAGCACAGAAAATCGCTTGACCAATCAGGAAAGATCTATTACAATTACTATCTGGAAGAAATGAAAGAGTTCATGGATTCCAGAAAAGAAATGGAGAGTAAATAGTTTTCTCCAGCTTCATTCCACGTACTTAGTCATTTTCCCGCTTGACTTTTAGCCAACAACCTAGTATAATTAGTATAGAATAGAGAATGTAGATGAGACTACAAAGGAGTGAATATGCTTTCAGAGAGCCTTGAAGATTATCTTGAATCCATCTTGATACTAAAATATTCAAACAACACTGTCAGAATTAAAGACCTGGTGGAATACCACAATGTGAAGAATTCTTCCGTGGTCAATGCCATGAAAAGCCTTTCTGCTTCGGGACATGTGAATTATGAGAAGTACAGACAGATCGATCTTACCGAAACAGGATTGTGTCAGGCATCACGGCTATATTCCAAGCACCGGAACATCGCAAAATTCTTTGAAAGTGTTCTTAAAATACCTTCGGATAAAGCCAGGAAAATGGCATGCGAGATCGAGCATCACATGGAAATGAACCATGTTGAGAAACTTAATTGCCTGACAACATACCTTCTGGAGAAGAATATACAGGAAAAATTTACATGCGCAAAATCATCATATGGATTAAATGGGAATGAAGCGACAACACCTTTGGTACTACATAAAGAAGATTTCAGCGGTGTCTTTGTCAACTTCTCAAAAAAGGCGGTACGCGAGCGCCTTGCATGGATGAAACTCAATAAAGGAGAACGCTTTACTATCACGAGGATATCATTAGATGGAAGTATTATTGAGATACATCATGGCGGCGGTTACCATTCCATAAGCAGAGATGATGCTGAGGTGATACAGGTTATGGAGGATAATAATGAAACTATTAAGTGATACACTTTCCGGGCATAGATTTTTAGTGCAGCAAATAGACGGGGGCTGTAATTCGGTGCGCCGTATCAGCGAGATCGGTATTCGCTGCGGGAGTACTTTAACTGTTATTTCCAATTCGGGCCGCGGACAGATAGTGGTGAAGATCGGAAATATTAAGATAGGCCTGGGTCAGGGAATGGCAAAAAAAGTATTAGGAGATGACCTTGGAAAAGAAGATTGATCTAAGGGTAGCATTATTTGGTAATCCTAATTCTGGAAAAACCACTATTTTCAATGCCTTAACCGGGTCACATCAGCATGTGGGGAATTGGTCAGGGGTTACGGTTGATTCGAAACTGGGAATGCTGAAGGGGGGCAAGGAAAGAGTGGAGCTTGTTGACCTTCCAGGTGCTTATTCCTTAACTCCGAATTCTCCCGATGAGGTAGTGGTCCGAGATGCTCTGATGTCCGGGACATTTGACTGTATCGTTTGTATCATAGATGCTAATAATGTCGAAAGAAATCTTTATCCTATGATCCAACTTCTGGAATTCTCCGACAAACCAGTGATCCTGGTCCTCAATATGATGGATGAGGTTGAGAGTACCGGACACTTCTTTGATATCGAAAAGATAGCGGAGGCGTTAAGGGTGAAAGTGATCCCTGCAGCTGCTATTGACGGCAGGGGTATTCCGGAATTGAGGGAAGCCATCATTTCTCCGCCGGAAGGAAACGATTTCAAATTACTCTACGACACCACCATTGAACGGCAGATCTGCCGAATTCTTCGACTGAAAAGCTTTGAAGCAGATCATGAGGATGCGCATTGGACCGCTTTAAAAGTTCTGGAAAGAGATCCTCAGGTAATGAAGAGTTTGAAAAGCAAATCCTACTTCAGCGATCTAAGAAAAATTCAAAATTCCTCTGACCGTGATCTAGGACGCCCATCGCCCGTTCATATAGGTGAATACCGGCACGGATTGATAAGGGGTCTGGTCGCGGAGTCCATAAAGCATACTGAGAAAAAGACTGACAATATTGAATTTGCTGATGCATTTGATCATGTAATAACAAATCCATGGGTGGGGATCCCGCTTTTCATTGTTATTATCTTTCTTATTTTCCAGCTGGTTTTCAAATTGGGCACTCCCCTTCAGGAGATGATAGGCGGTTTCTTCTCCTGGTCATCTATTCATATAACACAATTCTTTGCTTCAATTTCTACCCCCGCATGGCTGACATCTCTCATTGTTAATGGGCTTATTGCCGGTGTCGGCGGTGTTCTGAGTTTTCTCCCTAATATCATGATACTCTTTTTTCTTATGTCATATCTCGAGGATACCGGTTATATGGCGCGTGCTGCTTTTGTTATGGACGGGGTTATGCATAAGATGGGGCTTCACGGAAAATCCTTTATTCCCATGATCCTGGGTTTTGGATGTAATGTTCCTGCGATAATGGCGGCAAGAACCCTTGAAACGAGAAAAGACAGGATATTGACGGTCCTTGTGAACCCATTCATGTCCTGCTCTGCGAGATTGCCCATATATGTCCTTTTCGCCGGTGCCTTTTTTACCAAGCATCAGGGCTTTATCGTATTTTCGATATACATGATAGGCATCATTATTGCTGTTTTTTCCGCCCGTCTTTTTAAGGGCTTGTTCTTTAAAGAAGAGGATATTCCGTTGATCATCGAACTTCCTCCTTTCCGAATGCCGAAACTTGTTAATTCCATTTTGCATATGTGGTTAAAGGCCCGGTCTTTCATATATAAAGCGGGAACTGTAATCGTTGCCGGCGTGGTGATCGTATGGTTCCTTTCCAGCGTTCCTTTCGGAGTGGAATACGCCAGTGAGGAAAGCTTCCTGGGCGTGATCGGCCGGGCTATCGCCCCGATCTTCCATCCTGCCGGCCTTGGTGATTGGAAGATAGTTGTCGCATTGATCTTCGGGATAATCGCAAAAGAAGAGGTCGTGGCTATTTTAGGGACATTGCTTCCGACTGCCGGCCAAACGCTATCCGAAGCCCTTCATTTGTTTTTTACACCGGTGACCGCATTCGGGTTTATGATACTCACACTGGTGTATACCCCTTGCTTTGCCACGCTTGGCGTAATGAAGAAAGAGATAGGGTTGAAATGGACGATGTTCAGCGTGTTCTATGGACTCCTTCTGGGCTGGGTATTGGCAACATTGATAAATATTATTTTCAGTTGAGTTAGTGCTCTTATTTATGGATCAGAACACTGTTCTGATCCATCTTTTCATTATTAACATATGCTTTTTTCACATCATTTCATGATGTTCAAAAAGAAAGATAGTATATTATTTAATTGAGTTTTGATCCGTATTTGCTCTCATGTCATTTTTTGCGACGATACTCACCACGGCCATCATTCATTAAAATCCCAAAACTCGTTAGCTTTCGCTCACTCAGACAATTGGATATTTTCGGCTTCGCCACCATTCATTCATGCCGTTAAAAATGTCAATGTCGCTTAAACGGTTCAAAACTCTTTTGGGTTGGTCGCCCGGCGCTGCCGGGCTCCCGGTGAACGGATGCGGGAAGGAAATAAAGAAATAGTTAACATATTTATGAATTAGAACACTTGCTCCTTTCGGAACTCTCGGTTGGGCGCACGGCTGCGCCGTGCTCGAGTGTGGGGGAGAAACAGAGAAAAGAGAGTAGAAAAAAACGAATAGAAGGAAAAGGAAAGATAAGCACAGCCGTAACCTGAAAATCGCTATTTCGTTTAACACTTTAATTCTCCTGTTCCAATCATATCGTGCCGCACCCCAATCAAGATAGGGGACATGACGTACGCCGCCGGCGTTCGTCTGTCCCGATGTAAAAGTTCCAAGCAAAGAGTTGACAGGAAGCGGAGCGTGTAAACTCTTTGCCCCTAGAACCCCGTCATTACCTTCATGCGGGCTTCATGCTTCATCTCCGGAGTTGCGGAGAAACCCACTTCTTTATAAACCGGATTTTCCCAGTCCCCGTACATCGGATTGGGAAATACCAGGAATCGTGTCCCGAAAAGCTGCTGATTGTCCTTGACCAGCATTTTTCTTGCGGCAGCGTCTTTGTTTTCAAAGATATTCGTAAGATCGTTCAGATTGTCTCCCATGAGCAGTACGATCTCATGGTCTTTTTTAATAATATCTCGTCTGGGCTCTTTGCTTCTTTCCCGTGATCTGGTCATCACATGTTCATCATCCGCAAAGGGAAAACCCTTATCCTGAAGATTCTTCACGGTGGCGGCTTTAAGGTGATCTTTTCTGTTCGTGACATAGAATACCACGCCGTCATTCGCTTCGATGTATTTACAGAATTCCAATGCCCCCGGCATTGCCAGAGCACGCGCGAAATTGCACCATTGATCCCATTGATCGGGGTAGCCGGAGCTTTGAATGATCATCTCGACCTGATAGGGAGTATTATCCAATACCGTTTCGTCTACATCAACAACTACCGCCAGCTTCTTGTTCCCTTCCCCGCATTTCTCCTTCTCCATATTGAATATCATTTTTCCCATGGCGAAGGTTTGATAGCATATTGCCGCATATTCTCCTGAGGTCTGCGTGTACATGACGGCCAATTCAGTCGGGTTCCCTTTAATAACAGTTGCATTATCTCTATTGTCGTAGGAGAATTTGCATCCTGCAAAGAGTATAATAATAAAAGCTGTGAGCGCAATGATCCGAAGATGTGTTTTCATGGTTGACTCCTGTATGGAGATTATAACTTATTTCATTGAAAGTTCAAAAAAGAGTTTTAATCGTGTAACGATTAAAACGTGTGAAGTGTGAAGTGTGAGGTGGGCAAGTAGAAGGTGATAGGATGATAGGTTTGTAGGTGGAGAAATAGTGAAGAGAAAGAATAAGGGAAATTGTTATTTGATTTTCTTACGTTAAACATTACACATCACACGCGTTCTCCGCGTTTTGACTGGAAAAATATACAAGAAATTTGTATAATTCAGAATGGAGTTGATTATGAAAGAGAAACGCTCATTTATTTCTGCTGTAATTACCGGCTTACTGCTTCTTTTGTTCTTGCCTGCCTGCGTTGTCTCACAGCATCCGCTTTCACCGGTGGAAAAAGGCCGTACTCCGCATTGGTTCGAAGGCAGCTGGGAGCAGATCGACGGCGACGATGAAATAACTTTTTTAAGAGACAAGGCTTCCCGTACCTATACAATGATCACTTCAGACGGGAAGGATACCAATCTTTGTCATCTGACCAGAGTGAAAGGCGGCTATATCGTAAATATAAAATA
This sequence comes from bacterium, assembly GCA_023144005.1. GTDB lineage: Bacteria > AUK180 > AUK180 > AUK180 > AUK180 > JAGLWT01. The sequence continues at coordinate 75,489 of JAGLGN010000022.1, forward strand.
CGATATATCAGAGGAAAAAAAGTTAAAGGAATCTGATGCCTTTGCGGATCTTAAGAGTGTTTACTTCTTTCTCTACATAAAAAGGAAAGGCAAGAAATTATATATGCATAAATTGGAAACGAAGTACTTCGCCGACGCAATAAATGATAAGCGTTTGATAGGGGAAACTGAGGACAATGGAGAAGATGGCCTAGTAGTATTGAAGGATGTATCCGGGAATATGAAAAAAGAGATCAATAAATATATTAAAAAAGGGATCCCAAGTGAGAAAATAGATGTATATATGGAGTCGAAAAATGAATAAGCCCTTTATTATAGGTATCGCTGGCGGAACCGGCTCCGGGAAGACCACGGTTGCCCGCAAGATCCACGAGATCATGAAACAGAACATGGTCGTTATTTATCAGGATTCATATTACACCGATATGCGGGATATCCCTGTAGATGAAAGAAATTATGATCACCCGAATGCATTTGATACAGATCTTCTGATAACTCAGATAAAACAGTTAAAAAAGGGAGAGCCCATCGAGGTTCCCATATATGATTTTAAAACTCATAGCAGGAAAGAGAAGACCCAATCCCTGACGGTCGCGCCGGTCGTTGTTCTTGAAGGGATCCTCATCTTCCATTTCCCCGAACTTCGCGAACTGATGGATTTCAAGATCTATGTGGATACTCCGTCCGATATACGCCTTTCCAGAAGAATAACGAGAGATATCAAAGAAAGAGGCCGTGATATGGATTCGGTAATGAAACAGTATCTCTCAACTGTCAGGCCTATGCATATTGAATTTGTGTCGCCTTCAAAGAAATTTGCCGATATAATCGTTCCTGAGGGCGGGTACAATGAGAGGGCGATCGATTTTATGGTCTCTTCGCTGAAACATAAATGGAATCTTTAGGAGAAAACAATGAGATATAAGAAGAAGGACGGAGCGATTGCTGCTATCTTCAATGACGGCGATGATCCTATCCGAGAATTGAATCGTATCGCAGAAGAAAGCGGTTCGAATCTAAGCATTATATCCGCCGTGGGAATGATAGAGAACCCGGAACTTGGTTTCTTTAACGGAAAAAGTTATGAGAGAAAGATATTTCGCGGATGTTTTGAATTGCTTGCTTATTCAGGCACTATTGTGAAGGGTGCCGAGGAGTATGCTGCGCATATTCATGCTATGATAGGAGATCATAAGCATAATGTCTACGGCGGACATCTTTTCTCGGGGAAAGTAAAACTCATGCATGAGATAGTCCTGGAAATATTACCTATGGAATTTACCAAAACCAAGAGCGATAGTCAAACGGGGTTAATGCTTTGGGATCTATAAGGGCCGCAATTCTATTTTCCGGCGGCCTTGATTCCCTTTTGGCATACAGGATCGTTGAGAAACAGGGAGTAGAAGCAATAGCTATCATTTTTGCTACCCCGTTTTTTCCACCGGACAAAGCAATCCATCTGGCAGAAGTAAACTCGCTGAAATTCAGAGTAATTGATATTTCCGATACCTACTTGAAAGAGGTGCTCATTTCCCCCGAACATGGCTACGGCAAGAGGGTTAATCCCTGTATTGACTGTCATCTGTTCATGATCCGGGCCGTGGGCCGTCTTATAGACCGGGGAGAATTTGATTTTCTGGTCACCGGTGAAGTGGTCGGCCAACGGCCCATGTCTCAAACGATGAGAGCGATCAAGGATATCGGAGTAAAGAGCGGCTTTGAGGAGCTGGTCCTCCGCCCCTTATCCGCCAAACTTCTGGATGAGACTTTAGCGGAAAAGAACGGCTGGGTCAAAAGAGAAGATCTTTTTGCGATAGAGGGGAGAAGCCGAGCTGTTCAAATAGAACTGGCAGATAAATACGGCCTCAAAAAATATTCTTCTCCAGCGGGCGGGTGTCTCTTGACCGATCCTGGATTTTCCCGTCGGGCACGAGTAATATTGGATCATTTTACGCCACCTGAGGCAATTTATTTTGAAGCGGTGAAATGGGGTCGGATTTTCCATATAGGAACCTCTATTATTATTATCGGAAGGAATAAAAGCGACAATGATATGCTACGTTCATTAATTATCCCGGAAGCTGTGTTCTTTGAGACCATTAATGTGCCGGGTCCCGATGCTCTGCTTATCTCATATGAGGGCGAAGCCGATCCGAGTGCCTGTTTCCCGGTATTGGCTAGATACGCTGACGGGCCAACGGGTGCGGAGATAGTACTGGAATACACTTATAATGGTGTTTCAAAGAAGGTGTCCGTGAAGAAAAAACCGATAGAAATAAACCCCATTTGATATAGGGGTAATAAAAAGTTATAATCAGCAATGTTTTGATTTATTAGAAGCCGATGAAAGAGGAATGCGGTGAAAATCCGCAGCTGTCCCCGCAACTGTATGGGATACGAAACCTTCATACCACCGGAAACGGGAAGGGAAGGTGTAGGCCAGATTCCCAAGCCAGGATATTCTGATTCGGCTATTACTGTACGGAGGATACATGAAAAAGGCATTTTTAATTGCTTTATTGTTTGTTTGCCTGATCTCTGGAGCATTTTCATTTGAGATTATTGTCTCTGATTCACGGACCGATTCTATTTCAAATAAGATCAGATGGCCGGATGACCTGAAAGAGCTCGAGCCCGGGCTTGCCGGGTTGGATCCATCATTTTACGGTGAGGGAGGAGTTTTGTTTCTTTCCACTCCCGGACTTTCTTCGTCGCATACCTCGATTATTTTCAATTCATTGATAATTAATGATCCCGCAAACGGTACGGTAGACCTTTCGACCCTGCCCCCCTGGATGTTGGGGTTGGCGAAAATAATTAAAGATGACACATCTTCCGCGGCCGGGTCTCAGGGCCTTGGAGGTGCGCTGATCCTTTCGGGAAGGTCTCCACGCCTTCCAGGTATTGAGATCTTCATGGATGTGAATTCCTTTCGACTTACATCTTATCTCCCTGCGCATACCGCATTGGGGACAGTCGTTTTCTGGTATTCCTTAAAAGAGGGCGGGGATAATAGGGCCAATAGCGCCCATCTTACGCAAGATCTGTCCCTGACCTTTGATCTCAAGGGACCATTGTATGTAGGAGTTTCCAGCAATCGGACAGATATGGGCACGCCCGGCCCTGTGCCGTCAGCCGAATATTATCAGGACGATTATACAGGGCCTACGTCACTTTATCCCGAAAATACATATTCAGGTGATGTCAACAGGATCATTGTTTCTTATATGACAGAAACTTTCTCTTCGGACCTGCTCTTTGAAAGCAAATATCAGGAATACCTTTCATACTACTACGGCTCACCATATCTATCCGTTCTTGAGGATGATTTTATTAAATTTTCCATTGCGGGTGAATTGCAAAGCCAAGGCGATCTGGCTTTGAAGGGAAATTTCGCGGTGGATTCTCAGAATTATAACGGCAAAAAGCATTCGGCGGCACATATGACGCTTAATACTGTTTCCTCGCTCACAGGTTTAGGGCTGATGGTGAAATCCGATCAGGAATTGATAAGAAACAGGAATCATATCTCATGGAAATTCTATTGGCAGCCCCAACTGGAGGATATCGATCTGAATGCGTCGTTATCCTATGGTATCAAATTGCCTTCATTGAATGATCTGTATTTTGATTACGGCGGCAATGAGCAGCTGCTTCCCGAAAGGGGATATTCATTATTTCTTTCTGCCTCTTATAAGGCATTTAATCTGGAGTATAAATACCTTGACATAGACAAAATGATACGATGGGTCGAAACCGATCCAATTAATTATCTCTACTCCGCCGAGAATTCCGAGCGTATCAGTAATCATTCAGTGACCCTTGGCTTCCGGTATCAATTCAAAGATATCTGCATAGAGAATACCACGATATTAACGGCAGGCAAGCGTCATCAGGGAGATTTCGAAACAGTTAATGAGGACCTGTATCAGGGCCTCCTCAGGACACCGCTTTTCAAGAATGTTTCAAAAATAAGTTTTCACAGGGGGCGATTTTCGGCTATTCTGACGCATCTTTACAAAAGTAGTGAGACGAATATTTATTACAATTCCATGGAAAAGATCCTTCCCGCCATGGGTGTTTCGGATTTCAAGCTCTCTTATGATATCGGCCACGGCGCAATCACTTTAGGCGTGAAAAATCTCTTTGATCTTAACGGAGCGATGGAATTCGGCGATTCGTTTTATGACGGGGACTATCCGATGAAACGCCGTACTTTCTTTGCTGAGTTCTCATTATGAAAAAACTTGCGTTAATCTGTATTTTGATCTTCGGCGTTTTGGGGTATTCGAGTGGAATTGTATCACTTGCTCCGAATATTACAAGAATGCTCATTGACCTGGGATTAAAAGAACAGATCATAGGCACTGTATCCTCGGGAAACACCTTTGCCGCCAATGTCGGTACCTTTGCCATTCCTGAACTGGAAGAGGTCCTTAGGCTGAAGCCCCGCTTGGTTTTCTATACGGGAATTATTCAAGAACCCTTAGGAAAAAAATTGAAGGACCTTGGCCTGGAAGGTAAACGCATATATATTTCCTCTGCCGAAGAATTGAGATCCGCCTATATGGAATTGGGATCGATCACAGATACTGAAACGAAAGCGCACCAGATCATCCTTCAAATTGATCGAACGCTCTCGGCTTTTAAGATCGGCAGTCCGCTGAAGGTGATCCTTCTTCTCTGGTCGCGGCCGTATTACTCCTGCGGGCCGGAAACATTTATAGGTGAACTGATCTCTGTTTCCGGTATGGAGAATGTATCGCAAGTATCCAAAGGGCGCTATGCTATCATTTCCGCAGAGACATTGATAAGATCCCGTCCGGATATTATCATAATATGTGCTGAAGATCATGACGCGGTAAGAAATCTACTTCTGAAAGATCCGGTTATCAAGGGGAGCGGCTTGATCGATAATCTCAGAATAATTGTTATAGAAGAAGCTGCGAAGGTGCTTCAGCCCTCGCTTGATGCGCTTGAGGTCTGGGAAAAGCTCTTGAATGAGATCTAATATATTCAGAATTCTCTTCTATCTTTGCTTTCTTGCTCTCATCCTCTTATGTCTTTTTTGGGGGCTCTCCGCCGGAGAAGGCTATATACTCCTTGCCGTGCGGCTCCCGAATCTTCTGGTCGCGCTTATTTCCGGCGCGTCATTAGGCCTTGCGGGGGCGTTGTCGCAGATGATCTTCAGAAATCCATTGGCGGATCCGTATATATTGGGCGTCTCCGCCGGTTCATCGGCAGGTATCTCTCTTGCCTTCCTTACAGGCGCATATACGCTTTTAGGATATTTTTCTATATTCATTCTATCCTTTTCCGGCGGCATCTTCGCTCTTCTGGTAATATTTTCGGTCTATTCCGCTTCCCGTAGAAAGGATACGGTGATATTGCTTCTTTCCGGAGTGATCTTCGGCTACATAGCGGTGTCTCTTACCTCATTGATCCTGTCGAATCTGGAAGGCAATATTATTTTTTCCCTGACCGAGTGGCTCTTTGGAACCACCGCATTCTTTGATATGACGATCATAGGTATCTTTGCCCTTCTTCTTTTAGTGGTGATCATTATATCCCTGATGCGGCATCGTTCATTGGACCGTATGTATCTTTCAGACAAGAAGATGCTTTCCCTGGGAGAGGACCCCATCGCCAATAGAAAATTCTTTTTCTTTCTCATAGCTCTGCTGGTTTCATTTTCGGTTTCCGTTACGGGGATCATCGGCTTTTTGGGCTTGATCGCTCCCCATATCGCCCGTCGCCTGAAGGGATCAAATGCTAAGTCCATGATCCCGTTGTCTGCCATTACGGGAGCATTTCTTCTTACCGCCGCCCATTTGCTTTCACTGATAGTGAAGGGGATCAGAGTCCCTGTCGGTATAAGCATCTCGCTTATGGGGGGGATATATTTTATCATTCTGCTGAGGAGGGGATATGCTTCTGAGATTTGATAAGGTACATTTGAAGAGGGGCGGCTTTACTTTTTTTCTGGACAGAATATTCCCGGATTCAGGTATGATCGGCTTAGCGGGTCCGAACGGCAGCGGGAAGAGTACTTTAATGGATCTCGCCACCTCCATCGTGAAGCCGTCTTCAGGTATAATTTATTACGATGAAGATAAATTGAGTACCATTGCCACGAATTGTTTCCCCGATATTTTTTCCTGTATGTATGCCGGTGAAGAGCCCTTCGGCGGGTTTTCAGGCGCGAAATATATTGATATTCTCTCCTCGATCCCCGAAGCTTCAGCCGCCGCGGCGGAAAGATTTCCCGTTATCCGGCCTTTTCTGCACCGTGATATCCGAGAATTGTCCCGTGGTCAATGGGTATCATTGCTTCTTTCCTCATTACTTATCGTTTCCAGCCGGATTTTATTTATCGACGAATACATGCTCTTTCTTGACCCCTATCACCGGGAATTATGGACGGATCATCTGAAAGATCACGCAAAGACAGCGCCGGTATTCATTATCACACATGAAACAGGATTCCTTTATGAGAAATGCGATAATGTTCTTGGCCTGAAGAACGGCCGTGAGATGTTCTGGGAAAAAGCCTCCGCTCTTGACGGCTCAATACTCAAAGACCTCTATCACCCCTGAAAACCTTGCGAAACTGAAAAAAATAGTGTAAAATGAAAAAGCGAGGTCTATTATGGATAATAATGCGTTAGGATTCGTTGAAGCTAAGGGCATCACAGGTGTGGTCGAAGCCCAGGACCGTCTTCCGAAAACAGGGAATATCCAATTTCTAAATCTTTTACCTATCGGCGGCGGTCATGTGATCACCGTATTTAAAGGCGGCTTGGCCGAATTGCAATATGCCCTGGATTCAAATTATGATCCCGAGAAGAAGCATTCTTCAATATACATGGCAAAGGTTCTTGAGGGTCCCCATCCTGAGATCCTGGATATTGCCTCTGATAATGTTCCCGATAAGAGAGCTGCTCTACAGGGCTCTGCCATGACTATCATTGAAACGCGCGGCTATGTGTCAATGGTCATTGCCGCTGATACCGCATTAAAGAGCGGTGATGTGTCCGTTTCCAATTGGCTTTCTATTGGCGGCGGCATTTCTGCTGTCGTTCTTCGTGGCGATGTTGCTTCATGCCGTTCCGCAATGGAAAACGCTACCGCTGCGGTCGCTGAAGAGTACAGGTACGCATCGGTTATCATAGAGAATCCGCATGAGCAGATCGATCTCAAAACTCCCGTATTTTCATCAGTCAGATTAAAAAAGGGCTCAGGCAATTTCATCAAAGGTACTGCTACCGGGCTGGTGGAGACACGCTCATTCGCAGCATTGATATTTGGTCTGGACCGCGGTCTGAAGTACGGCGATACGAAACTTTCATCTGTACATAAGGTCGGTTCAACATATATCTCAGGTGTCTTCAAGGGTGAGGTCTCCGAGATACAGTCCAGTGTCAAGGCCGCTTCGGAGGGAATCAATATGGTGAAATCCACCGAGGGTTCGCTGATCCTGCCCAATTCCCATGAGGATGTCCACAGGATAGTCTGATGCTGCCGGAAAAAGAATATTCATATGAAGCAGGTTTTTTAGTCGTTCTGACCGCCCCGTCCGGTGCGGGTAAAACCACCATACGAGAGGGAGTTCTCAAATCCCATCCAGAAATAATGTATTCAATTTCGGCTACGACCCGTCCCAAGCGGGATGATGAGAGCGACGGACAGGACTATTTCTTTGTTTCCCAGGATAAATTTGTGGAAATGATAGAGAATGATGAAATGATCGAATGGGCAAAGGTGCATGATCATTATTACGGCACCCCAAAGAATTTCATTAAGGAAAATATACGGAAGGGTTTAATAATTATCATGGATATCGATGTTCAGGGCGGAGTGAATATCAAAAAGCGTTTTCCCGACGCTGTCTTCATCTTTGTACTACCTCCTTCTTTTGAGGAGCTGGGACAGCGGTTGATAGAAAGGGGTACCGATACCATGGAAACGATTAAATTACGGGTAGAGAACGCTCGTAAGGAGATCGGCCTCATGTACAATTACAATTACATCATTGTGAACGATGATATTAATCTGGCGATCCTTGAAACGGAATCCATTATCATTGCCGAGAAGTGCCGTGTTTCAAGAAATGTTGACTTTTATAAAGAGTATTTGAAATGAAAATAGTAATTGGTATCACTGGCTCCATTGCTGCTTATAAAACCAATACAGTGATCCGTGATCTGGTGAAGAAGGGTCATTCGGTCGCGGTGATACTTACGGAGTCTGGAATGAAGTTCACATCCCTTCTAACCCTTAATACATTCGCAACAGAAGGTGTTTATACTGATATATTCGACGAAACTATTGAACAGCCAATTCACATCCGGCTTGCCGGATGGGCTGACCTGTTGTTGATCGCGCCCTGTTCGCTGAATACGATATCAAAGATGAGCTCCGGCATTGCGGACAACCTCTTATTGGCCACCTATTTTGCATTCAGAGGCCCGGTTATGATAGCTCCCGCTATGAATGACCGTATGTATGAAAATCAGGTGAATAGAAGAAATTTACAAAGAGTTATGAAAGACGGAGTGATCCAGATCCCGCCAAGATACGGGGATCTTGCTTCATATGATTCCGGACGCGGTCCTATGGCGCAGCCCGAAGTAATAGTTGAAGAAGTTGAAAATCATATGAATTACTCCTCCGATCTTGCTGGAAAGAAAGTCCTGATCACCGTTGGGGGGACGATGGAAAATATCGATCCTGTCAGGGTCATATCCAACCTTTCCACAGGCAGTATGGGTTATGAGACCGCTTTGGCTTTTTATAGAAGGGGTGCTGAAGTCACCTTGATCACATCCGTTGTCCGGCCCGTTCCTTCTGATATTGCGATCATCAAAGCGCTTTCTTGCGCGGATTTTTTCAAGGCGGTGAAGGCCGAGTTTAGTTCCACGGGTATCTTCATTTCCGCCGCGGCGATCTCTGACTTTATCCCTGTGGAAAATAAGCAGAAGATAAAGAAGAAAGATTTTACAGGGAAATTGGCCTTTAAAAAGGCGAACGACATACTCGCATGGGTATTGAAAAATCGTAAAAAGAGACAGAAGATCATCGGTTTTGCCGCCGAAACAGATCTTTCAAAGAATAATATAGAAGAGAAGATGAGATCAAAAGAAGTGGATATCCTCTTTGTCAATCTTATTTCCAACCGATCGGGTTTTGGTGATAAGCCCGTTACCGGGAAGATAATATCTGGAAAACGCATAATTGAGATGGAGGGGATTACTAAGGCAAAAGCGGGGCAATTGCTCTGTGACCTTGCGCAAGGATAAGAATGGACCGCAATAAACCGCTTCCCGAGATCATGCGCCCATCAAGCCTTGATGAGGTAGTGGGGCAGGAACACCTGACATCAAAGGATTCACATTTTAGAAAGATGATCGAGAGCGGGGATTTCCAATCCTTTGTGATGTGGGGCCCTCCGGGAGTTGGAAAAACCACGATCGCACGCATCATCTCTTCCGATGAACATCTTGATTTTTATCATTTTTCCGCGGTGTCAACAGGTATTCCCGGTCTGAGAAATATTTTAAAAGGTGCCGATTCTATCCTGAAAGCGCATAAGCGTTTAGTGGTATTTATTGACGAGATCCATCATTTCACAAAAACCCAGCAGGATTTTCTTCTTCCGTATCTTGAGGATGGAACGATCACTTTGATCGCCGCGACAACCGAGAACCCCTCATTCCAATTGAATAACGCTTTGCTTTCAAGGCTCAGCGTCTTTGTTCTGAACCCGCTTTCCAAGGAAGATATTCTTACAATCGTAGAGCGTGCGGTGCAGGGAATAAAGAACTGGTCTTTAAAGGATATCACGGTAACCGAGGAAGCAATGAAGGAGCTGATCAATCTTTCAGGCAAGGATGCCAGGGTGTCATTAATGATCCTGGAGGGAGTTGTCCGCTCCACATCTGAAGAAAAAATTTCCGCGGAAATGATACAGGAAATGGTCAAAGCCACTACGCTGAGATACGATCGCCAGGGCGAAGAGCATTACAATCAGATCTCAGCTCTGCATAAATCCCTCAGGGGATCAGATGTTGACGCTTCCGTATATTGGGCCAAGAGAATTCTTATGTCGGGTGAGGACCCCCGTTTTTTACTGCGACGGCTCATAAGGTTCGCTTCGGAAGATGTAGGCTTGGCGGACCCGAATGCCTTGACTTTTGCTGCCGCTGCCAAGGAATCATATCTCTTTCTGGGTATTCCCGAAGGAGAGCTTGCCATCCTTCAGCTCGTTATATACCTGGCGCTTTCCCCGAAGTCCAATTCGTCCTATATCACCGAGAAGAAAACCGCCAAGCTTATCAAAGACACTGGTTACCTTGAGGTTCCGCTGCATATAAGAAATGCCCCCACCGGATTGATGAAGGATTTGGGTTACGGCTCCAGCTATGAGTATTCTCATGAATTCCCTCAGGGCATCAACGGGCAGGAATACCTTCCGGATGAGATCTCAGGGAAAAGACTGTATGAACCCGGAAATCGTGGATTTGAAGAAAAATTATCTCGAAGAATACAAGAGATACGAAAAATAAAGGAGCGTCTGAAGAATGAAAAGAATTAATGTCCTACTGTTTATATTTATCTTTGCCGTCCTTTCCTTCGGCAGCGTGCTGAATATTTTTTATTCATATGATTGCGATCATTGCGAGATCCTCTTAAAGGGTGAACTTCAGGAATTGCTTCATGAATTCGATCCCGAATACCGATATTATGAGGTTACCAACAAGAAGAACATGGACATCCTTTATGAACTGGAAAGAGTAATTGACCGGACAGCGGAAGATTTCCCGGAGGTATTCATTGGTTCCGAGCTGTATTACGGAGAAGAGCTGGGATCGGATGAATTTATTGAACTCGTGGGAAGTTCTCCCTTAACACCTCCGGAACTTCAGGCGATCATGGATCGCGGGACCTTTACAAAAGAGCCTTCCTGGACGAAACCTTCCGATACTGCGGCAGCGGATACAGCAATAGCAAAGGTGTATATGGCATATTTCTATGCCCAGGGCTGTTCTCACTGCAGAAAGACAGATAAGATGCTTGAAGTGATGAAGCAGACCTATCCCCTTGAGGTGGATTATTTCGAATTACCTGAGCATATTCTCCTTTTAGAGGCAATGGAAGAGCGCTTCGAGATACCCGAAAAGAACAGATTGGGTTATCCTAAAATATTTGTCCGCGACCGTATATTTTTTGAGGATGAGGTTGAACCCGGTCCAATATCAGAATATATTGAAGCTCTCACAACAGAAACCACACCTTGGTGGCGGAATATTGATACGCAAAAGGATGCCAAGAAAAATATCCTGAACCGTTTTGGAAAGTTCAGGCTGAGTGCAGTTATAATCGGTGGTCTTATAGATGGAATTAACCCTTGTGCCTTTACCACTATTTTGTTCTTCATCTCCTTTCTTACCTTGATAAAGCGCACAAAAAAAGAGGTTCTTATTACAGGGATATCCTTTTGCATCGCTATCTTCCTGTCATATCTGCTTATCGGCATCGGACTTGTCGCTGTTCTGCGGTCTCTGAATTTTATTGAGGTACTCTCAAAGATCCTTTATGTGGTTATGGGCATTATTGTCCTGGTCTTCGCGGTGCTGTCTTTCTATGATTATTTCAAGTTCAAAGCCGGCAAAAGCGGTGAAGCCATCCTTCAGCTTCCGGACTACCTGAAGAAAAAAGCCCATAATATCATTAGAAAAGGAAAGAGCGCCAAGAATATCTGGATATCTGCATTTATAACGGGAATCTTGATATCACTTGTGGAGTTCGCATGTACAGGGCAGGTATATCTGCCCACGATAACCTTCGTCATGAAGGTTCCTGAACTGAGAATTAGGGCATTTCTCTTTCTTGTCATATACAATCTCTTTTTTATTCTTCCTCTGATCGTGGTTTTCCTTCTTGCATATCTGGGATTTTCCTCACAGACCTTCAATAATACTTATAAAAAATTGGGTCCTTCCGTTAAGGTAATTACCGGCGTATTCTTCCTGATACTGGGCGGTATGCTTATATATCTTTCTCTATGATCGACATTACAGGCAAAAGAGCTTTAATCGTTTCCGATATACATTACGGAATTAAAAATTCCCTTGGCAGTTCACGCTTCCTGCAATTTCTTGATGATCTTCCTGAATGTGACATTTTAATACTGCTCGGAGATATCTTTGATCTTCTTTTCAGCTCTGTTGAAAATAGGTTCGGCATCAATGGCCCCGTTCTGAAGCGTTTGTCCGCAATGAACATCCCCGTGTATTTTATTCCCGGCAACCATGACTCCTGGGGATCTGAAGTTCTTGAGAAATATTCGATCCGGGAATGTCCCCGGGGTTTGGGTTTATCGCAGAACGGCAAGAGATTTTTTTTACATCACGGAGATGGCTTTAATCCTTCGGATATAGGCTACAGGGCATTAAAAGGCTTATTGCGCCAAAGGTTTTTGGTCCGGCTGGGGAGTTCGCTTGTATCACCGAGTGCCATTCTGAGATCAGCAATGTATGTTTCGCGAACATCTCCCCTGAAGGGGCACAGCATGCAGGAGGTAGATGCCATGGCCGCCACAGCTTTTCAACTGGCGGAGAAGTACCATCTCCACGGAATTATTCTGGGTCATTCCCATTTTCCAGAATTGAGGGTCCAAAAAGGTGTTGTGTACGCCAATTCAGGCGATTGGATACGGAATTTCTCATACCTTACCCTTGAGAAAGGCCTCGTTGAATTGCATTTCGCATAATATATTTGCAAACTTCCACGATTTTGTTATAATAACTTCAAGATCAAATAAGGAAAAACGAAGATGAAATTATATTTCGGCAGATGGAAAGGAACCTTTGACTTTGTTATGTTTTTTGCCAAGAGAGAGATCAATCTCAGGGAAAATGATGAAGTGCTGGTGAAAACATACGATGGGATTTGGGCAGCCACCGTTATCGATCACCCTTTGTATCTCGATCAAATACCAGACACCCCTGTCTTTCATGGATATATCGGCAATCAGGAAAAGAAGATCATAGAACACAATGTTGATATCGAAAGAGAAGCTCAGGAAAAGGTGATCGACTTTTTTGGAGAAAGGGATATCAAATTGCATATTACCGGCGCTGAATCCAACTTCAATAGGACAAAGCTCATCATCTACTATGAAAAGAAAGAGGATCTGCCGGATTTCGATATGTACAGGGCTGATATCGAAGAGAGCCTGAAAGTGGATATAGAATTCGTGCCCAAGATAAAAACAAGTTGCTGCCTGACATTCCGCTTTACACAAGACTTCGCTTACGCGGATTGTACCAAGATATACCGGAAGGGTCAGAAGGTAGTTGTAAAGGCCGAAGATGGCCTTTGGATAGGGACTTTTCTCCAAAGCGGATGTTCTCACAAGGATACAAAGAAGAGAAATGAGGTCAGGGTTCTGGGTGTAGTTGACAAGGCCTTGGAGATAGTCATAGAGAAGGTCCGTGAAAACGAGATCAATGCTTACGAATCCTGCCGGGAGCTTGTTGAGCAGGATAAATTGAAGATGAATCTCCTCCGTGCGGAGTTCTCCTTATCCGAAAGAAAGGTCTTTTTCTACTATACCGCCGAAGGCCGTGTGGATTTCAGAAATCTTGTGAAGCAATTGGCCGGGACATTGAAAAAACGCATCGAAATGCGTCAGATAGGAATAAGGGATGAACTGCGGACCTTTCCCACTATCGGCATTTGCGGGCAGAAGACTTGCTGTTCCAGATTTCTGCATCGCTTTGACCCCGTGGTCTTGAAGATGGCGAAATTACAGAATCTTGATATAAACACCGAGAAGATCACCGGCTTGTGCAATCGCCTTCTATGTTGTCTCAGGTACGAGTATCACAATTATTCCGATTTTATTGAGAAGATAAATACACTTCCTAAGAGATTCATGTTCAAGGGTGATAATAAGGAAGCTGAAGAGGTTGAGGTCGTCGGCTTTAATCCCATAAAGGAAACCGTAATCCTGAAAACCAGGTCAAATGTCCGTCAAAACGCTCCTTATGAAGACCTGAAAGCATCCTTGACCAAAGATAATGTCATCGATTCCCGCACTCCCATCGATGTTCCCAAAGACGATAATAGAAAAGAAAAATAGAGGTTCGAGGCTGGAGGTTGGAGATGGATTCTTCAGTCGCTAACGCTCTTTCAGAATGCCATTCAAAGAAGTGTGGAGAGTGGTTTCGTATGATTATAACGAGGCGAAGAGTGTACAATTGTTTCACAATTTTCAACTCTCCGCTTGGAACTTTTACATCGGGACAGACGAACGCCTGCGGCGTACGACATGTCCCATATCTTGTTTGGGGTGCGGCGTGATATGATTGTGACAGGAAAATTAATGAGTTAATCGATATAACTATTTTTCGTTTACGGATGTGCGTAACGTGTACCGCCTCAGGAATTTCCGTATTTGAACATATTTTCCAGAGACATCAAAGATCCTTCGATCATTTCTTCAGAAAGAATGACCTCCTTATGCATATTCTTCAAAGAAAGATATATATGCCTTAGGGTGAACATCTTCATATTTGAACATATTATTCTGGGTTGAGCTGGAAAAAACTCCTTGTCAGGGAAATCTCTTCTTAAACGCAGGATCAATCCCTCTTCGGTGCCGATGATAAATTGCTTGAGTGGGCAATCGGCAACGAAATTGATCATACCGCCCGTCCCCAACAGATGATCGGAAAGATCACACACTTCTTCGTTCGCTTCGGGATGCGTCAAAACGATGGCGTCCGGATACTCCTTTTTGATCCTTCTCAGATCCCTTGCTTTGATATACTCATGAACTCTGCAGAATCCGTTAAAAAGGATGAATTCCTTTTCAAGCACCTGATTTTTTACAAACCGGCCTAAGTTTATATCGGGAAGGAATATGATCTTATTCGCGGGAAAATTTCTGGCCACGCTTACCGCATTGGCGGAAGTGCACACGGCATCAACTTCCATTTTGGTCTCAACATTCGTATTGATATAGGCTATTACAGCCGCACCAGGATTCTGCTCCTTCAACTGCCGCACCTTCCGGGCATCGATCATATCCGCCATTGGGCATCTTGAATCGGGTACCGGATGTAAAACTGTTTTTGAAGGGGCAAGGACTTTTGCGGATTCCGCCATGAACGAAACGCCGGCGAAAACGATCACATCTTCTTTGACCTCCGCCGCTTTCTCAGAGAGATCAAGTGAGTCTCCGAGTATATCAGCGATGAGCTGGATCTCCTCAGGCTGATAATTATGGGCAAGGATGACCGCATTACGTTCTTTACGCAGGCGGTCTATTTCCTTAAGATAAAAACTATTGTCGCGATCTTCTTTCATATGGAGTATTATCGAAGAAAAAGCTTAAAAAGTCAAGGAAAATTTTAAGAAAACTATCTACTTACTTCGTTTTTCCGCATATGCCAAGAGATTCTTGTCTAAAAAACGCGGGATGGAGCGGAACTGTATCTTGAAAAGTATTGCTGATATGAGGAAATTGAGGCGTTCCGCAAACCACTTTTTTGAAAGAATGCCGTAAGAGGGTGCGAAAAGTTTGTAATTGCCTGAGAATGGAGATGCATCTAGAAGCTGCATTAAACTATATTCGGTATATCCTGTTTTGTGTGTGATATCGATATATCTTGAGTAGATACCCAGAAGTGATCCCATATTCGGCGTTCTGAAAATTGCCCGGCCATGGGTTTTTAAGCTGCCGAAAACCAGTTCTAAGAGTTCGGGTGCAAGATCTTCCTGAATATGTTCAAGAATGTCATAGGAAATGATCAGATCGAAAGCATTCCTGTTCTTTCCGAGAAAATCAATGGCAGAATCCTTTTCCAGCCGTACGCTATCCGGTAGTGTCTTTTCTGCCGCTTCCAATTGAGAGGAAGAGATATCTACGCCGGTAAGAGAGGTGAAACCCAGATAACAAAGGTATCGCAAAAGTATTCCCTGCCCGCATCCGAGATCCAGTATTTTTATGGAGCGGTCCAGATCCTTTAGGAACCAAAGCTCGCTTTTGTAGCTACTCCTTATGAATGTGCTTTTGCTTTCCCTATTAAGGCGCGAATAATGTTTTCCGTACAGATCATTGTTATTTTTCATTTTATCCTGAATATTATCAAGGATTTTGCGGTAAATGTCAAGCTCCGGTCGGATCAGAAACTCATATGATGGCCCGGGAATGTGCTCCGTATTCTATTTCATGGAGAGATGTTTCCTCAAGTATTTAAGCATTGCTGGAATTTCTTGCCTCAATTGTGAATAGAAATAAGATAGTACGCAAGTTTGACAAAAATGCCGAATTTCTGATATAATTAAGACGGTTCGAGACAAAGGAGAATATATGGATCCAAAGATTCTGTTCTATTTAGCACCGGTGGGTTCCGTTGTGGGACTCATTTTTGCGTATATTTTATATAGATTATTAATGAAGCAAGATCCCGGCGACAAGGATATGCAGCGCATCGCCGAACATGTTCAGCTCGGCGCCAAGGCATATCTTAAAAGCCAGTATAAGATCGTTGCCATTGTTTTTGCCATAGTTTTCGTGATATTTGCTGTTCTTGCATATATTCTTAAAGCCCAGAATCCATGGATCCCCTTTGCTTTTGTAACCGGAGGATTCTTCTCCGCATTATCAGGATACTTGGGTATGATGACGGCTACATATGCCTCTAATCGTACGGCTGCCGGTGCCAGGACATCATTGAACAAGGGCCTGCAGGTGGCATTCCGATCGGGTGCCGTTATGGGTCTTGTCGTGGTAGGGCTTGCACTTCTGCATATCTCGATCTGGTTCGTGGTACTGAAAATATTTATCCCGGGCGGCGAACATCAATTGGCGATCATTACGACCACTATGCTTACCTTTGGAATGGGAGCTTCTCTTCAGGCATTATTTGCCCGTGTTGGCGGCGGGATCTTTACTAAAGCCGCTGATGTCGGTGCCGACCTTGTTGGCAAAATAGAAGCCGGCATCCCCGAGGATGACCCAAGGAATCCCGCTACGATCGCCGATAATGTGGGTGATAATGTGGGTGATGTCGCGGGAATGGGTGCCGATCTATATGAGTCATACACAGCTTCTATTCTTGCCTCCTGCGCCCTGGGTGTTGCGGCAGGATACGGCCTCGGAGGGGTTTTGGTACCCATGGTGATCGCGGGTATCGGTGTCCTGATATCCATTATCGGCATCTTCATGGTCAAGTCATCCGAGAGTGCGAGCCAGAAGGTTCTTCTGAAGGCACTTGGAAGGGGAGTGAATACAGCCACTATTTTAACCCTGATCGCCTCGTTCGGCGTACTTTATATGTTCAGGGATTCTTTCGGATCGAAATATCTGGGGATATTCTTTTCGCTGATCACGGGATTGTTGGCGGGATGGCTTATTGGAAAGGTTACCGAGTATTATACATCCCATGAATATTCTCCTACAAAGAACGTTGCGGATCAATCCGAAACAGGCGCGGCTACGGTGATCATTTCCGGTATTGCATTAGGTATGCAATCCACCGGTTATCCTGTTATCATAATTGCTGCGGGAATACTAATGGCATACGGATTCGCGGGCGGTTTCGGCTCCTCCGCGTATGCAATGAGCCAAGGCCTTTACGGTATCGGCCTCGCTGCCGTCGGCATGCTTTCTACTCTCGGAATAACGCTTGCAACGGACGCCTATGGCCCCATTGCCGATAATGCAGGCGGCAATGCGGAAATGACACATCAGAAGCCGGAGGTCCGTAAGAGGACCGATGCCCTGGATGCTCTCGGCAATACGACCGCAGCCACGGGAAAGGGCTTTGCTATCGGCTCTGCCGCCTTGACGGCGATGGCTCTCCTGGCTTCATATATCGAACAGATCAAAGCAGGATTTCTGCATATGCAGGGTAGGGCCGCGGAGATCATTATTGACGGCATTCCCAAATTAGTAGCTGAAACCACATTGCCCGATTGGGTAAGATATTATGATATTACGCTGATGAACCCGAGGGTTCTGGTCGGCATATTCCTTGGCTCGATGCTTACCTTTGTTTTTTGTTCGCTTACCATGAAGGGAGTCGGCAGAGCGGCAGGCAAAATGGTCGAAGAGGTCCGCAGGCAATTCAGGGACATCAAAGGCATACTGACAGGGGAAACGGAGCCCGATTACGCGAGATGCGTTGAGATCAGCACGATAAGCGCTCAAAAAGAAATGATATTCCCCTCCTTACTGGCGATACTGGTCCCTGTTGCTACCGGCTTGCTATTGGGAGTTCCCGGCGTGATGGGACTTCTTGTCGGAGGACTTTCTACGGGGTTTGTTACCGCGGTATTTTTGAACAATGCCGGCGGTGCCTGGGACAATGCCAAGAAATACATCGAAGAGGGCAATCTCGGCGGCAAGAAACTTGAGGACGGAAGTAAAAATCCAAGGCATGCTGCCGTAGTTATCGGTGATACCGTGGGTGACCCGTTCAAGGATACATCAGGACCTTCTCTTAATATCCTGATCAAATTGATGTCAATGGTCTCTGTCGTATTCGCCGCTTTCATCATTGCGTACGGGGATCTGCTTCAGAAATTGATAGTCCTGTTTACTAAATAGTTTGCTCAAGGAAGGCAGTATTTCTCGCGAAATTTCAAGGTGATTTTCTTGAAAATACATTAAATAATGTTATAATAAACAATTATTATGAAACGGAGGCCCTTATGAACGAAGAACTGAAAAAAACAGACCCTCAGATCTATGAGACGGTATATGCTGAGACGAAGCGTCTGGCGTTCAATCTGGAACTTATTGCTTCTGAGAATTTTGTTTCCGAGGCGGTTTTACAGGCCCAAGGCTCTATAATGACAAATAAATATGCAGAGGGATATCCCGGAAAAAGATATTACGGCGGTTGTGAATTCGTCGATGTTGCTGAGAACCTTGCCATTGAGAGAGCCAAAGAGCTTTTTGGCGCGGATCATGTCAATGTTCAGCCGCATTCCGGCTCTCAGGCAAATATGGCGGCGTATTTTACCCTTATCGAACCGGGTGATACGATCATGGGTCTCGACCTTTCACACGGTGGACACCTTACCCACGGCCATCCTTTGAGTTTTTCCGGTAAATATTACAATGTTGTTCCTTACGGGGTTTCCAAAGACACCGAAACCATTGATTACGATGAGGTATTGAGGATCGCGAAAGAGTCAAAGCCCAAGCTGATCATGACCGGCGCCTCTGCTTATCCGAGGACACTGGATTTTAAGAAATTCCGTGAAATAGCCGATGAGGTCGGTGCTTATCTCGTTGCGGATATCGCTCATATCGCCGGCCTGGTCGCAACGGGGCTTCACCAGTCCCCGATCCCTTATGCCGATATAGTTACCACTACTACACATAAAACGCTGCGTGGGCCCAGAGGCGGAATGGTCATGTGCAAAGAAGAACATCAGAAAGAACTTGACCGTATTGTGTTCCCCGGGATACAAGGCGGCCCGTTGATGCATGTTATCGCGGCTAAGGCCGTGGCCTTCAAAGAAGCATTGGATCCGTCTTTCAAGGAGTATCAGAAGAAGGTACTTGAGAATGCCAATGCCCTCGCAAATTCTCTGGAAGAAAAAGGCCTCAGGATCGTGGCGGGGGGCACTGATACGCATCTGATGCTTGTGGACCTCACTCCGATCGATCTTTCGGGAAAGAGAGGGGAGAAAGCCCTTGAAAAAGCCGCCATCACAGTAAATAAGAATACGATACCTTTTGATCCGCGTAAACCCTTTATTGCGTCGGGGATCAGATTGGGAACACCAGCGGTAACCACAAGAGAAATGGGGCCCGAAGAGATGAAAGAGATCGCTTCCCTGATATTCAGAGTGCTTGAAGACAGAAAGAATCCCGAGAATCTTGAAGCCGTTAAAAATGATGTTGAGGAGCTTTGCAAGAAGTTTCCCTTATATACAGGACGCATGTGAAAGTGATCCCCGGTGTAGATATAGTTTCGGTCAAAAGGATTAAAAAGGCCTTTAGCGACCCCTCTCGGCTGAAGCGAATGTTCACTCCCGCGGAGATCGAATATATACGCTCACACAAAGAGACTGCCAAGATCACCGCCGGGCGCTTCGCGGCGAAGGAGGCGATCTATAAATGCCTGTCACCGCTGGGGATCGAATTTGAATATGATCAGATCTCTGTCATAACGGACCGCGACAAAGGCCCAAAAGTGATCGCCGAGACCCCCGAGCTCAAAGAGAAGCTTTCGGGGAAAAAATTGAGCATCTCCATCTCACATGAAAATGAGTTTGCGGTGGCATTCTGTGTTTTATATGAAGAATAACATCATTGCGATCCTCATTCTGCTTCTGTCATCCCTCTTCTTTTCATGCGCCGGTAATATAGTGAAGCAGGAAAATACATATGCCATGAAAATGATGGGGAAGGGTATCCTGAAAGAAGCGGAATTTCGTTTCAGACAGCAGATCGCAGAAGATCCGGATAATTGGGCTGCTCATAATAATCTCGGTGTATGTTTGGAAGAACAAGGATTCCATAAAGAGGCGCTGGCGGAGTATGAAACCGCGCTTTCCATTATCGGGGCAAACAAGGGCGTTGAATATAATTATAATAATTTACTGGAGGAGCTTGAGGATGAATAAGGCTGCGAAGATACTTCTGATCCTTATGCTTTCTCTATTGGCATCCTGTTTTCATTATGTGAATTACAGTTTTAATAAAACCTCCGCTCCTGATAGAAACCCCGATTCAGTAGGTGAGATATTGATCTTGAAACCCCGCATTAATACCGACCTTGATGATGATGCGGCAGATGAGTTGATAAGTGAAGATGTGATAGGAACCGCCGCCGACATTCTGGATGAACTTAAATTTCCTCACAAAAACGGTGAGTTGGGATTTACGGTAAGCATGGAGAACAGGAAGAAAATGGACATGACCTGGGATGATATCACCGTGGAAAACGACCAGGCAAAGGGCAAATATCTCTTCACCCTGCTTGATTTTAACACTACTCGAATTGCGGGATATGTTTATAAGAGAGTTTATGACCCTACATTCAATTCCTATTATTACCGTGAAGTCTTCGAAGAAAAAATGGTATTCAATATTCGCGTTCAGATCTTCCTGCATGATTTTGATAAAAAGGAAACCGTTTTTGAAAAGAGTTTTTCAAATTCAGAGGAATTTTCAAAGGACACTCCTCCTGTGGAGGAATACATCATGAAACTTTATGGTGATTATCTGAAGAGTTCCTTTGATGAGTTCCGTCCCAAAAAATATAAAGTAAAGAGATACTTGATTGGATATTAAAAAAACTTTGACACTTATTTTGCTGGTACTCATAGCTGCAACGGTGTTTGGCTTCGGGAAGAATAAGATCCATTACAAGACATTTGACTGGTTCATCAAGGAATCCGAGCATTTCAAAGTGTATTACTACAATGCTGATGAAGTGAGATTGCTTGAGATCGTCGAAATGCTGGAGAGCGCTTATAAGAATCATTCGGAGTACCTGCAGGTACAGCTGAAGGACAAAGCACCGGTAATACTTTATGAAACACATCGTGACTTTGAACAAACAAATATCATTTCAGGTTTTCTCCCTCCGCAGGTAGAAGGATTTTCCGAGCTGCTCATGAATCGCCTCGTAGTTCCCATAGATTCCCCCAATGATGAATTGGAAGCGTTGATATGGCACGAACTCACACATATTTTCCAATACAGGATCTTCCGCTCGTCCATACTCACCAAAGAACCGCCGATGTGGTTCATGGAGGGCCTTGCGGAGCATATGAGCAATCGATGGGATATGAAAGGGGAAATGGTGCTTCGTGATGCTATAATGAACAATCATTTCTATACCCTTCAACAGATGGAGCATTTTTATTACACTCCCAATGTCTACCAATGTTATAAAGAGAGCCAGTCATTCATCGATTGGTTCGTTGAGACATACGGTGTTGATAAATTGAGAAAAATGATAAGGTATCTTCGCAGGCCCGGGCAATTCAATTTAAATCAGGTCTTCAAGAAGACCGTCGGACTGTCCTACCGCCAGATAAATGACAAATGGTATGGAGACCTTAAAAAGAAATACTGGCCCACCATAAAGGAGCTTGAATCTCCCGATATAGATTACTCCCCGCCCATCTTTGAGGACATGTTCTATGATGAAACATGGCTTCAGCCGGTATTCTTTCCTTCAGGAGCAACTCTGGCCGGGATCACTACAAAGAACGGGAAACTGGATATCTACATTTTTTCAAGAGAAGATCAAGAATCTAAAAAGGACAATAAATACCATGAGAAGGTGATCAAGCGCCTGACACCCATGACAACAAATGCCTTTGAATATCTTATAGTAGAAGAGAACTCGCTTAATATCTCTCGCGATGGCCGTAAATTAGCGGTGTTTGCCCGTGACGGCAAATCCGATGTGCTCCTTATTTTCAATATCTTCAACAAGTCATTTAAGAAAATAAGATTTGAAAGTGTGCTTAAACCAAGGCACCCCTTCTTTATGGATTCTGATTCGATCTTTTTTACTGGCGAGCAGGATGGCGGCCGTGAAGTTTTCTTCTATGACATTGAAAGCGGCGGCCTGGAAAAGATCACGGATAAAAAGGGCTTTATCAATTTTGTGAACTACGATCATAATACCGGGTTGTTATATTACTCGAGACGTATCAGCGGCCTTGACAAACTCTTTTCCTATGACCTTTCCAATGATGAGGAAACTCAGTTGACCTTCGGCCTCGGAAATGATGTTGAACCCTCTTTATCTCAAGACGGCACACGCATTGTGTTTACATCCGACCGTGTGCATGATATCCCCAATCTTTTTATATACGATAATAAAACTCGGCTGTCCACTCAGATAACCAATACATTAGGCGGAAACTTCATGGCGGCTTTCTCTCCCGACGGCAAGGATATCGCCTTTACTTCCTTCTACGACGGCGCGTATAAAACTTATGTCAAACCCATCAGTGCTTTAGGAGAGTTCTCGAAATTCAATGAAACTCCCCCCGAAGAGATAGAAAAGCCGACGACCGAAGAATTCCCGAATGTCAGTTTCTTAAAGAATGTCAAGAAATATAATTTGCAATTGAAGGCGACCAATGTCTCTTCCTATATCACATATGAGAACGGCATTCTGGAGAATTACTCGAATATTACACTTTCAGATATGCTCGGTGATCTGCGCATTGAGATCAATATTGATGCGATACGGCAGTTCAATAATTTTTATGCTTATGTCTTCATGCAGCGCTATCGTTTGAATTGGGGTGTGGTGATCTTTAATCAGCGGGAAGATTACTACTTCTGGGATCCGGACTCTTTTGGCTCCAAGGGTCAATACGGCGCCGCCCTGATAGGCATTTATCCGCTTTCCAAATACCGACGCCTCGAGGCGGAGGTACAATACGGTTTGAATTATTGGGACATCCTCTTTCAGAATCTCTACGGCTTCCCGGCGGAAAAACGGGTTTTGGCTACTACACTTACATTCATCTCGGATACCACTACTCCGGGATTCTTCTCATATAACGGCGGTAACCGCTTCCTCTTGTCTTTTAGCAGAGGCTTCCCTCTCTCAGAGAATTATTATGATGTGATGAATGTACGCGCGGATTTTATGAAATACTGGAAGTTGACATTCCGCAGCACAATGGCGTTCCGTTTTTACGGATACTCGTCTTTCGGCGCGGATAAGGACTATGTTTACCTTGGCGGTATCGGTTCCATCCGCGGGTACTATCCGATGTCTATTTACGGCAATAACGCTTTCTTCGCCAACCTTGAGCTGCGAATCCCCTTCATTGATATTATCAGATTCGCCGGTCTTTTTGACCTGTATTATATCCGTGGGCTTTTCTTTGTGGATGTGGGCGATGCCTGGCTCGGTGATTCTTTCCACGGCATTTCCGAGGAGAACGGACAGTACCGTTTTGATGATCTGCAGGGCTCGCTGGGCTTCGGCATTCGATTCCGCTGGGGATACTTCGACCTAATGTTCGATTTTGCCAAGAGATGGGACCTCTATAAGGTCTATCCTAAAACATACTTTCAGTTCAATATCGGTTCGGATTTTTAAGAAGTTCCGTAAGCTTGGATACGGCAGTTCGCTGCTGCGCTGTTTTTTAATAATGTAAACAACGGAAGGCCGCCGCTTTGGATTTTCAGGCAGCTTTCTGATACTAATAGGTGTGAAAAATGAAGAAGATCTTAGTAACCGGCGCTGTCGGTCAAATTGGTTCCGAACTCACAATGACGCTTAGAAAGCGTTATGGTGCGGAAAATGTTGTTGCAGCAGGCAGGAAGACAAAACCCTCTGCGGAATTGAGGGATTCCGGCCCATTTGAATTCATAGAAGTGACCGATTATGATGCGGTCAATGCCGTGGTGAAAAAATACGATGTGGGAACCATATACCATCTTGCCGCCATTCTTTCCGCAGTTGGCGAGGCCAAGCCCCAATTGGCATGGAAGGTCAATGTTGACGGTGTTATGGTGATGCTTGAGCTCTCAAGGGAATACGGATGTGCTCTGATGGTCCCAAGTTCTATCGGCGCCTTCGGACCTTCAACTCCGAAAGACGGCACGCCTCAGGATACAATACAGCGCCCGACCTCAATGTATGGCGTTACAAAGGTTTCCGGCGAGATACTCTGTGACTATTATTACACAAAATACGGCGTGGATACCAGAGGATTGCGTTATCCCGGACTCATTTCTCATGTTGCCCTTCCAGGCGGCGGTACTACCGATTACGCCGTGGATATTTATTATAAGGCATTGGAAGATAAGAAATATGAATGTTTCTTAAGCGAAGGCACGCGGATGGATATGATGTATATGCCCGATGCTATCGACGCTGCCATCGACCTAATGGAGGCTGATCCTTCAAATTTAGAACATAGGAACGCTTTCAATGTGACGGCGATGAATTTCACTCCGAAGGAGATCGCGCAAAGCGTCAAGAAGGTTATTCCAGACTTTGAGATATCCTATAAAATTGACCCGGTGAGACAGGGTATCGCGGATTCATGGCCCAATTCCATGGACGATTCAGCTGCCAGAAAAGAATGGGGCTGGGATCCAAAGTTCGGCCTTGAAAAAATGACGGAAGATATGTTGAAAAATCTGTCAAAAAAATTGAATATCAATTATTAAGGAGGATTTATGTCAACCGAAAAACTTTGTAAAATATTAAAAGCCCATGTTGATGGCCTGAAGTCAAAGGGTGTCAGCAAGGGTAATGAGATGGTCATCATGAAGACCATCCGTGCTGCAGGCAGCAAAGGCCCCAGATACCATATCCAGGGCTATGGCGAGAAGGAATTTTTAAAAATGAATTCAAATTCCTATTTGGGAATGTCATTACTTCCCGAAGTCATTGAGGCGGAAGAGAAGGCCTCCCGTGATTTCGGTGTCGGCCCCGGCGCGGTACGATTTATCAGCGGAACCTATATAAATCACATTGAGCTGGAAAAGAAACTGGCCGAATTCCACAAAAGGGAGTCGGGCATGATCTTCTCCGCGGCTTATGTTACATCTATGAGCGTTATCGCCCCCCTGACCACAAAAGAAACGATCGTCATCAGTGATGCATTGAATCATAATTGTATCATCAATGCCATGCGTATGTCCCGCCCGGCAGGCAAGGGCATATATAAGCATAATGATATGGAAGATCTTGAAAACCATGTCAAGGACAGCATCGGCAAAGCGAAACGGCTTCTGGTCATTACCGACGGTATCTTCTCTATGAGAGGCGATCACGCACCTCTTGGCAAGCTTGTCGAGGTCTGCAAAAGATATGAAGATAAATTCGAAGAAGGCATCATTACGATCATCGACGATTCACACGGTGTCGGCGCTTTCGGAAGGACCGGCCGTGGAACAGAAGAATATACAGGCGCAAAAGTGGACCTGATCATCGGTACATTGGGAAAGGCCTTCGGCGTCAACGGCGGATATGTCGTCGGCGAAGATGCGATCCTGAAATACTTCAGAGAAACCTCACCGATGTACATCTACTCCAATCCGATAACACCATCTGAGGCCGCAGCAGCCTTGAAAGTGCTTGAGCTTACCGATAGTCCCGAAGGGATCAAAAGATTGGAATATTTGAGGAAACTTACAGCAAAATTCAGACAAGGATTGACTGACGCAGGCTTTGAGACCCTGGAAGGCGAACATCCGGTCGTTCCTCTGATGGTCAGAGATACACAGAAGACCTCAGATATCGTGTCTTTCCTGGTGGATAATGGCATTATAGCTACCGGCCTGAACTTCCCCGTCGTTCCCAAGGGAGACGAGGAGATCAGATTCCAGATAGCCGCCGACCATACGGAAGAGGATATCAATTATGCTCTGGAGATCTTAGGTAAATTCGAATAGATAAAATTGGGGACGGTGGTTCACAAAGTTAACAAATTCAAACATCGTCCCTGATTACCGTCCCCGATTAGGAGAGAGTTATGGACTGGACAAGAGAGCTTGATGCTTCAATTACCGTATGTGATGCCGAGGGAAATATCGTATATATGAACGATAAAGCAAAGGCGACCTTCAAGAAATGGGGCGGTGATCTTGTGGGTAGTAATTTGAAGGATTGCCACAATCCCAATTCATGGGAGATCATAAAGAAATTAATAGCACATGATGAAAAGAATATTTACACAATGGAAAAAGAGGGGATAAAGAAATTGATCTACCAGGCACCATGGTATAATGACAAGAAGGTCGCGGGATTGGTCGAACTTTCTCTTGAGATACCTTTCGAAATGCAGCATCGTGTAAGGGATTAAGAAGATTGGACCCGGTAATTGAATGGGGCAACAATAAATGAATGAAGAAAAACAAATTTATGAGCAAGGCAAGGAATCGTTTCCTGCTTGGTGGATCATTTTAGAGAATCTTGGATTTCTATTGAACTGGGGGCTTGGTTTTATCATCCTGCTTCCTTTCAGGTTCAAAGGTCTCCCGGCAGCTTCATTGATCTATCTTGCAGTTTTGCTCACCTTTCAAATCCTTCTGAAAAAGCATAATTGTACTTCATGTTATTATTATGGAAAATGGTGTCATTTAGGATGGGGCAAGTTTACATCGTGGTTTTTCACAAAGGATTCCGGCAAACCCGATCTCGGAATGAAATTAGCCATTTCTTATATCCTGCAACTTCCAGTGCTCCTTATCGCTGGCCTCATCGCGGGATTTTTATACGAATTCACTATACAATACATTATATTGCTTGCGATATTTGCTGTTCTGAATATTTCACAAGCACTGCTAAGAAAGCCCAGCTGCAAAAGATGTAAAGCCCGATTCGGCTGCAAGGGCAGTGCGGCACGCTAAACAAGGCAAATCAGGAGTTCACAGAGTCACAATTTTTAGGTTGAGAAAGAGGGAAGTAAGCAATAGCAAATTCAGAGGATAAATTACAATTTACATATCTCAGGAGAAGATATTTGAAAATCTCTGTCAAAACAAGTAAGATATTGTTGCTAGAGTGATATATGTTTCTCGTGCTCGCATCTTCCTGTGTGCATTGCGGCAGGGGAGCAGTGTCGTTATATAAAAGGAGGAAAATTATGGCATATCCGGAAGTTCCATGGATCGTAAAGGGTGAGAATCTATTGTTGGCGGCAAGCTATCTTATGCCGGTAAAATATATCGAAGCGCTTGTTCCCAGGCAATTCAAAATAGTCAGAGTTCTGCCAAATACGACATTAGGTGTTGTTACTTTCAATAAATTCGGGGAAGGTTCTGAACTCGAATATTTTGAGATCTACTGTTCTCCGGCCCTTGTTTCTTATAAAGACCGAACAGGATTCTATATTAAACAGATGTTCGTTGATAATAAAAAGGCATTTATCGGAGTCAATGAAGCATCGGGAATTGAAAAGGAAATGGCTGATTTTCACTGGGACAAGGATAGGAAGGAAATCTCAGTAGATCAAAAAGATCATAATATCTGCAAGATCAATTACAAGGCGCTTGGTACTCCATTACTTAAAACAACATTGCACCCGAAGGGAATGGGAATGAATCCGGAGGCAATTATTAATTACAAGGGCATATTCCGCGGTAAACTCGGATTTGCGAAATTCAGGATAGAATCAGCTGATAACAGCAATATGAAATTATTCGTGAATAAAAAGCCGATATTGTCGGTGTGCCTGGATAAATGGGATGCCGAACTCCTTCATATCTTGAACAGGGAAGAATATAAAAGCAGTGAACAGTGAATAGTGAACAATTAAGAAATGAACAATGTTCAATACAATTGACAATGGACAATTAAAAATACGGGGTTATAGGAGAAAAAGCAACACCAGAGGAATTGAGAATAGGCATCAGAGCGATCAACGATAGTAGCGGTTACAGGAACAGTTCAGTCCAAGTTTATTAAATATGGCAGTAGCTCTTTTCAGGAAGGTTTCGGCACTTTTGACATTGTTGATCTCTTTTAGAAAGGATGCAAAATAGCAATATGCGTTTGCCACAAGGTATCGATCTTTCACTTGCCGGAATAGCTCGATAGACTTTCTGTACAAAATCTTAATATCACCCTTTTTAATAGCGTCCTTGTAGGAATGTTTCAGCTTCTCTGTCTCAATGCGTGCTTGCAGCAGAACCGCCTCACCCTGTAAACGCTTAAAATTATGGTCCTTTGATTGTTTCAGCGCCATATATGTGTCTATCGACAACTTTTTCAGGAGTGGTTCGCGGCGATTATTCGTGAGTCGGAGTTCCTTCAATCCCAATTTCATACAAGCGATACTTACCATTATTGGAATGTCGGCAGTATTCAATTCTTGTGCGATTTCTTCTGCTTCGGAAAGGAATGAGCGTGCCGTGCTGAGTTCTTGCTTTTCTATATGCAATTCCCCAAGGCGGATAAGTATTTCCGCTCCCAGCCCCGGCTTTTTCATTTCCCGGGTCATACTCAGCGCCTTTGATAAGTTGTCTTCGGCTTTTTTATACTTCGCCATCATAAGATATAGGTAACCGATGCCAAATTGATTGATGCCAACACCGTATTTATCACCCAATTCTTCACATATTTTCATCGACTTGGAATAATAGCTTAGACCCGCTCTATGATCTTGAAGTATTTTATATTGAATGGCAGTATTATGTGTGCTCATTGCCAGACCTCTTTTGTCACCTATCTTCAAGAAGATCTCCGCCGCTTTCTTATAATGGGCCGCTGCTTTTTTCGGATCATTCTGATTGCGGCAGATCCCTCCAAGATTATGATACACCATTGCCTGACCCTGCAAACCCTCGGAATTCTTGAAAATCTTCAGAGCTTTCAGGAAGTACTCTGTAGCTGTTTCGACTTGTCCCAATTGCTTATTGGAGAAGCCGAGATTGATATAATTGTATGCAATTGCCTGAATATCACCGGTTTTCATCTGTATCTCAAGTGCATTCTTATAATACCGGATAGCCGTTTTATAATCGTTTTGATTCTGATGACTGAAACCGATATTCAAAATAATTAGGGACAGCTCATTCTGAAGATCGAGTCTTCTATAAATGGCTCGTGCTTTTTTATAGTATTTCAGGGCTTTTATATTTTCACCGAGAATACAGTGCACGCGGCCGATATTGTTCAGATTCGACGCTTGTCCCTCATAATCCTTTATATCTCCTTGGATTTCTAAGGATTCCTCATAATATTTCAGCGCTTTCGAATAGTCCGAAAATGCCCTGTGAGCGTAACCGATATTAGCCAGGCAAGACGCTATGCCTTTCCGATCTCTCAGTTTCCTAAAAATTACCAATGCTTTTTCCGCCTCAACCATCATTTCCCGATAATTGCTTGAAGAGAAGTAGATGCTGCTGAGCGAGGATATACAATCAGCCGTAAGCTTGTTGTTTTTCACTTTCTCAGCTGCCGCTACTGCTCGCTTGATATCATCTAATGCCTCGCCGGTCCTTCCTGTGAGGTCAAAAACCTTTGCCCTGCTGTTCAAGGCATTTACGAAAAGTTTAATGTCCGGCGCTCGATCTTTATCTATTTCCATCATCATGAGTATTTACGAAAAGTCATTACCCTTCCTGCAATATTCTATCAAATATTCTCTTTCTGTCAAAAAAACGCTCTAAAGAAGCTTGTTCTAAGTTCGCAAGGGCTCACCTACAAACCTATCACCTTATCATCCTACAACCAGGCGATCTATTCATTGACCTTGAACAATGTTCTCCGCGTCACACGCGGAGGGCAGTTGACAGCGCTGAATAAATATGTTATGATGTTAGTGAGTGATAACTAACGGAGGAACAATGGAGCTGACCGCAAGACAAAATGAAATAGTTGACAAGGTATTAGAGATAATGGCAAAGGGTGGTATTCAATCCGTAACTACGCGGAATATCGCTGAAGCCGTAGGTGTGAGTGAGCCTGCGCTGTACAGGCACTTCAAGGATAAGCAAGAGATACTTTTAGCGCTTTTGGACAGGTTCATGGATATCGAAAAAGAAATAATAGGCGACCAGGACTCACAAAGCTGTGAGCAGGGCAGATGTGCGATCCGCCAGATCTTCGGTGGCCATATAGAGCTTTTTTACGGGCAGCCGCATCTCGCATCGCTGATCTTCTCCGAGGAATTATTTCTGAACAATGAGGTTCTCTTGAAAAAAATGCTGGAGGTAATGGATTTCATCAAGGACGGCCTTTTGAAGATACTTAAGAGGGGAGTTGCCGCAGGGCATATCCGTGATGATATTCCGATAGAGCATATTGTACATATTTACCTGGGATCTTTACGGCTCTTAGTGACAAGATGGCACCTCTCGGGATACAAATTCGACCTTAGAGAGGCGGGCAATCAATTCTGGATGTCATTCATTAAATTGATATTTGCTTAGTATTTATTAATCAGAACACTACTTGAAGAGATCCTTCAACCCTTCGTCCAATGCCTCTTTTTTAAGTGTCTCCATATAGGCACTCGCTTTGTTCTCAATGTCCGTGGAGATATTATCTAAAACTTCCTGTCTTTTAGAAACATCGATTATGCTCTTGAGCGGTTCCGCGGTCTTTCCCAGAAGATCATAGCTTTCAGGGATATTTTTCTCATACCAGTCATTGAAAAGACCTTCGGCATAGGTTGCCGCTTCTTTCTTTTTATTTTCAAATTCCTTCTTTATACTTTCTCCGATCTTTGTATCAAGATCGCTGTTCGCCTTGATATTCCACTTGTCATTTTCATTCTTTGCGGATGTTTTCAGATAAAAGGAATCGATCTTGCTCACAGTATTGTAGATGGCGCCGCCGCCGGAAAAAGTCACATCATGCAGGTCGGCTTCAAGGGATATACCCTTTTCGATCGCGAATGAGTACTTCAGTTTGTAATTGACCAGGCCGCTCTTCAGGGTAATAACATTCAGGTCGATATCACTTACAGCGAAATTCTTGGCATTGATCTCTCCATAAAAATTCTCGTCATCCCAATAGGTGTTTATATTGATCTCATAATCCGCGTCCTTTCCTTTCAGCAGCACTTCCGACAGGTCGTTGATCTCCTGATTAGACGAGGTTATATTACTCAGCTCTCCCGTGAAATTGATACTCTCCGTAATTATTTCAACACCTCCCTTTCTTATCCAGAAGTCCGGCGCGGCTGATTCCAAAAGAAAGGCAAAATCAGTGGAATTATCTTCTTTTTCCTTCTCCTCCTTTTCATCCTTGGCCTTGAAATATTTCTTTCTGAAGGCATTGAATTTTTCATAGAGGGCATAGAATCTCTCATATTTTCCAATGAGTTCCTTCGCCGCGAATACCTTGGATAAAGAGGGGACTTGGTCCATGAAAAATCCCATATCGTTCATAATGATGGTTTTATAATTGTTCTTTATATTCAACACATATTCTTCCATCCCTTCTTTTGTTTTGACGACCGATTGCTTTGTTGAATTTGCTCTCTTTACAATTTCATTTATATCGTTTTTTAATGAAACGATCTCCTTTCTCTTCTGATCGATCTCTTGGATCAGTACGAGTATTTTTTTGGCATCCTTCGCATTATAGGCATCATCGATCCTTTTCCCGAGGTCTTTGAGCTCTTTCTGCAGAGTATCTATTTGTGCGATGGGTTTTTCGGAATCGGCTTTGATTCCCTTGATATCTTCGTTGATCTGCTTGATCTCTTCTTTAAATACCAGGATCTCCGCTTCTTTTTTGCCGATGTATTCACCCCATATTTTTATGATCTGTGCTTTCAGATCTTCCTTTGCCTTTTCTGTCTTTGCTTCCCGTATTTCTTCCTTTGCTTCCTTCTCTTCTTTTCTGTCAGCAAGGATCTTTTGATACTCGTCGAGCTTGTCTTCCGGTATCTTTTCGTCAAACGCCAGAGAGAAACTCAGGTCATTCAAAACGAATGAGCGTCTGATAAAATGGTTGAACGATATCTCTGCATTTATTTCTTTTGCCACGAAAGAGTACTCGACGGCATTCTTGTCAACTACCGCTATTCTACTTATTTTTACATTCAGGGGAGTCCAGTATACAAGGGAGACTTCCACAGGTGCGTCAAAGGCCAATTCAAGGCCGCTTTCTATGCTTTTACGCAGAAGATAGGATGTCTTCCCATAGGCAAAAACCAGCCCGAGCACAACCAATATCAATAAGAACAATTTGAACCATCTGATCTGTGATGCGGCTTTTTTGGTTTTCATATCCACCTCTACTGCACTTCGAGATTCGACCCAAGCTTTGCTATCTTGGATATGATCGAGAGCTTCATAAACGCTTTGTAGAATTTGCTATCAATTATTTTGGGCTGGAGTTTTTCCCTATAAAGCTTCACCAGCCATTTAAAGAGAAAATAGAAAAGCAATAGTCCCGGTATGAAGATCACGGTGAAGCCGATAACTACACTATTATAAAATTTTGTCATATACCATACCGGATCATTGTAGAGCGTTGTCCATAGTTCTTGAAGGCCTGAACCCGATAGAAGAACTGTGCCCACCTTATCCGCCAGAGGGTGGAGGAATGGCGGAATAAAGACGAACAAGATCAAAAACGATGTATAAGCCGGCAGATTTATCTTGAACACAAAAAGGATCAGAAGTAAGAGGGCAAGCCATTGTATCGTGCCTGCCGGGTATTGGCCCATCAGTAATCCCAAAGAAAACCCCAATGCTAGCGCGGAAGGGGATGTATTCGAATTCAACGCTTTGAAAAATTTCAATATGAGCTTCAGCATAATTACTCCTTTACGGGAGGTCGTTCGGGAGCTAAGGATTCTCTCTTATTCCTTTGCTTCCCGGATTCCTCCGATGGCAGAATTATACCATAAGCGAAGCGAGAATCAAAGAACTGTAAAAAGTGGACCCAGGGCCCAGTGACCCTGTGGAACACGCTTCGCAGTGCACCCAGGTACAAGTAGACCCAGTGGAACAGAGGGGAAGGGATAAGGCACAAGTGTGTAAGGGAAGGGGAAACACACCCGTAACCGGAAAATCATTTAGATAAGAATTTTTTGTGTTCCATCCTTTAATTGTTCATTGTACTTATCCACTTTACACTTCAGACTTCACACTTCAGACTTGCTGAGCAAGCTCAGCATTGCTTGTGCACTTGTCCCCTGTCCCTTGTCAATTGTATTTCCCCACTTTACACTTCACACTTCACACGTTACACGCCGTTCACCGCAGGCGGACGGTTGATTATTTGTAATTATGTATTGAATGAAGTATAATTGCCATGGTGGTATTATGTTAAGAAATTATTGGTTGGACGTATTTACTGGTAAAACTTGGGAGGAATTCCTGAGAAATGGCGCTAATGTTGCCGGTTTTAGATTGCCCAGAAGAAATTATGCGAAACGCATCAGGCCCGGTGATCATTTGCTCTGCTACATTTCCGGTATTTCACGAATAATCGGAATTGTGGAAGTTCTTTCAAAGATGTATATCGATGAAACCCCGATCTGGTCGGATTCGGTATTCCCGGTCAGATTTAAAGTAAAACTTATTTACAAGCTCATGCCGGAGGCCGCTGTTCCGATAGAAACCTTGAAAGATGAATTAACCATTTTTAAGCATTTGGCCACACCCAATGGATGGACCGCTTATTTCAGGGGATCTCCCAGCCAATTCAATGATGCGGATGGGAAGAAAATGTTGCTGGCTGTCAAAAGCGCTTTTGAAAAGCCGATAAAACGGAAGTTCGATAAGGAGCAGTATAAGAAAAGCACGAAGCAATATGATTCAAAGAAGGACAGTTATACACTTCCGACCGAGGAAACCGTTCCGAAAAAGAAGACCGTTAAGACACCGCAGAAGAGTAGTAATATATCTCACGAAGAAATGCAAATATTGCTTATAAATCTGGGAGCAAAACTCGGCCTGAAGGTATGGGTCCCTTTGGAAGATAGAAACAAGTCATTTAAGGGAAAGGCATTAAGCTCCGTACTCAATTTGCTTGATGAATTGCCGATCAATTTCGATGAAGTTACAAACAGGGCGATCGAGCTCATTGATATTATCTGGCTGAAAGATGATTCTATTGTGGCGGCATTTGAAGTAGAGAATACTCCCGCGATCTACTCCGGCCTGCTGAGAATGTCCGATCTGATCAGTATGCAGCCGAATATTGATATCAATTTATTTATAGTCGCTCCCGGTGAAAGCTATGACAGCGTTCTTTGTGAGATAAATCGGCCCACATTTTCCAAACTCAAGATACCGCTCAAGAAGGCCTGTAGATTTATTTCTTATTCAAAACTGCAGAATGAGATAAAAGCGCTCGGCAAAAAGATCTCTATGATCAAGTACGAAGGATTCCTTGACTTTATCGCGGATAGTTGCGAGATGGATGACTGATCGTTCGTGCGGCGAACGAAGTACGACTTACAAACAATTAACAATTGAAAATGGACAATTGACAATTAGGAGATAGAATACAAAGAAATTCTCATCTCAAAAGATCTCTCTCAACCTGTGACATTGAACTTGCGAACTTGTGAACTCTCCCTACGCCGCGTTGATTATAGGGTTTGCTCCGCCGCTTTTTTATATTCGTTCACGAGGGAGTCGATCAATTCTTTTACAGAAACTATCTTTTTTA
Organism: bacterium; assembly: GCA_023144005.1. Classification (GTDB taxonomy): domain Bacteria; phylum AUK180; class AUK180; order AUK180; family AUK180; genus JAGLWT01. The sequence continues at coordinate 110,600 of JAGLGN010000022.1, forward strand.
TCCTGAACGCATTTGCACCGGCAAACGCGAAACCGTCCTTGAAAATACCCTTTTTCGCATTATGTAACGCCTTAGCAATGCAGTAGGGTACTTCTTTGAAGTTACATGTTTCAAGGCATTTCACCGGACAGGTTACCGGAGAGTTCCGCCCATGTTCAACATCATCAAGAAATTGATTTTTTATTGCTCTGCCGGGAAGGCCCACAGGGCTGTTAATTATGGTGAGATCCTCTTCTTTGCAGTTGATATAGGCTTTTTTGAATTCGGGCGAGGCATCGCATTCATCGGTCGCAACGAATCTGCTTCCCATTTGAACCCCGTCAGCACCGGCTTTGATAAATTTGAAAATATCCTCACCTGAGAAAATTCCGCCTGCCACGATCACAGCGATCCTCTGTTTAAGCTGTTCTCCGTAGTTCTTTACTATCGGAAGTATTTTTTCAAGAAGTGTTTCAAGTTTGTTTTCCGGTTTTTCCAGATCCTCTCTTTTGAAACCGAGATGTCCGCCAGCCAAAGGCCCTTCGATGACCAATCCGTCAGGCAGCCGGTTATATTTCTTTGCCCAGTATCGGAGTATGACAGATGCCGCTTTTGGGGATGATACGATCGGCAAAAATGCTATGGGGCCTTTTTCAGATCTTGCGGAAAGAATGCTTTCGGGAATATCAAGAAACAGTCCTGCTCCCACTAATATCATATCAACTTTTTCTTCAACCGAAATACGAAGATGTTCTGTGAAATCGGTAAGAGCCCGCATGATGTTGATCCCGATAATGCCGTTGGAATTGCCCTTGGCTTTTCTGATCTCATCTCTCATAAGTTGCGGGTCACGCCCTTTGTTGTTGAAAGGGTCATCCCAATCCATATTCATACCCACGGAAGATAATATTCCTACCGCGCCTGTGTTGGCTACGGCGGAAGCGAGATTTGCCATTGAGATGCCCAGGCCCATACCGCCTTGAATAATAGGTAAGCGTGAAACAAGATTTCCGATCTTTAACTTTGGTAATTCGAATGCGCACATAATTGTTAATCCTTTTCTTTGAACATTTTCATTGAATGTATTACAATATTTCCGATCACTGCGTTCCTTGTTTCAACACTTCTTTCAAAAATAGTTCAACAGGATTGACTATACCTTATAATGATCGATTTGTCAATAATAACTGTATTTGACGCGCCCTTTGACCTTAATGACTTGATCTTCAACTATCTTCATTACCACGAAGTTGAAATAATAGTGAAATAGGATATACTTTAAAGTATCGCGAGGTGTTTGATGAGTACTACGGAATTTCGCCCCTTCCTCCCATTCAGTTTCAAGATAAGCCGCCAACTTCTTGAAGATGCTCAAGGATCACTGCTCTTCGCTGATATCTCAGGTTTTACCAGGATGAGCGAGCGCTTGGCAAGGCACGGCCATGCCGGAACAGAAACTCTTACCAATATCCTGAACGGGTATTTTGATAAAATGATAGGTATTGTCAGAAAGCATCAAGGCAGGGTTCTGAGATTTACCGGTGATGCGGTCCTGGTCTATTTCCAGGCGGATGATATTGCTCTGAAGGCTGCGGAAGAAATGATGAACGGAATGAAGGAATTCAAAGATATCCAAACCGACCATGGGAAATTCAGTCTTCATATGAAAACCATAATCTCAACGGGAAAATGGCACGAATTCTTTCTTGGAAATTCACAAAGGCAGGAACTTTTCATGTGCGGCAAATTGATAAAAAAGCTTGCCGCGGAAGAGGATATCGCAAAAAGGGGCGAGATCCGGATCATCCGGGATAACGAAAAACAGAAGCCTATTCAAGGCTTTGACCGGCTCGACATCCCTTCTCCGAAAGCACTTCTTCCCGAAGGCGTTGAGAAGATCATCAGTAAGGGACTTTACGGCGAGAACAGATCCGTCGCTTGCGGATTCTTGAAGATCTCGGGATATGATGAGTCCTCCCCTGATTTTCAATATCTTAATACTATTTTTAATATTGTTTTGGACAAGGTTCACCGCTACGGAGGAACCGTTCAGCTCATAGATAATATCACATCTCATGGTTTCAAGTTGATGATACTCTTTGGTGCTCCCATCGCGATAGAAGGCATGGTGAAACGCTCTGTTCTCAGCCTGATGGAGATCACAAAGGAGCTGAAGAAACTTGCCGATATTAAATTTCAGGCGGGTATGGACCAGGGGTATGTATATGCCGGGATCATAGGTAATGAATGGAGGCGTATATATACCGTTATAGGAGATACCGTGAACACTGCGGCAAGATTGATGGGCTCTGCCGGCGATGGCGAACTCATCATCTCCGAGAACATGCGCCGCATTCTGAAGAAGGATTTTGATTTCATCGCCCACGATCCGGTTAAGGTCAAGGGCAAGCGCCGCAATCTCAAGAGATTTTCTCCTGTGAAAAAGCAGGATCTTCAGCAGGAAAGATCGGAATTTGTCGGAAGGAAAAGTGAGATAGATTCCCTGGTGGGATTCCTCACCTCCAAGGGCGATATTGCTGTCATAAATGGAGAAGCGGGAATAGGAAAAACGGCCATCGCAACAGAATATGCCGCAATAATGAAGGAAAAGGGATACAATATACTATGGGGAAGTACAAATGACCTTCGGCCGTCTTATTACACTATTACTTCGATCTTAGTCAAGAATTCAGGAATAAACGAATACGATCCCCCTTCACTAAAAAAACAGAAATTCAAGGAACATATTTTTAAATTAATAAGAAAGAAAAGAAAAGGTGTGAAGAGCCACCCGCTTTATTCAAAAATAACCTTACTTGGTGAGATCTTTCTTGGGCTGAATTATCCTAAGTCCACATTCCGAAACCTTCCGAATAATTTAAAAGCGGATAATCTCTTAAATGCTCTTGAAGAGTATTTTACCGTTTTCAGGAAATCCTTCCTTCTTGTTCTGGAAGACCTTCATTTCGCTTCAGCGGAGGAGGTTTCCCTACTTGAAAAACTTTCTGCTAAGATCATAAGAAATTCGGAGATAGCGGGAAAGATACTTGTGATCAAGCGGCCGCGCTTGGCGCAATTCTACATCCCTGAAGATATCAGAGGTATTGCTTTGAATATCACCGGCCTGGAAAGATCAGATGTGAAACAGTTCATTGTCAAGATGCTGAAAAATCACCCGTTAAGCGGAAAATTGACAACATATATAATTGCCAAAACCGAGGGCAATCCATTCTATCTCGATCAGTATCTGCAGTATTTGAAGGAGAAGGGATATATTCAGCTTAAGAATGAAAAATGGGTTACCTCAAAGGAATTCTCGATCGATTCCCTGCCTGAAAATGTTTTCTCAATGATAATGGCCAGGATTGACCGTCTTGGCGAAAAGACCAAGGAAAGTTTGCGAATAGCCAGCGTAGTAGGATTAGAGTTTAAGAAGGATGTGGTGGAAAGCATACTTAGGGCTCCCGTTAACTCTGCTTTGCTGCAAAGCCTGGATGAAAAACTGACCTATATGAAGAGCATTATTGAACTGGAGTACATTTTTTCACACGCTATAATCAGGGATGTCATATATGATTCTATTCTGAAAAGGAAGCGTACTAACATTCATAAAGAAATTGCAGAAATCCTTCTTGAGAAATCTCCTGCTGAAGCCGAAGTATCGGAACTTGCAGCCTATCACTTCTTAAGGGCTGATGAATTTGAGAAGGCGCTGCAATACTCTTTGATGGCTGCCGAATATGCTAAGCAAAGCTTTCGAAATGATGATGCCCTCGGTCATTTCGCTGATGCGGAAAATCTGGTGAAAAGAAAATTCCCTGACAAGCTTGATGAGATGTTCCGGATAAAGACCCAAAAAGGAGAATTATTGTCCCTGCGTTCGCTCGCCGACGCTGCGGAGAGATCATATAAGGAGGCTCTGGCATTGGCTAAGGGGCTCAAGGATACAAGAAAAGTGCTGGCTTCCTGCTTTAACCTGATCATGTTCAATATTAATCAGGGTAAGTACAAAGAAGGATTGAAAATATGCGTTGAGGCGAAGAAATATATAAATGGAAAAGAAGACAAAATGCTGAAAGCCAGGATCTTCGTGAGTGAGGCTCAGTTATACTACTTCACCGATCAATATGATAAGCAGTTTGAATCTCTGGATATCGTTGAGGGGCTTATTGATATGAATTCCCCTTCACTTGTACTCTGCACCTACATTTCAAATAGGGGGATGTATCTGGAGAACCTCGGGAAATTGCGGGAATCCAAAGAGGCATATCAGACCGCCCTGATCATTGCGAGGAAGCTAAACTCAATGAATAATGTCGGCTCAAATTTATCAAATATCGGAGTCATTCATTGCAAGATGGGTGAGATGGAAAAGGGGATGGAGCACTTTCAAAATGCTTTGAAAATATTCCGCCGAATAGGTGATAATCGTTTTCAGGCAATGGTGCTCAATAATATCGGGCTGATACACAGTAATTGCGGTAACTTGAAAAAGTCCATGGAGGTTCAATTGCAGGCCTACCGCCTGCGGAGAAAATCCAATGATAAATACAGTTTGGCGATGAGTTTGTATAATCTTGCGGATCTCAATAATTCATTGGGAAACTACACTAAGGCCAAGGAGCAATTTGAAAGATCACTAATATTATGTGAGGAGATCGGCCATAAATACGGCATTAATTATATCTATATGAATATGGGAGCTCTGGAATTTCATCTGGGGCATACTGAAAAAGGGATCGAATATTATCACAAAGCACTTGAACTTAACAGTGAGCTTGGCAATGAATCGGGAATCGGAACATGCTACGGAGGATTGGGTGAGATATATTGGGAGCTCGAGGAGCTTCGTGAAGCAGAGGATTTTTATTCTAAGCAGGTCGAGATCGATAAGAAGATCGGTAAGAAATTTGATATTCTGATCGGTTCTCACCGTCTGGCGGTAGTAACATTTTTTCAGGGTAGGGTGGAAGAAGCTCTGGCCTTTATTAATGCCGCATTGGATAGATCCTCGGGGACGAAATCTCCGACATTCTACATTACTGCTTTGCTTTCAAAGGCCGAGATGATTTCTTACCTGGGTGATCACTCGAAGGCGAGGAATCTATATGAAGAAGCTCTTTCCATAGCAAGAGAGAATAACCTGGATCGGTCGATCTCCTTAATACAAGTCCTACTTCTTGAAGAAACGTTCTTTAGCAATAAGGAATCAGAGATCGAAAAGCTAAAAACTCTGGTCTTCAGATCCCGCAGGATCTCATATCAAAGATACAGGTCTATCGGAAGGTATTGGGAGCATAGGGGAGAATTCAAAAAGGCGATAATGTATTTTAATAAAGCCCTCTCTGAAAAGGGCCTTAAGTTATATCGGAAAAGGACAGATATCGAGCTGTGCCTTGCCGGTGTGTGTTTGAAGAGCAAAGATAGAAGAGGTACCCGTACGCATATTTCAAAAGCGGGAAAATATACGGAGAAATACGAGCTCAACCTGAATCAATGGACCATTCTGGCGTATAAATACTTTCTGGATGGAAAATCGGAGAGTTTATCCGCTGCGGAGAATGCCTTTAAAGATCACCTTAAGAATATCCCGGGCAAATATCAGAATTATTTAAAAAAGAAATTCAAGAGTCTTTGCGAAGGAAGGATTACTTAACAAGGCATTCTTCTGCCTATTTTGATTGATTATCCAATAGTGATCTGACATGCTCCTTAAGATGCTTTGAAAAAGATAGGTTTCCTTGTACATTCGGATGAAAAGTTGCATCCAACTCCCCTGGTTTGGGAATATGCAATGTAGATGTTATTCCGTTATCTTCGGCGATTTTTGAAAGTCGTGTGAATTGTTCATGAAAATGTTCTTTTTTTCCAAAAGCGCCATCAGAGCTCATAAGAAAATTACCAAGGAATACTATGCTGACATTAAAATCTTTCCTGAAATGATCTAGGAGAAAGGAGAATCGCCTACCTGCTTCGTTGAATTGCTTGGGATTATCACAGAAAAATCTGTATGATCCTTCTCCTTGAGAGTCTCTGTCGAATATTTCGTCCTTTGTTCTTCTATCAAGGTTCCAAGTGTACAACAGATTTGCAAGGGGAGAAGAGATCGCAAGCCTCGGCATGATCTCTTTGACCGGTTCGATGATCTTGTAGTTGTTCCCTCCATCTGTCAGTGTAATTGTAGGCAGATATCCGCTTCCGTCCAAGAGTTGAAGAGTGTCGTTGCCAAGAAAAAACACAATGATAATATTTGAACCTCTCAGAATGCCGGCGGTTCTGGCGATTTGATAGTATTGTGCGGGTGAAGCTCCCGTAACTCCCATATTGTAAAGGTAGATGTCGCCACTGTCTCTGTTTACAATTGATGTTGCAAGGTCCTTATCTGCCACAAAACAGTCCAATTGAGAATCCCCGAGAACGAAAAAAGGTATTTCACCTTCAATGCTCCGGAGATTCCTGTTTCCGTAAGGGCCCGTTCGGACAGTAGCCTCTTTTGCGTCTTTATTGTAATTTCGGTTGTGCTTCAATCCTGCGATCTTATCGTTTACATAAAGGCCATAACCGTCATCCCCTCTGTTGAAACCGCTTGCAGCCCAGCGGATCCGTAATTGCATATCCATGGCGAGAGTAATGAGAATTATTAGGAAAAACAGGAAGAGAGGAATTTTGATCAGAATAGTGCTTAGGATTTTTCTTTTACTCTTCATATCGATAGTTTAATGTATTGCAGGGCAAAAAATAGATATTTGAAATCTCGATAACCAGATCATTTTACCGGGGGAACTATGGGAGCAAGGATGCTTAAATAATGCGGAATAATGGAAATGTCCAGCCTCTTGGCGCAGAAGAGCTCTCCGTCACGCTGAAAATCTGTGAATTTATCGCTGAGGATCGAAATATTCTTTCCTTTATACTGCTTGACATGTTTTTTTATCTTCATGTGCTGACCGATATAGAGAAGCGGAAATAGAGTAAATAACTTGAATTTCGACATACCGTGTATCACTATGACATTCAACAATCCGTCATCAAGCACTGAATCGGGTGAGATCATCATTCCATTGCCGAAAAACCTGCCATTGGCAACGGCGATTATACTGGTCTGCTCGAATTTATGCCTCTGTCCGTCGACTGATAGGATCAGGTCTTTATATTCATGATACTTGAGTGCGTGATAGAATCCCGAGGCATAACCATGTTTCCCCTCAAGAAGACGGATTACATCCGCGTCGATACCGCACCCCATAACATTCAAAAAACTAAAATCATTTACCTTTCCGATATCGATCGGCCGCGCCACATAGCTCTTCATTTTCTTCAGGCACTTGAACGGATTCTTCTCCAGCTTCAATCCCAAAACGAAATCATTTCCGGAGCCCGCCGGGATAAGCCCCAGATCCACATGAACTCCTGTCATGCCGTGAATAACTTCATTATGCGTTCCGTCTCCCCCTACCGACACAATGGTTTTTACCCCGTCCTTGATCGCTTCTTTGGTAAGCTTCGTGGCGTGTTGAGGTCCATTAGTTATCTCGATACGGTCCAGGACATCTTCAAAATGCTCATGTATCAGATCTATGAATTTCTTAAGTTTAGCGGGTTTTTTAATTCTTCCCGCATGCGGATTAATGATAAATCTCCAGGATCTTGGAAGCCCGGATCGCTTATTCAATTGTTAAATCTCCCCTTTATCGTTATTCTAAGATAATTTTGATTGAATGTCAAAATATTTATATCATATCTCTCAATCACTCGCTCACTCACTTGAATAGCGCCTGTGATTTTGGCATACTACAGTATAACAGTATCGGAGGGTTGGATGAAGAAGTGGATTTGCATTTCCCTTTTACTTATTACGGGCTTTCTTTTTAACGGATTTTGCGCAGAAACCATTGAAATTGAAATAACAGAAGTTCCCTATGTGCAGCCGTATGCGTTTTTAGGGATCACCTTTGAAACGGGCGGGCAGCGCAGTGTCGGATTGACAGCTGATGCGGATTCTCAGATCGATCCAAAGGAGATGAACTTCTCCATCTGGATGATGTCGGCCAGGCATAATCAGGACTTTCAATTTCAAACGCACCTTGGCTATCGGGGAATAGACATCACAGAGCTTCAGGTAGAAAATCTTGCAAGCATATCAGGATTTGAGATCTTCCTGGGCGGAAGATTCTTCCCGAGATATCCTACATTTTCACTGAGCAGACTACCGGTTCGCCTTACCCTTTCTGTGCTGGGAGGCCTTTCGATGCTCGGTAATAATTTCAACTTTGGAATGATTATAAGCGCTGGCCTTATCATCACTTCGGGGGACAGCCCTACCGGGATAACCATGGAAATCGGCTACCGGCCCGGTAATACATATATACATGAACCCGATTATTCATCCTCAAATCAGATATCCCTTACGATAGAAGCGTCATGGATATTCAGGATAGGATTTCTTTTTGCTCCTTAGCATTGGGGCCGGTGGTAGACAAAGTAGACATTTGCTTCTGATGTAAAGGTGTGAAACCGCGATTATTTCTTAATTGCGGGTCCGCTATTGTTGAATTTCAGCCTCAAATCCTTTCATTTTACCTCAATAGATGCTATAATGTCGCGTTATCTATTGAATTTCAATCGGTAAACAGGAAATAAATATGACAGATCTAAATCAATTTGAAGCCCTCGGACTCGACGAAAGGTCCTTGATGGCACTTGACAAAAAGGGGTTCGAAGAACCCACACCAATTCAAAAAGAAGTAATACCAATACTTTTAAAAAATGAGGTCGATGTTATCGGCCAAGCGATGACAGGAACAGGGAAAACAGCCGCATTCGGGCTCCCCATCATTGAGAATCTTGATATGGGGGTTACTCATGTTCAAGCGATCATTCTTACTCCGACAAGGGAGCTCGCGATACAAGTTGCGGAAGAGATATACTCCCTTAGAGGCGGCCGCAGATTCAAGGTACTTCCCATATACGGCGGACAGAGCATTTCGGGACAGCTCAGAAGACTCAAGAGCGGTGTTGAGATAGTAGTCGGCACGCCCGGCAGGGTACTGGATCATATCGGAAGAAAAACATTGGACCTCAGCAAGATATCATTTCTTGTTCTGGACGAGGCTGATGAAATGCTCAATATGGGATTTATAGACGATATCGAGACCATCATTGAAGCTACGAACGATACCAAGAGAGTTGCGCTGTTCTCCGCTACAATGCCCGCCAGGATCAGGCAATTGTCAAAGAAATATATGGGAGAGACAAAACTGATAAGAGTTGAAAACAAGCAGCTGACAACAGATCTTACCGAGCAGATATATTTCGAGGTGAATAAAAGGGATAAACTGGAAGCGCTCTGCAGGATCATAGACCTTGAGAATGAATTCTACGGGTTGATCTTCTGCAGGACCAAGGTGGCGGTTGATGAGCTTGCGAATAGATTGATCGACAGAGGCTACAATGCCGATGGGCTGCACGGAGATATTTCACAGCAGATGCGGATAAGGATCCTGGATAAATTTAAAGAAAAACGCACCATGATCCTGGTGGCAACGGATGTAGCGGCCAGAGGGCTGGATGTACAGGACTTGAGTCATGTTATTAATTATTCCCTTCCTCAGGACCCCCTGTCGTATATTCACAGGATAGGAAGGACCGGCAGGGCCGGCAAGACAGGAACCGCCATAACATTTATTACCCCGGATGAATACAGGAAATTATCCTATATTAAGAGAGAGGCCAAGACAGATATTCAAAAAGGTACGCTTCCTGAAGTCGAAGAGATAATCGATCTTAAGAGAAACAATATTATTACAAAGATCGATGCGGCGGTTAAGGAAGAAACCGGCATATTGTATAAGAAAATGGCACAGCAGCTTCTTCAGGAGAATTATCCGGAAGATGTCATCGCGGCTATTATTAAAATGACATACTCGGATGAGCTTGACGCAAGCAATTACACTAAGATGAGGGCCGGGAGAAAGGACCGCGGTATAGAGGGAGAAGGCAAGACGAGAGTTTTTGTCTCACTTGGAAAAAAAGATGGCTATACACCGAAAAAAGTAGTGGAATTCATCAAAAATTCAATAAAGATCAAAGACCGTTTTATCGACGATGTTACCGTAATGACAGATTTTTCCTTTGTAACACTTCCTTATCAGGATGCCGAAGAGATCATTGCCCTCTTCAAGAAGAAAGCCAAGGGAAAACTTCCGCTTATCACGAAGGCGAATAAGCCTTCAGGCGGCGGCAACTCCAGAAAGAACTTCAAAGGCAAGAAAAGCTACAAAGGAAAACGCGAAGGTAAAAGGAGCTTTAAGGGCAGGCCCGCGAGAAAGCGAGACAAATAGAGAAGATTGTTCAAAAGTTGAAATGTTCAAAAGTTCCAGGTTATGCTTCGCAGATCACAAGGAACAAGTGCACAAGTGTGTAAGGGAAAAGGAAATACATCCGTAACCGGAAAATCATTATTTCGTTTACCCCATTAATTTACTCTCGCAAGAAACATCTGAAAAATTTGACATAATCGCATCCTTCGCTTACAATATCCATAAGTGATTAGTGCTCTGATTCACAAATACGATGACTGGGACTATGGAATACTGAAATATGGATATGAAAACAGCATTAGATAAAAAATCATTAGACGATTTGATGTTCAGGGCAGTGATCGGAAAAACGGCGATCGAGTCAGTAATTGGGAAACCGCAGGATGCTTTGGCATCTATTTCCAAAGGGATTAAGTTTTCGCAAAAGATAAATGCCCGGAAAAAAGAAGCGGATTGTCTCATTTCGCAGAGCTCGGTCTGGAAATCAATAGCAAAATACAAAAATATGCAAAAATCAGCACATACTGCGATGAAGATATTTTCTGATCTTAACGATATTGTTGGCAAGGCCAATTGTATCAAAGATCTCGGCTATGCGGAAAGCAGATTAGGCAATTTCCATGATTGCCTTGAGCACTACAAGGAAGCATTGAAATTATTGGACACTTGTGATGCAGAAGAGGGCAAAAGTAGTCTGCTAAATAGTATGGGTCTGACAGAGGCGCATCTGGGGCATTATGAAGAATCCATGAAATGCTTTAGACAGGCATTGAAAATTGCTCAGGATATGAATGGTCGGCTGCTGGAATCTAATATCATCTGCAATATGGCTGATGTTGAATACAAGATGGGGAATTATTCCGGGTCACTTGAACTCTTCAGGAGCGTTCTTCCTGCGATTAAAGAAATGGGAGATGTTAAAAGCCTTGCGACATCTTTAAACGAGATAGGCCTGATCGAGATCAAGAGGGAGAACTTTTCTGCCGCCCTGAAGTATTTGGAGAAGGCCCTGCGCCTTCGTGTTGATTCAGGAGATATTGAAGGTGAGGGGATAAGCGTCAATTCAATCGGATTTATCTACTTCAACAAATGTGATTATACAAAAGCCAGAAAATATTTTACGCGGTCTTTGAAGATCAGGGAAGAGATCGGTAATTTGATCGGACAGGCATACAGTTTACATAATCTTGGTTCAATTGACGATGTTTTCGGTGATTATAACCAGGCAAAGAGCAGAAAAAAACGATCTTATGTGATCTTTAAGCAGATAGGCAATCCATCAGGTGAATCGCACACACTGAACAGCTTGGGCGTATTGGAGATGGATTGGGGTAATTATGCCTCGGCTGAAAGATATTTCAGAAAATCATTGGCCCTCGCGAGGAAACTGGGAATTAAAGATCTGCAGCGCCGTACCCTTCTAAATATTTCTGAGCTGTATCTTCTCATGTTCGATCCGGTGAAAGCAAAGGTAGAGTTGGAACAGGTGGAGCTACTTACGAAAGAAGTAAATTCTAAAATGGCAGCCTTGGCTTATGCGATGCTTTCTATTCGATTAGAAGTATTTGCGCAAGGGTTGAATTCGAAGATTTCAAAGGAATTCAATGAAGTAATATCAGAATTCGACTCGCTCGGAAAACCGCTTTTGACCGGTGCGGCTCATTATAACCTGGCCTGGGCTGCTTTCAATTCTCAGGCGGGATCTTCCCAGAGAGGGGATCTCTATCGGATATCATTACAGAAAGCAGAAAAGATTTTCAAACGGATAAAAGCGAAAAAGTGGCTGGATAAGCTTGCCGCAATCCGATTAGTGGATTAATTCAGGCGTGATATTTTTGAAAATATTTGGAAAATGTGATACCATTTGCCGGGAATATACAGGCCCGTAGATTTTAGTGTGCTGTTTTATAATGACATTGACCCTGGAATATTTAGTTTTGAGTCAATTCCAATGAACGATGAGTGCGGCGTACCCTTGGTGGTCCGTGAGCGAAGAGAGAGGAAGAAATTGACCAAAGATGATATTCCCTTCGGGCAGATGCTCTTTTTCTGTCTTCGGCGTTGCTCGTCCCTTACATACCGCGCTGGGTATGCGACGGTCCTTGCGCCTTGAATACGGAATAAAAATAGCATCAGCCATTGTTAATGTATTTATGAAACAGAACACTTAGTACCCATAGGAGGAAATGATGAGAAAAACTTTTACTTATCTGCTTATAGCAATGTTCTTATGCGCATCATTGGGATTTGCTGAAAGCGTTTCACTTGATATGGATGTTGACGATTCAAGTGTGGGGGTCAAGATAAATATCGATGAAGATGTCAACCTCGATGGTGACAGCACTGTCAAAACGACGGTCAAAAGCACTATTTCAGAGGAGACAAATGATTTTAAGCTGATCTATGAGAAAACCAAGAATGGAGCAACAACTTTAAAGATACTGGCACCCGAGAATGCAACTGCACAGATATTCACGGAAAGCAAGATCAAATTTCATTCAGCAAAAATACCTACCGTCAAATCGTTGCCCGGTGGAAAATATTACATCATCAAGATCACCAACGGGGACAAGAAGTTCATCAAGAAATTCGAAGCCAAGAAAGGCATGGCAGCCAAATTGTGGGTCAAATCCTTGGGCGGTAAGCCGGCCGATGTTTCGGTAAAAGTTTCAGTGAAAGAAGAAATAAAGGTTCAGTCCGTTTCAGATTGTGAAATGGATTCCTCGGATTTTGACGAATTGCTTTCTCAACTCGTGAGTGAGGATTTCAGCGATGACAAGAAAAGTATTCTCCAGACCGCTGTGAAGGGCAATTGTTTTTCGATACATCAGGTAAAGCTCCTGCTTCTTTCATTTGATTTTGAGGATGACAGGATCGAAGTCGCAAAACTTCTTTATCCTACCATATCCAATAAGTCCCAACTATTCAAGATATATACCGTCTTTGAATTCTCATCGTCAAAGGATGAGTTCAAGGAATGGTTGAAAGAACAGTAAAGATAGAGGTTAGAGGTTTTGCTTCGCAGAGCACAAGTGACGCGCTGCGCAGTGGACCCAGGTACAAGTGGACCCAGTGGAACAGAGGGTAAGGAAAAATGAAACACATCCGTAACCGAAAAACCTTTATTTCGTTCCTTTGATTAAAACCATCCGCAAAAATATAGAAACCCGGAACTATCAGCCTACGGGACGGCAGGTTGAATATTTTAACTTAATACCTCCGATTTAGACAAATAAGTTGGTTGAAAAATTCACCACCTCCGTCCCTGGAGAATGGTGTTCTGAGTCCTAAATACGATAACAATGGATTACTTAGATTTGAGCCAATTCCAACGAACAATGAGTGCGGCGTACCCTTGGTGGTACGCTAGCGAAGAGAGAGGAAGAAATTGACCAAAGATGAGATTACCCTTCGGGCTGAAGCTCTTTCTATGTCTTCTGCGTTGCTCATCGCTCACAGACCGCGCTGGGTATGCAGCGTTCCTCGCGCCTTGAATACGGAGCAAAAGAGCATCAGCCATTGTCATCTTATTTATGACTCAGATCACCTGGGTGGGTGGAGGGAGAATGGGTGTAGAACCAAACGGAAACGTTCTCCACACCTCTTCGAATGTTATTGTAATTTCTCTGTCATCCCGATGCTACGCAGCAGACTTCATCTTCTCTTGATACTATTTCTCCTTACTGAGTTTGTGACTTCAGGATCCCCAATTACATCGGGGTTCGGGAATCTATCTGGATCTCAAACTTGCGATATTCACCTTTTCAACCACCGGCCCCATAACATAATTTGGGAAAACAGGAAAAAATTGTATAATACATTCCGGAAAGGCCCGCATGCGGGCAAGCAGCATGAAGGAGAAATATGATCCCTGTTTCCGTAAAAAAAGTCGCTGAGACGAACTCCGAGATGATTTTGGTGTGAGGGAAGGAACATCTTGAAGATAATCGAGCGCTATCTGATTTCCCAAAGCCTCAAGACCTTTGCCTTCGGCTTGGCCTTGTTTTCTACAGTTCTGATCATTTCAAAGGTTCAGGAACTCCTCTCTCTTATTCTGAACAAGGGCATCAGTCCGTATATTATTCTGAAACTGCTTTTTTTTCTAATGCCTGCCCTTTTGTCCATTGCCATACCGATGTCCTTTATCCTTGGAGTGATACTCTCAATCGGGAGATTGACCGAGGGCAAAGAGATCCTTGCGATGAAGACGATGGGTATAGGGAAATGGCAGATCATCAAGCCCTATTTTGCCTTTTCTTTGCTTCTGATCATCTTCAATATGCTCTTTAATGTATTTCTCGTACCTGAATCCAATAAGATGTATGTGAAAACGCTTTTCAATACCATGACCAAGAAGGTACAGCTGATAATCAATGAGAAGGAATTCAATACGATCGGAAGAAATGTTGTCCTCTACACCGAGGAATATGACCGCCATAATAATGACCTCAAGGGTGTAAATTTGAGATTGAAGGAAAATGATGGAACTCTCTTTCTTTTTGCGAAAAAAGGAAAATTCTACTCTGATCCCGATAATTATCAATACAGTTTTATCATGCAGAACGGCAGCTTCTCAAAGGAATTGAGAACGGGGAGTTTTTTCAAGGGAGAATATGATGAATTATCGGTGAATCTGGATCTCTCCTCATCGATCAATAATAATGAGATAACCAATTTCGATAGAAGAAGTCTTGGCTTGAAGGAGCTGAGGAAAAGGATATCAATGGAGAGTAGCCCTATGATGAAGAGGAAACTTCAAGTGGAGCTGTATAAAAAATTCTCTCTTCCCTTGGCGATCTTAAGCCTCTTCGGGCTTTCTTTCTATCTTGCTCTGGAAATAAAGGTCGGCAGCCGCGCCATCGGAATATTTGCGAGCATTGTTCTGATCTTCGGTTACTATCTCGTAATGCTTGTCGGCTTCAGTTTTGGAGAGAAGGGGACCCTGCCGCCGCTTTTGGCCGCCAATCTACCCAATATCATATTTGGAGTTCCTTCCATCTGGGGGTTATTCAGATCATGATCAAGATCAAAGATCTCCAAAAAACATATGTGATACATAAGCTTTTTGACGGTTTTAATATTGTCGGAAAAAAGAAGGTTCCCGCATTGAATGGTATTGATCTTGAGATAAAGAAAGGGATGATCACGGGACTTGTAGGGCCAAACGGAGCGGGTAAGACCACGCTAATGAAAATTCTTGCCGGCATCCTAATCGCCGATGAAGGCAGCATAGAATATTTAGGTAGAGATGTAGTCAATACCCCTGATATATTGAACGATATAACCGGATGGGTGAATGGCGAGGAGCGCAGTTTCTACTGGAGATTGACACTGATGGAAAATCTCCGTTTCTTCATGGCTTTGTTCTTGGACGAATGGCGGGACAGTGATCTTGAGGACATGTTGAAGGTACTTGGCCTGGAAGAGTTCAAGAATCGCGCGTTCCGAATGCTCTCTTCCGGGATGAAAGCCAGAGCCCAATTGGCGAGAGCTCTGCTGAAACAGCCGAAAATATTGATATTGGATGAACCTTTTACAAATATTGACCAAAGTTCACGTAAGGTGATCAAGGAATTTTTAAAGAAATGGGTATTGGAGGAGGATAGAGCTATCCTTATCTCTTCCCATCATATCGAAGAATTAGAGGATTGGCTGGATAACAGGTATTCTCTTAAGGATGGAAGAAATACGGAAAATACTAAGACCGTAATGAAAGGTGTTGAAGTGCTCTTTGCGGACGGAACCAAGGAAACCATAGATATGGGCCGGATCTCCCGGGCTTTTGGCAGATCGGATGAGATCAGGAAATGCAAATTAATAAAAGAGGATGTGCTTGATGAGAATGTTTAAGATACTTCCATTTATTAAGCGGGACCTGAAAACCTTCACTTCTTACCCTGTGTCAATGATCTTTTCTTCGCTCTCTGTTTTTCTCACCCTGTTCATCTTTTACTTTCTTTCAAAAGCCATAACCGTTGGTGAGTCAATCCTGGCTTATGCTCCTGATTATTTTTCCTTTGTGATAATCGGCATCGCGTTCTCCTCTGCGGTATCCACAGGATTGAACACCATTTCCGCTTCGGTCAGAACGGAACAATCGCGCGGGACCTTTGAGATGTTGTTAAGCGGAAGGATAACAACCGTAGAGCTGCTGGCGGGATTTCTGACATTTGACACGATCTTTGAAATAGTAAGGATAATTATTATCTTGACCCTCGCTGCTTTTTTCTTCGGATTAAAGCTGGACTTGTCCCATTGCTGGGTGTCCGCGGTTTTCCTTATATTCACCTTCTTATCTTTTCTCTCCTTCGGGATCATTTCAGCGGGTGTGATCATTATAACAAAGCGTGGCGATCCGGTCTCATTTTTTATTAATCAGGCCAATATCCTCTTTTCCGGCGTGTATTTCCCTTATGAGAATCTCCCTTCCTGGCTGCGTCCGATATCGTATCTATTCCCCACAACATATGCCTTGAAAGGGATAAGGATGAATCTTCTTATGGGTGCTCCCATAGGTGAAGTGTATAGGGAGCTTCTTATTCTGGTTGGGCTGACCTTGGTCATGCTTCCCCTTTCGATCGCATTTTTTCAAGCGGCTTTGAATAGGAGCAGAAGATGGGGAACATTAAGTACCTACTGATATTGTTCCTTATTTGTTCAACGATCGCTTCCCAGGAAATTTCTGTGGCGAGGATCAAATACAATGGAGGCGGTGACTGGTATAACGGGCGTACAGAACTTCCCAATCTTCTTAGCAGGTTTTCTTCCGAGCTCAATGTGAAAACAGCGCAGAGCGAGATCGTGCTGGAAGCTTCTTCTACTGATATATTTGATTTTCCGATGCTTTTCATTACCGGCCACGGAAGGGTAATATTTTCGCAGAAGGAAAGATTGAATCTTCGCAAATATTGCCGTCGCGGCGGATTACTATACATAGACGATGATTTCGGAATGGATAAATTTATCAGAGAGGAGCTCAAGAAAATATTCCCCGGAAGGGCTCTTGTTCCGTTAAATCCAGATTTTCCGCTTTTTGGCCTCTGGTTCGTTTTTCCCGAAGGTCTTCCTCAGATCCATATTCATGAGGATTCTCCACCGGAAGCCTGGGGGATATTTGACGATAGCGGCAATCTTATGGTACTATACACTTACAACTCCAATATCTCAGACGGTTGGGATTCTCCGGGTGTACACCCAGAGGATACTCCCGAGATAAGGGAGACAGCTTTAAGAATGGGCGTAAATATTTTACTTTATGCAATATTGTATTAGTGTATCAGCACACTCGTATTAGGAGATAATATGAAGAAAAGAAAACTTGCACTGTTTGCCTTGCTATCTGTTCTCGTGGTGTTTCTGGCTTGTGGGGATGAAGAAGGATTTCAGCCCAAGAAAGTGAAACTGGATACACCGGAAGCGAAGTTGAGCTATGCGGTAGGTATTGATCTTGCTCAGAATTTTGAGAATCTGGATATGAATATTGACCCAGAGGTCTTTGTTTCAGCGTACCTGACACAGGCCAAGGGCGAGGAGACCCAGATGACGCAGGAAGAAGCTTCCAAGGTATTAATGGACTTCAGAGAAGCGCAGATGATCGAACAAATGGATCCTGAGCGCAAAGCCCAATTCCTTGCGGATAAACAGAAACGAGAAGAAGAAGGCGCGAAGAACCAGCTCGCCGGCGAGGAATTTCTTAAAGAGAACGCCAAGAAGGAAGGCATCGTATCTTTGAAAAGCGGCCTCCAGTACAAGGTGCTGAAAGAGGGTACAGGTGCGACGCCCACATTAGAGTCCAAGGTAAGATTTCACTATCGCGGGACCTTCATAGACGGTACTCAATTTGAAAGCTCTTATGATAAAGGCCAACCTCTTTCATATCCTGTGAAGAACCTTGTTAAGGGCTGGCAGGAAGCATTGACGATGATGAAAGAAGGCGGCAAGTGGCAAATATATATTCCCTCTAATCTTGGCTACGGAGAAAGGGGAAAAGGATCGATCGGACCGAATCTGACCCTTATTTTTGATATCGAACTTTTGAAGATAGAAGAATAACGCTACGCAGTGGACCCAGGTACAAGTGGACCCAGTGGAACATGCTACGCAGTGCACAAGTGGGTAAGGGAAAAGGAAACACACCTGTAACCTGAAAATTATTAAGATAAGAATTTCTTTGTGTTCGATCTTATAATTGTCAATTGTGGTTCTTCTCTCAAAAAGTTGGTCTTTTTTTCTCCTTCTACTCGCTTTTTTCTATTTTCCTTTCTCTGCTTTGTCCTCTCCCACTCACTCGAGCACGGCGCAGCCGTGCGCCCAACGGAGAGTTCCGAAAGGAGGGAACAATCGTTAGAGCTTTTAGATGCGGGAACGAATGTTCGAGGAAAAATGACATGCTGTCTGAGAGAGGAAGCCTCCGAACGAGTTCATGCATTTTAATGAGTGCATGCTTCGGTCCGAAGGAAAAAGCGAAAAGAAAAGAGAGCACATTTCGGAACAATAATATACTATTTTTCTTTTTGAACATCATTTAATGATGTGAGAAAAGCATATGTTAATAATGAAAAGATGTATTTCCGATCCACGATGTAATCGTGGTTCCCAAGGTCACAAGCCCGATAACGGGAATGACAGAATACAGTGAACAATTAAGAAATGAACAATGAACAATGTAGAAATGGGTGATAGGATGATAAGGTGCTAGGTTTAAGTATTATGAATTAGATCTGGGGTACGCCCATCTTTGAAGCGTATTCCAGGACTTTCTTTCCGTAGGAGATATGGAATTCCATCGATGTATTGAAATGGAGAGAGATCTCAGCTTCCCCGGGAAGCGCTTCGTAGCTGTGAAAATGCAGATCAATTGAGTGACCGGCCAATCTTCGGGAAACATACTTTTTAAAATCCTCATCCCAGAGCATTTTCAATACGATGAAGGTTATCAAACTCTTCTCTTGCGTGGTTACATTCCCTTCAGCGTCCATTTGAAACGGATGCAGGATGTCGATCCCTGAAAAAAGATCGAGCTTCAATGAAATACCGCCCATCTTGATCAGAAGAATATCTTTCTCTATCTCCAATTGAAGTCCATAAGGTGAAATTCTTTCCGGTGCTTTCATGCATTTTTATGAGCAAAGAATATGCCAGTTGTCATTGCCCCAACATGAATGGATATACAAAAGCCGCGATCTCGGCACAATTAATAAAACATGGAAAGAGTGCATAATTTTACAGCGAAGTGTAAAAAGATTGTTCAAAAGTTGAAAGGTTCAAAAGTTCAAAGTTGATAAATACAATGAACAATTGAGAAATGAACAATGAACAATTAGAGAATTAGGAAAAGGAAACACATCCGTAACCGGAAAATCGTTTGAGATAAGAATTTCTTGTATTACTCTTCAATTCTTCATTTTCCCACTTTACACTTCAGATTTCACACTTCGCTCATAGCGAGAACGATCATGTCATGCAGAGCGAAGCGTGGCATCCAGTTTTTTTCATCTTGTCTTTCTACCTACTTTACACTTCAAACTTCACACATCACACTTCCTTCTACACTTGTACCTGGGTCCACTGGTCCCCTGCGAAGCTTGTCCCATATCTTAATTCGCTCCGGCGCGATATGATTGTAACAGGAGAATTAATGGGTTAAGCGAAATATTGTTTTTCCGGTTACGGGTGTGGATATTGCCTTATTCTCCATTTCTTTATTGTATTATCCCACTTTACACTTCACACTTCACACTTCTTAATGCCTCGCACTTCGTACTCCACTCCCCCATTTGTCAAATTGAAAATTTGACAAATGGGGGATTAACAGCTATACTATAGTAGAAAATCACGGGAGGTGATCTTTATGAAGAAAAAAGGTTTTACACTTATCGAGCTTATGATCGTTGTCGCGATCATCGGTATCCTGGCCGCCGTTGCAATTCCTAACATGGTTTATACCAAGAAGAAAGCAAAACTTTCTGCTTGTATTTCAAACCTGAAGGCGATCGGCAATGCACTCGACATGTATGCGAGTGACAACAACGACCACTTTGTTGATGATTCTGGTACTACCAGCCCGGCAGCAGACGGTGATACACTCATGGCCCTTGGTTATACCAAGAATGAGATCACTTGTCCCGTTACATCAGTGGATTATGTATATGATGGCTCTTGGACCGACGACATCTACACAGTAGTATGTCCGAACCCGGCGTCGCATTTTTACAATCCTCAGGATCAGCTTACCTCACTTTATTTTAAAGCAGAGGCAGGTATCATTTCACTTGACAAGGATGGTAACGTGCTGGACTAAGCTTTTAGCTTAATCTTTTGTATGTTTTGGGGGAGTTTCGGCTCCCCCTTTTTTTTTTATGGGAGCTACATGGAAGCGATAATGATCTTATACTTTTTCCTTATTGGCCTTGCCTTAGGCAGCTTTACGAATGTTCTGATCTTTCGGCTGCCAGCTTCTATTTCTATCGTTTTTCCTCCCTCGGCCTGCCCGAAATGCAGCGCACGCATTAAGTGGTATGACAATATTCCGCTGCTCTCCTGGATCATCCTCCGTGGAAGATGCAGGAGCTGCTCCACGGCAATTTCCCCCGAATACCCCATTGTAGAAACAATTAGCGGTGTGATAGCAGTGCTTCTGTATTTAAAGTACGGTATAAAGGGAGAAACGTTCATTCACCTCCTTTTGCTGCCTGTTTTTCTCTCGATTGTTCTCATAGATTTCAAGACAATGTTCATTCACGATAGTGAGCTGATCGCTTCAGCGGCGATCGCTATAGTTTATTTTATATTGGTGTGGATCAGGGGAAATGCTATTCCTTTGAAGAATATTTATTCCGCTTTGATCCTCTTAGGTATCTTTTTTCTCATCTACTTTCTCGGTAAGATCATTTACAAGAAAGAGGCCTTTGGATCGGGAGATGTTCTATTAGCCCCTGTCATTGGGATATTCCTGCCAATGGAGCATCTTTTTACATATATGATCGTTGCTACTGTAAGTGCTGCGATATACGGTGTAACAGTAAGGATATTACACAAGAAGGAAAGTGTCCCTTTCGGACCCTTCATGATAGGGGCGTTCTACCTGGTCATTTTCATGGGTACAGAATTGGCGAAAATGTTTATACCTTTGGATAAATATTGACATTTTCGCATTTTTATGGTAACATCTAAAAAATGGAGGTCGGTATGTTTTTAGACTCTTTGATTAATCCGGAAAAACCCACCATAGCCTTGGATATAGGCTCAAAATTTGCAAAAGTGGTAACTCTGAAGAAAATCTCCAACCAAATAAATGTCATTGATTTCAACAGTGTGGAATTCCCTCAATCTATTGAGGATTATATTTCATCGCTGGGCAGTGGTGAAAAGCAGAGTGAAGAAGGCGGCAATGAAGAGTTCAAGGATCAGATCGCACAATTGATCAAGGGACTCATTGCAAAGACCAGCACTAGCGGAAAGAAGGTAGTTACCGCCATCAATTCCCGTTTCCTGGTCACCAGGATAATAAATGTGAGCGGTGCGCCTGATTCTACCGAGTTCAACATGGCTTTGAACAAGGCCTTGGAGGAGAACTTCTCAAATTATCAGAAGAACACCATTCAGATCTCGCATGAGATATTAAAGGTCGGTGATGATGAGATACCCTCAACCGTTCTGATCTCGGCCGCGAAGAATGAGGCGATAGATTTCTACAAGGATATTTTAGGAAAGATCGGCCTGAAGGTCACCATTCTTGACGGTGTACCCTTTGCCCTTTATAATATTTTCGAATATCTTATAGAACAGGACGATGTTCTGAAAAATTTACCCCAAGAGGAAAAGAATTTCCTGCATATTGATATTGGATACTCCAATTTTAATATTATCGGGGTCAAGGCCGGGCTGCCGATACATTTCAGAGGTACGTTCAATTTCTGTGACCGTTCGATAATCGAGACCATTAAAAAGAACGAAGGCCTCTCGGAAGAAGAGATATATCAAAACAAATATAATAAATTTGAAGAAGTTCTCAATGTCAAGGAAGACGATGAGAGCGGAAATCAATTCAAAATGGAAGTGTATAACAAATACTACAAGAATTATTTTGCTGGACAGACTGCAGATCTGATCAAGGATATTGAGGATGCTATCTCTCAGATGGACCTCAGTAAGGATCAGATAAAAAAGATCTCTTTTTCCGGCGGTGGAACCTTTTTCCCATTGCTGGTCGAGTTTGTGGTCTCGAAATTCAAGAAGGATAATGAGAATCTCAAGGTAGAGCTTCTCAATCCCTTCTTCAAAATGGCTGCCCGCGATGCTAAACAAGTACAGGAACTTGGCAGAAAGCATATCCTGTACTGCACCGCCACCGGCCTCGCATTAAGGACACTTTAGGAAGGAGTGGGATTATGTTAAATATCAATTACATACCCGAAAAGAAGAAAGCGGTCAAATTGGAGCTCGATTATTTTTATTGGGGCTTCTGGGCGATTATCCTCTTTATAATCGTTTTTTCATGGCACGCGATACTTCAAGGTAAGATAAAAAAGCTTGAAACTGAGATCAGCAATAAAAAGGCCGCGGTGGCTAAGAATGACACTCTTCTGAAGACTATTGACAAACTTCAGAAGCAGCGTCTGGACCTTCAGAAGAAGAAAGAGATCATTGACCAGCTGGACTTCAACCGGCAGAAGTGGGTTAAAGTACTGGACAATGTCTGTGATATCATACCTCCGCAGGTCTGGTTGACGAAATTCAACGGACAGGGCCTGAATCTTGGAATAAGCGGTTACGGCTTGACCATCCTCTACATCAACGACTTTATTAAATCATTGAAGGAGCAGGAAGACCTGATAGCGGTTGTAACATTGAAGGCCATCTCTGCGGGTAAGGTCCCGGAGATCTCTCAACCCATATACAAGTACGATATTGCGATAACGCTCAAGAACGAGGTTAAAAAATGAAAACAAATAAAATTCTCGTCTTTCTCATTGCTTTTCTCATTCTGACAACCTCCGTATCTGCTCAGAATGATGTGAAGTTCAGGAGAAAATCAGGAAGATTACTTATCACATTGGATGTGGTTAATTACCCGATCAAGAAGTTATTGAAGATGATCGCTGAAGAGAGAAAGATGGACCTGATCTTCTCCGCTGATGTCCGAGGCAATTTTACCGGAAGATTCATAGATGTGTCTGCGGAGTACGTTATGGGGAAGATACTTAAGTCAAATCAACTCGATTTCGAGAAGCTGGGCAATATTTACAGGATCGATACGATCGGAAATTTAGATTCATACAGACAGAAGATGTTCAAGATAAAAGCCGCCAGCGAAAAGGCGGAACCTCTTGAAACCCGTGTGATCAGAGTTAACTATGTCGATCTCGGTTCCCTACAGGGCAATCTTACTAAACTCCTCTCAGACAGAGGTTCGATCGTTCCTGATGAGAGAACAAAGAAACTTATCGTTACCGATATCAAAGAGAAGTTCCCGATAATTTATAGATTCGTTCAGGCGATCGATATTCCGACAAAGCAGGTGCTGATCAAGGTTAAATTTGTTCAGATCAGCCACACCGACCTGCAGAATATTGAATTCTACTGGACTGCCGACAACTTCGGGTCTTCCAGTCAGACCAAGATGTCCGCCGGATCATATACCGGCTCATCCAATGAATACCCATCACCCGGCGCCGGCCTTTTAAGGACTGGCGTAGTGAAGAATTATATGGAACTTGAGGGTGTTCTGAATATGCTGGCCTCTGAAAATAAGGCCGTTGTCCGGTCACATCCTCAGATCCTGGCATTGAATAATGAACAAGCTACCATCAATATCGGAAATAAGATCCCTTTAAGAATGGTCGATGAAGCCGGCAACCTTACCACTCAGCTTACTTATGTGGGAACACAGATCAAGGTGACCCCGCAGGTTACGGCAAACAATTCGATCATCCTCCAGATCCATCCCGAGGTATCTTCGATCGCAGGCCAATTCGGTTCAGGAGTTCTGATCGATACTAATCAGATCGATACATCAGTTGTTTTGAAAAATAAGCAGACCGCTGTTATCGGCGGCCTTGTAAAGGAAGAGACAACTGAAAACAAAGGCGGTGTACCCTTCCTTTCAGATATTCCCTTTATCGGAGCCCTGTTCCGAAGCAAGGAGAAATCCAAAACAAGGATCGAGATACTTATCTTGGTTACACCGATAATTCAGGAGACCGACAATGAATAAGCAAACAAGAAATATTCTAGTGTTTATCGCGATCTTTGTTGTGCTTGCCGGTGGATTTTATTATTTGTCATTTAAATCCGCCTCGGAAGAGATCGCGGGAAAGAATAAAAAGATCAGAGAACTCGATGCCAAATTGGCAAAGGCGGATGAATACCGCCAGAAGATAGCTCTTCTTTCGCAGGAGATCGATGACCTTGAGCTGGCATTAAAATTTGCCAAAGAAAAACTACCTTCTCAGGAAGAGATCACCTTGCTCATAGATGATGTTAATAAACTGGGGACTGTTGAATCGAATATATCGATCACGGAATTTACTCCGCAAAAGCAGATACCCCGAGAGATCTACTATGAGAAACCCTACTCAATGAGAATCGTCGGCAGCTTTCATCAGATCGCCACCTTCTTTAACAAGATAGGCAATCTCAATAGAATAATTAATGTGGAAAACCTCTCCCTCTCACTGGGAAAGAACAATTATGAGGTAGCTACTTTCACATTGAAAACATATATCTATAATGAGGGCAAAGCCGCAGGACCTGCCGCGGCAAAGAGGAGAGGCAGATGAAAAGGTCAATAGTATTTTCATTGGTCTTGGTGATGCTGTTCACGCTTATGTTGTCTTGCGGCGGTGGAAAGAAGGCCGATGATGATGCCAAGCCCCGAACAGGCCGAACTCAGAAGGTGGAAGTCGAAGATGTTCCACAGGAAGAAACCCTGGAAGGAGAATCAAAATATGTCTATGAGCCACGCAGCAGAAGAGACCCCTTTAAACCGGTTCTTAATTTCAAATCAAAGATAGACATTGAAAAGATCAAACTTGTGGGTTTTGTGAAAAACAGTAAAAAAAATATTAAAGCCATCGTTGAAGATGAAACAGGTAACTCCTATTATTTAAGTGAGGGAGATTTCCTGGGGGAAGCAAAAGTAGTTTCTCTTGATCTAAACGAACGGAAGTTGATCTTTGAGATACAGAAGGATTATTATGTTATCAAAAAGACGCTTCGGCTGGAGGAATAACAATGAATAAAAGAGCAATAGTATTTTTGTTTTTAATCCTCTTCATCCCCGCCATAGCAGCTAATCCTATTTTAAATTCCAATTTTGAATTGATTGATGGGAATGGGAAATTAACCATAGAGACGGAGGGTGCGGTCAATTATGAACTCTATCCTTTGAACAATGTTTCCATAATAGTTTTCAAACCCGCCGTGGTCGGTGATCCAATAAATCTGGATGGTGACGGAACCCTGGTTAAATCTATCAGTATCCTTCAATTATCGGAAGATCCTGAAAGTATTGGCGGGATCATAATTATGCATGACACTCCCCTTACCTTTATTCCGGGAAGTGACGGTGTTACGATTGTTCCCGGAGCGGAAGAGTACGAACCTCAGCCGGATAATGTTCCCGATATTTCCAAGGAGAGATATCAGAATAGACTGTTCGAATTGGCTGAGGAATTATTTGCCGTAGAGAAATATGACGAAGCTACGGTAATGTATAATTCTATCTATGCCGGCGAATTTTATGTTCCGCTTTATGTAGTGAATCAGGTCCGCTCAGAACTCAATATGGAGCCCGTTGAAGCGCCTGTTCTTCTTGCATCAGCCGAAGAAGCGGTTGAGGAAGAAGCTGTCGAAGAGGCCGTTGAAGAAGAGCCGGAAGAGGAGTTCATCGAAGAAGAACCCTTGGAAGAAGAAGCTGTCGAAGAGGCCGTTGAAGAAGAGCCGGAAGAGGAATTTGTCGAAGAAGAGGCCATTGAAGAAGAGGCTGTCGAAGTCGTGGTCGAGGAACCCGTCGAAGAAGAATTTATCGAAGAAGAACCTGTAGAGGTAGTAGTCGAGGAGCCCGTCGAAGAGGTTATCGAAGAAGAGCCTGTAGAAGTCGTGG
>JAGLGN010000023.1 GCA_023144005.1 bacterium
CCGTCGAAGAGGTTGTTGAAGAAGAACCTGTCGAGGAGCCGGTCGAAGTCGTAGTTGAAGAACCTCAGTTGAATATTATCAATGAGATCAATGTATATCCCGAGAAGGAAATGACACGCATTCAGGTAGTTGCTGACACTAAGATCATGTATGAATTCCAGAAGAACGAGAGGTCTTCGTCCATAGAAGTTTCCTTCTACGATTCGAATTTTGAGGGCGATATACCCTCAAAGAGCGGATATATCAAAGCCCTTAGCGGCAATCAATTCAAGGATCGTTATATCCTTACTGTGGCATATGCCAAAGGCGCTGATGTTTCGATCTTTCCGATAGATAATATCATAGAGATCGATGTTTACCGGCCTGTTGAGAAGATCATTGATCCGGATGACAAGAAATTCGTACAATTCATACAGCCCGAAGATAAGGATGACAAGGGCGATATAAAATCACAGACCTTAGTGGAGAAAAGGGCGTATAAGGGCCTTTCGAAGATATCTCTCCATCTTAAAGAAGCAAGCCTTAACTCGCTCTTGAGATTGATCTCGATTGAGACCAAGGTCAATATCTATTCCGATCCGGGCATCGGCGGAAAGATAAATATTGATATCGTTAATCAGCCTTGGGAGCCGACTCTGGATGTGATCTTGAAGAATTACGGACTTACCTATACCTGGGAAGGACGAAATGTCATTCGTGTTACGAATTTTGACAAATTAACCAAAGAAAAGGAGATGGAGAAGATAGCAAAGGAATCAAAGACCAATCTTCAGCCGCTTATTACCAGAATATATCAGTTGAGCTTTGCACAGGCCGGTGTGGTCAAAGGTTACCTCACACCACCGTTGATCTCTTCGAGAGGAAGCGTTGATTCCAATCAGATGAACAACATACTCATAGTTAGAGATACACAGGAGAATCTGGACAGGATCGACAAATTGGTCAAGGAGCTTGACGAGGAGACCAGACAGGTCAATATCCTTGTGAGAATCTACAGATTGAATGATATTACATCTGAGACGCTTGGGGTGAATTGGACCTTCAATAATCGAATGAATCCTACTGATGTAGAGCTTTCCGGTGGTGCTAATTATGGCGCGGACGCTACTGCGACCGGCCTCGCATCACAGAAAATAGGTATGTTTTCACTCTTCTCCCCGGATGACATGGTTAATATCGATATGACGCTCTCTGCTCTGATGAGTAAAAATAGAGTTTCTCTGGAGACCTATCCGAATATTACTACTTTGAATCATCAGACAGCAAGCATAACGATTGGACAGAAAGTTCCCATAACCATGCTTGATGAAGCGGGAAATACCGTGACACAGCTCACTACTGTCGGTACGAAGATAGAGGTTACCCCTCATATTAACTCCGATGGCAAGATCATCCTGAAAATACATCCCGAGATCAGTAATCTCGCCGGTGTTGTCGCGGGATTGGTCAATATTGCCACCGCAGAGGCCAACACCACATTGATCATTGATGACGGCGATACGGCGGTTATCGGTGGATTGGTGGAGTATAGAACAACGGATTCAAAGGGATTTGTTCCTTTCCTTGGAAAGATACCTCTTCTGGGACTTTTATTTAGGAACTCAGACAAGACATACAATAAGGGAGAGATCCTTATATTTGTTACCCCGAAGATAGTGGAGTGATCTATGCCCACATTTTTATACAAGTATAAACTTAACAGCGGAAAAACAAGAAAAGGCCAGATAACCGCTGAAAACTTTGACGAGGCGAGAGCGAGATTTGCCCGGCCCGCTATTATCCAGGATACCGTTACGGTAAAAGAAAAAACCGCGATGGATCTGGAGATCAAGCTTCCCAGCTTTGAAACTATTACTCCCAAGGATGTTTCAATTTTCACCAGACAGTTCGCGACGCTTCTGGATGCTTCGATCGATCTTACCAGAGCCTTTGACATCCTGACCCGTGAACTCGAGAATCAGAAATTCCGTAAGGTCTTAACCGAGATCAAGGGTAAGATAGAGTCGGGTACTCCCATTTCCGTGGCGATGAAAAGTTTTCCGAAGCAATTCGACCACCTTTTCATCAATATGGTCGCGGCTGGTGAATCTTCCGGTCAGTTGTCCCTTGTCTTCACGCGTCTTTCCGAATATATGGAAAAATCCGAAGAGATCAAGGGGAAGGTTAAAAGTGCCATGACATATCCTACCGTTATCGGTATTGTCGCGGTGGCAATGGTCTCGTTCATGATGACGAGCGTTATCCCTTCCTTTAAAACGATGTTCGAGGATATGGGCGCAAAGCTTCCCGGCCCGACAATGTTCCTTTTTAAGCTGAGTTATGCTTTTGAACATTTTTGGTGGCTGATGTTGTCAATAGTCATTATATTGGCGGTGATACATATCATGTGCAAGAAGAAATTTCCTAAATATGTGTGGTTCTTGAATTGGATGATTCTCAGGGTTCCTATCATGGGAGACATTCAGAGCAAGAACGGTATCGCGAGGTTTGCGAGAACCCTTTCAACTCTCTTGGATTCAGGTGTGCATCTTCCGGATGCCCTTGATATCTCGTCCCACACAACAGGAAACCTCCTTTTCGAGGAAGCAATAATGGAATCCAAAGAGGCAGTTACCTCCGGTCAGCCGCTGACCACTCCTTTGAAGGACTCGGGTGTGTTTCCGGGAATGGTCATACAAATGATCGACGCAGGTCAGGAGTCAGGTAAAACATCTGATCTCTTATCAAAGGTCGCTGATTTCTACGAAGTTGAAGTGGATACGGCCGTAGAAGGCCTCATGTCCGCTTTGGAACCTATAATCATGGTGGTCCTTGGTGGTGTGCTTGGTTTTATTATCGTCGCCATGTTTATGCCTATATTGACTATGTCCACGATTTAGTGATCTGACTCATAAAGACGATGACTATGGAATGTTTAGATTTGAGTCAATTCCAACGAACAATAAGTGCGGTGTACCCTTTGTGGTACATAAGCGAAGAGAGAGGAAGAAATTGACCAAAGATGATATTCCATTGCGGGTATGTGGCGCTCCCCGCTCCTCTCATGCTGAACAAAATTGCATCAGTCATTGTTGCCGGAATTTTGGATCAGAACAATAGGTGATTTGATTAAGAACCGCGTCATACCCGTACTAATACTGGGTGTGGTACTCTTTCCTTTTTTGAATTATGCGGTACCGCACCTGGTCATTATGGCTGTCTTGGCCGCTTTTATACTATTTTCCAAGACCCTTATTGCCCGCTTTTTCTCTCATGAGATATATATTTACATTGCTCTTGCGGCCATTATGATATTCTACTCCACCAATAGATTCGCGGGGGTGAATTATCTTTATCTGATCATTGCCTCTTGCCTGATCGCGTCTCTGTATTATGCAAGTGACAAAGAATTAGTGGATAAAATGTTCTTTATCGGCGCTTTGTTTTTGGTCCTGTACGGCCTATTTCAGAAGTATGTGACATATCCCGCCTTATTGGAACAATTGAACTCCTATAAAGGCAGTCTCATTGACAGCGGGATATTTATGAACCATATCCGCATGGGGCGGGTGAACGGATTATTTAATTCCTCCAATACCTTTGCCATTATAGTCCCTCTGCTCTCGTACAGGTATCTGATAAGGCAAAAGTACGGTATGTACATATTCGCCGCCCTTGGAGCCGTAATGCTTCTTCTGACAAGCTCATTCAATCTGATAATATTCATGGCGATAATGGTGATACCATTTGTAAAAAAGAAAAAGGAACATCTTATTTTGTATCTCGCTTTTATTTTGATATCAATGATAATTCTGATCATAATAAGAAACTCGGATCTTATTCCAAAAAGCGGGATGAATCCTTTTATTATGAGATATAAGAATTTCAGCTCTGCTTTCCGGATCTGGCTTTCAAGTCCGCTCTACGGTCACGGCATCGGCAGTTTCCCGGATCTATACCCTCTATATAGATTACCCGGTGCCAATGAAGTGAAATATGCTCACAATATTATTCTGCAGCATCTTTGTGAAGGAGGGATCATATTCTTAGCGTCTTTTGTATATTTGCTGTTCAGAAAACTTAGAAAGCTGAGCTTTGAAAGTTATATTCCGGTCGCGGCGGTATTAATACATAATATGCTGTCTTTTTCCTTCTATAGCTCAACAATTATGGCCCTCTTTTTTATCTACATTAATGCAGATAAAGAGCACTACCGCGGTAATGATAAATAGAATTCCGGTAATTGGAAACGAAAGCAGCTTATTGGAAGAATTGTCATAGATAAACCCTGCGACGAGAGGGCCGATAAACGAACCCACATTCGAAACAGAATTCAATAATCCGATCCTTGTTCCGGTTTTCCCTGTAAAGAGCACAAAGGTCAGATTCCTTGAGAGGGGAACTATCGCCTTTATGCCGATAAAGACCAGAAGCAGGAAAAAAAGCGCGCCGGCATACCCTAAATTGAAAATAAATGCCATCAGGGACAGAGAAAGCAGGACGAGCACAGAGGCCGTAGGCTTCTTCCACCTGTCAGCGCTGATCTTGAAGTTGAAAACCCAGATAAAGAGCGAGGAGATCAACACCAGGCCCCCGTAGACCAATGTAGTGTTCACTGTGTTCAATGAAAAATTCTCTTTAATGTAAACGATGATGAGTGAATTCAGGACTGTGCTTATCGAACCTGCCAGAAAGCTGAAGATGAGGATAAATACGAAGATATATCTGGGAAAATTATCGCTTATTCGATCTTCTTCTTCCTCTTCTATTTCCTGTTCATTTCCATTCACCTTAAGCTTGAAAGATGTTAATGCCAGAAAGAGGATTATGCTTCCTCCGATAATGAATAACAAGGGCAATGCGTCATTTTCACTTGGACTTTTGCTTATCCGTGTAAGCAAGAGGATCATCGGTGCCGAAAGCAATATCCCCACAACTCCCCCGATATTTCCGAAAATGTAGTATAAGCTGAGTGCCTTAGAGCTGTCTTTTCCCGACCGCTTCAGAGTTTCCAGCTGCAATATCGGCCAGAATGTTCCTGACAAGGCTCCCTGAAGAGCCCTGATCAATAAAAATCCGGCAAATGTCGCAAAGAAGTAATAACCGTAAAACAGTAGCGACATCAGGAAAAAGGAAAGAGGGATTATGAAGGACGGAATCTTATTGCGATCCCACATATACCCGTTGAAGGATGCCGAGATCGCCCGAAAGGCCATGAACAATGCGGCAACGAGTCCGATCTGAAAGCCGTTCGCGCCGCTGTTTCTCAATATGAGCGGGACGGCGGGCCTGATAAGAGCGATTGCTATCATTGTGACGAAAACTAAAATAAAATAAGGCCGTACTTCCTTCATTTATTTTGTACTGATATAACTCAGATATCCTTCTATGAAAAGGTCGATATCTCCGTCCATAACGGCATTTATATTGCCCGTTTCAATAGATGTCCGCAAATCCTTGATCATGGTATAGGGTTGGAAAACATAGGAGCGGATCTGATGTCCCCATGAGATGTCTTTCTTTTCCGCCTGATCCTTCGCGTCCTCTTCTTCCTTCAATCGGAGAAAGTGTTCGTAAAGGCGGGCCTTGAGGAGTCTCATGGCGATCGATTTATTCTTCTGTTGTGAGCGTTCTACCTGGCATGTAGCAACGATATTCGTGGGAATATGCGTGATCCTTACCGCTGAATCTGATGTATTGACACTTTGCCCTCCGGGCCCTGAGGCATGGAAGGTGTCGATCCTGAGATCCTTATCCTGCAGGTCGATGGCAATATCATCGTCCGCTTCCGGGATCACATAAACGGATGCAAATGAAGTGTGTCTCCTGGAATTGGAGTCAAAAGGGGATATCCTGACCAGCCGGTGAATACCCGTTTCTCCCTTTAAATATCCGAAAGCATGAGGCATTTCAATTTGTATCGTGGATATCTTTATTCCGGCTTCGTCTCCCGGTGTAAATTCAAGTGTCTCCACTTTAATACCCTTTTTCTCCGCCCATCGAGTGTACATTCTTAGAAGCATCAATGCCCAGTCCTGAGCTTCTGTCCCTCCTGCCCCGGGCTTGATGGTCATGATCGCATTGGATTCATCATTCTTTCCGGTGAAAATGGTCTTTATCTTAAATGAATCAAACTCTACTTTTAACTGCTCGAACTCCTTCTCCAATTCGGTAAATGTTTCCTGGTCAAAATCGCTTTGAAGAAGTTCTATGATCTCCAGGCCGGACTCGATATTCAAAAAAAGGCGGTTATATTCCTCTACCAGGGCTTTCCTGCTGTTGAT
This sequence comes from bacterium, assembly GCA_023144005.1. Classification (GTDB taxonomy): domain Bacteria; phylum AUK180; class AUK180; order AUK180; family AUK180; genus JAGLWT01. The sequence goes on from JAGLGN010000023.1 coordinate 6,264, forward strand.
CCTTTTGAATTTCTTCTGTGCCTTGTCCGGATCATCCCAGAATCCCTCCGCATTGAATTCCTTTTCAAATGCCTTTAACTGAATGGTCAGTTCATCATATTTGATCTTTATTTTGATGTCGGCAAGCTTGTTGTTAAATTCGCTGTATGCTTCCTTTATTTCTCGTAGATCCACTATTTTACTCCTAAAATTGTCGTTGCGATCGCAAAGTATACTATTAGCCCTAATACATCGATAGATGTCGTTACCAGAGGCCCTGAGATCACCGCGGGGTCCCAACCCATTTTCTTCCAGACTATCGGAAATATTGCTGCTATCATTCCGGCTAACCATATCACAAATACCAATGTAAGCGATACGACGAGAATGAATTTGAAAAGATACGGCCCGCCAGTATTTAAAAGCAGGAATCTGAGAACCACCACGGAGCTCAGGATCAGGCTGATAATAAGAGCTGACAATGTTTCCTTCACTATGATCTTCCATGTATCAGCGAAATGTATCTCTCCCATGGCCATACCCCTGATGATGAGTGTGGATGTCTGCGAACCCGCAGTCCCGCCTGCATTAAGGAGCATAGGTATAAAGTAGGACAGGATGATGAACTGCCTTAATAGAAGATCATAATGCTGCATCACCAATCCCGAAATGGTTTCTATCAAAAGGAATATCAGTAGCCATACGACCCTCTTTTTAATAAGGCGCCAGACAGATGCGTCCATATAACTTTCATCAGATGGCGCCATAGCGGCCATAACCTCGAAGTCCTCTTCCTTCTCCTCTTCGATAATATCCGTAAGGTCATCAAAGGTAATAATACCGATAACACGATTCTCCCTGTCCACAACGGGAAGGGCCAGAAGATCGTATTTTTCGAATATCTCAATAACCTCTTCCTGGTCCATATAGGGATTTACCATGATCACGTTCGTGTCGGCGATCTCGTGCAGTGTTCGGGAAGAATCAGAAATGACAATATCTTTCAATGAGGCCACGCCCACCATTTTTCTTTCTTTATCCAGAACATAGATATAAAATACTGTTTCAAGGTCCTTTCCCTTTTCCCGAATAAGGTCAATTGCTTCCTTTGCACTGGTATTCATTTCCAATGCGAGGAATTTAGTGTTGATGGACCTTCCTACGGAATCTTCCGGATATCCCAGGATCTTGTATGTTATCTTTCTCTCTTCGGGCGACAGCATGGAGAATAGTTTATTTACGATACCCGCAGGAGCTTCCTCAAAAAGTTCGATCCGCTCATCGGAATCCATATCCTCGATGAGTTCGGAAATGTGTACATCCGAGAGTTCGTTCAGGATATCAAGCTGACGGTCCGGGTCGAGGTTTTCAAAAACGACAATTGCCCGGTCTTTTGGAATCAGCCGAAATGTTACAGCGGCATGACTTTCTGATATATTTTCCAGGATCTCAGCGATATCCTCATCCTGCAGCGAGGAAAAAAGTTCATGAATGATCTTGAATTTCTTTTCATCGATCAGAATTTCGAAGTCGGAATAAGCTAGATTATCTACTCCCATGTCCATTTTCAATTATACTACAATAGCAGAACATTTACAAGAATTCCGAGCATTTGGTATAAAGTGTTTTGATCCAAAATAGTCGGTCTTTTCTTTTCATTCTATTCTCTTTTCTCTGTTCCGCCCCCACCCTCGAGCACGGCGCAGCCGTGCGCCCAACCGAGAGTTCCGGAAGGGGGAAGTGTTCTAATACATAGATATGTCAACTATTTCTTTATTTCCTTCCCGCATCCGCTCATCGGGAGCCCGGCAGCGCCGGGCGACCAACCCCAAAGAGTTTTGAACCGTCTAAGTGACATTGACATTTTTAACGGCAAGAATGAATGGTGGCGAAGCCGAAAATATCCAATTGTCTGAGTGAGCGAAAGCTAACGAGTTTTGGGATTTTAATGAATGCCGGCCGTGGTGAGTATCATCGCAAAAAATGACATGAGAACAAAGACGGATCAAAACTCCATTAAATAATATATTACTATCTTTTTGAACATCATGAAATGATGTGAGAAAAGTATATGTTAATAATGAAAAGATGGATTCCCAATCGAGTTGGGAATGACGGATGTGATTCCATTTTTCCTTACCCACTTGTCACTAGAGTAAAAATTGAAAATTCAGGAGTAAAACTATATAATAAAAATTAGTTTTCGGAGGTAGCAATGATTAGTGTACGAAATGTCACCAAACGCTTCGGCCAATTAACGGCGGTGAACAATGTCTCCTTTGAAGTCAAGCAGGGCGAGATAGTCGGCTTTCTGGGACCGAACGGCGCCGGTAAGACGACGACAATGAGGATGATCACCGGATATTTTCAACCCGATGCGGGCTCGATCTTTGTTGATGGAATAGATGTAGCGTTAAACCCTCTCAAGTCAAAAGCACTTCTGGGATATCTTCCAGAAAATTCCCCCATGTACGAGGATATGACGGTTAAGGAATTTCTCAGTTTTATAATGGACATCAGAGAAGTGGAGCAAAGAAAGCAGCGCCTGGATTATGTTATCGCCGCTGCCGGATTGGAGTCCGTATTCAATCGATTCATCTGGGAATTGTCCAAGGGCTTTCATCAGAGAGTGGGAATTGCCCAGGCATTGATCTCTGATCCCAGATTTCTTGTTCTGGATGAGCCCACGGCGGGACTTGACCCTAATCAGATACTGGAAATCAGGGCCCTTATCAAGGAATTGGGAAAGGAAAAGACAATAATCCTTTCAACACATATCCTTCAGGAAGCCGAAGCTCTGGCGGAGAAAATACTTATCATTGACAATTCGAAACTCATCGCTCAGGGCTCAAAGGAGGAATTGAAAGGGAAGCTTCTCTCCAGTAATTCAACCAAAGCGGTTTTGAGAAAAGACGATAATTTCAGCAAGAAGATCGGTGAAATGAAAGGCGTGAGCGAAGTAAAGACAAGATCACTGGATGAATATACGGAGTATATGATCTTTTCAAAAGGAGATGTATCTGAAGAAGTGTTCGAACTTGCCGCTAAAACAGGAGCTGTATTGAAGGAATTGACGGCGGAATCGGTTTCACTCGAGGATATCTTCGTTAAGTTAACCTCCAAAGGAGAGAAGAAATGAGCAAAAGATTTTTCTATATCCTGAAAAGGGAATTGTCGGGCTATTTTAACTCTACCATCGCTTATATCTATATCACGCTCTTTCTTGTTATGGTCAATTTCTTTTTCTTCAAGGACTTTTTTATAACAGGAACGCTTTCCATGCGCAATATGTTCGACCTTACACCCTGGATAATGTTTCTCTTTATTCCAACGGTCACCATGCGCCTATGGTCGGAGGAAAAGAGAAGAGGTACGGATGAGGTGCTTTTTACGCTGCCTGTGACCGAATGGGATATTGTATTGGGAAAGTATCTCGGCGGCCTGACATTTGTTGTGATCACCATTCTACTGACCATTAATATACCCATTACCTTGCTTTTCCTGGGAAAAGTGGACCCGGGTCCGATCATTGGCGGTTACGCCGGGTTGGTGTTCATTGCTTCAGCATTTATCTCGATCGGGTTTTTTGTTTCCACATTTACCTCAAATCAGATAATCGCATATCTGCTTGCCGCTGTCGCGGGATTTCTATTTTTCATTATCGGGCATCCTATGCTTACCTCCGGTACGGCTGGTTTTTTCTCGGAAGCAATGTCATACTTGGGTCTGTACGCGCATTTTACTTCCATCGGGAGGGGTGTGTTCGATCTCAGGGATTTCATCTACTACACAAGCTTTACCGCGGTCTTCCTATTGGGAACTCATTTTGTTGTGAAGAAGAGATATTAGGAGCATATAATGAAAAAAAGAAATCTGATCATTGAGATCCTCCTTGTATTTGTTATCATAGTTCTGATCAATTTGATCGGCGGTAAACTTCTTCTGCGTCTGGACCTGACAAGTTCAAAGAGATATACATTGTCCACGGATACGATCGATCTGATCGAACCGTTGGAGGATGATCTCCATATTGAGTTTTATATATCAAAAGACATCCCTTCATATATCATGAACACAAAGAAGGAAATATTGGGGATGCTGAATGAATATGCCATAGCTTCTAAGGGAAGGATAAAGATCAAAGAGGTCAATCCCGATAAGCCGGAAATGGAAAATAAGCTGCTGATGTACGGCATTCAGCCGGTAAATCTGAATATAAGGCAAAAGGATAAATATGAAGTGGCGCGTGTATATATCGCGATCGCGGCGTTCTATCATGACCGCGTGGAATCCATTCCGGTGGTCCCGGGCATTCATGATCTTGAATACAATCTTACCTCAGTGATACTGAAACTCCTCACTGAGAAGATACCGATAATCGCTTACCCTGAGAACAATACGGATTATGATATGAGAAAACTTTCCGGGGCGTTATTGGATGATCTTTCCAAGCAATATAAGGTTATTCCGGTAGATCTCAACAAAAATGATTGGATAAAGGGTACTGACCTTCTCATTATCCCGGGGTTCCAGCGAAATCTGAATCCGTCAGAATTATACAATATCGATCAATTTGTGATGAACGGGGGAGATATCGCCGCATTTGTGAATGGCGTGAACATACAATACGAAGGCGACAGTGAAATTAACCGCTCCAATCTTATTGGTCTGCTGAAGGCGTATTCCATTACGGTCAAACCGACACTCGTCCTTGACATGTCCAATGAGCTTATGCCCTATTCCGATGGCCAGAGGAATTTGGTCTCACCGTATCCTCCCTGGATAAAAGTTCTTAACAATTTCATGAACCCTTCTTTTGAATTCATGAAGGAGATCCCTTCTCTGATATTGGCGTGGACCTCACCGGTGTCATTTTCCGCCGGTGACGGCGTGAGCTATGATGTCCTTTTAAACAGTTCTCCCAAGGCATGGAAAATAGAGGAGCCATTTATTATTCATCCGGCAATGATCAAGCCTCCGATGGAGAATGTCTTTTCGCAGTATATCCTGTCCGGCATCGAGCGTGGAGTATTTAATTCCTATTTTTCTAAATTTGAATCCGCCGAAGTTGTCGCCTCCGCTGACTATCTGGCAAAAGCGGTCGAGGAATCAAAGATATGGGTTACCGGAAATGTTCACATGCTTCAAGACGCGTATCTCCGGCGTTTTCCTAATAATAAGATCTTTCTGCTGAATGTGATGGACCATATTCTCATGGGCGACCGATTGGGAGCTGTGAGGTCCAAGACCGTAACCGAGGCCTCCATCCGTGAATTAACACAAAGCGGTAAAACTGCCATCAAGATGCTCAATTACCTGATGATGCCTATTCTGGTCATGCTCTTCGGAGTGCTCAGGTTCTTCAGGCGCAAGAAGATCAGGAAAGCTCTCAGTGAGGAGAAGAAATGAAAGCCTATAAGCATTATCTGATCATAATCGCCATTCTTGTTTTAGTATATTTGCTGCTCTTTATTCCCGATATGGTAAAGTCATCAAAAGGAACGAAGACCATTTTTCCGAAATATGATAAGGACTCGATCGTGTCTATAAATATTTCAAAGGATAAAATGGAAGGTGTCCGGGTTCAGCTAAAAGAGGGGATCTGGACGGTAATTCAGGGAGACAGAAATATTCCCGCCGATTCCACCCGTGTAGAGAATCTTCTTAATGCTATCAGCGAACTCTCTTCCCAGAGAAGTTTTAATGGAGCACCCGAAGAGCTTGAAAAATATAATCTGACTCCAGATAAAGCGATATCGGTTTCTGCAGATGATGACAAAGGCGTGAACGCGTCCTTTATGGTCGGCAAAAGCGGAAGGGATTTCGTTTCTACATTTTTCAAAATATCAGATGATAAAAAAGTCCATGTTTCACCGAGGTCATTGATACGATTTGTGGACCCCTCCCCGGACTCCTGGTATGATAAGATCATTTTAAAACTTGATACCGCCGATATAGTAAAACTCGATCTGCCCAAGGTCAAACTTGTCAGGGGAGAAGATAATATTTGGCAGTATTCCGATACAAATAAGGTCAGGGTGGATGAATCAAAACTCTACGCATATCTGAATATCTTCACAAATTTCAGGACGAATGGTTTTGTTCTGGATCAGGATCTCAAAAGCTCAGGTGTAGAACACGGCCAGGCAGTGATCGTATTGGAAAAACTGGACGGCTCCATCATAGAGCTGATAAGAGGAAAAGACGCTGAGAAGATATCCTATATGGGCTTGAGGATTGACGGCACATTCACTCCCTGGGTATATACTTTCGATTCCGCCAGGGTAAAAGGACTTTTGAAGGAACCGCAATACTTTATTCATGAAGAAAAAGACTCCTCGGAGATCAAGATAAATAAGTAATGAGGGGATTTATTCCGGCTGCCGGACTTGGCAAAAGACTTCTTCCGCTCACCAAAGATATTCCCAAACCTCTGGTCAAAGTAGGGGCTCATCCGGTGATATCTCTGGTATATAAAAAACTCATTTCCGCCGGAGTCAGATCCGTTGGCATTAATTTTTCACATCTTGCTCTGAAGGGCATAGATTTCGCCCGCAGGGAATTGCCGCCTTTGCTTCACATCTACAGGGAATCTACGCCCATAGGCGCATTCGGCGGTGTAAATAATTTCATCAAGAACATTTCTCCTGAATCGCTTTTGGTGCACAATGGAGACATTTTCTTTGATGGAGAGATCAGCGGTATTATCGGAAAGAGCGATATCACGCTGGTCGCCGTAAATAATGGCAGAAGTGACATGATATTGGGCGACTCGGGGGAACTCCTTGAGATCGGTTCCGCCGAAAGCGGCGAAACCGGTTTGGGGTATGCGGGGATCGTGTACTTCAGTTCCGAGGCGGTTAATTGGTTAAGGGGGCTATATGCCGCCAATACCTATGTTTCTTTCATTGAAGACATAGTGCTTCCAGCCAAAAAACATGGATTTAGAGTGACCGGTGAGGTTATACCCGGCTTCTGGTCTGATATCGGCACTCATGAAGAGTTGAAAAAAGTACAGAAATATCTATTAAATATTGACAATTGAGATATATTTGATATAATATTTTTTCTTTGGGCCGCTAGCTCAGTTGGTAGAGCAACGCCCTTTTAAGGCGTGGGTCGAAGGTTCGAATCCTTCGCGGCTCACTTTTTTGAATGCGTCCCCATCGTCTAGGGGTTAGGACACCGCCCTTTCACGGCGGCGGCAGGGGTTCAAATCCCCTTGGGGACGCTTTACTTAGGGAGAATATGAAAAGGGAAAATTACGACACAATTTTTGAAGATGTTCTGGCTGCTACTCTCAAGATGATGTATATGATGAGAGAGGATAAGAAATTCAACATTAATACCCCCTCAAAGAATTACTACAGTTCTGTTATGGAAGAACTTGATAAAAAGGGTTCTGTAGAAGCTCCCGTAAAGGACGACATCAACAGGCTGTACGAAGAGATCGAAACAGCCGAGAAAAAAGAAGAAGAACTTTAATGGGGAATTAGCTCAGCTGGGAGAGCGCGACGCTGGCAGCGTTGAGGTCAGGGGTTCAAATCCCCTATTCTCCATTTTCTTTTCAAACCGTGAACAATCACACTTAACAGTGCTCTGATTTATAGATAGAGGCATAGAAGATTGTTCAAATGTCCAAAAGTTCAAGGTTACACGTTGAGAAAATAGGGAAGATATAGGATATGTCCTAGCTTCCGGGTGTTCCACTGGATCCACTGCGAAGCGTGTCCATTGTCAATTTCTCTTATTACCATCTGCACTAGCCTCTAACCTCCAACCTCTGCTCTAATTGTTCACCATTCATTTCTCTATAAGCCCCACACGTCTTTGAACCTTATTCCCTTTTTCTCTCCTAATTCTTCATTATTCATTTCCCAATTATTCATTGTATTCTGTCATCCCTTCGATTCACTCAGGGCAGGCTCTGAGCTTTTCGGCGAAGGATCCATCCCTCACCACTTTTCAACTTGTCTTACGATCTCCTCTCCACCTACGACCCTATCATCTTATCACCATTTCCTCACTTTACACTTCAGACTTCACACTTCACACTTTCTTTTGAGCATCATTAAATGATGTGAGAAAAGTAAATACTAAAAGATTACTTTGTTCCGCTCGTATTTTTCATTCAATTTATCAACAGCATCGTAGAGTTTCATGAGCTTTTCCTTTTCTTTATGATCCCAGAGATCAAATTGAATTCCTTCGCTACCCTCAATGATATTGGATAAGGTTATACCCAACAATCTGAACTTCCCTAAATAATCTGAGTATTTGCCGAAGATCTCGATTGCTGCCCTGTGAATGGTATTCGTGAAATTAGTGTACTCATTCAATGTGTGCGCCGTGGTGAAAGTGGAAAAATCGGAATAACGGACCTTTAAGGTGACGGTCTTGCCGAAAAGATTTTTCTTTCTGGCGCGCCTTCCAACTTCCGTGGCGAGCGTTCTTAACTCCCTGACGGCAAGATCGTAGGGAAGGTCTTTTATGAATGTCCGGGAATTTCCTATGGACCTTGGTATGGGATTCTCTATGAATGAGATGGAGTCGGAGTATTCTCCCGCTGCTATGCTGTAGAGCCAAAGACCCGCTTTACCAAATATCTGCTCTAAAAAATCCTTCTCGTAAAGCAATACCTGTCCCACGGTGTAAACGCCTAATTTTTTCAGTTTTGCTGTCATCTTCGGTCCAACGCCATTCAGGTTCTTGACCTCCAGTGTGCGGAGAAATTCTTCCTCACTGCCCTTTGTCACGACATACAGTCCATCGGGCTTAGCTAACTTGGAGCCGCATTTCGCGATATAACGGGATGAACCTATCCCAATGCTTACGGGTATGCCTAATTCCTTTTGTGTGCGCTCCCGTATCAATACGGCTATCTTATGGGCATTCCCCCAGAGCATCTGTACGCGGGAAACATCCAGATACGCTTCGTCTATGGAAACCACTTGTATATCGGGAGTGAAATCTTTCAATATGGAAAAGAATCGTTTGGAGTATTCCGAGTATCTTCCAAATACCGGCTTGACCAGTATGAGTTCTGGACAAAGGGATAATGCCTTTGCCGTCGGCATTCCGGAATGTATCCCCAATTTCCGCGCCTCATAGGACCCGCTGGCTATAACGCCTCTACCGGATGCGCTGCCGCCGACGGCGACGGGCTTGCCTCTCAATGACGGGTCTTCCACCCTTTCGACGCTCACAAAGAAGGAATCAAGATCACAATGCAATATCATATTATCTTATTATACTAAAAATTATTTTAGTAGTCAAGGTGCTCTGCGGAGCAAAGCCTCTAACCTCCAGCCTCTATTCCCCTATTCGTACTATATTTTTGGCTTCTCGCTTCGCTTATGGTATAACTTCACATACGGAGGGAAATTGGAGAAAGTAAAAGTTAAAGGTCGGGAATTATTACTAAGAAATGCAATGATATGGCTGCTTGGAATATCATTTGCCTTTATTGAAGCAGCGGTTGTTATTTATATACGATTTAACATTCATCCAAAGGGGTTTTCTTTTCCCTTGGATACCTTTCTGCCATATTCTCTTTTTCGTGTTGAGTATTGTAGAGAAATCGCCACGATGCTGCTTCTTTTTTCTATTTCATATCTGATAGCAAAAACAAAAAAGCAGTGGTTTTCATATTTCTTTATCCTATTTGGTATATGGGACATTTTTTATTATGTTTTCCTGAAGATATTTTTGAATTGGCCTGAAACTTTGGGAACCTGGGACCTGCTATTTCTGATTCCGGTCAATTGGATAGGGCCTGTATGGGCACCCATTTTAGTCAGCATGATCTTTATCTCGCTGGGATATCTCTTGATCAAACTTCCTAATAAGTTAAATCTGAAATTCTTCATAGCATTTTTTGTCGGCTGCCTTTTCATCTATATCTCTTTTACATTGGATTTTACAAAGTATTTAATCCAGAACAGGTTTTTTGAAAATTCCACTTTCACTTATGCACTAGAACTTTCAGCGAATTATGTTCCTGCGAAATTTCCAATTGTTTACTTCTTGATCGGAATTGTTTGTCTTATGGTCGCTCCGGTATTTACATTTAAAAAGAAATTGGGATAGGCCGGATTAAATACCCACTCACCTATTTATGATTTTTGAATTTGCTCGATCTCTTCATCAGAAAGATCGGTCATAAAGCGGCATAATTCGGAATCGAATTGAGTGCCCGCGTACTTTTTCAATTCCTTTTTGGCATCAGCTATGGATTTGGGCTCTTTATAAGTCCTGAAGTTTATCATTACATCGAATGCGTCAATTACCGCCAGTATTCTCGCGTAATACGGGATCTCTTCACCTTTTAAACCTTCCGGATATCCCGCTCCGTCCCATCTTTCATGATGGTATTTTATCGCACTGATAACATTTTTATAATCGCTGAACGGCTTCATTATCTCAGCGCCTTTAGCGGCGTGTACTTTTACTTCTTCATATTCCTCATTTGTTAATTTCCCAGGTTTGTTCAGAAGTTCGTCAGAAATGGAGATCTTGCCTATGTCGTGGAGGGCGGCGGCAAGCTCTATTTCCCGCAGCTCCGCATTATTTAATTTCAGCTTTTCTCCGATCACTTGCGAGTATAATACTAATCGTCCGCAATGGCCGGCGGTGCATTTATCCCTGTCTTCAATAAGATTGGAAAAGGTTACGATCAGATCTTTGTAGAATGTTTCGATCTTGGCGTTCAATGTTGAATTTTCTATTATCGACCCGATCTGATGCGAAACGAATTCAAGGATCACTATTTCATTCTCGGTCATAAAATATTTATTATGCGGCTGGACCGCCACGGTTATAACCCCGTATGTCTTTGTCTTTCCGTAAACAGGCGCGACCGCGTATTGAGTGGAATACACTCTCTGCTCATCCTTCATTCTGACATTGAATTTCTTTTCCTTAAAGCGGTCTGTTATGAAGAACGATTTTCGTTCCGAAAAGCAACGCGCGACATGATTTCTCATTTTTTCGCCTTCGGTCTCAGAGGGATGGATATGAAGGCTCTCCGTATAACTTACTGGAAGTCCCAGCGACCGTACACATTCTATCTTTTCAGTTTGATCATCATAAAGCATAAGCCCAGCGCGATCGTATCCGAATACCGATCTCAGCCCTTTTATTATCTTGTCAAATAACTTATCTTCATTGCGCTCATTGATCAATTCTCCCAATAGATTGAGGAATTTCTCAGCGGTTTCCTGCTCAAGAATAACAGGGATCTTTTTATTTTCCGATTTATAATTATCAAGGAGCTGCTCCAACTTTTCATTCTTCTGCTCAGCGTAATATAATCTGTCCAGCAGATATTGAAATGCTTCGGGATATTTGGCTGCTTCTTTTTTGGTTTTCTCAAGCCATTGCAAGTTGTTCTTGTCCATGACTCTGATTGTATCACGCAAATATAATATTTACAAATGCATTAAAAGTTTGCTGTTCCACTGGGTCCACTTGTCCCAGAGTCCACTGCGAAGCGTGTCCCTTGTCAATTGTTTTCTCCCACTCTGCACTAACCTATAATCTCCAACCTCTAACCTCTTCTCTAATTGTTCACTATTCATTTCTCTATAAGCCCCACACATCTTCGAATCTCATTCCCTTTTTCTCTCCTAATTCTCCATTGTATTTATCCACTTTACACTTCAGACTTCACACTTCACACTTGCTGAGCGAGCTCAGCATAGATTGTTCACTATTCATTTCTTCATTGTTCATTGTACTCTCCCATTTTAACTTCGTACATCGCACCTCGTACTTCGTACCTTCTTTTTGGCTTCTCGCTTCGCTTATGGTATAATACCAGAATGGGAAGGTGAGTAGAGTGAAAGAAAAAGCAAAAGGCAAGAACAAGGTCTCTTTATTATCATTAATTCTGATATTTGCGGTAATATTTCTCGGCAGCAGCGGCTGTTCCCTGAAGAAATTCGTCATAAGAAAAGTTGCTAATGCCCTCACAGGTGAAGGAAGTACTGTTTTTACAGGGGACAATGATCCGCAGCTTGTCGCGGACGCGCTACCTTTTGCATTGAAGTTGTATGAGTCGCTACTTGAAGCGGACGGCGAAAACACCGCACTTTTGAAAACTACAGGAATGGCGTTCAGCATGTACGCATATGCGTTCGTTCAGCAGCCCGCCAATTACCTTCCTTCAACAGAATTCGACCTCAAACGAGCTGAAAGGGCACGGGCAAAGCAGCTCTTTCTCCGTGCATACGGATACCTTCTGACGGCCTGTAATTACAAATTCCCCGGATTCAAGGAAGCATTTGAAGCCGGAAAGATCTCACAATATACAAAGGACTTCAAGAAGGAAGATATTTCTCTTTTATATTGGACATCAATGTCGCTAATGGGAGCATATTCCTTAGAAAAATTCGACATGGATATCGCAATGCTCACTCCTTCGGCGGTCGGCCTGTTAAAAGAATGCCTCCTGCTTGATGAAGCTTACGGTGACGGACTACTTCATGAATTTTTCATCACATATTACGGCAGTATGCCTCCTTCTATGGGAGGGAGTGAGGAAAAGGCCCGAGAGCATTACAAACGGGCTATGGAGCTGTCACGCGGGGAAAAATGTGGCCCGTATGTTGCACTTGCTACTTCGATATCTGTGAAGAATCAGGACCGGGATGAATTTAACCGGCTTCTGGATTCCGCATTGAAGATCGATCCCGAGGCGGACCCTTCAAATCGTTTGCAGACCTTGATCACTCAGAAGCATGCAAGGTGGCTGAAAGAGCATTCCGACGATATGTTTCTGGAATAGGAGTATTGTATGAAGAAAACACTGACAGTTATTCTGCTCATATCAGCGATATTTATTTACGGTGAAAGAATTATCAAGCTTGGAACACTTGCTCCCTCTAATTCCCCCTGGGAAGTCGGCCTGAACAAATTGGCGGCTGAATGGGAGAAGATATCGGACGGAGAGATCAAGCTGAAAATCTATACAGGCGGTGTCGCCGGTGATGAGAGGGATATGCTCAGAAAGCTCCGGCTCAATCAGCTTCAGGCCGTCGGTGTCACGGGATTGGGGTTAAGGGTCATCTTCCCCGATATAATGTCTCTGCAGCTTCCCATGGTCATCAGAGACACGGAAGAACTTCTATATGTCTTTGAAAAAATGGCACCGTTTTATGAAGAGAACCTTGAGAAAAGGGGATACAAGGTCATTATATGGTCTATCGTCGGCTGGGCTCACTTCTTCACTCAGAAGCCCGTCGTATATCCCGAAGACCTCAAGAAACAGAAATTATGGGTCTGGCAGGGCGAAGCCCGTGAGATACAGACCTGGAAAAAATTCGGCTTCCATGTGGTACCTCTTCCCTCGACCGAATTAATGACAGCTCTGCAGAGTGGAATGGTGGAAGGTTTTACCACTAACGCCATTCAGGCGGCGGTATCCCAATGGTTCGGCCTCGCCAATCATATGTGTGGAATGAAATGGGCTCCTTTTGTCGGGGCGATCATAATTTCTAAACGGGAGTGGGATAGATTTCCGGATGAGATCAAGCCGAAGCTTTTAAAAGCGGTTGAAGAGGTCAAGGCGATGCTGGCAGCGGATATCCTTGCCGCGAATGATAAATCCATTGAAGTAATGACAAAACACGGCCTTCAGATCTCCGAAGTCCCGGAAGACGCGATCAAGGCGTGGGAGAAAGAAGTCAAGCGTGGAGTCGAAGAACATCTGGTAGGAAATACGGTCAGCAAAGAGGCCTATGATATGGTCCAGGGCTATGTAAAAGAATACAGAGAGAAAAAGAAAAAAGAAACTGAATGAAGATAAGCATCAACGGGATTTTCAAAGGAAGTCAGAATATTTCCACATACATCATCTTATTTCTGATATCCGCGCTTCCGCTCACGGAATTATTACTCAGATTTTTCTTTAAAACAGGGATTTACGCATCGGCGCTATATATACAGCATCTTGTGATCTGGATAGCATTTGTGGGCGGTGTGATCGCCGCACGAAACAACAAGCATCTCTCGCTGGCTGCTGGCGTCAACCTTCTTAAAGACCCGTATAAACAAATTGTCGAAAGTGTCACTACGCTTATTACTATTACAGTTCTTACACTGTTGACATTTTCCTCTGCATCATTTATTTTTCTGGGATTTGAAAAGGCGCAGAAGATCGGATTTCTGCCCATACGCCTAATCCTGCTCGTTATCCCGATCTCCTATGCGATGATGAGCTATTACTTCATCAAGAATCTCAGAGGCAAATGGCTTCCCCGAATAGTTATCTTACTCGGCGTGCTTCTAGGATTGATACTTTCATATTCGTCCATTTTAAAGCTCATTTCTTATATTATATCTTCCGGCGGCAATTGGGAAGCTTCGGGGAAGGTCCTTGATCTTATTTATACCTTTGACGACCTCCTGCTTCCGCTGTTTAAAGCCCTCGCGGTTCCCATGATCATTGTTATTATCGCTTCGGCATTTCTTGGCACTCCGATCTTTATCGTTCTTGCCGGTATCACATATTCATTCTTTACCTTATCGTCCGGTGCGATGGAGATGATACCGAATGAAGCATATACAATGCTCACCGGTCCCGCTATTCCTGCGATCCCACTGTTCACTCTTGCGGGGATCACACTTTCTCAGAGCAATGCCGGGAAGCGTCTCGTCAGATTCTTTAAGGCCGTATTCGGCTGGATGACCGGCGGACTGGCAGTCGTGACCATCATCATCTGCGCGTTTTTCACCACCTTTACCGGCGCGTCGGGTGTTACGATACTTGCGCTTGGCGGGTTATTGTCATTCATCCTGATAAATGATAATTTCAAACGCCCGTTCACCATCGGATTGCTGACATCATCGGGCAGTATCGGACTTCTTTTTCCCCCGAGCCTTCCTATTATCATGTACGGCATCTCAGCAAGGGTCAGCATCAAGGAGATGTTCATCGGCGGGATTATCCCGGGCCTGCTCATGGTGATGTCGCTTATTGTAATGAGTATGATATATGCCAAGAAGCAGAAGGTTAAACGGACCAAATTTGAATTGAAGGAAGTTTTCCTGTCTTTCAAAGAAGCCATCTGGGAGATACTTCTTCCTGTCTTTGTGCTGGTCTTTTATTTTTCAGGACTTACCACGCTCACTGAAACCGCATCTCTCGCGGTGATCTATATTATGATAATCGAGCTCTTTGTAAAAAAGGATATAAAGATAAGAGATATGAAAACAGTGTTCGTAAAGACCATCGGGATGATCGGCGGAATACTCGTTATCCTTGCCGTGGCAAAAGGGCTTTCATATTATATTGTCGATGCTCACATACCCACTAAACTGTCCGCATTGCTCACCACTCATATACATTCCAAATATGTCTTTCTTCTTTTATTGAATATTGCGCTCTTGATAACCGGATGTCTCATGGATATATTCTCGGCGATCATCGTTGTTGTGCCGCTCATCATTCCAATGGCGCAGGCATACGGCATCGATCCCATTCACCTCGGTGTGATCTTCCTGGCGAATCTTGAACTGGGCTACCTGACCCCTCCGGTGGGGATCAATTTGTTCTTGTCCTCATATTCCTTTAACGAACCGCTGGTGAAGGTTTACCGGTATGTTCTTCCCTTTCTCTTGCTTCTCATCATCAATGTCTTATTGATAACATATCTGCCCTGGCTCTCCACCTTCCTGAATTCGTTGCTGAAATAAGAAGGATAGAGGTTAGAGGTTAGAGGTTGGAGGTTGGTTGGAAAATGAATAATGAAGAAATGAACAATGAATAATTGCAAAATATTCGTAGGGACAGGGCTTGACCTGTCCTCCGTCATTCCCGCGAAAGCAGGGAATCCATCTTTTTCTATTTGTCATCCTGAACCTTGCGTGAAGGATCCATCTGGTATTTACTCTTTGCATTTTCCCCACTTATGCTCTGCGAAGCGTGCACTTCGTACTACATTTTTGGCTTCTCGCTTCGCTTATGGTATAATTTCACGAGTGAGGGCTGTTTAGAAATGGAGATCATATGAAGAAATCAAAAAAGATCATTAGGGAGCTTTCATACATGTTTGGATTTGCGACTTTTTTATTTATATCATCTGTTGCATTGAGGAATGTTCCTACTATTTATTGTATATTCAGTACGATATTCTTTGCAATATTATCAGTTTCTTTTTTCATAATTAGTGTTTTAATGAAAAAGAAGGATTAGGACTAGGTCAGAAAACCTTATTATTTCTTTTCCACTTAGATGAGCGTCCACATATCGACCAACCCCTTGAACAAACTTCGATTATTGTGTAAAATACTGTGAAGGAGATCCTATGGAAACTTTCGAGAAATATGTCATCATCGTTGGCGTAGTAGCTGTTTTTGCAATTGCCTATCTCATCCTCTACTGGCTGTTCCTAAAGAAGCAGGAATTCTGGGTGAAGATCGTCGCCATCATCGTATGTTCCCCCATCGTATCGTTTCTTACGAAGTTCATTACATTCCCTTCCCAGAAGACCGGACTGGTGCAGAAAGGCATCCCGTTCCATTATTATACGCCTGCCCAGGAGTCAGTCGGCACATTTATAAAAAGCATAGTAAAATCCGCTGAAGTTAATTCTTCCGGAATGGACTGGGAAAGATTTTTCTGGAATACTGTATTTTATGCCGGAGTATTTTTGATTATCACCATGTTCGTAAAATCCAAAAAAGGGAAAAAGGAAAACTAGGTACCTGGTCTTTGAATTAAATTCTTTTCCCGTTTCAGCGGACTCCGCCCCGCGATCTTCTCCCTTGTTCCTTGTGCACTTGTCACTTGTGCACTGCGCAGCATACCCACTTTACTCTTCACACTTCACACCTCACACTTCTTTTGTAATTCGTACTACATTTTTGGCTTCTCGCTTCGCTTATGGTACAATTTCACAAGTGAGGGCTGTTTAGAAAGGAAGAAAAAAGTAAAGACCGGGTACCATTAAGTTGTTGTTGAAAGAAGCGCTTATCAATACGAATAATACAGGAAAATGCTACAAAAAGGTGGAGAAAATAATATTATATGCCACTAATACGCACGAAAGTGTGGATTTATTCTTTATGCGGGCAATTGACGGGAGAAGTAGAATATGACTTCACAAAGAAAGATGAAGAAGGAGGCAAGATTAATACTTGTCAGTGAAAATAATACTTGACAATATAATTAGTTTCTGTTAGAATATACTGGAGTAAGAATAATGGTTGACAGATTAATTCGCGAGAAACTGAATTTACTGAACTGGCAGATTATTGAGGAAGAGAAAGCATTTGAAATTAATCGCTATAAATTCATTGCCGATCTGCAGATTAAGATCGATAACAAACTATATACTGTTGAAGTGAAAAGCTCCAGAAATGTTTCAAACATCATAACCACGATTTTTTATCGGGTCATCGCACAACTGAATGTCATAAGCAGGGAGACGGGGGCAAAGCCACTTGTGATCTTTATAGTTGATAGGATTGAAAAGACTGGATTGATCAGGGCTTTAGACAGAATGTTTGAAAAATATACTGCGGATTTCTCCTGGATGATAATAAACAGGTCGGGTGGTTTTGCATACCGGTTGAACGATGGTGGCCGGCTTCAATACAATGACCTGACCTCAGTATCTTCACTCTTTGACGAAGTTTCAGTTTCATTGGCCTTCAGTGATCTGGAGCTATGGATGTTCAAAGTATTATTTTATAGTAACTATTTGAAGCGGTTTCCTAATGAAATATTGGGGGACGATGGGATTAGAAATGCATTCCAATTGAGTAAATTAGCCTCTGTGGCTCCCAGGACCGCCAACAAGTGGGTAAACTCAATGAAGAAGCTGGGATTCTTGCACATGAGCAGTGATGGAAAGTTAAGATTCGCTCGTTTGGAAAGATATCTGGAGCGATGGAGCGGCAGGTACAATATAAATGACAATCTTATACTGCGGAACTTGACTTATTTCGGTTCAAACGATAATGGAAGACAGGAACTTGCTGAAAGGATAAAGAATGTATCCGGTCCCGAATCAGAATATATGATAACCGGGCATTATGCCGCAAAACTCTACAATATGAGTATTTCAAATGCCAATAGCCTGCATTTTTACTATTTTGGTGATGATATCCGTATGATTGAGGATGATCTCGAATTGATCGAGACTGACAGAAGTACTGGTATTACTGTCATACACAGCAAGTTCAGGTACGCTGTGAAAAGAGCGCGGGAAATTGTACCCAGCCCTTATCTGGTAGATATTATCCAATTGTTTCTGGACTGCCGCGATTTGAAAGACCGTGGATATGAGCAATCTGAAGAGATCAAAAAGGAGATTATGGGTATATATGCCGGAAGATAGGATCACTATTGAAATCCTTAAAGAAATCGCTTCAGTGCTTGGAAAGAACCTTGATAAATTAATATTCATAGGTGGTACGGCAATGATGCTTTATCATCGGGAGGCTGATCAATCGCCTCCTCTTTATACCCTGGATATCGATACCCTTGTCACTCTGCCGTGTGATTTGCGCGAGGGCATTGAAAGTATGGGCTTCAGTGAAATCCTTTCCTTAGACAACACGAGCTCCGGAAAATTCATGAAAGAGTTGAGTAAATCGGGTAACAGGATCAAAATTGAGCTGTTGCTTCCAAAGAAGGGAAAAGGTCAGGATTGGGGTAAGATCGGAAGCAATCTAAATGCGGAGCGGTTGCGGTATCTTGATGTGATGATGGACAACTGTCAAAAGATAGACATTGGGGATTCCATAGTTGTCAAAGTTCCGCATCCTGCGAGATATTTAATCCAGAAGCTCCTTGCTTACGAAAAAAGAGACCCCCAAGGAAAGGAAAAGGATTGTGCATATTTTGCGGATTTATTGAATCTATTTGCTGATGATCTGCAGGACTTGGTAAAAGAGATCAAAGATATGGAATCATCATTCTCCATAATCCCTGAGAAAAGGAAATGGATCACAAAAGCTCTGGAAAAATACCGTGAACTCTTCGGTGACCCTAGTTCGGATGGAGTTTCCTATGCCGTTGAACTGCTTAATGAGGATCCCAACCGAATATATAGGCAATCTCAACGATTTCTGAGCTGCTTTTAATTACGAAAATAGTGACCTTTGCTTTCATCATGGGACTTTTCGCAGGGTACTACAGGGAAAAAACAGGAAGCCTCATCCCAGCGATATTGATACATATATCCGCCAACATAGGCGGTTATCTGGCGGGTTTTCTCACTAACTAGTATAACGGACAAAGGGAAGATCCCTGCACGGAAATCCGTACCGGGGCAATTCTCTACTTCAAGTCCTGGATCTTCTCGTTGACGGCCTGAAGTTCCAGTTTCAGCTGCTTTTCATAACTTTCGAGCTTCTCAAGCTGCTCTTCCTTTGTTATAAATTTTCGGAACGAAGGTCCGCAGCAGCTGCATCCACATCCGCATCCGCATCCCTGATGCTGATCTTCGTGGTGCTTGTGTCCGTGATGATTTCCGTTAACATTGCAGCAATTATTCATATCCATACCTCCTGTATACCATAGTTAAGTATGTAAGTAATCACTTAACCATTTGGCAAAAAAATTATTTTTCAAGCTGGTCAATTTTGTTCTTGACCCTTTCTAGTTCCTTTTCCAGCCTTTTCTTATATTCAATCAGATCTTCCAAAGTTTCCTCAGAGCAATCACAGGTGTCATCGTTCTGATGACAGACGCAGGTACAGACTTCATTTATCATGCATCTGCAGTTTTCCAGCGATTCCAGATTAATATCATATGGAATGAAATAGCCCTGTCTTTCAGAATTCACCAAACCCACCTGTTTCAGTATCTTCAGATGCTGAGAGACCGCAGCTGTAGTGATATTCAGCGCCTCGGCGATCTTTTTTGCGCCAATGGGGCCCTCTGATTTCAGAAGTTGAATTATCAAAAGCCTTGTCTTGACGCTCAGCGCCTTGAAAATGTCTTCAGGTTTCGGTCTCACCAAGTATGCCTCCCAAGCATTTAAGCTCTTGCTTAAATACAATATACCATATGGATTTTGATTTGTCAACAAAAATCGGAAATAGGGGACGGGAAATTCGGGGACCGAAATTCGGGGACGGTTGTTGCATTTGTTGCAAAAGAGATGCTTCGCAGACACAAGACACTAGATAGAAATGAAGAATGTTTGCGGTTGAACCGTTGAACGGTTGATCTATTATCTTGAAAATGTTGATCATTCAGGTTATAATGTATCAAGGTCTATCTATATAGAAGGAGGGATGATATGCTCATGATAAAAGGACTCATTGGCGGATTGTTTCAGGTAGTTATGTTCGGTGCTTTACTTCTCATCCCGGCGGGATTAGTGCCTGGTGGAACCTGGGTATGGAAAAAGGCGATCTACTTTCTTATCGGTTACGGGATCCTGATAGAAGCCCTCATTGTCTGGCTCTGCATCGTTGCACCGGGCGGAATGGAAGCAAGGTTTAAAAAATCGCCTAAGGACGATAGGATGCCCAAGGAAGATAAGATCTTAAAACCGCTGCTCATATTATTTGTATTCGCTTACTTCATAATCATACCTCTGGATGTCTTTCGATTCCAGATATTCCCTATGCCCGGATCTGTCTGGGGTATTGTCGGGATCGCATTAGCGGTATTCGGAATACTTTTCAATGGGGGAGCACTCTATAGCAATGCCTTTATCACTTCATCGATACAGGACCAGACGGACGAAGGGCAGAAGGTCGCGGATACGGGAGTATACGCTATTGTACGGCACCCTTACTATGCATCGCTGTTTCCGCTTTTTATCGGAATGTCGCTCTGGCTGGAGAGCTGGGTTGGAGTGATCGCACTGCTCCCTCTTCTCATCGTACTGATAATCAGGATCGGGGTAGAAGAAAGGACTCTCAAAAAGACCCTCCCCGGCTATACCGAGTATACGAAAAAAGTAAAATACAGGTTGATGCCGTTTATCTGGTAGCGGTGCTGAGCGAGCTCAGCAAGTGTGAAGTGTGAAGTCTGAAGTGCCAAGTGGGATTATCCAATTGTCCATTGTCAATTATATTTTGTAGCTTGTGCTCTTGTCACTTGTGCGCTTGTGCTCTGCGCAGCAGGCTGTTGGGTCCACTGGGTCACTGCGAAGCGTGGGTTATCTCAAATTTCTAAATATCTCTTGGCGATTTGAACCGTTTCTTCATCATTACAAAGGTCCAGACTGATTTTCCAGAGTTTTTCCTGCAACTTCGGGTCAAGCACGGTATCATCTTCTTTCATTTCAATAAACTCATTCTTTTTTTGTGTTATTAGTTTCCCGGACCTTTTTAGGCTCTCTTTCTGGTCTTCGGTGAACAAGGGGGCCATGATCATTCCGCATTTCTCGATCGAAATAAATCCGCCGAATATTTTCATCATCGTAGCCATAGTTCTCATAAAAAACGGAATAATATTGATTTGATTGGACCATACGGTTTTCGGTATTTGAAATCCGAAAACTGACACCCTCGAGCCTTCTTTCCTTCTGTATAGATCATGTAAAAGGATATAGAACATTCTTTTGGCCGCCATTCCCTGAAAGACACCTTTTTCAAAACCCCAATTGTTCTTCATCTGAATATCGTCCCAGAATATTTCACCTCTTTTAGTTACATTAAAGATCACTCTCCCTCCGGTTTTGGAGTTTTCTAACAGGTCCAGCAAATTCAAAGTCAGCATAAATTGAGACAAATAATTCACCTGGAAATGAGGATCCATTCCATCTTCAGTTTCTACCCGTTTGGCAGCATAACCCAGACCGGCGTTTATGAATATACCGTCGAGAAAGTCATGATTGTTATGGATTTCTTTGATGGCATTGCGAACATCACTGAGCTTGGTGAGATCACACAAAACGATCGAGATCTTGTTATTGTTAGTGATGGCTGCAAGTTCTTTGATGGTGGACTCTCCGCGTTCCTTGGATCTGCATAAAATGATGATCTCATGGGCCCCATCATCCTTTGAAGCCAGGATCTTCGCTACTCCTTTTCCCATTCCATTGGTACCGCCTGTGACTAATACTTTCATATTTCGTAGCCTCCTTGATGTTGCAGGTAATTAATAATAGCCGATAAGATCAATTATGTCAATGGGCGAGCGGACCCGGCGTTTTACAATGGCAGTAGTGAAAAGTGAGGAGAGTCGTAACTGGTGCTGGGTCTTTATTGTTTACTCACATTTACTTAGAAAGAAACTAGAATTCTGGCAAAACTTGACAAATACCACCTTCCCACTTATACTCGAGCAAAGGGTTTTAGATAGATTGATTTAGATATTTGAATCAGAAAAGAATATTTGGAGGTTTAGTATGAAGATGAGTTATTATGTTAACAAGAATGCAAATGACAATGGGTATCACGAAATTCATCAGGAAGGATGTAAATGGATGCCTAATGATGAAAACGCTGTTTATTTAGGAAAATTCAATAACTGTCATGAAGCATATAATGAAGCCCTGAAGTTATTCTCGAAAGTAGATGGCTGCTACTATTGTTGCCGTCCATGTCATCATCATTAATAAGACTAGTAGGGATTGTTGCATTTGTTGCAAAAGGCCAAGATCGTTTAACGTTCAACAAGATTGGCAGGGACGGTTGTTGCATTTGTTGCAAAGGGATGATAATAGTACCAAATATAGATTGATGAATGAGAGCGTTACACTACATCACTCTTGACAAATCTGAGCTTCCTGATTATACTTCAACAAGGGTTTTAGATAGATTGATTTAGATATTTGGAGAGAAATATGAGAAAAATTGTTATCACATGTCTTATTTGTGTTTCGATTCTACTTATTAGTTGCCAAAAAAAATCAGCGCAGAGCGTTTTAGAGAAATATCTTGATGCTGAAAGGAGATCAAATTATTCAGAAGCATATGAATATCTCTCAATGAGTGATCAGGAAACTCTGTCCGAAGAAGAATTCATGCAAAAATATAAACCGGAAGAATCAGTTCTGAGAAACATGATGTTAGAGAAAATGAGTTATTCGATTTCCGGTATGGAAGTTCAAAATGAAACAGCATCTGCAGAAGTAACAAAAAAACTCCCTGATCTTGAAACAATGATGGCAGATTTATTCCAAGATGCTCTTCTAAGTGTTTTTTCCGGAACACCTTCTGATACAATGATGGAAGAACTAGTGAAAGAGAAGTACAAAGATGGAAATTTTCCAATGATAGAAATAGTTGAAGAGTATAATCTGAAGAGGGAACAGGGACAGTGGAAGATATTTCTAGATCTGAAAATACAGGTAGCGCTAGAAAAATTACAGGAAGAAGTGGTAAAATTAAAACGAGAAAAGAAGTTTGCCGAAGCTATTATAAAATTGGAGGAGATAGGAAAAATAGCAAGCGAATATATTGAAAATGTTACTAGTGAGATTAAAATGCTGGAATCTCAAATAGAAAAGCAAGAGCAAGAATTTGCTTTGCAAAAAGAAAAAGAGAAATATTTTCCTAAACTCCTGATTAAGAATGTGAAAGTTGCAGATACATATTTAGGTGTTGGAGTATTTGGAGAGGTAAAAAACACTGGGAATAGAACATTGGATAGGGTGAAGATTATAATCTATGGCTTAGACAAGAATGGAAAAGCAATATTTGAGAGGGATTATCACCCAGTATTAGTTGTAAAGGATTCATTTTCACTTAATCCCGATAAACCTTTAAAACCTAACTATTCTGAAGAGTTTGGATGTAGAATGGATGGTGCTCCTTCAGATTGGAATAGGGAAGTTCGAATAGAAGTCACTGATATAGAATTTCACGAGAAGGTTAAATAGATTCAGATATTTGGAAGGAATTCGGGGACGGAATTCGGGGACGGGAATTCGGGGACGGTCGTTGCATTTGTTGCAATGCCGATAAGATAATTATTTTTATTTGAATTGAACTTGCGAACTTCCGGGGGGATGGATCCTTCGGCGTTGCCTCAGGATGACAGAATGCAGTGAATAATGGAGAGGGGAATAAATACAATGAATAATTTAAAAATAGCACACAAGATCAAAGAAATAGTCCGGAAATCGTTATATATCCTTTCAGGATGCTTGATTAGGGAATATTTACTGTACTAAAGTGATTGAAAATGGTATAAATGTTTAGGTTTAAGTTAGCAAAGATCCTTGATATATTTTGGATATAAGTGTAAAATCAACTTAGGACAGAAAAGGATGGCACAATGAAAAATATCTGTATTTTCCTTTGTTGTTTCTGTTTTGTATTCGCAGGTTATACGAATCCGAGTGTATTGAACCATTTCGATTCCCCTTATGGAAAATCATTTTCGAAAGTTATCACAGTCGATAGAGATAATTCCAGAATATATTCATGGAATTTTATCAATAGGAGCGGCGCCGTTTCACTGGAACAGGATTCTCAAGCACCTGTAATTGGATTCAACGGCGTTATTGTTTCAAATTTGTCCGAATTAACGGTTCTTGATCTTAACAACGCCTACTCCTTTCTCACATATGACGGTTTAGGTTATTCATTATATTATGCCGACTCATACGGAATAAAGACGGATTATCCGAAAAACGCTCCTTTCAGTATTTCAAGTATTGTTCATGAATCCTTTCAAATATTATCTGAGAGCGGGAATACATACTTCACTTTTCTTGTAGATGATAAAATAATCATCCTAGACGAATTAATGAATCCGGTATATTCCTCATCAACTATCACCGGGACTGAAATTGAGATATTCTCCACAGATCTCGATGCTGACGGCATCAAAGAAATAATTCTTAAGAAAAATGATGCGAATAGCGACTGCATTATAGAAGTATTCAGGTTCGACAACAATTCGCTTGTTTCTACCGGAACATTGAATACTCTTGTAATGTCATCAACTGACGGGATCGTATTAAATTCAAAGATACTCTTTGTTGATGTTAATGATAATCTTGTAAGTGTTGATATACAGTACGATGGGGTTAATTCTTCTTTCACCCGTTCCAATGCCGGTGTTATTCCTTCAGCTGAAAGAATTATCATGATCAAGAACTCGAATCCCACTGAAATGAAAATCCTTGCCGCTGCTGGCAACGAATACAAGGTATATGATCAATCAGGGAATGAACTGCATGAAATACACCTTCCCGAGTCTAATATTGATATTGCGTGCATCGAGGATGCAGCGGGAATCAGGCTGTTCTATTCCAAAGGCGGCACGGAGATAGTGGTAATTACTCCTGGAGTAGACAACGAGCTACTGATCTTCGGAAAAGAGAATCAGAATTCGACGATAGGGGAAGATGTGCCGTTCAACGGCGAGATATCTTTTCCTGTCAATGACATGACTTTCACATATACTGTACCGGAGATCCAGATAAAGGGCAATTTCGCCGAATCACAGTCCGATATTTACTACAAACTGGAATTTCATCTGTATGGCGGTTCTCTGATAGATATACCCGTGTCCTCGGACTATCAGAATCCGACAGATCCATTTGAAGGAATAATATTGCCGGGAGCTGACATTGAAAATATTGTTGTAGGGGAGATCCCCGGCGATATTCTTTATGCGGGTTTTGCCGGCGAACTTGTACTTCGGATGAAGATAAGAGGCGTGTATATCGAGGTGGATAGAATCTCCTTGTTTATTATCTATGATTCCCCAATACACTTTGAAATTACTAATAGAAACATCGGGGACGGCACTGTCAAATATTCAGGTATGAAGAGTGACAGCGCCGAAATTCTTTCAGTTAACAATATCTACGCCTCAAAAAACTATTATCTGAGTACTATTTTCAACAAAGAATATGACTTCAGCATTTCACCATATTACGGTTACTCAAATGCGGTTTGTGTAAAAAAGATCAATTCCGTACCGAAAGCGGTCTATAGCAATTCTGAAGAGGATCCTCTTTCTTTCTCGATCGGGGAAGAAGTTTTTGATTCGGTTGACAAATCAGACGTCAAGCTGACAAATGACAGCGAAGGAAATGCGGAGATATTCTATGTAGAAAACGGGAATATTCTGAAATTTGTCGAGAGCGGCATCCACTTCAAAGACCCGGTCCTTATCCCTGAAGTGGTATACGACGGGCTTTCTATGGCTATCAAAGAGTATAGTGTTCTGGTAGATAATGGTGCATCTCACATAATTATCCTCGGGGCGGCCTCTGGCAATAATAAAGTCAAATATATTCAACATGGTGTATCTTCCGAGACCATCGAGGTATGGCAGACTTCCAGTCAAGTATCCAATCCCACGATTATGAAATCAAATGGAGATATATTCCTTTCCTGGGAAGTGACTGCTCCTTCTTCTACAGAGCTCTATTTCTCTTCGAAACCTGCCGGAGCTTCGGGCTTTTCAATTCCGATTAATCTGACAGATACCCTATATGGTTCGCAAGAAATCCCCTATCTTTATAAAAGCGGGACAGACCTGTTCATATCATTCAAAAGCTGGGAATATGATTATGACGGCCATTTTGTAGAAAACGGTGGTGCGGACGGTGAGAACTACAATCTGATCAAGATCGCAAAATACAATGCCGGGGTTCTCACAGATCATTCCGTTCAAAATGCGATAATCGGAAACGAGATCAAGGAATTTATTGTACACAAAACTCTTTACGGACCCACGCTGGTATGGGTAGAGGGAGATAGCGTTTCAGATCATGTTTACTTCAAGCGCCTTTCAGGTTCAATGTATGATATCACACCGGAATACTCTTTGAGCGATCCTTTAGTCAATTCACTCAAGAAAAAGCTCAGGGTTGTATCTGACGACAATGCAAATCTATATATTGCGTGGATCGATGCGCGCAATGGAAGCGATGACATATACTACGCAAACAGCACATACTGGGAGTATGAATTTGCATATGCTCGCTGCGGAAATGATAATCTGTTCAAAGTTTCCTCAAAAAGCGGATTGTACAGCACTGAGATTTCCGATTATTTTGATGTACTTCCCGGGATTTCGGTTGAACCCATTGAGAATGATGAGGTATTTGCTCTCCGGCTTGGTCCAGGAGTTCTGCCGGTAGACCATAATATTTATGTAAACCTGCTGAAGCCCGATTCACTTGCCCGAGTGTATTACTCCGGTGAAGATATGGTATCACCGTTTTCGAATTTCAATCTTCTGGGGGAAGCTGACTTTGAGCTGCAGGATAGGGAAGGATTATTATTTCCGGTAGGATTCATTCCAGACGGCAGGTATTTCATTACGGCAGAAGAAGCGTTCAATGATGCGGAATGCGCAAATCCTGTTGATGAAACATATTCGCTAGTATCCGACTACTTTGATCCGCAGATTACAAATTTCATATATGACAAATACCAGTTCAATCCATATATCGAAAATATCCATTTTACATACAACATCAATGAGAATTCACAGATATCCATAAGGGTTTCCGACAATAAAGGAATCGTGAGCACGATTAAGAGCAATGAATACACTTCAGGAAATACTGAATATGTTGTAGAAGCCATCGGTGACGGGGTTATCACATTCGAGAAGGTTTCTGTTGAAAAGGCAAATACCTTTCTCTGGGATGGCCGCGATGAAAACGGTGATGTCGTTGAAAACGGCATTTACTCTGTCAGGATATTCCAGAATGATCTTGCGGGAAACAGCACATCTGAAGTGATCAATGTCAAGGTGAATATCAATGTCGGGACCCCTTCATGTTCTCAACCCCCGTATTTCAGCTATGTCACGCCGATAAATCAGAGCATCAGCCCTGATTCGGACGGAATAAAAGATACGGCAGCGGTGAACTTTGATGTGAACGCCTGTTCCGATGTCGAGGTATATCTCGCCTTCACTGATGATACCGGTACTGTCGTAAAAGACCTCGTAGGAGGAGAGATCAGATCCATCGGTACATATACCGATGTCTGGACCGCAAGAAATACGAACGGTGACATTGTTCCCGAAGGAATATACACATATTCCCTTTATGCGGTAAATACGATCGGCGGCGTGCTTTCTTCAGAAGTTAAAACAGGGTCGGTCACGGTTGATATTTCCCCACCGGCTATTTCCTTTTCCTGCGGAAACATATTGTCCCCGAACTTCGACGGGTGCAATGATGAGCTTGACATTACAATAGCAGTAAATGATAATTTCGATATCTACAAATGGGATCTGATAATAAGAGACAGTATCGGAAATACAAGTGCCATAACATCAGGGGGAAGTTCGGCCGAATCATATGTCTACACACTCAGCGGCGATATTTACGATGATGGCAAGTATTTTCTGAAACTAACCTGTACCGATGTAGCAGGAAATTATTCGGAAACTCCCGATAAAGAGATCATCATCAATCGTGAAAGTTATATAATAACAACCGGTACTGAGATCACATTATTTTCAGACGGCGGATTCAATAGAAGTCCATATTTCCTTTCCGACAATTCCTTTTACTATGACCGTTCGGGATTGATCCCATGCGAGACTCCGCTGCCGGGATTTATCAGAGAAGACAAGATCGATAATAACGCATCTATTTGGAGTTATAGCAACGGTTTGACCTCTAAGATCGTCAAAGCCATGTATGAGGGTATTCCGATCATGTTACAGGACCTTGATTCTCACCTTGTGATGGCTGTAAGCGGCGATTATATAATGTTAGTCCGTGAAGGCAGTATTTATTATTATCACCCCGAATCAGGAGAATTACTTGGTGAAGATATGGAACGAAACCTGATTTCACCTTTTAGCGTTAAAAGCATGTACTATTACAAGGCAGATACCGGAATCCAGTATCATTACTTCTGGGGATCAGAAAATACAATCCTGCCGGAATCGTCGATAGTAAGGATTGTGAAATTTAACAAAAAGGCATTATGGCTGAACACATATTTTATCGGGCAGCTTGCCGGTGATGTATATTACAATCTGTATTCTATTAATCCTGTGGGAGAGTATGAAAGATTGACTGACGATACCGTGAGTTATCAGGGTCTGGATGTTTCCGCTGATCAGACGAAGATGTTCCTCGTCAAAGATACACTGAGCGCTTACGAATTGATTATACTTGATCTGGCAACAGGGGAAGAAGAGATATTGGGAAATTATCCGCGTCATACAAAAGTATATCCCATAGGGTGGTTTGACAGTGATTCCCGCTTTTATTATGGAGTGATAACAGCGGAATATCCCGGAAGGATATGTAATCCCTTCGTACAACCTACAAATCCTGTATACAGCGTAAGAAGTTATGACATCAATATCAGGTGCCTTAATACACTTTTGGGAACGATAGACGACCTCGGTACATACAGGTCCATTGAAAAGAAAGCTGCGGTTTCTCCGGACGAATCCTTTCTTCTGTATTCAAAATTCGAAGGAGATCATTCCGATCTGACAGCGGTGGAACTGATGAAACAGAATGAATGCGAAACCTACCAACCCCTTGATTTTTTGTCACCTACAGTTGAACTTGAAGTAATATCGGGAGAAGAGATACTATTGACTTCTTCGGCGCTGCCGATTCCAAAGAGCATAAAACAAGTCAGAGGAAAAGTAAATGTAAAAGTAAGGGCAAACGACAATATCGGCGTCAGGAAGATCGGCCTTGATCTTGCCTCACTCACAGTAGAGGACGAAAACGAGAATGAGCTGGATTATGTCTGGGATACGGAAATCGTCCCTAACGGTATTTATAAGATCAATGCCTATGCTGAAGACCTTTCCGGGAATATCGGCCTTCAGGAAGAGACTGTAATGGTAAATAACATGATCGATGATGACACCGGAGAAGACACACTTCCGGGAGTCATCCTTTCTTCGAAAATACTTTTCGAACCGTTCGCAACAGAGGGCATGGAGACATTTGTCATTGAAGGTACGGAATATACAGTTTACACAGAGGAAGAAGGTGAAATATTCTTCAAGTACAGGATTGATAACGGGTATTGGATAAATTATCTGGAAACATTTGATCTTGCAGGATACGAAAACGGAGAACATTTAATAGAGTACTGCGCATTTGATGCTGAAGGAAACGAGGAAATTCCAAACTCTGTGAGAGTAAACCTCGCAGATGCCCTGACCGCGGAATATTCAATCCGCAGAGACGCGAGGTTGCTGGTCTGGCTGAACGGGGATTATTCTGATAGCGAGACACTTTCGGCCGATCGGTTATTTAAAGAGTACAATTTGCAGATCACTTCCGACAGGGGAGTATTTGAAGATGAGATCACGGAAGACCGCTACGATGCGATCTTCATCCTGGGCGACCGACTGCCTGTTACGGGAAAAACTCATGACAGGATAAAGGAACTCGTAGCAAAAGGGAAGACAGTTATTTCATCACTATGGCATCATGTATCAGATCCGAAGGTAGGAGATGAAGTATTCGGGATAAAGGTTTCGGGCAAACTCGGAGAAGACAATATCGTTCAATTTATATCTTCCCGATATTATGAAGAAATGCTGATACAGACACAGGGAAAAGCATACAGGGTCGAAACTTCAGGGGAGTTTCAAAATATCTTTGCTTTCACTATCGGTACCAAGCCCTATCCGATGGCTATTGATAATAGTTACGGTGAAGGGAAAGCCTTGTTTTTCAACTTTGATCTGGTGAAAACATTGAATATTGAGGAAAATGGTAAATACCTCTCTGACCTTATCAATAATATCATTGAACAAGCGGCTTCCAGTGAGCCGGATATGCTTTTTCCGGGCGACACTATAGAAATGAGACTTAGTATTGAGAATAATGTAATACCTCTGAATATCAGAGTAGAAGAGTATCTGCCGATCGGGGTCGAAGTTATTGATGTATTCCCTGCATTTACAAATGGATTTGATACTTGGGAGTTGCATCTCGGAAAAAGTGAATCTATTAATATTGCTGAAAGACTTCAACTATTGGAGGGAACATTTACTCATCCGCTTGAACTCAGGATCAGTTACAATGTCAACGGCAAATGGGTGGAGGCAGATATCTTGTACATATACCTTCCGCTAGGAGGTGAAAATGAATAAAAAGATATTTCTTACAATAATCGGTGTTTTATTTGTTGTGTTGAGTGTATTTGCTGAATTCGATCTTAATGAAGCGCAGGGTTTTCTTCCCAACCAGAAATACCTGATAGACACGGAAAATATCAATCTCTGCAATGGAAATGTCAATATCAATTCTGCTGAAGTCTCGTTAATACTGAATTCTGAAACTTCCATACCCCTTTCGAGAGTTTATAACAGCAAGATATGGACAACCCATCAGATTCCCATTTATCAGGATAATCCGGACGGCAGCAAAACACAGATCGATCTGAAATTGCAAGTAGGACTAGTGAGCAATTATGAAAGTTTTCACTCATTTGGTTTAGGCTGGGAACTCGGCATACCAAGAATTAGCGAGTGTTGGGAAAATGACGGGTATTCGAAAGAACTCACTTTCTATTCTCCATCCGGCGGAAGACACGAAATTAAGTTCAATGAAGCCTATGATAAATGGCTTAGTGATGATGGGAGTTTCTATTTTGCGGAAAATAATCCCGATCTCAACCATCCTCAAATTGAAATATACGATAAAAGTGGAATGAAATATGTTTTTGAACCGACATATCAGAATTATAAATATTCTGAAATTGAAATTGTTGATAATCCCGACGGCATCGATCCTTCATTAATAATCGGTTTGTTCCAAGATGAGGTGAATGTTCCCAAAGGATACCCGAAGATAACCCGGATCGCCGATACAAATGACAATGAAATTCAGTTTCTCTACTCAAAGGACGATTATATGCTGGAAGACGGTGTCATGTATTTCGAGATCTATCTACCAAATCTTGGCGATGGAGCATGGCATAATCCGAACTCAATATTTGACCTTACCGACCCGAGTGATCTGCCCAATCCGTCTTATGTTAGGGTAAAATGCAATTATATTAAGACTCTGCATAACGGAGGATATCTCAATACAATTATAGACCGTGCCGGGAATGTAACCCAATTGACTGCTGAGGGAAATGAATTTGATCCAAGTGAAAAATTCCTTATCACTGAAATGAATTACAGAAATCATCTCTCCGAAGAGATTCAAATAAAGTATTCCTACTCTGATGCCATTCTTGAAAACCCGTTCGACAATATAGAAATGATCGATGTAGAAAATTTCCGGGAACTGATTTTGGACTTGAACCGGTATTATGATTTCATTCCTGTTACCAGAAAAATTCTGACGAAAATGGAGATCAAGAAAGATGACGCTTTGCTTCTGCCTTCGGTTGAATACTCCTATAGTGATAAAGGACATTTGAATAAGCGGAAATTAAGTACCGGTGGAGAAATTTACTACGACTATGGAATATATACCCGCCAAATCAAGGAATATAGCTTTAACAAATGGCAAATTATCAATTCTGACCCAATGCCCGCTTATATTAACAGTTTCAGATTAGTTCAGAAGCGTAGGGGGAATTCTATTTGGGGATATTCAATCTTCGCTAATCCGTTCAGTGACCCGATAACCCATTTAGAAATTGAAAATTCGTTCTTTACCAAATGGGAAGTTCCCGAGAAAGTGATGGTGATCATGCCTGATAACACAAGAACGATAAGTTATTTTGAAGCGAGGGAATCTCTCACTAAGGAAACTTCATGTAAAGCCGGAACTCTTTTAAAAGAGGAGTATTATTCCCCGTTGGGAAAAGAGTTATTGAAAACCATCGAGTATTCATATACCCCAAATATAAGTTTACCATGCAATTTTCTGCTAACTACCAAGATTGTAAAGCAGGGGAAAACATACCGTGAAGAATACTCATACGATAAATATAACAATATTACCGAATTCAAACAATTCGGTGATTATGATGATCTGAATGATAATTTCACTCAGAAAAAAGCATATCTGCATTCTGATAATACTGCGTATATAGGGAAATTCATTTTGGATCGACCCATTTCAAATATGATATATCACGAGGGCGCATTGATAAATAAATCACTGGTTGAGTATGACGCTTTTGCATTGGAAACCTACGGTCTCGATAATCCCGACAATTTACTGCGGGGAAATGTAACAAAAGTTACTCAGAAATACGGGATAATGAATTCTTTGGGAATGGTTTCTTCCTGGGATGTCCGGAAAGATCTTGTAACTCAGACTTATTATGATATTCATGGAAATACAATAAAGGAAGTTGATTCCAAGAATAATGAAACATTATTTGAATACGATGTTCTAAAAAGGTTATTTCCTGTGAAGATAACCAATTCCCTCGGACATGAGGTGTTAACTCAATATCATGACAATGGATTGGTAGAGAATATCACGGATATCAACGGGAATATTACAAACTTTCAATACGATACCCTTGACAGGTTAGTAAAAACCGTAAATCCTGACGGGAGTGAGAAGGATATTACCTATTCGGATTTCTTCCCTGATCTTTGGACAAAAATTGAAGATTCCATTGACGCTGCAAGGAAATTCGAATTGACATACTTCTTTGATCAATACGGACGGTTTACGAACAATAAAGTGAAAGTAGAAGACGGCCAATATATCGAGAACTCGGTAACTTATGATGATATGGATAGAAAAAGTACCTATACCAACCCATTGGGCGGGATTTCAAGGTATTCGTATGACAGCCTTGGCAGAATAATCAAGGTGACAAATCCTGACGGGACATTCGCTGGCACGAAGTACCTTGACAGTGAGAATGCGGTAGAGGTATTCGACGAGAACGGCCACAAAATTAAACACTATTTCAATGCATATCAAAAACTCATCAAGGTCGATGAATTCAATGATCAAAACCAATTGTATGCAACTTCGAATTATACTTATGATGTACTTGGAAACCTTCTGAAGATAAAGGATTCCAACGAGTACCATTCCGTCGCCCAGTACTATTATGATACCTTCGGTAGAATCCGCGCCACGGATCAGCCCGACAGCGGCAGGACATACTACAGCTATGACAAAAACAGTAACCTTATCTGGCAGAAAGACGCGAAAAACCAGGAGACAACTTTTACATACGATGAGCTGAATAGAATGCTTCAGATCGTCTATCAGGATGGCCATACGATAACAAATGAATATGACAGCGCATCAATCTCAAACGGTCTCGGAAAGATATACAGGACGGATAAAAATGTAGGCGGGCAGATCACTGAATCCATAATCATTAACAACTATGATGTTATGGGCCGGCCCGATAATGAAGAGTATCAAATACCCGGATACAATATCAATACCGTACATGACTTTACATATAACCTTGCGGGGCAAGTAACGGATAAGACCTTCACATATAACACCGAATTATTAAAAGACCTTTCGTTTTCTTATGATTTTGCAGGAAGGATGCTGAATACATACGACAATATTGAAAGCAGAGAGCTCGTAGACTACAACTACAATGACCTTTCCCTTGTGACAAAACAGAACAATTTCAACGGCACGAGTTCGGAATACACATATCACCCGACAAGATACTGGATGACTGATCTCAAGGTCAAAAAGGGCGCCGAAGTGCTATATCAGAACCAGTATCAATATGACGATGTGGGGAACAGAAGCAAATTGATAGACGAATTCGGGACAGAAACAAGTTATTCATACGATGGACTGTATCGCCTGACCGGAGTTCAGGGAAGCTATTACAAACGCTCCGACGGCGCATACAATACATACTCATATGACACGACAGGCAACAGGATGCAGTACAATTCGATGTTCAAT
Source organism: bacterium (assembly GCA_023144005.1). Taxonomy (GTDB): domain Bacteria; phylum AUK180; class AUK180; order AUK180; family AUK180; genus JAGLWT01. The sequence goes on from JAGLGN010000023.1 coordinate 40,943, forward strand.
GACTACGAATACCAGTATGCGACAGATTCCAACAGATTACTCATAGAGAGGTCAATGAACGGGATTGAGATACTGAGCTACCTCGATTATCAATACGATGCAAATGGAAATACTACTCATAAAATACATCATACCGAATTGTTTGAAAGTGGAAAGGAAGAATATCTCTGGAACTGTGAAAATCAGATGATCGGATACAGAAAATTTAATAAGAACATCAAATCACATCTATTCGATTTGACAGATGCAGTGGATTTCCAGTATAATATGGCAGGTACGAGGTTATCAAAGAAGGTGTACAATACAGAAACCGGTATACTTAATGAGAGTGTTTCAACCCTCTATTTATACGAGGGGAGCGAGGTTGAATTAGAGTTGGCTATATATAATGACGATACTCTGAGCAAAAAGACCCTGTTCTATTATGGATTAGGAAAGAAGCTATGCTCCAAATCATTCAAGGATGACGGTACACTTGAATCGGAGCGAATATATCATCAAGATATACTTGGAAACAATATTCTATTGACCGACAATACCGGAGGATGGGTTGAGAAAACGACCTACGGACCCTTTGGGGATGAAATATCGAATCAAAGAAGAGATAAATCAATTGAATCTCCCAATAGATACAATTACACAGGAAAAGAGAGGGATAGAGAAAGCAACCTCGATTATTTCGGTGCGAGGTACCTTGACTATAACAATGGAAGATGGATGAAGCCGGATGTGGTGAAGGGGAAATTAATAAATCCACAAAGCTTAAATAGAAATATATACGGGCAAAATAGACCATTGTTTTTCATAGATATAGGTGGAAATGATGTCTATGTATTTTATTGGGGGTTTTCATTTCAAAACCCTAAGGGACATGTTGCGGTTGCAGTTGAGGTAGTTTTAAGAGGTAATTTACAATTATTTCTGTTTGCCACCAATCCTCCCGAAGTAGGGAGAACTCTTCGGGATCTTAAAGAAGGAGTTCCGGTAAATAAAACTATTGGTCAGAACATAGATCCTGAATCAATGGATGAATATACCGGCGAGGTAGCTGGCCAAAAACCAAAGGGAATATTGCGAATTAATACGGATGGCTTGGCAAATGGACTTTCAGGAGACCAAATATACGATATATTTCTGGGAGGGATCTCAGAGGAAGAAATTTACGATCTAGATGAAAATAATTGTGCACATTATGTAGTAAAAATGCTTGAGAAAATAGGAGTTGATTTACAAATTAAAGGCGTTATTACTCCTAGAAAAGTAAAAAAAGCAATAAAAAAATACAATAAGAAACAGCAGAGGAGGAAAGAAACGAAGAAAAGAATCACTGCTTGGCATAAGCGGAAAGCAGAAGAATTTTACGGAGATAATTCGGATTTTCGAGAAGCTTTATATCAAAAAACAATGCATGATTAACGAAGGAGTTTTGCTTGTGAAGAATAAATTTGTGTCTGTAACTAATATTGTGATCCTAGTGGGTGCATTAATATCCTTGAGATTTACATTTTTGCAGGAGTTTGCTTTTGCCACTTTTTTAATATTTCTATTTATCTTCCTTCCATTTTTAATATATCAATATAGAGCAAAGCATGAATATGAACTAATATGGAAGAGAATGCAATTCCCAACAATTGCTTCAGTTGTATTTATTTATTATTATTCATACTACAATTACACCCCCTTTCTAGGGATCCTACCCCTGATTTTCCTATTTTCTGCTCTTATCATATTAAAACCATTTAATAAGTTTTATTTAAAGCTCTTATTTTTCATGATATTTTGGCTATGTGGGTATTATATTGAAACAAAAATAATTTGTTCAACCTACATTGTACATGTTACAGGCGATCCTTTCATAATCTTATTCCCTTCCACCTTGATGTTTGGCATTTATTACCTTTTGGATCGTTCTTCAATCACTAATATCACCTTTGAAGTAATAAGCGATAAACAATTATATTTTCGGCACCTTTTGTACGCCGCGATTCTCTATGTATGTATTCAAATTATACTGTACCTTCGACCAATGATGTTCTCCTTTGAAGATGCAATTAATGTCTTTAAAGGGCTAAATTTTATTGACTATTATTATAGTATTAAATTTTACCAGATTCTCTTAATCGAGATATTAGACGTTGTTATGGTTTTGATCTTACTAAAACTTTGTAAGAAAGTTTTGATTCCATTTTTAATTGTTTGGTTTTACTATGCTATTAAAATTATATTAGCGATTATATTTATTGTTTTAATTTAGGATTATTCAAAGCTCAGATTATGATTGAGGTTAATACTGAAACGCGGCTTCAGGATTTATCCAGCACTAGCGCATTGGTTCTGGAAGAATACGATTCTACCCTCAATCTGTATGAGGGATCAGAAGTGGAATTAGAACTAACCGTCCGTAATGATGATACTCTGAGCAAGAAGAGCCTGTTTTATTACAGTTTAGGCAAGAAATTATATAGCAAGGAGTTTGGCGAGGATGGTTCGATCACCTCCGAAAAGGTATATCATCAGGATATCTTGGGTAATAATGTACTTTTAACTAATGCTAACGGAGAATGGACAGAGAAGGCATTGTTTGGACCCTTTGGGGATGAGATCGCAAGTCAGAGGCAGGGACGTTCGATTAGTGCTCCCAATGGTTATAAGTTCACGGGGAAGGAAAGGGATAAAGAGTCTGATCTGGATTACTTCGGTGCAAGATATCTAGACTACAACAACGGGAGGTGGATGAAGCCGGATGTAGTGAAAGGAAGTTTGTTTTCTCCGCAGACTATTAATCGATATGTTTATGTAGAGAACAATCCTGTGAACCAGATTGATGTTAAAGGTTATTCCAGCACTCATTTGAACACAGCAGGACAGTCGACGAAATATGATATGCACGAAATGAACGCGAAATACCTTGCTCAGGATGACACAGAACAGGGAGAAGTGCTCGCTGTAACTGTAAAGTACCAAATCTCTGAACTTGGAGAGCTTGATAAGGAAGGACTTCAATACACTCTTGGAGAAGTGCAAGAATTTTTTATGAAAGAAGCGGGAATTAGTATCACTTTCATAGAAATTGTAGCCATAACAAGAGATCTTGGGGAAAATTGGAGAAACAAAAATGATCCGGTGATCTATATGGATTTCACTTCAACTAAGGACGGTATTAATTTAGGTTTTACATCTTCGCTTGGCGACATTGGACTGTGTGAAATATACATGAATAATATTTCCACTGCTGCTACTTTAGAGCAAGATAAGTACGGAGGTAATTATGATAGTAGACTATATCTGCTGACGAAGTATACAATTGCACACGAGCTGGGTCATGTATTTCTTTTGGAATCCGAGACCGCACATCAAACTGGAGGTTTTATGACTTATCCGACATCAACAAAAAAACTTGAGGGAAGATTTCACATAACATCAACACAAAAAAATACTATACTGGAAAATTATCCTTGGAGGTACAGAGATGAATAGGTGGATAGTCATTTGTATAACAATTCTAATGTTCTCATGCGTTAATGCAACTGATTCTAAAATAGATACTGTTTGGACACCGATTGAAATATCTGAAAACACCTTCTTAACTATTTTGGAATTCGGATCACAGGACTTCTGGATAACCAAGATAGTTATTGATGGAAAAGGCGCGTCTTTAATCAAGTTGAAAAACTTGAATAAAATCATTGATGGTATGTTTTCTCCATCTTTAAGACTCTATAAACAGGGGAAAATTATTTATTTTATGTGCAACCTGAAATTATTTGAATATGATGTTGAAGAAAACACAATTTCTCCATCTGATTTGGCGATTGGTTGTGATCTTAAATCGAAATTCGCACATAAAATATCCTTTACTTCCGAATCATATATTATCGGTAGAAGTTATTGGGAGTATATGCCTACTTTTGAAGAAGAGAGAGAAGATAGAATAGTTAACGGGTTTAAGATCAAGTTTATATGCGCAGAATATGCTCCTGAGTACAAGGGCTACCATGTATCATTTCATGAATATGGAAATAATGAGATTTCAAAGGAGTTCTTTACTTCTGCGGTATTTTATACAATATCAGAAAATGCGAAGTACCTCGTTCTAAAGAAAAGGGGTAAACCAGAAGACCAGGAGCAAAAAATTGAACTAATTGATCTTACCGAAAACAAATTGATAAAGAGTTGGAAATTCCCTAAAGAAAGGCGAATGATATTAGATTATTTAAGCAATGGTGGAGAAATGATAATTACCGAATGGGAAAAAGGGAAACGTATAAAAACGTTTACCTTGAATTCAAAAAGGAATCAGATAATCGAGTATGAATGTTTTTATCGCAAGGGAATAAAAATCGGACGATACGATTCTTTTTTTGATCAGCAACTAAACCTTTATCTAATCCCTATCTGGATGAATGCTGATTCGAGCAATTCAATATTTAAATATCCATACGATAAACATGAGTTTCTTGAGTATAAAATTGAAATGAAATTTTAAAAGCAGAGAAAGAGGAGAAATGGATGAATGACAAAAGTATCAAGAAATATGAGCGTGATGATTCGACTGAAAATCTCCTTCAAGAAACTGTAGCAGGAATAGTTGCGGGTATCACAGGTTTAACATCTTCGAAAAAGGGTGATTTGATTTTATCTTTCGGTAGAATATTACAAAGCACTCTCAGTGGGAAATTCCTCTATTCGCTAATTGAAGAATGGAAAAAATTCAAAGAGAAAGGGAAAATTAACGAGGAATATGAAAAAACTACACAACACAAGGAGTGCCTAAGTGAACTACTTGATGCTTTGGATAAAGATATTTACGATGAGTTGAAAATCTCTACTTTGAAAAAGATATTTATCTTGGCTGCAACTGAAGAGCATTCTACCCGAGATGATATTCTTCCTCAACAATACTTGAAAATATGTAGGAAACTATCCTCTGGGGAGTTATTGGTTCTGTTCGCGGAATACAAAATGATTGAACACTGTACTTCAATTGGAGATCATGGACTTTCCGCAGCAAATCTCTGGTTGTCAAAAATTTCAGAATTTTCCGGTTTGGGCTGTACCGAATTAGTGGAAAATTACGAGGACGTTTTAATCAACCTAAGGTTAATTAAAAAAAGAAGGCACGATGATCGAAGCGGAATTAGCTATAGTCTGAAACAAGGTAGGCTTACCAACTTAGGTTTCGAAATAGTTGAATATATTCGTAGATACGAAGCTGTAATCGAATAAGGTACCTGATCAATATTATTATTTGAATTGAACTTGCGAACTTCCGGGTGTTCCACTGGGTCACTAGGCCCTGGGTCCACTGGGTCACTGCGAAGCGTGTGCCTTGTGCACTTGTCACTTGTGCTCTGTGCACTGCGAAGCATAACCTGCGAGCTTATATTTTGCAACAAAATCAATCATAGAAACTTGCATTGGTATAACAAAAGTATTACAATAAACTAGAGGTTTCGATTATTATCTATAGGAGCTTTGTTTTGGGGTTCATTGAGACAAGGAGAAAAGATGTCTATCAAAATGGCGTGGGAAACAGATACTATCCCAAATGAATAAACAAGAACTGATCAAAATGCTTGAAGATATAGAATGGGAGGACTTCGAGGCCAAAGAAGCTAAATCAGAAGTTCCTAAGAGTTCCTGGGAAACAGTAAGCGCTTTCTCAAATACTGCTGGTGGCTGGCTTGTTTTTGGAGTCAAAAAATCCGGGAAAAAGTATTTCATTACAGGCATTGATAATATCGAAAAGATTGAGCAGGATTTTCTTACAACTCTTAGAGGTGAGAAATTTAATAAGAAAATATTAGTTGGGAGTAAGAAAAATAAAATAGAAGGAAACGATGTCTTAGCATTTTACATTCCTTCAGCTTCTTCCAAGGACAAGCCAGTCTATTTCAATTCCCGGAAGAATACTTTCATCAGAACCGGAAGCGGCGATCAGCGTGCAACCTCTGAAGAGATAGATGCAATGTATAGAGATTCTTCCTATGACCAGAAAGACAAGGAAATAACTAAGTTTATATTGAAGGATCTTGATGTTGAGACAATAGAAAGTTATAGAAACTATCTTAAAAATACTGCACCTGAACACCGGTATAACAAGTTTTCAACTGAGGAGTTGCTTTCAAAATTGGGTGCTCTCAAGGATGGGAAAGTCACAATAGGAGGACTTCTTGTTTTTGGAAAGGAAGAAAGCATTGCAAATGTAATAACTGATTTCAGGATAGATTATCTTGAAATAATGGGGACATCTTATTCGGATGCAGAGGAACGGTATTCTTATCGGCTTTCTGAAGAGAAGAACCTTTTTGATTATTACTTCAGTATAATGGAACGATTGCTTAAAAAGATTGACATCCCTTTCAAGCTAAAAGGTGATTTCAGGGATGAGAATCCTCCTCAAAGAATAGCTATTAGAGAGGCACTGGTAAATCTTCTGATGCATTCCGATTATTTCAGTCCAGCCAAGCCTAGAATAAGATCTTTTACTGACAGATTAGAGTTTTTCAACCCCGGTTCTCTTCCCAAATCCATTGATCAGATAATACAGGAAGACTTTTCTCTTCCGAGAAATCCTACGATTTCCAAAATTTTCAGAGTTATACATCTATCAGAAAATATCGGTTCCGGGTTTCATAAGATGTTTGAAGGTTGGAAAACCTATTATAAAAGTGAACCGGATATTTCAAATGATATAGATATGTATAAAATTACCTTTCCTTTTACTACTGAAAAAGGTGGTCAAAAAGGTGGTCAAAAGGGTGGTCAAAAGGGTGGTCAAAAAACTGAAGTAATATTAACAAAAAAGCAGACGGAAGTATTAAGCTACATTATTGAAGACCCTTCAATTACTCGAGATGAATTGTGTGAAAAACTCGGGATTAATCCATCGGCTGTTCAGAAGCACATAAAAAAACTAAAAGAAAAAGGGAAAATAAAGCGATCTGGTGGGCCGAAAGGGAAATGGATAATATTGGAGGATTTATCAGATTAATGATGAAATTTCTATTCAAAAAGATACTAAAAAAGGGGTTAAATAATGACCAATAATTACCCTAATAAGTACCTCAAAAAACCACCTAAAAACTATACAGAATTCGGAAAAATGAAAAAATCAAGAACCGTCCCCAATCTTATGGATTTCACAAGATGATAGAAGGATGGAAGGAGTATTACAGAACTGGACCGAATATTTCAAATGATATAGATATGTATAAAATAACCTTTCCGTTGACTACTGGTAAAACTACCCAGAAAGATGGGCCGGAATCTGTCCCAAGTTCGTCCCAAGTTGGAATTGGTGATCCCTTCGACGATTATGAGAAATTCACCTTCATTTTGTCCCAAGCTTGTCCCTTGTTCCTTGTTCCACTTGTCCCTGTAAAGCCGAGGAGGCGTACTGATGTCAATCCATTCGTATATTAATGGAGTAAAGGGTAAAGATACGATACTCAATATCCCAGCCGACGACATCTTCCACTACCAGAAAATCATTGTCGCTCTCACCCAAACTCATAGGATTATGGGAAAATGTATAAACGATTCAACGAATTTACAATTGGAGTGTAAATGAATAAAGAAGAAATATTTAAATTATCAGATAGAAAATTTCAACGTTTTGAAGAGCAGAATAACAAAGATTTAGAGAAGATACTATTGAGGTTAAAAAGTGTTCATGCAAAAAGAGGAATGCTAAATTCGAGTGTCTACTATATCTCGTACCAAGATGCACTTTTTGAATCGTTTAGTAGATTATTGGCGAAGAAACTTGAATTTGACATGATTGATATTAAATATCAGTTGCTTATGAATATTCCAATTACCAAACAAATCGAAATCGATAGAATACGGAATCTTTCTAGCCACTACTTGAGACAATATATATCTCGATATAAACATATATTGTATGAATCTGATGCTGCTGAAGCTGTTTCTCGGGGAGAATCCAACTTTAGACGGAAACTTGAGGAATTTATAATTGGAGTAACCAGTGATATAGAAATTGCTTTTATGGAATTGGAAAGAGAAAATAGTACGCAGGGGATTATTCAACATGAAGACATGGAAGAATCAAAAGTAATCTCACATAAACTGAATAAAAAACAAGAAGGTAAGGAAGAAGTAATACAAATAGAAGTCTTGACAGCCATTTGGATGAAGTATTTGGAGACGTATGAATGGCCAAAAGGGAAGTCATTTAGAAAAGCGCTTGGGAGGGAAATAGTAAAGGCTACAATTAGTAAATTATCTCCCATATATGCGTATCATCATAATGATCATAATGAGGATTTTTATACAATCTCATTCTTAGGAGTATATAAAATTCAAGGAATAGATAGTCCATTATTCCGTAACCTTATTAGATTCTTTGAGTATTTACAAATCAAGTTTAACAAGGATCCCGAATTTTCTACTATTAGTTCAGAAGAAATCGAGAAGGAATTAAAGCTATCGGAAGAAGAAGTTCGAACACTAGGTTTTCTCTTGCACCTTGATTATGGTTTTCCAGGAGGAGGGGGTATATCCAAAGACATGTCGAAATGGACAAAAGGAGTCCCCGAGTTCATTGAAGAATTATATTATACCGATGACGCTTCATCTTTTCTAAAGCAATATATTTCTAATCAAATAGTAGCCAAGGAAGCAATGATTGGAGAAAAGAAAAAAACATTTCCCATAGAGTTAGTTGGAAATAAATGGCAAATTCGGGAGCAGATAGGTAAAGGCGGCCAGGGGAAAGTATGTAAAGTCATCAAAATAGGTGAGAAGAAAGAATATGCGATGAAGATCGTTAAATTAAACAGAGATGAGAAGAAGAAACGTTTTATTACTGAGCTGAAAACGCATAAAACTCTTTCCGATTTAGGTGCAGAGAATATTATTCCAATTATTGATTATAATTTGGAAAAAATTCAAGAATCACAAGAAGGATATTATGTGATGCCACTTGCAGTTAATACTCTTGAAGACATTCAGAGTATTACAATGGATAGATTTGAGATATCTTTGGAGATATTTTTAAAGATAGTTAATGGAATTGTTAATGCCCATGCTGAGGGAATTATTCACAGAGATATTAAACCCAAGAACATCTTGTTCCTAGCAAGGAATCCCCTAGAACCATTTGTTTCCGACTTTGGAATCTGTTTTCTAAAGGAACAACAATCAGGATCGAGAGTTACAGGAACTCGAGAAAAAGTAGGACCATATAATTTCATTGCTCCAGAACAGGAGGAAGGTATAAACGTAGATGTGAAGGAGACAGTAGACATATACTCCTTAGGGAAACTTCTTTATTATATGCTAACTGGTAAGAATATATATAGAGAAAATCTAGATAATTTGTTTTCGACTGAAGAGTTAGATTCAGATCCTAGATTGAGCCTATTGATTGAGCATGTTTTTCAAGGAACAATAAAAACAATGCCAAGTGAACGAATACAGAGCTCAAAGGAATTGTCTGATGTCATAGAAAATATTTTATCTAAAATTGTTGGGAAAAATAGTGGTGGCCTTGGATTTAATAAATCTACAGTGATAGACGACACCAATGATGAAAGGGTTTTATGGTTACTTCCAAGGGGATATCTTATACTGAGTAAAATAGCCTTTAAGAAATTTAACGATTGGTCAACTGAATGTTCGTATAGTGATTACAGGAATACTTTTGTCTATAGTACACACTACCATTCTAGCTATCATGATTTCTGGATAAAGGATCCCGAAAGCCAATTCAAGAAGTTAGGAATACTGGAAAATGATTGGTATCCTTGGGCATTAGGAGCAATAAATTTGCTGATAAAACTGCGAGAAGCAGATGCTCAAATTTTAATTGATAAAGAAATAGAAATGATTAATGAAACTTTTCCACATGTATATTATTATCCTCCAAATGAGAAAATCTATCTGCCTTATATTCCAGAAGAATTCAAGAAGATAAACAGTGATGGCCATATAAGGGATTTAATTATCAAACTACAGAATTATATATTAAAAACTAAATCGGAAAGGATTGAACAGGATGTAGATTTAATTAATTCAAGTATTAATGATTATAAACAGAGGATCTATCTGTCAACATCTGCATATATTGGTGACTATAAACCTGGCCAGAAGATGCTTGACGAAATAGTATCATCATTTGAAGTGTTAGATAGTTATGGAATGAAGTTCAACAAAATAGAATTGTGGTGTGATAATTTCACGAACACAGTATTGAATATCCTAGATAGTTTGCTTTGATAAATATTACTAGGATAACGGGGACAGTAGTCTCTAGAATTGACGAGGAAGGTTGATACATTTGGTGCAATGTTGACAAATAAACACTTCCTGATTATACTTCAGAAAGGGTTTTAGATAGATTGATTCAGATATTTGGAGCAGGATATTGAGGAGGAATAATGAGATTTGGAAAGAGAATAAGACTTGGCAAAGGTGTTCATTTGAATTTATCAAAATCCGGTATAGGAATTTCTGCAGGAGTTAAAGGTTTAAGGGTTAGTTCTGGGCCTCGAGGTAATCGCATAAGTGCAGGTATTCCAGGAACAAAGTTAAGATCTTCAACTAGCTTCGGAAGTCAAAAAAACAGAAGCGGTGGCAAACAAATAGTTACTACAATAAGCATTAATGAGAATGGTGAAATAGAAATCAAGTATAAGGATGGCACTCCAATAATTGATGAAAGGCTCTTGCGTAAAGTAAAAAGGCAAGAACAATATAAAAATGCAGTAAGAAATTTAAATCAACAATACAAAGAGGAAAAAGATAATGAGGTCTCCAAAGTAATTGATATCTTTCTACAAACAGAACCACTTATACTATCATCATATTGGGAAACAGAATTAAACAATCTTAAACAAGAAATTTATCAAATGATGGAGTTTGAAGTTAATCCTCCGACAGAAGAAGAAGTAATGAAACTACTAAGAAAGAATGCAAAGAAATTGTTCCGCAATATCCTTTTTTGGAAAAATCCACCAAGGATTAAACAACATATTGCCGATAATATTGAAGATGCTATGTTAAAAGCTCAAGATGATTGGAAGGCATCAAAGAAATCATTTGTTGAGTCAGAAAAGCAGAAAAAAAATGAACTTGATTCCCAGTATGAAAAGGAATACTTTGAAAAGAAAGACCTTCTCAATCAAATAATATCTGGAGATACTAAATATGTTCATAATGCTATAGAGGAGAAAGTTAAGGATATCAATCTACCTGTTGATTTCGCAATTGATTTCAAATATGAAGAAGATCTATATATAGATCTGGATTTACCTGAGATTGAAGATCTTCCTTCAAGAAAAGTTAATATCTTAACATCTGGAAAGCTTTCAATTAAAGATAAAAACGTAAAAGAAAGAAACTATGATTATGCTAAATGTGTTTGTGGTTTAGCGTTCTATTTTACTGGTAAATTATTTAATATAAGCCCTCACATTCAAAACATCATTATATCTGGGTATTCTCAAAGACTTTCTACTAAAACGGGCAACATTGAGGATCAGTACCTTTATTCCATCAATTTTAAAAGGAATATTTTTATTAAATTGAATATTCAGAGCATAGATCCAGTTGAAGCTATCAATAACTTCGAAATGAAAATCAAAATGGCTAAGAACTATAAATTTGCGGAAATTAATCCCTATGAACCAAGAAATAGAAATGACTAGACCAAAGGAGCAGGATATTGCATATATGGACGCTTTGAGAGTGAAAATCAAGTCATACCAAAAAATCATCGTCACCATCAGCGAAACCTACCGGATAATGGGGGAGATAGATAGATTATTGGTTGAATATAGAAGGCACAATTATGAATAGGTATATTATTCTTGATACAAATATTTACTATGAGCAATTCTGGTTACGACATACAAACATGCAAATCCTTACAGATTCATTGAAAATGCTCAATATATTTTGGGTAATGCCTCATGTAGTTTTTGACGAGATTATAGCGAAGTATAGAAAATATCTTGAGGAAAACTACAAGGAGTTGAGACTTAGAAGTAACAGAGTATCACGTAACCTTTCAAGAAATGACATAATTCCGGAATTGTCTCTTGACATTAATCAAGAAGTAGAAACATACAGGAGCTTCTTGGAAATATTTTTCAGCAAAGGAAATAGAAAGATATTTCCATATCCAAAAGTAAATCATGAAAATATTGTGGACAGAGCTGTAAAAAAAAGGAAGCCATTTAATTCGCAGGGAAAAGGTTACCGGGATACTTTGATATGGGAAAATCTAAAAGAAATCCTTCATGAGAATCAAGATGCGAAAGTGATATTTGTGACAAAAAATACAAATGATTATTTTGGTGATAAAAGTGATTTACATGATGATTTAAGACAAGATTTGCAGGAAAATGAAATCGGTATTGACCGTGTAAAATTACATGGTAGTCTTACTGAAATGTTTAAAAAAGAGATTTCGGATGAATTTTTGCCCCAGGAAAAGATAAAAAGGCAATTTAAAAAGAATGAATGGGAGGTTATATCACATGAGGGTCTTTTTGAATATTTAGATGAATTTGTTACGGAGCAAGAGATAAAGATTGATCTACCAGACGGTAACGATGAAATGGTTTACCTTGAGAGTATAGATGGAATGAAGATAGGCACAATTGATGATATTCTTCAATTCCCGGATAATGAAGTATACCTTTCATTTCAAGTGAAAGCCAATTGTATTCTAAGTTATTTAGTTGATAAGAGAGACTTGTATCCTAATGAATCGAAAGAATATCATGTTATAGATATTGGATGGAACGAGCATTCAGCCGAAGTTGAAATAACAAGAGATGTCATAATACAAGTAATGATAGTCGTGAATACAGAAACAAAACTGTTTGAGAGTTTTGACTATGAATTTATTAATGAATGAGTTGAATAAGAGATTGAAATACGTAATTGGACAATATATGTTGGCGATTCTTTATCCCTCATTCAGGGACAAATATAAACTGATATTTAGGAGTGAGTATGTATATTAAGAAGCTAAACATTGAGAATTTCAAGTGTTTCAAAGGAAAATTTTCGATTGAACTCAATTCAGGTGTTAACATCTTAGTGGGTAACAATGAAACGGGAAAATCTACCATTCTTGAAGCAATACACTTAGCATTGCGCGGGGTACTCAATGGTAGATATCTGAGGAATGAATTGAGTCAGTACCTTTTTAACAATGAGGTCGTTAATGAATATATTAATAGCCTAAAAACTGATAATCCGCAACCACCACCATATATACTCATTGAAGTCTTTTTCGATGACATAGATTTTCCAATGTTTGAAGGGAACGGCAATAGTGAAAAAATACAAGAATGTGGACTTGCATTCAAAATTAAATTTGATGATGGATTCAAAGATGAATATGAAGATTTAATCACACCTGCAAAAATAAATACTATTCCTGTGGAGTATTACAAAATATCATGGAAGTCCTTTGCGCGAGAACCTATAACTTCAAGGAGTATTCCCTTGAAATCCGTAGTTATAGACTCGTCTTCATATCGCTATCAGAACGGTTCCGACGTTTATATTTCAAGGATTATTCGCGATGATCTCGAAATAAGTGAAAAAGTAAATATGGCTCAAGCATACAGAATGCTGAAAGAAGAGTTTTCGAAAAACGATGCTATCAAAGAAATTAATAGGAAGATCACAGAAAAGACAAAAGTGAGCAATAAGAATCTCCACATATCCGTAGATTTGTCCTCATCCAATTCCTGGGAAACGGTACTAATGACCTATTTGGATGAAATACCGTTCCACCAAATAGGAAAGGGAGAGCAGTGTATTATTAAAACAAGTCTGGCTCTTGAGCATGAAAAGAGTGAAGAAGCTAATATGATATTGATTGAGGAACCTGAATGCCATTTGTCGCATACGAAACTTAATCAACTCCTGAAAAGTATTCGGGGAAAGTGTGATGAAAAGCAAATTCTTATATCTACACACAGTAGTTTCGTCGCAAACAAATTGGGACTAGAGCATTTAATCTTTCTCAGCAATTCGAAGGTAGCAATGCTCAAGGACCTTACGGCAGATACGCAAAAGTTTTTTCAAAAACTTCCAGGGTATCAGACGCTTAGATTAATCCTTTGCCAAAAAGCACTTCTTGTGGAAGGTCCTTCGGATGAATTAATTGTACAGAAAGCCTATATGAAAAACAATGAGGGAAGGCTTCCTATTGAAGAAGGAATTGATGTGATTTCTGTAGGGCTTTCATTTAAAAGATTTCTTGAGATAGCTAAAAAACTTAAACATCCAGTCGCTGTGATTACGGATAATGATGGTGACTATGATGTTAATATAATAAAAAAATATGCAGATTATTCAAGTGAAGAGTATATTAAAATATGTGCAGATAATAGGAATCCATTGAAAACTCTTGAATATCAATTTGTTGATGCGAATAAAAATCAATTGGAAGTTCTTAGAAAAGCTTTAGTTATCAAGGAGTCAACCTATGACACAGAAGAAAAGGTAATTAAATACATGATAGATAATAAGACGACTTGGGCTCTCAGAGTATTTGAGTCGAATGAAGATGTAAATTATCCTAAGTATATCTTCAAGGCAGTAAAGTGGTGTAATGAGTGAAAATAAATTAATAATTGCTGCAGCAGGATCTGGAAAAACCACCTACCTCGTTAATCAAGCTTTAGAAAGGAGTAAAATTGATAAAATTCTCATAACTACCTATACGGAAGCAAATGAAGCAGAGATAAAAAGTAAAATTATTGAGAAGAAGAAGTGTATTCCCTCAAATATTTCCATACAGACATGGTTCTCGTTTTTATTGCATCATGGTGTTAGACCATATCAGAGTACTAATTACCCGGATTTACATGAGTTGAATATTGGCTTTTTCCTATCGAATAATAAATCAGGGGGAAAATTAGATCAGAGGGGGAATCCTTTGTTTTCAAAAAAAGGATTCCCTTTATATTGGAAAGAGGAGAATTATCTGAAGCACTATTTTACATCCTCAATGAGAATATATTCTGATAAGGTTTCAAAATTTGTTATTAGAACAAATGAAGCTTGCAATAATGAAATTATTAATAGGATTAGTAGAATATATTCTCACGTTTACATAGATGAAGTTCAAGATTTAGCAGGATATGATTTAGAAATAATAAAACTACTTTTCCAGTCATCTTCTTCAGTTTTCCTTGTTGGTGATCCACGCCAAGTAACATATTTGACGCATCATGAGCCGAAGCATAATCAATTCAAAGATGGAAAAATAAAGGATTTTGTTTTGAATAAATTGGGGAAACGAATCTGTTGTAATATTGACGAATCAACCCTACTGAAGTCACATCGCAATAATAGTCAGATATGTAATTATTCCTCAAAATTATTTCCTGAATATCCAATAGTTCTTCCCTGTGATTGCGAAGGATGTAGGAAAAGTGATTCTTCTCATAAGGGAGTATATTTGGTTGATATAAATGATTTGGATAGTTATCTAGATAAATTCACTCCTATTCAAATACGATGGAATATAAATATAAAGGTAAATCCGAAATTTCAATCTATTACTTTTGGATATTCAAAGGGAAAAACTTTTGATAGGGTGCTAATCTATCCTACATCTGATATGAGAAAATGGATATTAAACAATGGATATAATTTGAAGAATAGCACACGATCAAAATTATATGTAGGAATTACAAGAGCACGGTTTAGTGTTGGTATTGTTATGTCTCATGATTCGAAAGCCGAGATCACTGGGATTCAAAGATATGTACCGAACTAGGTTGTAAAAGGTAGGAATTAATAGCAGAGACCCGACGGAGGCTGTCGTAAAAGTGTTGTTTTGAAAAGTAAAAGGAGGGTATATGAGAAGTAATAACGGAAACATTGAGTATTTCAATTACAGTCTGGATCTGAAAAAAAGTGTGAAATACAAAATGCCTGGTGGGTTTGGTTATTCAGTGTTTAATTCTGTTCAAAAACCAAAGATAGACTGTGCCTTGTTTTTAACCAATATTGTTTTTAATGATACTCGAACAGCTAAAAACTCACTATGTTTAACCTATACTCCAAGATTCAGAAATATCCCGTTGGAATATGAAAACGATAAAAATAGAATAATCAATCCTGTATTTATTAGTGATGGGATTACGTTAAGAACATGTCCGGCTTTTGGAAGTAATGGTGGTGCAGGGGAGTGGATTATTGAATTAAAGCAGAATGATATTATTTGTTTGGAGACACAGGATTACTTTGTTAATGGAGGTTGTACAGACCGATGGTACATGTCTGGTTGGGAGAGAAATCTACTGACTAGCTCAGTGTTCCTAATGAAAATTTCCGAAGTTCTCATGGAAGTTTTACCTTTTGATGAAGAAGAAGTATCAGAGATTAGAGCTACCTTAAGGGGATATCGCTTTGAAATAGTCTTTCGGTTAGCTGAATCAATTAAAAAGAACAATACCATTAATTGTGAATACATATCAATCTCATGTGGTTTTCAACAATCAAGAGATGGATTCTATGTAAAGTATTGGGGAGAGAGATGGAGAGATATTTTTGTTAACAAATCTCTTGATTATCGGACTATTAAGAATGTAACTCCCTCGTCTACGAGACAAAAAACTAGTGAAGAGAAGTTTACTATAGAATATTGTAGAAATAATTTTGAATATTCAGGATTACGATTTATTACTAAAAGTATGGAGTTGGGGGAAATTTATTATAAAAATAGCATTAATATTAGTACATTAGAAAAACATATAAATAGTACAATTACATGGATGAAAAAATTTCTACAAATGAAGAAAACTCAACCTGCTAAATATCCTTATTATTCTGACAGATTGAAACCTTATTTTATTAGTCAAAAACATCAAATTATCCCACTGATAGATTTATCAAGAAATCTGTGGATGTAGGATTGAGATGAAAAGGGCGCTAGATGTGAAATTGTACAAATTTAGAGGACTTGTTGAAAAAGAGGAATTTTCAAGAGCGGAAGAAATTATCAAAACGGGCAAATTATATTGTGCACCTTTTACTGAATTAAATGATCCTATGGAGGGAGTGTATAAATTTAAATATAAACGCAATATAATTAAAGATATATACAATGAAAAACAGAGTTATAGAATCTGCTGTTTATCTGGAGAGAAGGCATTATTAAAGATTCCCATGTGGGGGTATTATGCAAACGGCTTTAAAGGTGTTGCTATAGAATTTGAGGTAAAAGAAAAACACCACCTTCCCACTAAAGTAAACTACAAAAAGAAGCTTATTGAATTCAAAGATCAATGTGTAAAGGATTTTGTTCAGTCTGTATTAACAATGAAGTTTTTAGACTGGGAGCATGAAGAGGAATACAGATTTTTATTCAAAGATTCCGATAATAAGGAAAATGGCTCAATTACAGGGATATATTTTTCTAAAATAGAAAGCATTTTCTACAATTCGCATGAAATTAACCAGAGCAATAATATGAATAAGTATGTAATTAACAAAAAAGCCCTTATTAATACTATTAATGAATTAAATAATGATAATGATAAAGAAATATTGATGTATGATGTTTGGTTTGATTCAAATAAAGAAGCCCTAACTTTTGACAGGATAATTGAATGATAAACTGCCAAGGATGGTTGTTACATTGAAAAACAGAGATTCTCGTTACATTAACTGCAACAGAGTTAAGGAGAAAATCGGGGACGGTTGTTGCATTTGGTGCAAAATTGCGAAGCGTGTCTCTTGTGCACTGCGTAGCATGTTCCACTCTGGGTCCACTTGTCCCTGGGTCCACTGCGTAGCGTGTCGCTTGTGCTCTGTGAAGCGTAACCTTGAACTTTTGAACCTGTGAACTTCTGGGTGTTCCACTGGGATACTGGGTTACTTACTACTGTTCCACTGGGATACTGGGCCGCTGGTCCACTGCGAAGCCTGCCCGTCCCCAATTCTTTAGCGTTTCCGATTGCGGATTTTTCTCATTAGTTTATAATGAACTTTCCTAGTGTCCTTTACATCAAGAAGGTAGATTTTTACAAGGAAGCAGGCTATTTCTTTAACAATAGAAATGATGTCAAATAAAGTCATTTCATACTCCTGGAGCTCGAATTATTTATCGCCTCCACAGAGATAGTAATGGCGTGAGTTAATGTGTGTATTTTCCTCAAAAAATCGGTGCTCAGCCAATATTGGGATTAATATGGAATGGTTCTTGTTGTTAGAGAGAAAGAGGTGGTTTGGATGGTAAATAGCGCAATTATTACTCCAAACACATCCCTGGAGGCCAAGATGTGTAAAAAAAGGATCTTTGGAGAGATTCCCAGTTCCAAGAAAGCACTTTCCTATTTACTTGATAATCTGAAGGTGTGCGATTACGGGGTTATGAAACCTCTTCTTATGAATGCCGTGAATAGTACCTTCTACAACTTGTTCAATTACTTATTTGACCCTTCTCGCAGATCCAAATATAACAAAACAGTAAAGCACATGAGAAGCGTAGTATTTTACCTTGAAAAAATGCTGTTTTCCTTGGAAAAAGAACATATTCATTTTGAACTTTCAATGGAAGAAAGTTATTTCTCACATTTCATCTCTGATGACATTTCAAATTTTCTTCTTTACACTAGGAGCATATTTGACCAAGTCGGTGCAATGATTGAGAATGAGGAAATGATCGACTGGGAATCAAACGAGAAAATGCAAGCGCCAATCGCCTGGATATTTAATGGCAGGATAAAAATAATCGAGAAGTCGGGATTATTGAAGAAACTGAAGCGAAAAAACAAGAAATGGTTCAAGATGTTAAGCGAAGTGAGAAACAAGCTAGTACACCGTTCTCTGGAAGTAGGTGTCGGTCCGAGTGAGAAAAACGAATTCATTTTCAGGCACCTTGATGAAACTAAAGACATGAAAACGGACTACCACAGATTTGACTTCTATACCTATGCAGTAAATCTAGTTGCCAATATCATACTTTTTCTTGATGAAGTTGCGGCAATAATCATCGCGAAGTACTCGTTTATAGGGATTTCGGAAGAACCTTACCCTTCTTCGGCCTTTGAAGTGATTGGTGAGCATCTGATGAATATCCGAGATTGAGGGGGATTGAGGGGACGGTCATTGCATCTGTTGCAATGCCGTTAAGATCATTATTTTTATATTTGAATTGAACTTGCGAACTTCCAGGTGTTCCACGGGGTCACTTACTAATAATTGTCAACTGTCAATTGTCCATTGTCAATTTCTCTATAAGCCTCTAACCCTCATCTATTCTGAAAGATTTATCAAAAAATGTTCGATCTTATCCGAGACCTTGCAGGTCAGCGGTAGGAATTGAAGCCCGATTGTGATATTGCCGTCATGTGAATGCAGCCATCTGACGATGCCTTTCACGGTTACGATCTGCTCATTGTGGAGGCTCACCTCCAGGCTGATGCCGTAATTGAGCTGAACCGGGATATCATCATAGATCTCGAGAAGCATTCCGCTCATCGAAAGATTAAGCGTCTTTCCCATGCCTTGATAGATACCGTTTCCGTTCTGGTCATAAATATCGACATTCGTCATATTCAACGACTCGAGGCGTTTGTCCCTTCTTAAAAGTTTGAAATCATCCATATAATCTGTCATATATCCTCTCCTATATAAGTGTACTGTTTCACAAATAAATTGTCAATGGAATACCCGGATTTGAGTCAATTCAATTATAAAACACTACACCAGCTTTGTTTCATGAGCCCGGTAGCTTGATCTGACGAACGGGCCCGAATACACTTCTTCAAATCCTTCCTGCAAAGCTGCATCTCTGAGCGCGTCAAATTCCTCAAACGTGTAGTATTTCTTAACGGGAAAGTGCCGCAGAGACGGTTGAAGGTATTGTCCGATCGTCAAGATGCTTACGCCGACCCGTCTTATTTCGCCCATGGTCTTTTTTAATTGCTCAAAGCTCTCTCCCAGTCCTGTCATGATGCCGGATTTGGTTATCATATCACGGGCATGGAAGAACGCCAGGACATTCAAAGAGCGGTCAAAGTCCGCCTGCGGCCTAACCTGCGAATAGAGTTCTGCCACCGTTTCAACATTATGATTCAGAATATCCAGAGGGGAGTCAGCGATCATCTGCATTGCTGATTCGTTGCCTTGCATATCCGGGATCAGGAATTCCAGTTTTATTTCCGGGTATCTGTTTTTCAGCTCGACCGCCAAGCGGTGAAAGTGTTCCGCTCCTCCCATCGGCAGGTCGTCTCTTGTCACCGATGTAATTACAACATACTTAAGTCCCATGATCCCGACAGATTCTACGATCCGCGCTATCTCATCGTGGTCCAGCGGATCCGGTGCTCCGCTTTGTATATTACAGAACCGGCAGTCACGCGTACAGGTGCTGCCCATTATCAAAAAGGTCGCCGTGCCGTTTCCGAAGCATTCGGAACGATTGGGGCAGTTCGCCGCCTGACAGACGGTATTTAAACCCTTTTCTCTGATCAATTGTGTGGTGGTCAGGGCATTACCCTGGATCTCCCTGTAATGGTCTTTAAGCCACTGAGGCCACCTCAGATAAGCCATCTTCCGTCACTTCACCGTAAGATCCACCAATTGCAGTCCCTTTGGCTGGATCAGGATCAAGAAATCATCATATATCTCAAGGTTGATAATATCTCCGCCCTCCTGCTTTGCGCGGAAGGTTTCCATATTATAGGTATTCATAGAGAGCTTCATCACCTTGCGCTCCCCGTTTGCGAGGAAGATATAGCCGCCGCTTTGTTTCAGGAGATTGAATGGCGGGCCGATCTGGAAATCGGATATGCGCTTCAGCACTTTGCCCCTTTTTATATCGAAAATATTAAGAATATTTTTTCCTTCTTCTTTTGAAAGGTATGTAAGGTATCTGTCAGTGTAATCCATGAGGCTGACCTTGCCTGACTTATATTTGGTATTCCACATCTTTCGGCCGGTATTATAATTGGCAAGTCCGATATTTCCAAGGCCGAAGATATTTGATCCGGTCTGTGAAACGAATTTGAAATTCGAATATCTCTGTTTTGTGATGGGGTCCATGTGCCCTTTTTTGAACACGGCTTCCATGCGGTCAACATCGAAAATGATCATCGTATCCTCACTTCCCACATAAAGCGACGAATGCTTCTTATTCAAAAAGAATATCTTCTTGGAGGTAAGTCCCTCACTGGAAGTTATCATCTTTGCCTTTCGCCCTTCGAGTGTAAAGATCGATACGCCCTTTGATGTTCCGATGTATATTTTATTGCGGTACTTCACGCTTGGGGAAATATAATTTAATCCCCCTCCGGCTGCAATGATATTTTTAGAGTCCCTGGTTATCAGGTTTACGAGTTCGACTTTTCCCCCGGTAAAAAAGATCCACAGATACTTGTCAGCGGGGATGATCTTTGCTACTATCATCTGATTGTCGTCAGCGAATTCAAAGAGCTTCTTCATAGAGAAATCATCAGAATTATATTTGTAGATCGCCAGATTGGAAGCCAGGTAAAAATCCCTGTCGATCTTCGTTCCCATATTAAAGAGCTCGTCCTTGCCGGATAATTCATCCTTTGATATGAAGGTGTATTTGATGCTCTCTTTCAGATCAGCGATCTTCTGCATATAAGGGGACTCCGGAAATATTGAAATGAAGTCGATCACCTCATCGTAGGCATCCCTTTTTCTCCGTATCTTCACAAGATTTTCAATGTAATAGTAATAAGCGTCGTCCCTTACTTTATACTCACCTTCCATTTTCAATATCTCGGTCAGGATCGGGAGTTTTTCAAGTACGGCAGAATTGTTAATGGCCTGATAATACTTTGCCAAAGCGGAATTATCCTCTTGCATATTCTCATTGAGAAATTCGTACTGCGCCTTTAAATATTCATCATTAGCGGTCAATTCGCTATTGTGCCTCAAAAGCCCCATGATACGATTAAACGGCGGGGAGGCAAAATTCAGAGTATCTTTGGTAAAGGACAGCAGATCGGATGTATCAAGTTCTCCGTAAATAGCAAAAAGTGTTTCATAGGAGTTGAGCATCTCCTCTTCCAATCCAAGATATCTAGCTCCGATAAGTTTGAATTTGTGAAACTCCATAGACTTCTTATAATCTTCAAATTCAACCCTCTGTAAAAACTCCATTCCCTTTTCGATCTCGCTCTTGTCCTGTCCTGACGAGCAGGCGATGAGGCTTTGACCCGCCCGGAGGTAGAACATCGATCGTATCCTTCCGGCAGGAGTTTTTGAAACATTTTTCTCGAAATACTCCGCCTTTGGAGAGTGATACGATATGGACTCCACCATATTTGCCGCCATGTCCCATCTCAGGCCTATGGCAATCGCGAATATCGCTGCAAGCAAAAAGATACCGAGCAGGCGGTTTTTGATAAAGCTGGCGAACTTAGAGCGTTGAAGGACAAATGCCAGGAGGAATCCCGTAAAGGCGATATAGAACGGTACAATAAAATTACCGGAAAGAAAGATCACACGCATGGTATGCATGGAGATAAGCATTTTCAAGCTGATACCGGAGAAGAGAAAGAAAACAACTTTATCTATCATGATGAAGAGCAGCAGAAATATGAACAGAAGGAACAAACTGGTCAAGAATCTGAGATTGATCTTTGAAGGCGGAAGGTCAAATTTTTTCTTGTCGACCTTGAAGATGTAATTGATGAGAAAATACTCAAGAAGTATTATCACCAGCAATAACGGCAATCCACCTAATACAAAGGAGGAAGTGGAGATTAAAAGAAGCCCTTTGGGGCTAATTGCAAAATATAATACCCACATCAATACCAGAACAGCGATCGAGGTTCCTGTGGCAATCAAAAACATATGTCCCTCCCTTAAAAGTACTTGGATTTGTTTTTAGTACCTATATAGTGAATATATCCCGCAACCCCCGACATATAGTTTATCCGTGGTAAAAAGTGGTAGGAAATGGTAGGTTGTGTGGAATTGGTGGTAGATTTATTGTATAATGCTACCGGAAATAAGGGACATAAACGTGAATATAAGTACATCTGCATTTATTTTAAGTTTTATTGCCGGAAAAGTCAAATTAAGGAGGGTCTGCAAATGAAGTTCAGAGGAAATTATTCCTACTCTATAGATTCCAAAGGAAGGGTCATGCTGCCGAATGAGATCAGAAGCGTAATGACCGAGCGTTCAATAGACCGATTTGTCGTCCTTCCCGGATTCTCTGTTGATTACAAGTATCTCTTTATCCTCCCCAAAGATTTTTCCAATACAATCGAATCTAAACTGGAGTCACTTAAATTCTTTGATGTCAAGGCACAGCAGATCTTCACCTTTTTCTTTGGTAACTCTTTCGAGGTCCAGGCCGACGGACAGGGACGAATCCGCATCCCGTCCGGCCTTGTAGCAAAATTCGGTTTTGCCAAGGAAGTCGTCATCACAGGTGAGGGAGATTTCCTGAAGCTCTGGATACCCGAGGATTACAAGCAGATGATGGAAAAGGAGTTTACCGGTGATATGGAGAATATCACGGATATTCTGAACTCTATCAATGAGAAGTATGACATATGATGGTAACACATATCCCGGTCCTAAAGGAAGAGATACTTCAGCTCATCAGGGATCACGCCACCATAAAAAGTTTCTGTGACTGTACATTGGGTGAAGGCGGTCATACCCGTTTTTTGAAAGATGAGCTTGAAGGCTGGACATTTTCCGGCTTCGACCGGGATTCACTGATCATCGAGGCCGCTTTAAAAAGAATCGGAAATGATGTTGATGTGATCAATGATTCCTATGAGAATGTGGATAAGTATCCCGCATCTGACTCCGGTGTATTCCTTTTGGACCTGGGTATCAGCATGTTCCATTATAAGGACTCAAAGCGCGGATTTACATTTACCAAGCCGGAAGAACCCCTTGATATGAGATACTCGCATATCTCCGGCCCTACCGCCGCGGATATATTAAATGAATATACTCCCATTCAACTCGAGACCATGCTGATGGATAATGCGGATATCTATCGTCCGGGTTTTTTTATAGAAAAGATCATGAAAACACGGAAGGAAACACCCTTCTCTACGGTGTCGGACCTGCTTTCACTTTTTCCATCTCATGGGAAGGTCAGGGGTAATCACCCTCTCACCTTATTTTTTCAGGCCCTTCGCATCGAGGTCAATCAGGAGTTCAATCACCTGGAGACCTTTTTAAGTAAAATGAATATATTTCCGCGGTCCGACGCACTGTTTATATTCATCTCGTACCATTCGGGTGAGGACAGAAGGATCAAGCAGAGTTTCCGTGAGATGAGGGACGCCAACAGGCTAAAGATCATAAATAAAAGGGTAGTTAAGCCCGCGTGGGAGGAAGTGCAGAAAAACAGAGCCTCCCGTTCCGCCAAATTGCGCGCGGGTATCATCATATGAACAAAAAAAAGCGATTGTTCTGGGGGCTCATTTTATTATTTGTCCTCATGTTCACATATATAAATTTTCAGATCAACAGCCGGATCAATTATTACACGATCTCGGTGAAGGAAAAACAATTGGAGCAATTAAAAGATTTTCGCCGCAAGCTGCTTCTTGAATATTATGTACTCTTTGACTATAAATATGTTGAAAAGGCCGCCCGTGAGAAGCTTGGATTTGACTACTCCGGGATACATAAGGATGTGAGGCTGGTAGTTGAATAAATTAAGATTGAGTATAATCATAGGCCTTATCGTGCTCTTCTGGGGCTATATAATGTTCTCTTATGTGAAATTAATTGCCAATAAGAGCAAAAAACGAAGCCCGTATACCGAAATACAATTGGCGCCCCGTGGAGATATCCTGGATTCCGAAGGCAAGATCATCGCGACTTCTGTTGCTCTTTTTTCATCATATTTTTATACAGCGAGATCATCTCAAGAAGAAGTGGAATATATAAGAAGAGCTATTTCAAGGGTTCTTGTCCAGCGCGGCTTCAAGCGCAGCCTGATAAGAGACTTCAATTACCGCTGCGGAGAATATGCCCGTAAACACCGCACCTTTGAGTTCATCAGCGGCGAGCTGGACCTTGATATTCATGAAGAAATAATCCGCAGTCTTGCCGACGGCGATGTTGAGATAATGGACTTGAGAGGAAAGATCTATTCAAAGAAGAACTATAGGAGGTTTTATCCCTTTGGAAAACGATTCGGTTCGATACTGGGATATATTGACCAGAAAGGGAATCCTCCATACGGCCTTGAAAAAGCGTACAATGAAAGTTTGAAGGGCCGGGAAGGCATATATTTCAAAAATTCCGTTATCTCCGCTGTCGGCGGCAGATGGGGAAAGGTAAAATGGGTTGAGGAGCCGCAGAATGGGGAAGAGGTCAAACTGACCATCGATACGGTCCTGCAGGACTTGAGTTACCGATTCCTGGGTGACGCGGTAAAGAAATACGATGCGGTTTCCGGTTGTGCCGTGGTCATTGAGACCGAAACGGGAAAGATCCGTGCCTTTGTGAACTACCCTAGTTTTGACCCTAATAATTATTCCTCTTATTCCATTTCGCTTTTTCAGAACACCGGAGTTTCATCTTTGCTGGAAGTTGGGTCGGTAATGAAACCCCTGGTCGTCGGCTATCTGATGGACTACACCGATGCCTCGGGCAGAAAATTCATGAAGCCATCCGATAAATATTACTGCGAAAAAGGAAAATATAAGATCCCCACGGGGAGAAAGACCAGGGTGATAGAAGATTCTGAGAAATTCAAAACATTGGACATCGCGGACATTCTGGCGCATTCATCCAATATCGGCATGGCTAAGATCATGCAGAAGTATGAAGAAAAAGGCGACAAGCTCGGCCTTTACAGATATCTGATATCGCTTCTGAACCTTAAAAGAAGTATAAAGATCGATATTCCGGGATATCAAAAGGGTGTTTTGAAGCATTATAATAAGTGGACCAAAAATTACTCGATGATCTCCTTTGCCATCGGCCATGAGATATCGGCCCCTTTCATTAATTTTGTGATGGCATTCAATACCATTCCCGCCAATGGAAAGCTCCTGCGGCCTCTTCTCAAAGAGAGTGATCCTGTCGAGGCCTTTGAAAACAGTATATTTTCGGCCGCGACCGCCGAATTCCTTCAGAAAGCGATGGCGCTGGTGGTTGATGAGGGTACCGGAAAGAATATCAGGAACGCCCGCATAGGATTTGCGGGAAAAACAGGAACAGCAAGAAAGTGGGACAGAGAATCGGCCTCCTATTCCAAGGAGAAGTACCTGGCCTCTTTCATCGGATATTTCCCGAGAGAGAACCCCAAATATACCATAGGGGTTTTTGTAGACGAGCCAAAAGAATCCATTTACGGCGGATCGGTTGCCGCGCCCGTATTCAAACAGATCGCGGAGCGGCTCTACCATATGGAATTGAATAAAACCACTTATATATTCAGGGAGAAAGACATTGCAGCTTCAAAATAGAATGAAAAAATACGGACTTGATTTTTCACCCTCCTCCATTGAAATGGATTCCAGAAAGATCATTCCCGGCTCGGTCTTCGTTGCCGTAAAGGGAAGGTTCTATGACGGCCATGATTATGTTTCTCAAGCCATAGAGAACGGCGCCAAAGCCGTTGCGGGAGAGATGGTGTACCCCGGAAGGCGAAAGGGGATCATATTTGTGAAAACGCCGAAGATATCAGAATATATGAACTCTCTTGCCTACGATCTGTACAGGGATAATCTTGAAAAGATGGATCTCTTCGGAGTTACGGGAACAAATGGAAAGACATCGACGGTCTATTTCCTTCACTCCATCTTCAATCATGCCGCGCAGAAATGCTCCCTTACCGGAACCGTCGAGAATTTGATCGGAAAAGAGCACATTCCCTCGGTCAATACCACTCCGTTCGCTCCGGAACTCTTCAAAATACTCAGCAGATCATTTGATCTTGGATTTCATACCTGCGCCATGGAAATATCCTCGCATTCCCTGAAGGAAGACCGCATTCACGGCCTTGAATTCTCGGGAGGCATCTTCACCAATATCACGGCCGACCATATGGATTATCACGGGAGCATGGATGATTATATCAATTCAAAGATGCTAATATTCTCAAAGATGAGAAATTCCGCTCCGATGATAATAAATATTGATGACCCGCTTCTGGCAAAGAATGAAATGATAAAAAAGTATGCGAATACGGTGACCTTCGGGCAAAAGGGTGATTTCACAATTAAAGAGACAAGCCTGTCAAGCTCCAATGCCTCGTACACATTCATACATCAGACAAAGCCCTATGATGTCGAATTAAAATTAAGCGGTAGCTTTGCGGTATATAACAGCTTAGGCGCAATCGCATTGGCGGTGGCAAAGGGGATGTCCGTGAAAACAGCGGTCGAAGGTGCGGAAAAACTGAAAATGGTCCCCGGCCGTTTTCAGGCGATAAGAATGGGGAATATCACCGTGATCGTGGATTATGCCCACACTCCGGACGCCTTGGAAAAACTTCTCGCATCCGTGAAACAGCTTCAGCATGAGAGCATCATTACGGTCTTCGGTGCCGGCGGTGACAGGGATAATTCAAAACGGCCCCTTATGGGAAAGGCGGTTGAGAAGTTTTCCGATCTTATGATAGTAACATCTGATAATCCAAGAACAGAGGATCCGGAACATATCATTGACGACATACTGAAAGGGGTTTCCGATACGGCCGCCTGTAAAAAAATAACAGACAGAAGAGAAGCGATAAGATATGCTGTCAAGAGCGCAAAGGAAGGAGATATTGTCATCATCGCCGGCAAGGGGCATGAAGATTATCAGATACTGGGGAATAACAAGGTCCATTTTTCCGACCTTGAAGAAGTTAAGAGGATATTCAATGAAAATAAATAAAGCATTATCCAAATTGTGGGATCATTCGGGGATAAAGAAGATAAAGGGCATATCGACAGATAGCCGTACCATCAGGAGCGGAGAACTTTTCGTTCCCTTGACCGGCGACAATTTCAATGGCCATAAATTTATTAAGGCGGCCTTGAAAAGGGGTGCGAAGCTATACCTTTATTCCGAGGAAGAACATAAAGGCCCCAAAGGTATCAAGGTCGAAGATACGCTTGAGGCCTATTGCCTTATTGCTCTTGAGTACAGAAAAGCCGTAGGCTGCAATGTCGTGGGGATAACCGGCTCCACGGGTAAAACAACTACAAAGAACCTCCTTCACGACATACTGGACAGCGCGGGGAAAAAGGTACACTCGACCTATTCAAATGAAAATAATATGATCGGTGTTCCGAAAACCATTCTTGCGATGCCGGAGGATACTCAATATCTGATCCTGGAAATGGGCACCAATCATTTCGGAGAGATAGAGGCCGAGACAATGGCGTCCAGCCCGGATGTGGGAATGATCGTCAATATCGGCCCGTCGCATCTTGAATTCTTCGGCGACCTTCAGGGAATATACAGAGAAAAGACCACTTTATTGAGAGAGGTGCTCAAGAAAGAGGGAAAGGTATTTGTTCCGAACGACCCGATGTTCGAGGAATTTTTCGGACTTGACAATGTTTTTACTGTTGACGGTGAGATCCGCGGCGGAAAGCTTTTTATGGAACTCCCATTTGAGTTCTCCATGTCCTTGAGTTCCGTGACCGCTTTTTACCATCATAATATTCTTTTCGCAGCTGCCGCTGCAATAGGTTTCGGCATTGACGATAAGGATGTGGAAGACGCCATATTATCACATCGCTTCATAAGGATGAGCGAGTTCGAGTGGAATGGGAAGACGGTAATAGATGATTCGTACAATGCCAATCCCGTATCGTATGAAAAAGCGCTGAGATACCTCTTCTCACTAAAGGGAAGAAAAGCCCTTGTGATCGGGAGAATGCTGGAAATGGGCGATAGTGAAAAGATTTATGAGCAAGAGATATTCTCATTCATAGAGTCCAATACCCCTTCACTTGTAATAGCAAAGGGCAGCTTCGCGACCGATATACCGAATGACTGGATACGGGCAAAAAAGCAGGCAAAGATACTTGATATCCTCAAGAAGAGATCAGATGAGTATGACATAGTATTTCTCAAGGGTTCACACGGAACCGAGGTTTACAAGGTGGCTAAGCTTATGGAAAAGGAGATCTAAATGTTCTATTTTCTCTTTGAACTTCTTTATAATGAGGAAACCGCTTTCCGCTTTTTGCGTATCTTCAAATATATTACCATAAGAACCGGCGGTGCATTTGTTACAGCTCTTCTGATCTTCCTGATATTCGGCAACGGTATGCTCAAATTTCTAAGAAAGAGAAAATTCGGCGACAAGGTCAAGGATTATTTTGAAGGTAAGCGGGATTCAAAGGAAGGTACTCCTACGATGGGCGGGATATTCATTTATTTCGTGACCATGGTAACGGTACTTCTTTGGGGAAATCTTTCTAATCCGTATATTCTCGTGTTCATTCTCGGGACCACGCTGTCTTTTGCTGTCGGTTTTCTGGATGATCTGGTCAAGCTGAAGAACGGCAACGGTATTTCCGCCAGAGTAAAATTTCTGCTGCTCACGGTCTCCGCCGTCATAGTCGCCTTCTGCTTGAATCTGATACCCTCATTTGAGACCACGGTCCTTATTCCGATATTCAAAGATGTCCGCATTCAGTTAGGGATATATTATTATCTATTTATGGTGATAATTCTCCTGGCTACCTCAAACGCGGTGAACCTTTCCGACGGTATGGACGGCCTTGCGGCTTCATTATCAATGATATCATTTTTTACATTGGCGCTGATCGCCTATTTCACCGGCAATGCGATATACTCGGGTTATTTGAACATACCCTTCATCGCCGATATAGGTGAGCTCACTGTTTTTGCCGGCGCTATTGTAGGAGTATGTCTGGGTTTCCTCTGGTATAATTTTTACCCCGCCCAGGTTTTCATGGGGGATTCAGGTTCACTTCAATTGGGCTTTTCCATGGGTTTGATGAGCGTAATGGTCAAACAGGAGCTTCTCCTGCTGATCTTCGGCGGTATTTTCCTTATGGAGACATTATCGGTAATTATTCAGGTGTCGGGCTTTAAGCTATTTGGCAAAAGAGCGTTCAAGATGGCACCCCTGCATCATCATTATGAAAAACGAAATATCCCGGAATCCAAAGTAGTCATAAGATTCGTGATCATTTCAATAGTGCTTTCCATAATCGCTCTGGCTACTATAAAGGTAAGGTAATGGAAAAACTGGGGGTATTGGGAATGGGTATCAGCGGTTATGAGGCCGCTATTTTAGGCGTGAAGCTGGGCTGCGATGTATTTCTCTCGGACAATCGAGAGGAAGATGAGCTCAGCAGAGAGCGCATACTCAAATTGAGATCATTAGGTGTGAAGACGGAATTCGGTAAGAACACGGCGCAATTCTTTGACGGCTGTTCCCGTATCGTTCTTTCTCCCGGTATCTCTCCCGAGACACCCATAGTAGGTGAATTGACGAAGGATGGACATGAATTCATCTCTGATCTTGACCTGGCGTATGAGAACCTTAGGGCGGATGGCTGGATCGGGGTCACGGGCACCAATGGCAAAACCACAACGGCAGATCTCCTCGGAAAACTGCTCTCAAAAAAATACAAGACATTTACGGGCGGTAATATCGGGACCTCTCCCTGCTCCGTATTCGGTGAGAAATTCGAGCGTGTAGTCCTGGAGATGTCCAGTTATCAGCTTGATATATCCTCGAAGCTTCAGCTGCGGGGGTCGATCATACTTAATATTACAGAAGATCATCTCAACCGTTATAAGACGATGAGCAATTATATCGCATCAAAGAAGAAAATAGCCGATCTGACAGATGGTTATCTGATACTCAACAGAGAAGATGAAGTTCTCTACGATGCCTATAAGGGCCGTGATGGTGCAATATTTGTTTCCGTGGAAGGCAATAAGGATTCTCATGCTTATCTTAACGCCGATAAAATGATATTCAATGTCGGTGGTACAAAGACAAGCATATCAGCGAATATCTTGAAGATACCCGGAAATCATAATATCTTCAATGCCATGTGCGCTGCCGCATCCGCGATCATGGAAGGAGTATGCCGGGATGATATCATTTCCGTACTTGAGCAATATGAAGGGCTGGAGCATCGCATCGAGTATATTAAGACCATAAACGGCATCAGGATATTCAATGATTCCAAATCCACCACACCGGATTCCACGCTTGCAGCCGCTTTGAGCTTTCCCCGCGGCAGCATCTTTCTGATAGTGGGCGGTTCCGATGAAAAGAATTCCGATTTCACCATATTAAGTAATGCCCTGAAGCAAAACTGTAAGGCCACATACGCCGTGGGTGAGACCGCGGATCGTTTCATTGAAACAGTTAAGGGTGGGGAGATAAAAGGCCCCATGACCATTGAAGATGCATTGATGTCTGCCTTAAGAAGCGGCAAAGAAGGTGATATGATCCTCTTTTCTCCGGGCGCGCCTTCCTTCGACAGATTCAGCAATTATGAGCAAAGAGGTAATTATTTTAAAAAGATAGTATATGAGATCCAGGGAAATTAAATTTATCTTATTCCTTTTCACACTTCTGGGGCTCCTCTGCGTATTTTCGTCCTCAGCCGTCTTTTCATTTGAGCAATACGGCTCCAAATATATGATGGTATTCAAGCAGCTTCTTTTTTTTGCCGCGGGATGGGTCGTTTTTTACCTGATGCAGAAATTCACGGGTAAAAAAGCAATTGCCGCTTTGACCGTATTCATTACGGTAGTTTCGATGCTCGGCCTCATCTATGTTCTGATTTCCGGCGTCCGCATCAACAATGCCAAAAGGTGGATACAATTCTTCGGATTTACCGTACAGCCCTCCGAGTTCTTCAAGATATCCGCATTGCTTCTGATGGCGTTTTCGATCAACAAACAAGGCAAGATCATACTCAAGAATAAAAGAGGTGTCTGGGAATGGGGAAATGTTTTCAGGATCTCCATCATACTGACAGGTCTGGCACTTGTGTTGGTGGCACCCGATATGGGGACCACGATCACAATAGGCGCTGCGCTTCTTGCAGGATTGGTTTTTTCAAAAACAAATTTCAAATACACCGCAGGTATATTATTGATCTGCGCGCTTCTTGTCGTAACCTTTATCTACTTCTCTCCTTACAGGCGAGCCCGTGTTGTTTCGATGTTCAAAAGCGGCGGCGGGCAGACATTCAATTATCAGCGGTTCCAGTCCCAAAACGCCATTCAGAAGGGTGGAGTTTTCGGCAAAGGCATCGGCCGGGGCCGAATGAAGGTCTTTTCCCTACCGGAGGCATGGTCGGATTTTATCTTCTCCGTGATAAGCGAGGAGGTCGGATTGATCGGAGGGATACTACTGATCGGCCTGTATTTCCTGCTTTTCCTGCGAATATATAATATCGGCAATAAAACAAAAGATATACAATTAAAATATTTTACTCTAATGTTTCTTGTTCTACTCTCCATGCAGGTTGGTTTTAACATTGGAGTGGCGGTCGGGGTGCTTCCCCCAACCGGCATGGTCCTACCCCTTATTTCATCGGGAGGTTCAGCCCTGATCGCTTTCATGATGGGTTTCGGTATCTGCGAAGCAGTGAGAAATAGAAATGGATAAATGGATAATATTCGGTACCGGTAAGACCGGCGGACACCTTTTTCCGGCAATTACCATAGGTGAGAACCTTGGCTCACGCGGATACAAATGTCTCTTCTTAATACAGGGCACAAAAATGGAAAAAGAGGTATTGAACAAAAGGGGAATGAAATATATGACCATTCATTCCGCCCCTTTCCCCGGTGCCTCCCTAAAGGCCGTCTGGAAATTCATCTATGAGAATATATTGGGCATCTGTCAATGCATTAGCCTCTTTTTACAGTACCGCCCCGTATTCTCCCTTGTGACAGGGGGATATACATCATTCCCCGTGGGATCTGCGTCCTTGCTCTCCTTCGTACCGTTATTCATTTACGAGGGTAATATAAAGATGGGCAAATCGAATGTACTTCTTTCGCCATTCGCGAGAGCATCGTTCGGCCCGGACAAAAGCGGCTTCGGTGTCTTCGTTAAGGCGGGTAACCCCGTCAGAAAGGAGATGTGCACCGCAGGGGCTGAATTTCCCGAAGATACGAATATACTTATTACAGGGGGGTCACAGGGCTCGTTGATAATTTTGAAAACGGTATTGAATATGCTGGAAGCGCATGAAAGAGAGCTTAAAGAAAAGGGTGTTAGCCTGACCATTGCCACCGGCCACAATAACGCTTCCTGGATAGAGAAGTTCAGCCGGTTCTCAAATGTCAAAGCGCTGCCCTTCATACATGATATGGCTTCCGCGATCAAGCAGGCAACCCTGCTGATCTGCCGCTCGGGCGCCATGACGGTGGAGGAGAATCTCGCGATGGGCAGATATGCGCTATATATACCGTTTGCGGGCGCTACCGGTGACCATCAGTATTTCAATGCACTTATCGTTAAAGAGAAAGGAGCGGGTGATCTTATTAAGGAGCGGCTTCTGAACGCGAACTCGCTTTTTTCCAGGCTCATGCCTCTCATAGAAGACAAAAAGCTTTTGCAGCGGGGCGGAGAAAAGGCAAGTGATCTCTATACCGAGAGACACAAGATCAGGGTCGAAGCAGAGATCCTAAGGAGAATATAAATGCTTTTAGGAATTTCAAAGGTTCATTTCATCGGGATAGGCGGCGTCGGCATGAGCGGCATTGCCGAGATCCTGAATAATCTGGGTTTTATTGTTTCGGGTTCGGATATTGAGAGATCAGAGATAACTGACCGGCTTGTTTCGCTCGGCATAACGGTGAAATACGGCCATGATGAAAAAAATGTTTCAAATGATATTGATATCGTTGTTTACACTTCCGCGGTGAGCGAGGACAATGTTGAAATGATCAAGGCGCGAAAGGAGAATATTCCGGTAATAAAACGCGCCGAGATACTGGCGGAATTGATGCGGATCAAGGATGGCATCGCCATCGCCGGCTCTCATGGCAAATCGACCACCACCGCTCTTTGCGGCAAGGTCTTCATAGATTGCGGTATGGACCCGACCGTTGTTATCGGCGGGCGTTTCGACTATATAAAGGGCAATGCGAAATTAGGCGAAGGGGATTTCTTCATTGCCGAAGCCGATGAATCGGATAAATCCTTCCTGCTTCTTTCGCCCATAATCAATATTATCACATCTATTGATAATGATCATCTTGAAAATTACGGCTCCATGGAAAATCTGCTTGCGGGCTTCACGGATTTCGCGAATAAGGTGCCGTTCTTCGGATTCAATATTCTGAATATGGATGATGAGAACATACAAAAGCTCTTTCCGAAAATAAAGACAAAGATACACACATACGGCTTTAAGAATCCCGGTGAATTCCGTGCGGATAATGTGAGTTTTTCCAGAGAGGGTTCGAAATTCTCAGTTTACAGAAATGACACGCATCTGGGGGATTTCGAAGTGCCTTATCCCGGAGAGCATTATATTTCCAATGCTCTCGCGGTGATCGCCCTTTCACATCTTCTCGGCCTGAATATGGAAAATGTAAAAAGTTCCATTGATTCTTACGCGGGCCTTGGCAGAAGAATGGAAAAAATGGGTTTCTACGAAGATGCCGTCGTTTATAACGATTACGGGCATCACCCTACAGAGATTAAATTTACCCTCAATACCTTTTCCAGGATCAAAAAAGGCCGCCTGATAACTTTTTTCCAGCCGCATAGATATACCCGGACAAAGGCCTTGATGGAGGATTTCGCGAGATCTTTCTATTCGACAGACCTTCTCTATGTCGCCGATATATATCCCGCCTCCGAAAAGCCCATAAAGGGAGTGGATTCAAGGGTTTTGACAGAGAAGATCAGGGAGTTCGGAAAGAAAGAGGCTCATTATATAAACGGGACGGATCCTGTGGAAGTATTGAAAGATATCAAGCCGGGAAAGGATGATATCATTCTCTTTTTAGGCGCGGGTGATTATTACAGATTCGCAATAAAGATGCTTGATGATAATAAATAAGAATATGGACCTTACTCTGCTTTCCGGATTGAAGATCGGCGGCTCTGCCGAGATCGTCTATTATCCGGAAGACAAAAGGGAGATGATCGAACTCATCGCGGAATTCGGCGCCGATGCAGTGATAATCGGCGGCGGTACGAATACGGTGTTCTCCTCAGGGGCCCACACAAAGCCGTTTATTATGACGACCGCATTGAATGAAATAAGGTCCTCGGGAAATTCCCTTTACTTACAGGCCGGTGTTTTGGCCGCGCAAGCAGTTGATACCGCGCGGAGATCCGGGCTTAAGGGCATGGAATGTCTTTGGGGAATTCCCGGA
This sequence comes from bacterium, assembly GCA_023144005.1. Taxonomy (GTDB): domain Bacteria; phylum AUK180; class AUK180; order AUK180; family AUK180; genus JAGLWT01. The sequence continues at coordinate 76,256 of JAGLGN010000023.1, forward strand.
ACCATGGGAGGCGCGATCAGGGGAAATGCTTCCATCGGCAGCGACTCTCTCTTTTCCCATTTGAAAGAACTGTCTTTGATAAGTCTCGAGGGCTGTGAGTATCAAATGGAAGAATTCACACCCCGGTACAGAGATTCCGGCATTAAGGATGTCATCTTCTCGGCTGAATTCGAGCTGGAGAATTGGTCCGAATCCGCATCAGCGGCCGTGATAGAGGAATTGAAGGCCATCAGAGCCGCCCAGCCGAAAGGCGTCTCATGCGGCTCGGTATTTAAGAATCCCGAAGGTAAGACCGCGGGATATCTGATCGATAAAGCGGGATTCAAGGGCCGCAGCTGGGGAGGCCTCACGGTGAGCAAAGAGCATGCGAATTGGTTCATTCGAACCGGCGATGCGGTATTTGAGGATTTTGAGAACGGTGTGAGCGAGATCAGAAATGAAGTACTCGCTCTTTTTGATATAGAACTGGAATTGGAGATCAAGGTGTATTATGCATAAGCAAAAGGATGTGCTGGTGGTGATGGGCGGAGCTTCTTTGGAAAGAGAAGTTTCTCTGAGAAGCGCTTCCAATATTATCAGCAGCTTAAGGCGAAGCGGTTATTTGGTAAATGAATTTATTTTGCAAAAGGATAATTGGTCCGCATTAGCCGATCTCGCCCCCCGTATCGTTTTCAATATTGTACATGGGACCGGTGGTGAGGACGGCACTCTGACCGCTTTTCTGGACTCGCATGGAATACCCTATGTCGGCACAGGTCCCGACGCGCAGGCGGTAACAATGGCAAAACATCTTGTTCAGCCGCTTCTTGAGAGTCGTGGTTTCAGCATACCTCCGCATCGCAGTTTCATCACCGCGGGTGACTTTGAAAGGAAAGCAGGGGATCTCTTCAAGGATTTCGGGACATTGGTAATTAAGGCCTCCAGTCAGGGTTCGAGCGTTGGTATTTCGATATGTCATGACCTTGACTCTGTATTGAGCAACGGCAAAAAGCTCATAAAGGATTTCGGCACCGTCATAGTAGAGAAATATATAAAAGGAATAGAGGTCACATGCGGACTTGTGGAGAACGCCGGAGTCTGCCGCTGCTTCACGCTGATGGAGATCAGAGCTAATCGTGAGTTCTACAATTATGAAGCTAAATACACATCGGGCGGCACGGATTTCATTGTTCCGGCTGAAATATCACCTTCGGCAGCGCAGCGTATCAGCGAAGAGGCGGTGCGGATATTTGAACTTTTTGAATTGAGGGATTTTGCCCGGGTCGACTGCATCTTAGAGGGTCAAGAGATCCTTTGGCACGATATAAATACCATTCCGGGCATGACAGATCTTTCCGATCTGCCGCAGGTAGCCAAGTATGACGGTGTGGAATATGATGAATTGGTAAGAGGAATATTAGAAAATGCGGAAAATCGAAACAATTTGTAGGATACTTATTCTTCTCTTGGCCGTAGGGGCATTATTTTCCTGCGGGAGCGCTGGTTTTACAGTAAACGAGATAAAGATACGGGGCGCGATCAATTCAAATGTTTCGAGTATGAAGGGTATCCTGAAAGAAGTGAAGGGAAAAAATCTGATCATTTACCCTCTTGGTGAAATAGTCGGTGAATTGTCAAAGGACCCCTATGTGGATTTCATTCGTTATGAGAAAGTGATCCCGGATATTCTGATAATCAATGTGTATGAGAAAAGGGTTTCGGGCTATTGCGGGAATGATAAGGAACACTTCTCTATACTGGAGGATGGAACCAGGGTCAGCAGCGGCCCCAAGGGCCCTATCTATTTCACATTCCCCAAAAAACTCCCAACAGATAATGAGATAGAAAACATTATTCAAAATCTCTATAGAATAAATATCGAGGCAACGGAGGTAGAGATCGCCCCTAATTATTTGAAAATCGTATTGGCGGATGGATTTCTGCTTCTATTGGAAAGGGATATATCGAATATAACAAATGTGAAATATATGCAGTATATAAGAGAAAAGATAGCCGGAAATGAAGGGGATGGTATCGTAGGGCTCGATATGAGATATAGAGGGCAGTCCATCATGATCTTGGGAGGAAAATAATGAACTATATTTGCGCAATGGATCTTGGGGGTTATCAATTTAAACTGGTAATCGCATCAATAAACGATTCAGGAGAAATGGAAATTCTTGGAGCCACCAAGAAGAGGACAGATTCTATTCAAGACGGTAAAGTGGTAAATTTGAAAAATGCCACGGACACATTGAAGGCCGCTTTTGAAGAGGTCACAAATCTCAGCGGGCTCAAAGAGAAAGAGATAAATCACTTTTTTTGTAATGTTACCGGTTCTAATATCAAAGGTTATGACGGCACATTGAACAATGTTATCTCTATTGAACATTCGGATAGAAGGATCACTCAGGCCGACATAGATAAGGTGATAAAGAACGCTCATGCCGAGGGCTTGTATGAGGATAGCGAGATAATTCATAAAATACCAAGATACTTCGACATTGACAATACATCATTCATTAAGAACCCTTACGGATTGGAGGGGCAGAAGCTGAGCGTAAATACATATATCATCGCTACAAGTAGATATCAGATGAACAATCTGAGGAATGTGATAAGGGATGCCTTAGGGGTTAAGAACCCGGTATTTGTCTTAAATTCCATTGCCTCGTCCGAAGCCATATTAAGCGAAGAGCATAAGAAGATCGGAGTGGTCATTGTGGATATCGGCGGTGAAAATGTTGATGTTGCGGCTTACACACAGGGCAGCCTGCTTTTTGCCTCATCTTTCCAGGGCGGCGGCAAGGAAATAACGCTTGATCTGGCGAGGGAGTTCTCCCTGGCAATGGATACTGCGGAGAAACTCAAATCTAATTTTGAAAAGGTCATAACTTCTGGCAAGACCGCCATCACCATAGAGACGATCGGCGGACTTGAGGCGGAGATCAGGGTTCCTTCAATTAAAAGGGATATTGTGGATAAATTCAATTCGATCTTCGGGAACACTTACAATAAATTGCAGTATTATGTGGAGCAGGAACGGTTCTCAGCGGGAATAGTCCTGACCGGCGGTACATCGATGACATACGACATCATAAGTACGGCTGCATCACATTTTCATGTACTGACACAATTGGGGCAATTGACACACCCTCTTCCGGGGGTAGAGAATATGGAATACACAGCGGAATACGCAACAGCAATGGGGCTTCTGCTCTGGGGCCGCCGCCGGCTTGTTGAAAAAGGCGGCTCTAAGGCAAGGCTGAAAATGAATACAGGAAATCTCTTTGAGCGGATCAAGGGATACTTCAAAAATATAAATGAAGATTAGTAGGAGGAACATATGAACAGCGGCATTAAAATCAGCGTAGATTGCGGCTTTACAAAGATCTATGTGATCGGTGTCGGAGGTGAAGGCGGAAATGCCATCAATCTCTTTAAGAAACAGCACCCGGACCAGAGTATCAAGACTATTGCGATCAATACCGATAATCAGGATCTGGAAAAAAGCATGGCGGATGAAACACTGCTTCTGGGTAGAGAAATTACCAATGGTAGAGGAACCGGCGCCAATCCGACCGTGGCTGAAGACATCGCGGAGAAGGAGATCGAACGCATCGAAGAAATGGTGGCGGATGCGGATATGGTCATCATTTGTGCCGGCCTTGGCGGCGGCACCGGCTCGGGCGTATCACCCGTGATCGCGCGGGCGGCCAAGAAACGCGGCGTGCTTACACTATCTGTCGTCACCGTTCCCTTCGCGTTCGAAGGGGGAATGAAGATCAAGATAGCAAAGGACTATCTCCAGAAATTGAAAGAGCTCTCCGATTCGGTGATAGTCATACCGAATTGGAAATTGATCAAGGAAAAAGGTCTTGGAATGAAGAAGGCATTCGAGTGGGGCAATGAGATCTTTTCAACCTCTATACAAGTGATCTCGGACATCATCAACAGCGCTCAGCTCATGAATGTGGATTTTGAAGATATAAAGACTGTTCTGAAGGACTCCAAGGAGGCCTATATCTCAATGGCGAAGATCACAAAGAATATGGAATCCACAGGCCGGGCCAAAGGCGAGGTCCTCGTTGAGGAGCTGATGAATTTCCCGCTGATCGACGCGGATACCATAAAGAATATTTCCAAGGCGGTACTTTTTATTGAAATGGATGAGAATGAAGACGCTACTATTATGGATGAAGTGCAGGCAAGTATCATGCAATATATCAAACCCAATTCCCTGATCATTCCCGGGATGGATTTGAAGGAAAACTTCAATGAAGTGCGCTTGACGCTGATAGCCGGTGATTTTGAAAGAGAAGACAGCGAATACTATTTTTCAGGCATAACAGATGTAGGGACCACCAAGGGGAATATTTTTCAATTCCACAATAAAAAGGTAGCGAATGACACGAATCCCTCGAATCTCTTTACAAAGGACATGCTTCCTCCTTCTATGAGCAGCGATATAGATTAATATGTGGAAAAGGCGCCTGGAACTGACTAAACTCAAGGAAAAAGAGACATTGCTCTTTAGCAAAAAGGGTAATATGAAAACGAGAGCCGCACTCTTATATCCGGACTCCTACTACTCCGGCATCTCTTATCTCGGGTTTCAGCAGGTTTACAGGTACCTTAATGAAGAGGGCATAGCCGATACCGACAGGTATTTCTGGGAGAATGAAGATGACATGATCACAATGGACGGCTTCATGAATCTCAGCGATTTTCCTATTCTGCTTCTCTCTCTGCCCTATGCGAGCTATATGGATGGAGCGGTCGAACTCTTGAAGAAGGCCTCCATCACTTTAAATAAAAATGCGCGTCGAATGAACCCCGTAATTGTTGCCGGGGGGCCGGGATTGTGGTTAAATCCCTATCCCCTCGGTAACGTCATTGACCTTTTTGTATTCGGCGATATAGAAAATAAACTGGAGCCATTCTTTGACGACCCAATCGGTTTTATTAAAAAGATCGATTCAGGCGAATTGAAGATACCCGGGCTTCTGACACGCCTTCCGGAGAAGAGAGAACATCTCTTAAAGGAGATCACATACACATCAATAGATTCCCCTCCTCCCCATTCCGCGATACTGACGGAAGAATCATTTTTCGCGAATATGTTCCTGGTGGAATTGGGAAAGGGCTGCGTGAACAACTGCTCCTTTTGTACCGTCCCGCGCATCTATCATCAGCGCATATTCCGAAAAACAAGTGAAATTATAAATACTATCGACTTCGGTTCGAAATACACAAAAAGAATAGGGTTGATATCTTCAATGGTGTTGGAGCATCCCGGTATTCAAGAAATACTGGAGCATTGCAAAAGCCGTGATCTCGAGGTTTCCACCTCTTCTCTTTCTGTCATGGGTATAAATGAGCCGCTGGCAAAATTGCTCAATGAAACCGGTAATAAGAGCATAACGCTGGCACTGGAATCACTATGTGAAAAAGCAAGGATCAAGGCAGGTAAACCCTTTACCGATGAGGATTTTCTGGCTAAATTGGAAATAGTTCTCAATTCCGGAATAAAGAAAATAAAGATCTACCTTATACTCGGCTTGCCGGGCGATAAGGAAGATGCTGACAGGCAGGACAAATTATGGAGCGATATGCTGAAACTCGCGAAAAGCCGGGGCGGAAGATTCCACTTCAGCGTAAATCCTCTTATACCGATGCCGTTTACGCCGATGGAAAAACTTAGGATGATGAATAAAAATGAAATAAAAAAGGCATACAAGGCATTCAAAACAAGGTTCAGCGGTGCCGATATTCGTTTTGAATCTGTTAACGATGCCATAAGGGGCCATAGACTGGCCTTCTCCAGGGAGGATCTTCTTGAAAATTAAATATTATTTTATAGTATCAATGCTATTGTCACTGCTCATTTTTGCAGATTCGGGTATTTTTATTACAGGCGGGGTACCGATAATCACGGCGGGTATGGGCGGCGAGAACTTCAATCCGTCATACTCCATTTCCATGAAGGGCTTGAAATTCAGCGCGACCTCTGATTTCAACTCAGAGGAAAGGCATCAGATAGATCTTTCATTATCATTGCAGAATACCGCTTCGGTATTTACGATCAAATACGAAGACCGCCTGACATCCCGTAAAGTCCTTCGATTCCAATGGGCGGTGCCGCTTTCAGAAACAATGATAGTCGGCCTTGGTGCCAGGAATTATTTCTCGGATAAGAACGCATTTACATTTGATGCCGGCTTTTTAATGGAGAGGGACTGGTATGCCTACGGGGTCGCGGTTCTGAATATCGGAGGCCTGGGAGTCTCAAAGAACTTTGCGCAGGATTTTATCAAAGGAATATTTCCCTTTATAAATGATCCCGCGCTGAATTATTTTGATGCTGATGACAATCGCTTAAAACAGGGGCTTATGACGCATTTTATGGTTAACAATGAAAAATATTACCTTGGAATGCAGGTCAATAATTATGTTTCCTCAATTGAAGACCTGAAAGAATTCGGCTGGGGGAATATCAAATGGGGAGTTATATACAAGCTTCCTGATGGGAGTTATTTAGGTTTCGGTCAGAATTCTCATTTCAATTCCGCCGGAGCTGGTTTCGTACTCAAAAAACTTCATCTGGATTATGCCTTTCTCTGGCTGGGAAAGAGTTTCACATATCATATGATCACTATGTCTGTATCTCTTTAATAATTAGGGACGGTGCTTTAATTCTTTAGTTTTTACCATGGCATTGTTTCAAATATGCATACACTTACTTGAGTTACCTCAACAATATTAAAAATTGTACACATTCTGGAAATATATATTTCCCGCATTGTTGGAGAATTTGAGCTCTCACAAATTTGGAAAACTAAAGAATTAAAGCACCGTCCCTAACATATAGCGTTCATGTCAGTAATTATGAGGATAAGAGGGAGGGATTTGAGAGGAGATGGAATAAATTCAGAGAGAAGTTTCAAAAAGTTAAGTATTTTCATTATTCCTTCTTAGCACAATATTCTTCTATCCAACTTTTTTGAACTCTGCATTGTCGCATGAAGGGCAAGGTGGTAAGGTGTCAGTGTTATTATCCATTACCACAATTCGCCCGCATTTGGAACATTTGTACCTACCTTTTCCTGGGTTTTTTCCTGCTGAGAAAAACATACTTAATATTTCTCTTACTTTCTTTCTAACTTTAAAATTTTTATCATTTATTGATATATGAAGATATTTTAATGCTTTCTCTGTTTCTATTTCTCCTAATGCCTCAACACATGCAAGTTTTATTTTTACAAACTCTTCATACAAATGAGGAATAATATAAATGATACCTAGTTCGTTGCCTATATTTCCAAGAATTTTTATTGCTGCAATCCTTTCGGGAATAAACTCCTTTCTTAACAACATCTGTATAAAAGAAACAATATTTTCAAAATTTATCTTGCCGAGTGCCGAAGCGGCAGACATACGAACATAATCATTATCATCTTTTAACGCTTCAATAAGATAAGGTATTGCCTTGTCAGCGCCGATTTTACCGAGTGCCGAAGCGGCATAAATACGAACATCGCCATTTTCATCTTTTAATGCTTCAATAAGATAAGGGATTGCCTCTTCCGATCCGATTATACCGAGTGCCGAAGCGGCAGAACTACGAACATCATTATTTTCATCTTTTAACGTTTCAATAAGATAAGGGATTGCCTCTTCCGATCCGATTATACCGAGTGCCGAAGCGGCAGAACTACGAACATCGCCATTTTCATCTTTTAATGCTTCAATAAGATAAGGTATTGTCTCTTCCGATCCGATTATACCGAGTGCCGAAGCAGCAGAGCTACGAACATAATTACTATCATCTTTTAACGTTTCAATAAGATAAGGTATTGCCTCTTCCGATCCGATTATACTGAGTGCCGAAGCGGCAGACATACGAACATAATTATTATCATCTTTTAACGCTTCAATAAGATAAGGTACCGCATTTTCAGTGCCGATTTCACCGAGTGCCGAAGCGGCAGACATACGAACAGAATCATTATCATTTTTTAACGCTTTAATAAGATAAAGTACTGTCTTTTCCGAGTTGATTCTACCGAGTGCCGAAGCGGCATACTTACGAACATCATAATCTTCATCTTTTAATGCTTCAATAAGATAAGGCACTGCCTTTTCAGCGCCGATTTCACCGAGTGCCGAAGCGGCAGACATACGAACATAATTATTATCATCTTTTAACGCTTCAATAAGATAAGGTACTGCCTTTCCAGCGCCGATTTTACCGAGTGCCGAAGCGGCAGACATACGAACAGAATCATTATCATCTTTTAACGTTTCAATAAGATAAGGTACTGCCTTTTCAGCGCCGATTTCACCGAGTGCCGAAGCGGCAGAACTACGAACATAATCCTTATCATCTTTTAACGCTTTAATAAGATAAGGTACTGCCTTTTCAGCGCCGATTTCACCGAGTGCCGAAGCGGCAGAACTGAGAACAACATCCTTTCCATCTTCTAACGCTTCAATAAGATCAAGAACCGCCTTTTCAGCGCTGATTTCACCGAGTGCCGAAGCGGCAGAACTACGAACAAAATCATTTCCATCTTTTAGCGCTTTAATAAGATAAGGTACTGCCTTTTTAGCGCCGATTTCACCGAGTGCCGAAGCGGCAGAACTACGAACAAAATCATTTCCATCTTTTAGTGCTTTAATAAGATAAGGTACTGCCTTTTTAGCGCCGATTTCACCGAGTGCCGAAGCGGCAGAATTACGAACATCACTATATTCTTTGTTATTGTTCAAAAGATCGATTAAATACTTTGTATACATTTTTTGAATTTCTCGTGTAAATCCCTTGAAAGTATCAATTGCATTTAATTTATCTGATTTACTTTTTCCTTGAATAAATCTTAAAAAGCGTTCTTCTTCCGAAGTAACGTTGTCCTTCTCAATTAATGGGCTTAAAAGATCAAAATATATGCCAATTCTGTTCTCATCCTTAAAAAACGGCGGCTTGGATAATAAATCTTCTAAAAATAAATCACTTTTTGTATATTCTTTAATTGTATCAATACTTTTAATTTTATCATTATTATTTTTCATTTTCTAAAACCCTTTCAATCTCGCCAAGATCCGCCGGTCTCTCACCCAGTTTTTCATATAATGCAGAATTTCTAAAATATATTATAAGACATTTAATTAAAAGCTCGTTTTTTATTTTTCCATTTTTTATTTCCTCCTCAGCAATTCTATAATAGAGTAAATATGTATTCAAGAATAATTTAATCCTACGAGGATTGTATTTCAATGCTTTAGCAATTATCAGTCTCCATTTTCCTAATATTACACTTAATTCCTTAGAAAGCCCATCAAAATAATTTTTTAAATTTTCTTCTAATTTTATAGTGGGAAGATTGAATGGAACTTGGATAAATTTCTCAAGATATTCTTCCCCTCTAATAATTTTCTCTTCTTCTTCATTTGATGTAACTATTTCTTTATACTTGATTTCTAATCCTTTTTCAATTACTCTTTTATCAACCCCAATAACAAAAACACAATTTTTAACATACAAAAACAATTTTATTTTTTCAAATATTATTATTACATTCTCAGGAGAACAGCGATCCAGATCGTCAATGAAAATTACTAATAATTTATTCTTTTGATTTCCTAGTATTTTATTAATCGCCTTTTTAAATTTATCCTTAATTTTAATAAATTCACTTTTGTTTTCCAAATATTGATTCTTAAAATATTTTTCGGTTTTAAATATATCTTGAATTCCCATGGAACCGTTAGTCATTGTTTTTAAAAATAAATCACCTGAAAGCACTGCAATGGTATTAAAAAGCATTGTTGCTTTTTTCTTCTTTCTTATTTTTTTCTCGGCATTTTCATTCTTACCATATTTATTGTCAATTGTTTGCAATAAAGGTATTAATATTTCTTCCTCTTTTTCATATTGCCAGGCTTCAAAAAATACAGTTAATGTATTCCGCTCTTTCAAACTATTTTGAATTTGTTTCATTAAACTTGTTTTGCCACTTCCCCAATGCCCATGTATACCAATTGTAAAAGGTGTGTTTTTTACCGAGTTAAGTATTAAGTCAACAAGAATTTTAGAGTATTTATTAAAACCAAGTAAGTCATTCTCTACAGCTTCATCTGAAGCAAAACCAATATTATCGGGAATTTCTATTTTCAATTTTTCTTCCGCATATTGTGGATGTAATGAATCATTATTACTAAAATAGACTTTTCTCTTTTTATCATCATTCGATTCTTTCACATTAGAATGTTACCACTTATTTTAAATATTTTCAAATTACCAGCAGCGAAATTTGAAACCGACAAACCGCTAACCTGGCACTGTTTCACAGGACTTTTATGATAGTTAAAGGAATAGTTTCTAATTATATTTCCGCCATATGATAAGATCATATTTTATTTCACGATTTGTTGAGAAAATACATACAATATGGTAAAATACAACACAGATTATGAAGGATTTGCAGATGGACGGGAAATCATTGGATATAACAGAAAATAGGTTAAAAAAATTACGAGAATATTTTCCAGAGGTATTTACCGAAGGAAAGATTGATTGGGATAAACTGAAAGCCGCTCTTGGTGATGATATAGAATTCAAAGATGAGAGATATGTTCTGAACTGGGCAGGGAAATCAGATGCTTTCAGAACTCTTCAGAGACAGACTGCCGCAACTCTTTCCCCCTGTAAAGAAGAATCGATCGATTTTGATGAAACTGAAAATATATTCATCGAGGGTGAAAATCTTGAAGTTCTGAAAATTCTTCAAAAATCCTATTACGGAAAAATCAAAATGATATATATTGATCCTCCATACAATACCGGAAATGACTTTGTTTACTCCGATAAATTCAAGGAAGACAGGAAAGAATATGAAAAGAGATCTGGGATCAAGAATGAAGAGGGATTATTGCAAAGAGAAGGCCTGATAAAAAACACTAAGGACAAAGGTCATTATCACTCAAATTGGCTATCAATGATGTATCCTCGCTTGTTTCTTGCAAAGAATTTACTAGGAGATGATGGAGTGATCTTTGTTTCAATTGATTATAACGAAGAACATAATCTGAGATTAATAATGAATGAGATATTTGGGGAAGATAATTATAAAAACACTTTCTATGTTTCGCGAGTAAAAAAAAATATACAGGAAACAGAATTAGTTGTAAGAACCAATTTTGGCATCAATTCAATCATGTTTTATGGCAAATCCAAAAATTCTACCATCATTCCTCCGAAAAAAAAGCAGAAAAAAAAGGATCGATGGCACGCTTTTGATGCACCAGGTATTCGAGAGACAATGGAATATGAAATATTTGGATGGAAACCACCAAATGGGCGCCACTGGATGTATGAGGAAAAAAGGGCAAAAGGTATGATTCGAGATGGAGTTTTAAGAAGAAATCCAAAAACGGGAAAACCTCAATACTTTCTAGAAGCCAATGAATATACACTTTTAGATACAAATTGGACTGATTTACAAGAATCGGATTCGACTTGGATTAATAATGGTGGAAAGAATATTTCACTTATTAGAAGAATGTTAGAGATGATAAATAATGAAGGAATTATTTTAGACTTCTTTTCCGGTTCTAGCACATCTGCTCATGCTGTTCTTGATTTGAACAGGGAAGATGGAAAAAGTCGGAAATTCATCTGTGTTCAGATGCCTGAAGAAACAGACGAAAAATCGGAAGCATTTAAGGCAGGATACAATACCATTGCGGAAATTGGCAAAAACCGGATTCGTAGTGTAATTAAAAAGATCAAGAATGAACAGGAATCAAAGCTTGATATCAATGGAGATCATAATAAACAGGACTTGGGATTCAAGGTATTCAAATTGCGAAATTCAAATTTCAAAGCATGGCGTTCTGATATCCAATCAGAAGAGGAGTTAAATGAGCAGCTGAGAATACATCTTGAACCACTTGATGAAAATGCTGAAACAGAAAATATCCTCTATGAGCTTCTTCTTAAATCAGGAATACCATTGACCGCAAAGATTGAAGAGAAAAACAATTATTACATTATTAATGATAATGAGCTGATATTGATTCTTGACAAAATTGATGAGAACATTATTGGGCGGGTTATTGAAATAAAACCTCAAAAGGTTATTACATTAGATCGATTGTTTAACAACAACGATCAATATAAAACAAACGCAATGCTTCAGATGAAGGATGCAGGAATTGAGATAAAAATCATATGACTCTAAAGAGTATTTATGATAGGCTTAACCTTACACCAGAAAACGGTCTATGCTTTATTGATGAAAGCAATTGGAAAAACAAATTATCAAAGTATACAGAGAAGGTTATTGTTGAAAGGCTTAAGCCGAAATCCTTTTTCTGCTTTGACAATAAACCTTTAATTTTATTTTTTGATTCACCTCAAAATAGGAAGGAGTTATTTAGAGATATTTGGAATTTCAATGAAGCACCTATAATTATTATCAATGAAGAAACTACTATTGACATTTATAACGGTTTTTCGCTAGATAAGGAATATCATGATTTAGATAAACTCGATGATGCAGGCAATCTCGATAATTTCTCTTATTTCGAACTTATTACTGGTAAATCATTGGAAAAATACACTGCACAGTTCAGCCAGAAAAATCGAATTAATTATAACTTACTTAGAAATATAAAAGAAGCACGCTCTATTCTTACTAAGTATTTCGATTTAACAGACTACACAGCAAATGCCCTAATTGGGAGATGTATCTTTGTAAGATATTTAATTGACAGATGTGTTCGAATCGATTTTGAAAATCAGCCAAGATTATGGACAAATGAAGACTTTTGTAACCTCTTAGGGGATCAAGAAAAAACCGTGAAATTCTTTCAACATATTGGTTCTAAATTCAACGGAGAGGCATTTCTAATTTCTGATGATGAATTGAAAGAAGTAGATGCGGGGGTATTCAAAGTTTTGAAAGATCTTCTAAGTGGAACACATTTATCAAGTGGTCAGTTATCATTGTTTAATATCTATGATTTTTCAATTATTCCTATAGAATTTATCAGCAATATTTATGAATACTTCATTGGGAAGGAAAATCAAGCAAAGAAAGGAGCATATTATACCCCCAAATTTCTTGTAGACTATATCTTAAATCAAACAATTGACAAGCATTATAATGAAAATCCAGATGAATATAATTGTAAAATTCTTGATCCTGCTTGTGGTTCTGGGATATTTCTAGTAGAAGCATTGAGAAGAATAATTGAAAGATATAGAGATTTGAATGGTAATAGTATTAGTAATAAGAAACTAAATGAGATTGCAGAATCAAATATCTATGGCATTGATAAAGACAATAATGCTGTTAATGTTGCCATTTTCTCTATCTACTTAACTCTTCTTGATTACCAAGAACCAAAAGATATAGAAAACTTTCAATTTCCAAATTTACGGGAAAAAGGCAATTTTCATGATTCTGATTTCTTTGACTTAAATGCGAAGTTTAATGAATTAACAAAAATGGAGTTTGATTTTATTGTGGGTAATCCTCCGTGGAAGAGGGGATCCTCTGAAGATGCGCTATTCTTAACTTATGTCGAAAATCGAATCAAAGAAGAAACCGAGAGAACGCAATGCAGTTCACTTCCTGAAGTTAGTGATAAGCAAATTGCACAAGCATTCTTATTACGAGTCAGTGACTTCTGCGGACAAAAGACATTATGTTCACTAGTAATCACTAGTAAAATATTATATAATCTGAAGGCGAGAAAATTCCGAGAGTATTTGCTGAAAAACTATTTCATTGATAGACTTCTCGAACTCTCACCTGTTCGAAGGGAAATATTCGATGAATCCAACGATGTTTCTATCGCCCCAGCTGCTGTAGTATTCTTTCGATATGCGTTTGGAGAGGATACATTGCTTAACAAAATGACACACATTTGTCTGAAAAAGAACAGAATGTTCTCATTATTCAAGATCTTTGTAATACAAAGAGATGACATAAATATAGTTATTCAGAGAAAGTTGTTGGAATATGATTGGCTTTGGAAATTATTAGTATATGGATCATTTCTGGATTTTAGACTGATAGAAAGACTGAAAAGCAAGTATGAAAATATCAACTCGGTTCTCAAGGATTTGGAGAATACCGAAGTTAGACAGGGAATTATGGTGGGTGGAGCTGATCGTAATGATGTAACTTACCTTTCAGGACAGAAACTATTGGATACAACAAATGATATCAAGCCGTTTTATGTTAATAGCGAGCCAGAAAATACGTGGACTATAGAATATGTACATAGAGCAAGGACACTAGATTTTTTTTCTCCTCCTGTGCTGATAGTGAAAGAGGGAACTGACAACAAATTACATGCAATATCAGGAATTTCATATTCTCAAAATATATTCAAGAGTTCCTTGACTGGAATTAAGACGGGGCTTAACAATATTAACATTCTTAGGATAATTAATGGTATTCTAAATTCTGACTTGTATTCATATTTTATCTTGCATACTGCATCCACAATTGGAATTGAGCGTGAACAAGTCCATGATTTTGAGAAATGGAATACCCCCTTTGTTTATAATGATGTGATTGCTTCTCTTGTTGAGAATCTAGAAAAAGTGAGTAAACAATTGTATAGTAAAAATAATGTATTGAATTCAAACAGAAATGATTTAGATAAGAAAAGGGAAAAACTTATTTCACTATTGAATCAGGAGATTTTTAGAAGTTACCAATTAAATGATATGGAATTGGCTCTGGTCGATTATTCGAGAAGTATTTTAGTACCGCTAATTATGAAACAAGAGAACATGTATAAAGATATATTGTCAGCAATTCATTTTAAAAGCGATGTTTTGGTAAAATATATAAATATATTCTTCTCAAGATTTAAGAGATCATTAAAAGGAAAGCGTCTTGTTGCAGAAGTATATTTTACAGAGAGCATAATTGGAGTATTTTTTCGAGTAGTTTCAAAAAAAAATCCTGGAAAAAACGGAATTGTATGGAATGAAATTCGTAATGTCGAATTACTGAAGAAAATAATATCATTAGGTGTAGAAGAGATTTCTACATCCCTATTTATTCAGAAAGATATACGAGGATTTGAAAGAGATGGATTTTACATTATTAAGCCAAACGAAAAAAAACTGTGGCATCTCGTAAATGGTTATTTAGATGCCAATGATTTCATGGATTCAATTCTTAGGGAAGGCAGAAGGATTTACAGTGAGCAATAACCTAGATGTGTCATTATTTCCTACAACAAGAGAGATTTATGAAAACGAATTCAATAATATTCTTTCTGGGATAGCCTATTGCTATAAGAGGTTATTGAAAGATGGGCAAGTTGTCCCGCCAAATAATGAAAATAGAATTAGAGATGTGCTTTTAATTAACTATTTAAAAAATAGAGTGATAAAAGAAAAGGCCAATCTAAATGAATTTCGTTTTGATAGAGAGATTCAAGAAGATGCAACGAAGGGAAGAGTTGATATTCGCGTAATAACAAAAAACGATTTTGAGAATGATGATGCCTACTATATAATTGAGTGCAAAAGATTGGATAACAAAAATCTAACTGGAACTTCAGGATTAAATGCAGAATATATAAAAGAAGGAATAATGCGATTTGTCAATGTTCAATATTCATCTTATTATGAAATAAATGGAATGATAGGTTTTATTATAGAAAAAATGAAAATAAATAAAAACATTAGTAACTTGAACAATTTGATGAAAACAAAGATAACACAAGCAAATGTGAAAAAACAAATGACTAGACTTAAAGAAATAAAGAAATTCAGATATTCTTATTTTTCAAAGCATAGGACAAAGGCCGGGAATACGATAAGGCTTTGTCATTTAATGCTTGATTTTTCAAAGAATCTTGAGTGCGGCTCTTGAAATTCCATTTTGATCCGAACCAGAAATTTCAGCTTGACGCTATTAGATCAATAGTTGATATATTTGACGGACAGACACTAAAAACGGGTGAATTCTCCATTGTTTTTGAAGATGATCAGAATCTATTTCACACTGAATACATCGGAAACAATCTAAAAATTGGCAAAGATCAAATTTTGGAAAATCTTCAAGAAGTGCAAAAGCAAAACGAACTTCAGATTTCAAAAGAACTTGACGGGATGAATTTCTCAGTCGAGATGGAAACCGGGACCGGCAAGACATATGTCTATCTAAGAACGATATGTGAATTGAATAGGAAGTATGGTTTCAAGAAATTTGTTATTACTGTCCCCTCTATTGCCATCAAGGAAGGTGTTCTGAAAAATCTGGAAATCACACACGAACACTTTCAGAATCTTTATGACAATGTTCCGGTTGACTATTTTGTTTATGAGTCAAAGAATGTTTCTAAGTTAAGACAATTTGCGTCTTCCAATACCATCCAAATCCTTGTGATCAATATTGACTCGTTCGCTAAGGATGAAAACATTATTAACCGGGCAAATGATAAGCTGGTCGGCAAAAAACCGATTGAGTTTGTGAGGGGAACCCATCCCATAGTAATTGTGGATGAACCTCAAAATATGGAGACCGAAAAACGGAAAAAAGCGATTGAGAATCTTTCTCCTTTGTGTACTCTCAGGTATTCAGCTACTCATACTAACCTGTATAATTTGGTTTATTCCCTTGACCCTGTAAAAGCCTATGACCTTGGTCTGGTGAAGCAAATCGAGGTGGATTCGATTGTGACAGAAAACGACTTCAATGATGCCTATGTACTTCTTGAGAGAATCACTGCGGGCAAAACTCATATTACGGCAAAGCTCAGGATAGATGCAGAGCAGGTGAAAGGCGCTATTAGAAAAAGTGTCACTGTCAAAATAGGCGATGACCTTTATAGAAAATCAAACCAGAGACAGGTTTATTTCACCGGATATAAGATAAATAGCATTGATGCTGAAAATGGCTATATTGAATTTTCAAATGGAAAATCCCTTTTTCTGGGAAATAATATAGGGAGTAATCCCGATGAACTTTTAAGGGTTCAGATAGAAAAGGCAGTTGAAGAGCATTTCTGCAAGGAACAGAGATTTTCAGGAAAAGGGATCAAAGTGCTTTCGCTGTTTTTCATTGACAGGGTGATGAATTACAGAGGCTATGATGCTACTGGTAACCCAGTAAAAGGAAAGTACGCTTTATGGTTTGAAGAAGCATTCAAAAAGAATATTTCAAAAGATAGGTTCAAAGGTATTATCCCTTTTGATGTGGAGCAAGTTCATAATGGTTATTTTGCCCAAGATAAAAAAGGGCATTGGAAAAATACCAAAGGTATTTCAAAAGCTGATGATGATACTTATCATTTGATAATGAAGGACAAGGAAAAGCTACTTGATATTGCTGAACCTTTAAGATTTATTTTCAGTCACTCGGCTCTTCGTGAAGGTTGGGACAATCCGAATGTATTTCAAATATGTACTTTGAATGAGACTCGTTCTGAATTAAAAAAAAGACAGGAAATAGGAAGAGGGATGCGGTTGCCTGTAAATCAGCAAGGTGAAAGGATCCAAGACAAGAACATTAATCATCTGACCGTAATAGCAAATGAATCATATGAGGATTTTGCAAAGACTCTTCAGATGGAGATAGAAAAGGATTGTGGCGTATCATTCGGTAGTAGGATAAAGAATAAAGCGAAAAGGAAAACTGTGAAGTATAGAAAGGGTTTCGAGCTTGACGACAAATTCAAAGAAATCTGGGAGCGGATTAAATATAAGACAAGTTACAAAGTTGAATACGACAGCAGTGATCTGATAGAAAAAGCAGCTATGTCCGTAAGAAGGATGCCTGAGATCAACCGCGCAAAGATCAAAGTGTCAAAAGCAATTATAGATATTAATAAGAAAGGTATTTCAACCACTCCCAAGTCTTCAAGAGTTGTAGACAGTACATATAATATTAGAATTCCCAACATACTATTTTATATTGAACAGAGAATTGGACTTACAAGGTCAACTATCTGGGAAATCTTGAATTCCTCGGAGCGAAGCGGAGATATTCTGATTAATCCTCAAATGTTTCTGGATAATGCTGTAAATGCTATTCAAGATGTCTTGTTTGACTTGATGATAGACGGTATTAAATATGAAAAGTTTGGTGATTTGTGTTACGAAATGCATCTCTTCGAGGATTTTGATATTCATGTAAATGACCTGACATTCAGCGTATCTGATAAAGAAAAAACGATTTACAAGAATCTACTTCCTCTTGATTCCGGAGTCGAATATGAATTTGCACAAGAGTGTGAAAGTAGAGAAGATATTGAGTTTTATTTCAAGCTTCCCTCTTGGTTCAAGATAAAAACGCCCATTGGGAATTATAATCCTGATTGGGCTCTGATCAAAAAGAATGAAAAGACGGTTTACTTCGTCGCTGAAACTAAATCGGCAGGACAGGAACTAAGAGAGAGTGAAAAAAGAAAGATAAGATGCGGATATGCTCATTTTAATGAGTTTGAGAATGTTGAATACAAGCAGGTTACTACTGTACAAGAATTGGATTAAGAAATATCTTCTGTCGGGTTGATACTTGACTTTTACAGCTACTGTTCTTTTAATTAGAAGATCTACCGTCTTCACTCTTTTCTAAGAAGCACTTCGCCTGTCGTTCTGTCCTTTATCTCAAGCAGCATCTGCTTTCCTCCATCCATATGGAATTCTATGTCCAATTTACTTAAATGAATATCATTCATAGGGAATGTAGTGCTTTTCAGTCTTTTCTCCCATAGTGTATTCCCTGAACCCTTTCTATAGAGCACGATGAGGAGTTCGTTATTGTTCTCATAGATAAATGTCCTGAAAAAGTGATCCTTATCCACTTTCCCGACACTCCTGGGCATTCTTCCGGGAATGGCAAAATCGACCCCATGCTTGCCCATAAGGGAAAAAAGGCCCTGACCGGTGATGAATCCGATAAGAAGAATGATCAGAGTGATCTTCAACGGCTTTGAGATATGACTTCTGATCATTGCCCAGAGGATATTCAGCGTCGAGAAATAGAAGAGCATATTGATCAATTGGTCGGAGAGAACTCCCCTGAGAGAGTATCCTGAATAATAGATACCCAAGATCACGATACTTACTGCCAAATATACATAAACGAGCTTCCGTACAAGAAATCTTCTGTTCAGGAGGAAATAATGGAGATAAAATGACAGTATCGGTATCCAGAACATGAATATCCATTGCAGTAAAAGAATTATGAATCTAGTGTATTGTTCCATAAATACGGTAACAATGGCTGATGTTATTTTGTTCAGTATTCAAGGCGCCGAGGAGCGCAGCATACCCACTGCGGTATGTAAGTAACGAGCAACGCAGAAGACATAGAAAGAGCATCAGCCCGAAGGGAATATCATCTTTGGCCCATTTCTTTCTCTCTCTTCGCTTACGGACCACGAAGGGTACGCCACGCTCATTGTTCGTTGGAATTGACTCAAATCTAAGCATTCCATTGTTATGGTATTTATGAAACAGTACACTAGTATTTGGGTCCATTGATTTAATGTACCATATTAATGATAAAAAAAGCAAGCTTTCTATCGGTGTACTGCATTTTTGAAACAGTACACTGGTACAGCGTACGCCCGATTTATCAAGTATTTTCCGGAATTCCCTTTCGTTTACAAATTCACTACAGAAAATGCTGTACATTTGTGTCGACGTAATGCTTGACTTTTCTCCCAAGGCGTACTATAATAAAGCGTTGGAGGATTTCATATGAAGATCGTGGAACTTGCTTCCTTTATCTTGTCTCTAGTGTCACTCGTAGTCGGTGCGGTGGGAAAACTATTTTGCATTTCAATACTTAATTCTCCTCCCCGTACATGGGCTTTTCTTGCGGGCCTATTTATACTTTTTGCCATCTATGCAAATATGAAGGTAAAAAAATAATATTTGACCGCTGATTCTTACTTTTTGCTGGTAAATCCTTACATAGTTGATGTTGCCGCCTATGATTTGTGGAACCGCCCGCTCGGGCTTCTATATGTTTCCTCTATATTAAAAAAAAATCATTTAAAGATCAGATTCATGGACCTTATGGATCGATACGACATCTATTTCAATGATGTGAAGAGCAAGGAGCATTTCACCGGGAAATATTACTCCAGGATCGTCGGCGACTCTCCTTTTGAACAACTGCAGGAGCGTAAGTTCAGATATTACGGATTGCCTGAAGAGGAATTTCGCCGCCGCCTTTCTATATTGCCTGTGCCTTCCGCCATTTTGCTGACAAGCGGGATGACCTATTGGTATCGAGGCGTGGAAAAGACAGCGTCCATTCTCAAGGAATACTTTCCCGAAACAAAGATATTTCTCGGCGGCACCGCAGCCAATCTGGATCCAGGCACCTATGAAAAAATGTCTGTTATTGACCGTGTGTTTTCCTCATGCCGAATGGATGAACTCTACGAAGCGATTAAAGTGGTAACCGGCGATGATCTGGATTATACTCCGGACACTCACCTTGATTTTCCGCTGCCTGATTGGAATATCTACAAGATCCGTCATGCCGCCGCTGTTCAGGCCTCGTGGGGATGTGTTCACAAATGCACTTATTGTGCGTCTTCCCGGCTTCACCCTGAATTTATTCAAAGAGCTCCGCAGAGTGTCTTTGAGGAGCTCCTGGAGCTGGATAAACTCGGCTTTTCCGATATCGCCTTTTACGATGATGCGATCCTGGCCAATTCATCGGGCCATATCGAGAAGATCCTGGAGCTTATCATCGCATCGGACCTGACAATATCTTTTCACATTCCAAATGCGGTTCACCCGGAATTCGTAAGTGAAAAGAATGCAAAACTTATGTACTCCGCCGGAGTGAAGACGGTAGCGATAGGATTTGATACCGAATCGGTTCAAAAAAGGCAGAAAAAGAAGTATCCCGTTGAAAAAGCTTTGGAATATCTCTTATCGGCCGGATTTGATCCCGCCGCTCTCTGGTGCTATCTTCTCGTGGGCTTACCCGGGCAGGAGACGAGGGAGATCATTGAAGCGATGGAAAAGATCCACCGGCTCAAGGCACGCATCAGACTGGCGTGGTTCTCTCCGATCCCCGGAACCAAGGATTTTGAGGGCATAGAGAAAGATGCAGGCCCGGATTATTACAATAACTCATTTTATTCTGTCGTGTCCGGGACTATGGACAGGAATACTCAGGAACAATTGAAATCAAAGGAAAGAGAGCTGAATAGGGGGCTGTATGCTTAATAGATTTAAATTGCCGACATCAAAAAGAGCTCAGATCATTGATATCACGGAAACTGTTAAAAATTGTGTGAAGGATTCAAAGATCGAAGAAGGTATCGCAATCGTCTATTCGCCGCATACTACTGCGGGCATCACCATCAATGAAGGCGCGGACCCTGATGTAAGGACAGATATCAACTCCGCCTTGGAGCGTATTGTTCCGCGTGACTGGAATTTCCTGCATGCCGAAGGGAATTCCGACAGCCACATTAAGACATCAATGATGAATCCCGGACAAACATTGATCATATCGGAAGGCAAGTTAGTTCTGGGAACATGGCAGGCCATATATTTTTGCGAATTTGACGGGCCGCGAAGCAGGACCTTCTATGTGAAGGTGATAAATGGATAATCGTACCCGGCTGGTAAATTTCTTCGAGAATTTTTATCCGGGTAAAACAGATTTTTCAAAAATGCGCGAGGATTTCATAAATGATACGCCGAAAGATATCCGGCCGTTATTTTATAATGATGTGACGCAGATAACACGCAATTATCTCCTTTTGGATCACTTGATGACATTGCCGTTAAAAAAGGGCCAGAAGATCTCACGCTCCAATAGGGCAGTTATCTTTTGCGCTCTCTATGATATTATTTTCAGAGCACAGCCTCCTCATGTAGTGAATGAGTATATCAATCTTGTCAAGCATAAAAAGGACAAGGGGTTTGTAAATTGGTTGTTGAGGACAGTCCTTCAAACTACAGGCACCGATCCGGAATCCCTCCCTCTGCCCTCCAGCAAGATCAAGGAGATCTCGATGAAATACTCCTTCCCAGTGGACTTTACAGTTAAACTCTCCACGGAATTCAATAAGAAAAAAGCCGAAGATATCTTCAAGGTACTTTCGCGGGAGGTTCCTTCGGTCTATATGCCGAATAAGTCCGCCCCCGAATTAAGTACACTGAACTGTCCGGAGATCCTTCCTGATATCTACACCATTTGTGATATGAATGCCGCTCTTCAAGCTCAAAGAGAGGGCAAGATCCTGATCTTTGAAAAGACCTCCATGTTCCCTGTCTATCTTCTCGACGCTCAAGAAGGTGAAGAGATCTTGGATCTGGCGGCTTCTCCGGGAAATAAGAGCTTTATGATATACAATCAAAGCAAGGGTAAGGTAAAATTGACCCTCAATGACCCCGATCCTCAGCGCTATGATTTTATGGTTGAGAATGTCAAGAAATGGGGTATGGATATGGAAACGGTGTCATATGACGGCCGGAACTTTCCTTTGCAGAAGAAATATGACGCTGTTTTTGTCGATGCTCCGTGTTCAAATACCGGAGTGATATCAAAGAAACCCGATATCAAATTCAAATTGAAGAACACTCAGATGAACAAATTGAGAGATCTGCAGTTCGCCCTTGTGAAAAGGGGGCTTCAACTCTTAAAGCCCGGTGGCCGGCTCGTATACTCTATCTGTAGCTTTTTGAAAGAAGAGATCGCCCCTTTGGTTGAGGAGATCGAGGCCTCAACTGAATTCAGAAGTGTGATCTCGCCCGTACATTTCAGATTGAAAAAGTTCAGTGAAGACAAATACTTCCGCATCATACCCAGTGAAGATGATCCTGTGGGCTTCTCGATGGCGCTGTTTAAAAGCAAATGAAATCGGGAAGAATTTCTTTTTTGCCTTGGGATTTTACTTGGAAAGTCGTTGAAAATAAGGTGATAGAATCCCACTTTATCGACCATTTGGCGAAAGCGGATTCTTTTAAGTATCCCTATTATGAAGAATTCAAATTTTACTTCACCAACGGCCGATTTTCCAAATTTCCATCCTTTGAGATCCAGGGTGTATCGGAAAAACAGAATCATCTTCTGATGACGCTTTTTGAAAATTGGAATGATGTTCTCTTCTACGGCGAATTGGCGGAGCTGTCAGGTTTTCCCGGTGCTGCCAGATTTGCGGGCACCTGTATGGCAAAGAATCCACTCCCTGTGCTCATCCCGTGTCATCATGTGTTAGGTAAAAGCGACCCCTGGAAATTCACCGGCCCTTCTGCCTTGAAGAAGGCACTTTTGGAATTGGAAAACAGATCCATCGAGGGATGAAGAGAAATAGAGGCTAGAGGTTCGAGGTTGGAGGTTAGTTGGGTTAGAAAAAAGAATCAAACGGAAACATTCTCCACACTTCTTTGAATCTCATCCCTCCGTTTTGTCATTCCCGACTCCGTTGAATCCATTTTCTCTACCTATCACCCTATTAACTTGTGCCTTGTCCCTTGTGCACTTGTGCTCTACGAAGCGTAGTTTACTAGCGAGTGATGTCTACCAGCGCAGAAGCAGAAGTTGATAACGCTTTTTGGAAAGATAGAGCAGGCAATGTTCGCTAATTGACTTGTCCTGAACGAAACCGAGGGAGATGAGCATCTTACTCCCATTTATATTTTTCAATGCGACCGGGTCGGAAATAATTTCCCCATGGAATTCCTTAAAGAAAATATTCAGAAGCAGTTTAACCGCTTCAGAGCCATACCCTTTACCACGGTTTTTTGCCGATATCTTAATATTGAGTTCCGCTTCTTTCTTTTCAGTGTCGAATCTATGGAATCCCACTTCTCCAACAGGAGACCCTCTCTTGGTGAAGATAAGAAAATAAAGGTCTTTACCATTACCCGGAAATACCATTTGCTCATACCATTTGGCTGCCATGCCGGGTTCAAGTAGTATCGGGCCTCCAATTTCCTTCATGGTATTAGGGTCGCTCCAAAGCCAATTAATATAATTGAGATCGATCCTCTCGGGGGTTTTTAGATCAATAAATGTCCCCTTCACTGTGAATCCGGGCTTTGAAAATTTCATTTGCATACAGTTTAGCTTAATAATAAATATATTTCAAGCGCCAAATAATGTAATATATACCAAATAATAGGCATATATTCTTGAAATAGAGTGAAAATATACTATAATATAGTTGTGCGTATACATATTTAGGAGAGATAAGTGCAAGGTGAAGATACACTTTTATCCAAAGAGCTTATAATAGAGAGCAAGAAATATTATTTTGATCTAAAGGAAAACGCCAACGGGAAATTTCTCAGAATCACCGAAAAACGCTCCGGCGGAAAAAGCCGGATCATTATCCCGGTTTCCGGCCTTAGCGATGTCGCCGGAATAGTCAGAGAAATGGGAGATGCTGTTGACTGAGTATAAGAACCCTGTTCCCACAGTTGATATTATCATTGAAACCTCAGAAGGTGTCGTTTTGATAAAGAGAAAGAACTTTCCCTACGGCTGGGCAATTCCCGGTGGATTCGTAGATGAAGGAGAATCTCTGGAATCCGCTGCTGTAAGGGAGGCATTGGAGGAAACTTCATTGAATGTGAAATTGAGAGAACAATTCTTCACATATTCCGACCCTTCGAGGGACCCCAGAAGTCATACTATAGCAACTGTATATATTGCTGAAATATCATCGGGAACTCCCTTGGCTGCCGATGATGCTGTGGAAATTGGCACTTTTAGTGCAAGTAAGCTCCCGGATGAACTGGCATTCGATCATTCACGGATCCTTAGTGATTATTTCGAGTACCGGCAGACCGGAAAGAGGAGAACATTATAAAGCATGTGGTGAAAGGAATCCTTATTTTACTTGTTCTGTTTTTACTTCCAGGATATACAAAGGGAACAATAGCTTCCTTTTCAGGGAAGTTGAGCGGTAAGGACATATCTTTCAAAGAGACCCTTATAACAGCATCTCAAAAAGAATTAGATGGAAAACAAATTGTTTTCTACTTCTTCAAGTTCAAATCTTCCGGCGCTAAAAATTTTTACGGCAGCTTTCTTGTATCTGAAACCGGGTTTCTTGAAAAACTCTCTGTTTCGGATTCGGACAGGAAACTCTCCTACAAACTTCAGATCAATGAGGGTGAGACCATTTTAAAGGTCAAGGAATCCTCGGGGCTCCTTTTAAAGGAGATCCCTCAGTCCGGTGGAGTTGCAGATGGTGTATTCCTTCCTATGTTACCTGCCTGCTGGCACTTTTTATTAAGATCAAATGATCTGATAAAAACCGGAAAATACAAATTCAAAGCCGCCGTACCTCTTTACGATAAGGAGATGAATGCGGGTCATCCAAACAATATGGAGTTTGCGGAACATTCCGAATTCAGGACGGTAAATATCAGGATTAAGCTGAGCAGCGCGGGGGCAGGGAAATATGAAGTCAAACTTTCCCCCTTCAATGCTGTGATTATGATAGATGCCGAATATAATATCATTTCATTCAAATGGAATGGCCTTATCCTGATCGGAAGTAAATGAAAATATTCTGGGGCTATGATCACAAAGAAGTCAGTATTCACACAATTGTAATTGGAAATTTCGACGGTTTTCATTTGGGCCATGTCGAACTCCTGATTGCCGCCGCCGATCAAAAAAA
This sequence comes from bacterium, assembly GCA_023144005.1. Classification (GTDB taxonomy): domain Bacteria; phylum AUK180; class AUK180; order AUK180; family AUK180; genus JAGLWT01. The sequence goes on from JAGLGN010000023.1 coordinate 101,888, forward strand.
GAAAAATGAGAATCTCGGTGTCGCGACATTCTATCCCCACCCCGACACGGTTGTTCGGGCACGAAGCGATAATTTCGCGCTTTCTACACTGGATGAGAAGATCGAAGAATTTGAAAAACGCGGGATCGACTCCGTTTTTTTTGTTGAATTTACAGCACATTTATCTCAGCTGAGCCCAAGCGCCTTTATTCAAAGATTGCTTGAGATGGTGAATGTCAGCAGAATAGTTGTCGGAGAGAATTTTAGATTCGGAAAAGCCGGCAAGGGTACTCCTCAGACATTAAAAATGGAGCTGCGGCAAAAAGGCATTGATGTAATTACCGTCCCGTTGTTAAAAGTGGAGGGTACACCGATCTCTTCCACATTGATAAGAAATTGCATTTACGATGGACATTTCTTGGAAGCTGAGAAATACCTCGGGAGACAATATTTGATCTCCGGTACGGTTATGCACGGAAAGGGCATAGGACACAAAATAGGGTTCCCCACCGCAAATCTTGATGTTCAGGGGAAATTGCTTCCCCGTCAGGGAGTGTACTCCGGAGAGAGCTTCTATAGTGGGCAAAGCTATTTCTCTTTGTTCTTCATTGGCAAACCGACTTTGTCATTCTCAGAGGAAGAAGTTCTTGAGGTTTGGATGGAAGATTTCGATGATGATATTTACGGCGAGGCGCTTGAGGTCCACATTAGTAAGTTCCTCAGGCCTACGAAGAAGATCGACGATCTTTCAGAACTTAAATTGATGATCACAGAGGATTTGAAGAAAGCAAAAAATGGCATTTAGCATGAGGAAGATCTATTCCAAGATATTCGGAATAGATGAAAGCACTCTCATTTATGCAGGAAAATTCAAGGCCACTTTCAGATATGCTATCATAAGTTTTACATTTGCGCAGAATGCCATCGATGCCATCTTTTTGAAGAGGATCGGGCCGGAATTTCTACCGCTTGCCTATATCCTTACACCGGTTCTGATCATTATCTTCTCGCTCGCCTTCTCATTTTTATCCTCTTATATCAATAAAAAAGCCGCTCTTTCGGGCTTTCTCATATTCTCTGCTTTGATCTATTTCTTTTTGAGGTTCTTTGGCTCTGCTCCCGGCTGGGAGTTTTTTGCCTATCTCTTTGTCGAAGTATATCTCGCGTTTTTCACAATTTTGTTTTTTACGAATCTGAACGAAACAATGAACTCCAGAGAAAGAAAGCGGGCTATTCCGTTTATTCTGGCGGGAGCTTCCGCCGCAGCGGGTACCTCGGCTTTTATCATTGTATTCCTCTCTAAATATGTTCAGATGAATATCCGGGACTATTTGATCATTGCCGCCGCTTTCAACTTCATTGCTCTCTTCTATGTTCTCCGCATCCCCGCCAAGAATATCAGGGGCTATTTCCGGCAGAATTATTTCTCGAAATTCATTTCTCCCGACACGAAGAAGGATCTGATGAATATCGCCTCAACAAAGTCGAAATACCTCCGGCTCTTCCTGGTTATGATGCTGGTTTCATTTGCCCTTGCCACATTGATAGATTATCAATTCAAATTAAAGTTAGCGGCAAATGCGCTTACGGAACAGGATATTTCAGGATTTCTCGGGATGTTCCGCGGAGTTTCGAATGTAGCGTTGTCGATCTTTCAAAATTACATTTTCGCCAGAATTATTCCCTTTATCGGGACCCTGAATATCTTTAATATCTATCCGATCATACTTTCCATCGGGGCATTATTCCTTGTTTATTTTGCCGGTTTCTATGCCTCATTCATAATGAAATTGTCCGCCGAGATCTTCAAGAAGATGTTTGAGGACGCGGCGATCCAATTCGGGTATAATCCGGTCCCTCTCCTGCATAAGGGGCGTATAATTTCCATTGTCGAGGGATTGATCAAACCCTTGTCACTGGTCGCTGTGGGCGCTCTGCTATTCTATGTGAAAAAGTTCGATCCACGTGTGGTATATTACTTGATCGGGGTATTTTCCCTTCTCTACCTCTTCATATCTGTGAAATTAAGAAAGGAATATTTCGGAGCCTTTTACAAGAAGATAAGGACAGAGAGCCTCCTGCTTGAGAAAAAACTGCCTGAGATCTTCAAAAAAGATATAGATGAGGGTAATCTGAAGCGCTATATAGAAGGCAACTCCGCTGAGATGGAGGAGTTCTCCCTATACTATTTGGCGAAATTGGAAAAGAAGGTAAATGATGACCTGCTTAATCATATATTTGAGAAATTCGCCATGAAATATCCTATCGCCATGGGACAATATCTGGTAAGCAATTATTCTGTAGAGAAGTGTCTGCAATTTCTTCCTGCATCTGAAAAAGAGATGAAATTGGAGATACTTAAAGGGCTATTGGATGGTAAATTTACGCCTTCTGAGTACTTGGATGCCTTTAGCGACAGAGAGAGGTACCTTGCGGAGCTGCCGCATTCCTACGGCAAGCGTTTGTTCTCCCTGATGCCGCATGATAGTTTGGAGGTAAAGAGCATCGGCGCTGTTCTGGATATTCTGAAGACCGCTCCGTACAGCATCGGTTCATTCAGCTCAGACTTCACAGAATTCGATTTCGAGCCCTCTCGGTTTGACGAGGTGTATTCCCTTGCATCCAGCTTCGATATGGATGAGCTTATCCCGTATTTGAAGGGCGGATTTGATAATCTGGAGAGTGGCGACGCGATCAGACTGATCGGGCTTTTCATTGAGAAAGGTGAAGCGGTTCCCATGAGCAGAGACAGGATCAGCGCCGTAATTCGAAGGGAGATCGAAAGAGCGTCATTATTCGCTCACCTTTTTTATATCTCGAATAAGAAAAGAGGCGGCGATTATCAGCTCTATGAATATCTCAGGGAAAAAACCGCTCTGCTCTTGAAAATAGCGGTGCGATTCTTCATGGACGACGCTGCCGTGGAAGCGCTGAAGAATTCGGATCTCGCGAATTCATATCTGGCTTCTGAAGTATTACTGTATCTGGAAGAGCGCAGTCAGAAATTGCGCGGCCCCGCCAAGATGATCATGAAAGATGTCCTCGGAGTTGTAGATTCAGTATATGCTTCAAAAAAGATCAGAAAGGTTTCATTGACACCGAATCTGCGTTTTTCATCCATGGAATCGTATCTATTAAAATATTTCGCGGAAAAATACCAAATGCAGCTTCCTCAGGAAGTTATATTAAAGGAGAATGAAGAGATGGAAAAAATAATGGAAAGCTTGTTGCTGCTGAAGAAGGTTGAATTCTTCAGCGAGATCAGTCTTCTGAAATTGGAAGGGCTGGCAATGATGGCATCCAATGGAAAATACAAAATGGGAGATGTGATCATACGGCAGGACCAGGCGGGAGACAAGCTATATATCTTAAAATCAGGTAAGGCGGAGATCTATAAAAGGGTCGGCCCGATCATAACACCCTTGAAAATCCTGCAAAGAGGCGATTGGTTCGGAGAATTGTCGATCATCTCCGATTCAAATACACATCTTGCATCCGTAAAAGCTATCAGCGATGATATGGAAACGGTGGAGATCCCGAAGGAAGCCTTCAGGACATTTATCTCAAACAACCCCGAGGTCAGTTTCAGGATATTCGATGTACTGGTTACATATATTTCACAAGATCAAAGTTTAGGAGATGAATATGAAATTGGCTAAGGATTTCCATATTGATTTAAGGACCCTATTTAAATACTCTCTTGGCAGCGGCGGACTTGACATTTCTGAAGATGCGCTGGCGGCCGTTCGCGCCTGCAGGGATTATATCAATGAACTCATTGCAAAAAATACCACGATGTATGGAGTGAACACTGGTTTCGGGGAGTTGGCGAAGGTCAGGATCTCTTCAGAAGAACTGGATAAACTCCAGGAGAATATCATACTTTCGCATTCGATAGGTGTCGGAAAAATAGCCTGCCCGATCTTCATTAAGGGCGCAATGCTTCTCAAGCTCAGGACATTTTTGCAGGGGCATTCCGGTGTTACGGAAGCGCTTGTAAAAAATATCGCGCTTCTTCTGAATAAAGGACTTATTCCGGTAGCTACCGAGACCGGATCATTGGGTGCTTCCGGTGATCTGATCCCATTGTCTCAGATGTTCGCGGTATTTTACGAAAAAGGTGAATTCTATTACAAAGGCAAGATCATTTCCGCGCAAGAGGGGCTGCGTATCGCGGGAATAGAAGATTTTTCCCTGCATGCCAAGGAAGGCCTTGCCCTGACGAATGGAATGCAATTTTCCGCCTCTCTGGGCGGCATCTCCCTTTTCCGGCTTTATGCCGCCATGGAGCTCTTTCTGAAATTGGCCGCTCTTCAATTTGAGATCATGGATGTCAATCCGCTTCCCTTTGAGCCTGAAGTCCACGATCTTCGTCCCTTTCCGGGGCAAAAGACCGCCGCGTCTTTATTGTATAAATACCTCAAAGGCAGGGAGATCAATAAAGACAATATGAAAGTGCAGGACCCATATACCGTCAGATGCATTCCGCAGATCACCGGAGGGATACTTGATAATCTTGCTTATGTAAGGGGAGAGCTGGAAGTGGAATTTAATTCGGTCTCGGATAACCCTCTATTCATTCCCGAGAAGGACCTCTACCTTTCCGGCGGGAATTTCCATGGGCAGGCGATCGGGCTGGCTTTGGATTCCGGCGCGATATCCGTTTCGGTATTCACATCACTCTTAGAGAGGATGGCTAATCGTCTTATCAATCCTAATCTTTCCTCGTTCCCGGCTTTCCTGGTCGAGGCTTCCGGCCTGAATTCCGGATTCATGATGGTGCAATACGCGATGGCGGCACTGGCCAATAAATGCGCTACCCTGGCATCTCCCTCATCGATATTCTCAATTCCGGTTTCTGGTGATCAGGAGGATTTCGTTTCCATGGCGGGCAATGCCGCTGTAAAATTCAAGGATGGTGTTGAGATCGCCGTTGAAGGATTGTCATTGTATGCGATGAGCGTCTTTCAGGCGGCTCATTTCTATAAAGGCACGCTTTCTGATAATGCGAGATCTCTCAAAGAGGAGTTCTCTTCTGTGTGGTCATTCTACGAAAAGGACCGCTTTCTGCGCGCAGATCATGAAAAAATATTAGAAAAGATTTGGGAGGTGATAGACAATTCCGATGCTGAACTCGTCTGATATCCGAGATATTCTTATTCCTGAATTCGGCGAACTTTCGTTGAGTAAATTGACGGGAGATGCTTCCACCAGAGAGTATTACCGCGGTGAAAACGGGAAATATGATCTTGCTATTCAGGTATATTCGGATCAGGATGAGGTCTTCAATGCCCAATGTCACAGTTATGCATTTCTGAGTAAGCATGAGATCCCCGTATCTCCCATCATCAAAGCATATGACGAGGAAAAGGTCATCATCTTCAAATATCTTTCCGGCGGGACATTATTCGAACGCTTTGCCGCGGGTGAAACTCTTTCCAGGTACAGAAAAGGCCTTGAGGACTTATTGAACCGCCTCGCTCTTTTGCCACATAAGGAATATTCTTCGCGATACTCTCCGTTGAACAGGGAGAAGTATATCTGGGGGTTCAATTTCTTCAAGAAGGAATTTCTGCAAAAAGAATTGCATATTACTCTAGACAGCGGCTTGGAGAGGGCACTGCTTCTGGAATTTGAAGATATCGCGGCGGTTCTGGACAGAGGCTCGACCTCTCTGATCCACAGGGACTTTCATTCACGCAATATCATGATCCATGAAGACGAACTCTTCTTAATAGATTATCAGGACCTTAGAGAGGGCAATGCTTTCTATGACCGCGCCTCTCTGCTTTGGGATGTTTATTTTGACCACGGAGATGAAAGAGCAAAGATGTTCCCCGGGATCAACCGGTATTATTATCAGCTTCAGTTCTCTGCCATTCAACGGCTTTTTAAAATACTCGGCAATTTCGCATATCTGAAGAACACATACAGCAAGAACGATTATCTTGCGGAGAACACGGCCCGGATATTGATCTTTTTGGATGACCTGCTCTCAACAACGGGCTATGTTGAAATGAAAAGGATATTGAGGATCATTAAGGACAGATGATAAATGTTAAATAAAATAGAAGCCAGTATTGCCTCACATCCGTTGATCATAATGGTCAGAAAGAAAAAGCTACCGCCATGTTATCTCGTTGGCGGGTATTATCCGGCACTTTACTTTGGGGAAAAGGTTGGTGACCTGGACTTGATCACCGAAGATATCTCAAAATTCCGCCTTGCTCTTGAAAAGGCGTTTTACCGTAAATTCAGAATAATTACGGATAGAAAAGGGCATAAGGTCCTGAAGTTCAAGATCAAAGAGGTTAATTTCGACATAAGCGAGATGGAGCGTAATATCGAGGCCGATGCTGCAAGAAGGGACTTTCGATTCAACTCCATTTATTATGATATACCAAATAAGAGAATTATTGATCCGCTGGGCGGCATAGAGGAGATAAAAAGCACAAGGATCTCCCTGAGTTCTAAGGATTCACTCATCAAAGATCCCGTGAGGATCATCAGATACTACCGTTTTCTTGATAAATACGGCCTCACCCCTTCTCCAAGCACTCAGAAAAACGCGGCGGAATTCGACCCATGCCTTTTAGACAATATCGCTGTTGAAAGAATGATCCTTGAGGTGCGCTCGATCTTCCTTCAAGTAGATTCATGGAAAACAATATCAGTATTGCTGGAAAAGGGTATTCTGCATAAGATATTTCCCTTCATAGAGCAATTGGAAGAGGTCTCACAGAATCAATTCCACTCCTTTGATGTTATCACGCATTCCCTTTTCTGTTTGAAATGGATAGACCATTACTGCGGGAAGTACCCGCTTGAAGATATTTTTTCACTGAAAATGGCTGCCCTTTTTCACGATATCGGCAAGAAACAAGCGGCAAAGGAAGATGCGGGTGAAGTGTGTTTTCACGGACATGAGAAGATAGGCGGAGATCTTATGAAAAAGGAACTTCCCAAGTTGAAATTATCTAAAAAGGAGATCCGCACAATCAAATTCCTTGTTGAAAAACATATGTATCCGGCATTCTTAAAATTCTCCGAAAATGTCGGCGCAAAAGCGCTGAGAAGATATGTCCGCAGGTCAAAAGAACATTTCTGGGCCTTATTGGTGCTCTTTCTGGCGGATGGTGCCGCCGCACACGATAGGACGGATCCGGAACAGGAGAAATTCGCGAAGAAGCTAGCGGCGATGTTCAAGAAGATAAAAGAAGAAGAGATGTCCATAATACCCGTCACGGGTGATGACCTCATCGCCCTGGGGTATGATGAGGGCCCGGTCTTAGGCAAGATACTCAAGGATATAAAGCATGGTTTCGAGGAACGGCGTTTCAAGAACAGGGAGGAGGCAATTCGATATGCGAAAAGATCACTGGAAAACAGTAAATAGAGTTTTAGTGCTTGCTTTTTGTGCCTTTTCACTCTGGCTTTTAAGTCATTATATCTTCTTTTCCATAGGAGAGGATCGTTTCTATGGAGCCTTGCCGTCGCCTACTCAGAAGAACTTAACAAGGGCTCGTTCACCGCTTCTTATATCATTGAAGATCTTTCCGTACAATAGAAAAGCATTAGCTTATCTGATCAAAATAGATGGCAAGCTTTACGGGGCGAACTCCGATGAGATGAAAAAGTTGAAAATATGGCATAATAGAATGTACCCGGTCAAACGGGATAAGGGGGTTATCATATGAGTGGAAAGAGAGATATCTGGTCTTCGAGAACTGCATTTATTTTGGCGTCGATCGGCTCTGCTGTCGGCCTCGGCAATGTCTGGCGTTTTCCTTATATCGCGTATAAATACGGAGGCGGTGCTTTTCTGATCCCATTCTTTGTCTGCATATTTGTTGCGGGGATCCCTCTTTTAATCCTTGAATTTTATCTGGGACAGAGTTCTCAGCAAGGCGCACCGGGAGCGTGGAAAAAGATCGGAAAAAACTGGGAGATACTCGGCTGGTTCGCCATCTTCATCGGTTTCGTCATAGTATCATACTATGCCGTTATTATGGGCTGGGCATTCGGTTATCTGGGAAAGTCCCTCTCATTGAATTCCATCACAAGTTGGGAAACTTTCTTTTATAAAGATTTCTTGAACCTTTCTCCGAGCATAACACAGCTCGGGGGAATACGACTGGTAATTTTATTCGGGCTTCTGCTCACATGGATAAGTATGGTCCTGATAGTGTTCAAGGGGACGAAGTCGGTTGGAAAGGTAGTCATGATAACCGTCCCTCTGCCGTTTCTCATTCTTATCTTATTTGTTATCCGCGGAGCCGCATTACCCGGTGCTTCACAGGGCCTGAAGTATTTTCTAACACCTGATTTCAATGCATTGCTGAAGGTTGAAACATGGCTTGCGGCTTTTGGCCAGGTCTTCTATTCATTCTCCATTGGTTTCGGCGTGATGATCGCCTATGCCAGCTTCAAGAAAAAGGATTCAGATATCACAAATAATGCTTTTATTACGGGTATAACGGATGGATTTACCGCCTATCTCGCCGGATTCGCGGTATTCTCCGCATTGGGTTTCCTCGCGATGTCAAAGGGTATTCCGGTTCCTGAAGTAGTGAAGGACGGCCCCGGCCTCGCCTTTGCCGTATTTCCGGAGATCATTACCCGTTTGCCCTTTGCGCCGTTCTTCTTTATTCTATTTTTTATTATGCTGCTTACCTTGGGAATAGATTCCGCTTTTTCTCTTGTTGAGGCTTTTGTTACAGGGGTATCGGACAAATTAAAGAAAGCAAAGTATTTCGTGATCTACGGAACAGCTATTTTAGGATTTCTTCTGGGTATCATTTACACTACGGAGGCGGGATTACTTTGGCTTGATGCGGTCGATTACTTCTGCAACAATTATGGCCTTGTGATAGTTGTCATTATCGAGGCGATCGTGATAGGGTGGATACATAAAGCATCACGGGCGAGAGCGTTTATCAATGAGCGGAGTGAGATAAAGATAGGGCCCTGGTGGGACATTACGATCAAGTTTGTTATTCCGATCTCCCTCATCGTATTGATTATTCTGAATACAAAGAACCTTCTGACTGACGGCTATGAAGGCTACCCCGCGAGAGTATTAATGATAGCCGGTCCGTCTATGTTGCTTTTTGGTTTGATTTTCTCTATAATAATGAAAGGTCTCGATAGCGGGATAAGTAAAAGAGAGACCGTAATCATTACTATGAGTGCGGCCTTCATCCTCTTCAGCATCTTCTACTTGTTCTTCGATCAGCAGATCAACGGCTTTTTTAAAATGTATTCGCCTGTCATAATGGGCATATTCGGTTTCCTCGTATTGAGCGGCGGACTTGTAATATGTTTCAAGAAGATGGCGAAAGGGAGAATTAATGATTAGAAACATTAAAAATATTACCTTTGTCTTTGCCTTGCTGATGCTTATGATAGGATTTTTATCCTGCAATTATCAGGCAGAACTGAATTTTCCGGATACCTCAGGAGAACAGATCATAATAAAGTCCATAACATACGGCGAGAGCTCAGGCTCTGGAGATGGAACCATTGTCAGAGCGAATACGATCACATTTACCTTGGTGGTGGAAAATGCGGAAAACGATACCTTCACAATTACGTGGATCAATAATAATGATTCGACAACGCTGTCTGAAAATGGAGTATCCGCGGAATGGACCGCCCCATATGCGTCAGGAGAATATTATGTTCACGGATATGCCTATGACGGCGCTGATACCGCTGCCGCCATTTGCAAGATCACGGTTACCAATACGCTGCCGGAGATCGTTGACATTAACTATCTGGCTACAACCACCGGCAATAATACCATAAATGTGACCGTTTCAGACAAGGATACCTTCCCTGAAACTACGCTGAATGTAGCAGTAGTTGCTGATACGGGAACTATTACTGAATTGGGCACGACCGTTATTAACTCGGGTGTTGCTGACTTTATTTGGCTGCCCGCGGGATGCGCGGAAGGTATAACCGTGAGTTTAACGATCGATGTTCTGGATGACAATCCAAATACGGTTACGCAAACCATCGAATTTTACTATCAGCCCTGATGCGTTGGGATGAAGTAATATCATCATTTTTCTATACGGGTAAATTCCCTAAGGCTCCCGGGACATTTACTTCTTTTATTACCGCGCTCCTGATATTTCTAACAGCGAGTTTTACCGGTTATTGGCTTCTGCTTATCATCGGACTCGGCCTGTCGCTGATAGGAATAATTGTTTCGGGGATCACTGAAAAAAGATCCAAGGAACATGACCCGGGTTGGATCACTATTGATGAGGCCGCCGGAATGATACTTTCCCTTTCTCTAATTGATCTGTCGGCATTACCTGTTTTCCAACGAATTATCCTGATCTTGATCGCTTTTATCATGTTTCGATTATTAGATATACTGAAGCCGACCCCGATACGGCAGATCCAGGCATTGAAGGGAGGATGGGGGATAATGGCGGATGATATCATCGCGGGAATAATGGCAAATCTGATCTCCCGTCTCTTTTTCTATGTTATTTTCAAAGTAGAACTTCGGTTTTAAATCAAATTTCTATTGTTCCATCTCCCACTTCTTTGTTGTGAAAAATCTCTTTGTATTCTATCCTATAATTGTCAATGTAAAATTGACAATTGAATAAAGAATATTTGATGGAGTTTTGATCCATCTTTGCTCTCATGCCATTTTTTGAGACGATACTCAGCACGGCTATCACTCATTAAAATCCCAAAACTCGTTAGCTTTCGCTCACTCAGACAATTGGATATTTTTGGCTTCGCAACCATTCATTCCTGCCGTTAAAAATGTCAATGTCGCTTAGACGGTTCAAAACTCTTTTGGGTTGGTCGCCCGGCGCTGCCGGGCTCCCGTTGAGCGGATGCGGGAAGGAAAAAGGAAACACATCCGTAACCTAGAAAACACTATTTCGTATTTAACCTTAAATTATCCGTAACAAATATAGAACGCTGGAGCTATCAGCCTACGGGACGGCAGGTTGAATATTTTAACTAAATACATTCAATTCAGATGAATAAGTGGGTTGAAAAATTCACCACCTCCGTCCCTGGAGAATGGTGTTCTGATTCATAAATACGATAACAATGGCTGAAGCTGTTTAGCTCCGTATTCAAGGCACGAGGAGCGATGCATACCCGCAGCGGTATGTAATGGACGAGGAACGCTGAAGACAGAAAAAGAGTTTCAGCCCGAAGGGAATGTCATCTTTGGTCAATTTCTTCCTCTCTCTTCGTTTACGGACCACCAAGGGTACGCTGCACTCATTATTCGTTGGAATTGCCTCAAATCTAAACATTCCATTGTCATCTTATTTATGACTCAGATCACTTGGGTGGGTGGAGGGAGAATGAGTATAGATCTAAACGCAACCACTATCCACACGTCTTTGAATGTTATTAATATTTCTGAGTCATCCTGAGATTATCGCGAAGGATCCATCTCGTATTTGTTTCTTGTATTTCCCACTTTACACTTCAGACTTCTTAATATCTCGTACATCGTTCACCTCAGGTGAACGATCAGAGCTCTTTTTTATCTTCCGTTTTCGGTGAATAAATGATCGTATTGTCTTTTTTGGAGGAGAACTTCTCCGGTAAAGGATAATCGGTCCTGACAATTGAATTGCTTCCCGATGCGGAGATCTTGTTCATCAGATTGTCTTTCAGATTGACATTCGCGTTATCGAAGGAAAAATCCACCTTGGAAATGTCATTTGCAAGAAGCCAAAGGATATTTCTTTTGGAAATGTTATTCAAATATTTAACTTTGGAATCCTGTATCTGAAGATAGCCGGAATCCACATCCGCCTTAAGCTCTCCGAAATTGCAATTTGAAAAGAGTGAATTCATATTCTTCAATGTAAATTCGGCATGACCGCTATCAAGGGAATTTCCTGACAATTCACCGCAGAACGCATTAATATTCAGTTTATCCACAGATGAATTTCTTAATGAGATAGAGCCGTTCTTCGTGATTATGGAAAGAGAGTTAACCTTCTGGAGCTCATTTGCCGAAAGGGTCAAAAAATCTGAATTAATAAATATGGTCCCTCCCACAAGTCCGCTTAGCGTGATGTTCGAAGATTTCTGTCTGATATTTACTTCAACCCCTGCTGGAAGAATGGCTTCAAAGGTATCAATGAATGCTACCGAGGTTTCCCCGATATCGAACAGGCCTTTCTCGGGATTGAATTTAAGCTCTTCTTCCGAATCGTGCCAATATGTGATCTTCAGCATAGGGGTATCTTCGCCGCGCGCCTTTCTGATGATGATGCTTTCGGCATGTGCCAGAATAGAGAGTTTGACGATCTCCGGAAATACTGTTTCGGATTCACCGTATGTGCTGAGTATCTTTCCGTTAAAAGAAACGAAAGGTTCTTTAGGAATGTCATTTCTATTATTAAGGTTGCGTGTCAGTAGAATGCCCGCAACCACAAGAACGATCACCAAAAGTACTATCGAAACAAAGAAAAATATTTTTTTCATGTCAGTTATTTCCTCCAAGAATATTATGCATGTGTATGATGCCGCAGATCTTGCCTTTATCAACAACGGGCAGAACTGTGATCTTCCTGTCCTCCATTATCTCTAAAGCGTCTTTTCCGAAGAGTTCCGGTGCCACAGAAGTAGGGGCCGGGTTCATGATCTCTTCCGCTTTCAGGTCAAACGCTTCCTTTGAATGTTCTTCGAACATTCGCCTGATATCTCCATCAGTAATGATGCCGAGTAAATCGCCTTCTTTTGAGCAGACCAGAGCCGCGCCCATCCTAAAAGAAGAAATAGTATAGAGAATATTCGTCATCTCAGCAGCCGCTTCTACAATGGGTATATCTGTTCCCTTATGCATCACGGCGGAGATGGTTACACCAAGTAATTGTCCGAGAGCGCCCCCGGGATGCAGTTTCGCGAAGTCCTTCTGTTCGAAATTCCTCATCTTGGCGACAGTTAGCGCGAGCGCATCTCCCATTGCCAGGGTTGCAGTTGATGAAACAGAAGGTGCATAGGGAAGTATCTCGCTTTCTTTGGAGATATTTAATAGGATTGGTATCGAGGCGTTCTTAAATAATGCGGAGTCTTTCTTACCTGTGATGGCGATTATAGGTATCTTCTTTTCAGCGGAGATATTATAGAAATAATCAAATTCCCGCTGCTGCCCGTTGAATGACAGCAGAAAGAAGAGGTCATCATCCTGGATCATACCCAGATCGCCGTGCCCCGCTTCTGTGGGATGAATGAAAAACGCAGGCGTTCCGGTTGAAGAGAATGTCGCGGCTATTTTCTGCGCGATCAAGCCGGATTTTCCCATTCCGCTTATCACCAGTTTTCCCTTCAGCGAAAATATGGCAGTCACAGCGTTTTCAACATTCTCATCAATATGTGAATGACATTGCTGAATGCCTTCAATTTCATCCGCCAGGACTCTTTTTATGCTTGCCTTTATATCCATCTCTTATTCTAATACAAATTGCGGGCATTGTCAAACATAGTGTGCCCTGCAGCTTGATTTTTAGCAGAAAAAAAAGTATAAATATACTTATCTCCGCGGAGGGATGGCTGAGCGGTTGAAAGCGGCGGTCTTGAAAACCGTTGTGGGGTCACACCCACCGGGGGTTCGAATCCCTCTCCCTCCGCCAGTAAGGATACGATATTCACACAAATATACTATAAACTTTATTGCAGGCGTATTATTCATGAGTTTATTGGAGGGAGAGCAACATAAACTGCTTTATGTTGCGTAGGGATTCGAAGACCGCAGGCTGTCTATGGACAGGCGAGGGGCGGGTCGCGAAAAACAGAGTTACGCGAAGTTTATTTGTGACCGAATCCTCTCCCTCCGCCACAGTCGTCTGGATATTCCTGTGAATATTTTATCATCTGATTCTCCCACTTTACACATCACACTTCACACTTCACACCTGCGATCCTTTGGGATCGCAAACATGTTGCGTGGGGATTCGAAGACCGCAGGCTGTCTACGGACAGGCGAAGCGCGAAGCAAGCTTCGCAGAGGTTAGAGGATAGAGGTTGGAGGTTAGTTGGAGAAGGAAAAAGAAACACATCCGTAACCGGAAAATCGTTTAGGATAAGAATTTCCTGTGTATATTTCTTAATTGTTCATTGTCAATTGTCCATTGTATTCAGCCCTCCGCCACAATCGTTCGGATATTCTTGTGAATACTTTCACATCTGATTCTCCCACCTTGCTCACCACACATCTTTGAATCTCATTCCCTTCTTCTCTTCTAATTGTCAACGGTCAATTGCCCATTATCAATTTCTCTATCGGCCTCGTGCCTGCGATCCTTTGGGATCGCACAGAAATTTCTATTAAATTATGTAATATTTCACACACTTTTTAAGAAATTAGCGTTTTAACTACTTGCACGTGTGCCCAAATATGATATACTACTAATAAGATGATAACCGATTTTCTTTTTAGCCGATCTCTCAAGACCGACGATTAGTAAATTATGTAACGAATAGATGTATACAGGAGTGTAATCATGGGACAGTTTGAATCAATTGATCCAAAAGTGGAAGTTAACGGACAAACAGTTTTGTCCATTGCAAACGGTATGGGTTCGATGAAGAAGATGGGGCTGAAGATCTTAGCCAATAATAATATTCATGACCCGAAACCGGGACAGTGGTATCCCCAGCAGGATTGGCTGGATGCTTTTAAGCAGATCTCTAAAGAGATAGGAAATTATACACTCTTTGAAATCGGAAAATCAATTCCCGAAAATGCTGAGTTCCCTCCTCATATTGACAGTATTGAGAAGGCTTTAGCGGCAATTGATGTTGCGTATCATATGAATCACCGCTTATACGGTAAACCCTTATTTGATCCGCTGACCGGGAAATTGGAAGAGGGTATCGGGCATTATACCTTTACACAGATCAGTGATAAGAAAGTAGAGATATTATGTGATAATCCTTATCCTTGTGATTTCGATCGTGGAATTATTGAATCCATGGCCAGAAGATTCAAGCCGGAAGATTGCCGGGTTGTGAATATCGAGCATGACAGTGTAAAAAGCTGTAGAAATAATGGGGACAACACCTGTAGTTATATAGTTACTTGGCACTAACGCGAAGCGCGAAGCATGCTTCGCAGTGGACCCAGGGACAAGTGGACCCAGTGTCCCTGGGACAAGTGCGAGGTCCGAGGTGAAGGCGAAGCCAATATCCAAATCCGTAACACAAGGAAAGAGGGACACGCCGTCGACGATTTGTCAGCACGACTGCCCCGGATAGAAGATACCAAGCGGAAAGTTGAAAATTGCAGAACACTAAACTCTTCGCCCCGTTAGAATCAAA